>CAZFEK010000011.1:0-86831 GCA_964517465.1 uncultured Alcaligenaceae bacterium
CACTGGCTCGAATATGCCGATCATCAAGTGGCTCGTATATGCCGGTCGCTGACACGTTGCAAGGTCCGCATCGAGGCGCCGCATACCCTCCGTCCACGCTTGCGCATTGGCGCTCACCTGGTCGCAGCCGGTCGCGGCGGTCAATTCTCGGGCAAAGCTGTCGGGGTTGAACCAGGTCAATCCGGCGCGTTCGAGCAGATAACCGCCGACGGAACTCTTGCCGGCGCCATTGACGCCAGCAAGGACGTAGAGGACGGGACGCGCCTTCAATGGCGGGCACCGGCCTTCACTTTGCCTTTCAAGCGGGCACCGGAACGCATGACCTCACGCAGCCGGTCTCCGGCATCCGGCGACTGCAATGCGGCCAAGCGCCGATCGAAGCGCTGGCGCAAAGCGGCCAACGCGCCTTCCGTCTGCACCGCCGTCTGTTGCGCTGCCCGCATGAGTTGGGCGTACTCGTCGGTCGACAGGATCACGGCCTCGGGTTCATCGTGATTGGTGACCACCAGTTTGCCCGTGCTGCGTATTGCCTTCATCAAGCCTCGCCAACCGAGTTTCTTGACATCGGACGCGGGGGCGCGGGGTAGCTGCGCCAGCCAGTCAAACACTTGGGTATTGGATGCCACGGCCATGGGATCTCCTAAAGCGTCATTCAGGTAGGTCCATTATAGACGAGTTGGCCTTTTTGGCCATTTTTGTCTTTTTGGGTAATTATGGCTAACGCGGCTTGCTGCGGAGTTCGCAAAGGATGCGGGTGAATGTTCCTGTGTCGTCCGGTTTGAACAAGCACATAAGTGGAATCCTTATGCTCGCAACAGCGTGCGCGGAATTGACGGGCGTCCTCAAGGAACTGGGTTTGCCGCTCCTGCCGTGAGGAGTACCTGCTGGGGCATGCCTCTCACCTTTTGCATTTTGTGTACTGCCCCCATCCGCGTTGCAAATGCGCAACACCCGGTCGCATGACTTGAAGAATTTTCTTTGCGTTTCTTTCGACCAGGAGTACGATGCGCCCCTTGCTTTTGGAAAACCTCATGAATCTCCTGCAACGTTTTGGGTTTGATGGTTCTCTGCGCGGCGCCGCTTTGGGCGCGGCTGCGTTTGCCTCACCCGTGCACGGAGTTCAAGCCGAGCGCCGCGCCTTTTGCGGCAAGTGCTCGTCGCGGGAGTGGTTCCAGAAGTAGTCCCCTGAACGGTCTTGGGCCGCCAGGGTGGGCGGCGGAATGTGCAAGACCGGATCGCGCTGTTTCTTTCCTCTTGTTTCCTGCCGCTGGTTCCGCGCTGTTTTTGGGCTGCGGGTTTGGCTATCGTTTTCTGACCGAGGAGTGTCGTTTGAGTTTTGCGTTTTGCCATTCGTTTACGGCGGAAAAGCCGCTGCCGCGACTGCCATGGGGCAGGCTTGCGCGCGTGGCCGCATGGCGGTGGCAGAAGCCCTCTTGCAGGAAGCTTCCGGGTGAACCGAAAGCGGGAGCGAACACTTCGTAGTTCGCTTGCCGCATCGGTTGCAAAGGCCCGGTCTTCCGTGAGGAAACCGGGCTTCTTGTTTTTGGGAACGGCTTCTTCGCCGCGCCTTTTCGCGCGCCGGCGTTGAGGCCCGCAGTACGGCAATTGCGGTGTCGTGCGCGACGCCGTTTACCGGGTTTGCGGGATTGCCGCCGCGCGTGAAGCGCGGTCACTAGTCGCTTGGCGGCCTTCTGGCTCCAACGACGAAAACTAAGGCTGCGTCCTTGCGGGCGCAGCGCCGAAAGCGCGCGGCCACTTGCCGGATCGGCCTGGGCCGCGCGCGCTTTCGGGTGGGGTGTGTGGGTTGATCTGGATGGGGCGATGTCGAGTTTTTCGCGCCTTCCGGCGCTCCTACAGAAACCCCTGAGACAAGCGGATTGGTGAGGCGGGCGGTAGGAGCGGCGAAAGACGCTAGCCTTGCGTATGAACGCCTTGCTTCGCGCCTTCCGGCGCTCCTACGTTGGGCAGGACGTTGTTTGGTGTCGCGGCCATTTGGCGGCGACTTAAGGATTCGTCAGGGTCCTTGTTGTCAGCGGGTGAGGTTCGTGAATCCTCTCCGGTGCGCTGCGCCTTCGTTGGCGCGGCGTATGCCGCGGCAAGGAGATTGGCGGATGTTGGCTGAATTGGCTCAAGGGTAGAGCACGGGTGTCAGCCCGAGGTTGCGGGTTCAAGTCCCGTATTCAGCGCTGTTGTTCCATAGCTCAGTTCGGTAGAGCAGTCGACTTGTAATCGACCTGGCGAGGGTTCGAATCCCTCTGGAAACCAAGCCTTGGAAAGGCTCACTAGGCAGTACCCGGGCCGGCTTCGGCGTCAAGCGCAGTTTGGTTTGACGCACCGCGCGCCTGACTTGCGCGCCGCCGGCGCGTGAGCGCGAGGTCGCTTCAGCCTCGCGTCGCCGTTCGCGAACCCGCCTTGCCGTTTGAGGGTGGGCCGCGAAGGCGGCGCGCGGCGCGGCGGCTTTCCCGCTCACGCCAAGCGGAAGCCCGTCTTGCGGGCGGGAAGCCCGGCCCATTTTTGTGTCGTGAAGGAGAAGAAGATGTTGCGTAAGTTTTGGGTGAAGAAAGACGAGCGCGCCTTGCTGCTTCGCAAGGGCGATTTTGTGAGCGTGTTGACGCCGGGCGAATACTGGAAATTCGACCCGCTGCGCCGCTTGTCGTTGGAGAGCTTTTCGCTCGCCAAGCCGCAGTTCGAACACCGCCTGGTGGATTACCTGGTGAGCGCGGAGCCGGCGATCGTGGCCAAGGAGTTTCATGTGGTCGACCTCAAGGCCACCGAGGTGGGCCTGCGTTATGAAAACGGCGTGCTCGCCGAGGTGCTGGCGCCGAACACCCGTCGCTTGTACTGGAAGGGTTACCTCGCGCAGCGCTTCGAGACGATCGACATCAGCGCCGACTTTAGCGTGGCCGCCGCTTTGGTGCCGAAGTTGGTGGCGGGCTCGGGACGTGCCGCGGTGAAGCTTGCCGGTGCCGAAGGTCTGTACACCGTGGCCGTGCCGCAATACCAGGTGGCGGTGCTTTACGTCGACGGCAAGATCGATCGCGTGCTGGAGGCCGGCATGCACTACTTCTGGAAGTTCGGGCGTGACCTGCGTGCCGAGCTGGTGGACTTGCGTTTGCAAGTGCTGGAAGTTGCCGGCCAGGAAATTCTCACCAAGGACAAGGTGAGCCTGCGCGTCAACCTCACCGCGGGTTACCGCGTGAGCGACGTGCTGGTGGCCTTTGCCAAGCAGGCGCGTCCGCTGGATTACCTCTACAAGGAACTCCAGTTCGGCTTGCGCGCGGCGGTGGGCACCAAGAGCCTCGACGAGCTGCTCGAAAACAAGAGCACGCTCGACGAAGCGGTGCGCGAGCACATCCAGCGCCGTACGGCCGGATTGGGCTTGGAGGTGGAAAGCGTGGGCGTGAAAGACATCATCTTGCCGGGCGAAATGAAAACGCTTTTGGCCAAGGTGGTGGAAGCAGAAAAAGCCGCGCAAGCGAACTTGATCCGCCGCCGTGAAGAAACCGCGGCAACGCGCTCGCTGCTCAACACCGCCAAGGTGATGGAAGACAACCCGGTGGCCTTGCGTTTGAAGGAGCTGGAAACGCTGGAAAAGATCACCGAAAAGATCGACAAAATTTCGGTCTTCGGTGGCTTGGAAAGTGTGTTGAAAGACCTGGTGAAAATCCAGGTGTAATCGCGACCGCCGGGGGGCCTAGGCTCTCCGGTGGTCGCCTCATCGACACTCGAAGACATCATGAACACCAACGAACCTCAAAGCACTTTCGCAGCCGGCGGTACCCCCGCCCGGGTGCTGCAAAGACAAGCGCGACAGATTTCGCAGTTTTTGTTCGAGAGCCGCATCCTCGAAGCGGTGGAGCAGAGGCGCCCAAGCTACCCCATTCTGCGCAACTTGCGCATCGCGGCGCGGGTGGAGCAACAAGCGCTTTTCGACGACCTCGCTTTGAACCTGGGTTGGCAAGCGCATCGCATTCATGGCGAGCTGATGCTGCTCGAAAGCCATGGACTCTTCGTTTCGGTTTACGGCACGCGCAAGGGCGAGTATTGCTCGGCCTTGTTTCACCTCTGGGCCGATAGCATCGAAAGGGCGGAAAACGCCCTTGCCGCCATCGAGGCGCGAATCGGCGCGGCCCGGATCACCGAGCCGATGTTCTCGGTGGATTGGCATTTCATGAGTTCCAGCGGCGACCTCGAAAGCGCTTCCATCGAAGAAATCGCCGACGAGCCACTGATCGATGCCGCCTATCCGGCCCTCGAAGAAGGTGTGGTGCCATTCATCGCGCGTTATCTTGCCGCGCCGGAAACCGTGCTGGTGCTGCAAGGCCCGCCGGGCACCGGGAAGACGCGCCTCATTCGCGCCGTGCTGAGCGAGATTTCGCGCCGCGCCGGCGGCGAGGCCGAAGTGCTCTACACCGGCGACAAGAAGGCCCTGGAAAACGAGGCGATTTTCGTGAAGTTCATCACCGGCACGCACGACGCCTTCGTGGTGGAAGATGCCGATCACTTGCTGACGCCGCGCGCCGAAGGCAACCAGCACCTGCACCGGTTCCTGGCCATCGCCGATGGCGTGGTGCGGGCGCAGTCGCGCAAGATCGTCTTCTCGACCAACTTGCCCAACCTCGGTGATCTGGACGACGCCCTCATCCGCCCGGGACGCTGCTTCGCGCGGGTGCATGTGCGCGAACTGACGCTCGCAGAAGCCCACCGCGTGATCGCCGCCATCGCGCAGGGCAATGCCGAGCGCCAAAGCGCGTTGACGGAAGCGGTCCAAGCGCTTGAACAGCGCAGCGTTTCACTGGCAACGATTTACAAGTTGCTGCGCGAGGGGGAAAGAAGCGTGACCTGCTTGGGCTAAGCGGGTGACTGTGTACGAAAGAATTCGAACGATGGCTTCGAGGATATGTGTCAGATAGTCCGCCAGCCTGTGCGTTTCTTCATTCCTACCGGAATAGCCTCGGCAAGAACAGCGGCGCGAAATTTCTCCGGCAGCGCCCCCTTAGTCAGCACGTCAACCGGCACGCCGAGCAGTTGCAGCAGTTCATGGCGAATGGCGGCGATATCGAAGAGCGTTGTTTCCGGCCTTGGATCGATCAGCAGGTCCAGATCGCTGTTTTCGTCGTCGTCGCCGCGAATGACGGAACCGAAAACGCGAGCGTTTCGCGCACGATGTACTTCCACCATCCGGCGAATCGATTCGCGATGCGACGCGAGCGCGAGAGATGGTCTCGTGGCTATTGCGCAGTCGGTAGCAAAAGTGCACCGAAGCCAGGCGCTAGAAACTCATCGGGTGCGAGATATGCGGCTGAGAATCGGCTCATTGGCCCAGTCGTCAGGCGAAGCAATCAGGATTTTCAAATAGTCCAGCGAATTGACCTCTGTGCGCTTACTTTGGGTTACCTCCAGAATGGCTCTTTGGATCGTGTACTGGAAGGACTTGGTCGGCTGCGTTTCCGGGAACTCATGTGGCGCGCTGGGATCCAGCGTATCGAGCTGCGCGACCAACTCAGCACGAAGAAGCTGAACGTCGATGTCGCGAACCTGCAAATATTCCGCTGCCGGAGCTTGATCAAGCAAGGCCAAGAGCACATGTTCAACGCCGACAAGGTTATGGCCAGCCTCGCGAGCGGCCACAAAAGCTCGGTGAAGTGCCTCTTCAAAGTCCCTGGCGATCACTTGAAACTCCGAACCGCATGGTTGAACTCGGGCGGTGAGGCATGGACGCCCCAGGTCGCAGTCGCGCCACGCAGGTCAGGTGCCCCCACCACATTCATACACCCCCTGGCTTGCGCGCTCCAGCTCCTGGGCGTAGCTGTAGTGCTTCTTCGCCGATTCGAGCGCGATTGCGCCGCGACTGGCGTGGCCTTCCTGGTACAGAAGCTCCCGGATCACGGCGTTGATGTCGTTGATCGGGGGCACCATGAGGGCTTGCAGACGATCGAAAGTTTCGCGATCGATGGAGACTTGCACGGGCTCGGACATGGCGATCTCCTCCAGAGTCAAGGCGCGACGCAGAGCGATACTCGGCGCTCCCGCCCACCCATGGCGGCGGGACTGACTCCACACCTCCTCGCGAGGCGCCTTGCCGCCGCTCTGGCAATGAAGCTACTCGGCTCGCCCGTCGAAGTCAATGCCCTGTCGCGGCTTGCCGACGCGACTGGCCCGCTCCCTGGAGGACGCTTCCTCGGCAACATTATTTGTCGTCTTCGCGCCATCGCCCCAGGCGCCAAACTCCTCGGGTTTGCGTTTGCCCGGCGGGCGGTTACCATTTGCCCTGAAACCGCGTTCGCCGATCTCTCGAAACCAGGACGCCTTCGATGGTCTGGCGGACCAAACTGAGTTAAAGAATTGTGGACTTTCAAACTCTCGAAGTGCCCGGCGCCCGCCCCATCAAGATGTGGACCCGCGGCGTGCCGGTGGAAGAAGACGCGCGGCGGCAGCTCATCAACACCGCCAAGATGCCTTTTATCTTTCGCCATTTGGCGGTGATGCCCGACGTGCATCTGGGCAAAGGCTCGACCATCGGCAGCGTGATTCCGACGGTCGGAGCGATCATTCCCGCCGCAGTGGGCGTGGACATCGGCTGCGGCATGATGGCCGTGCGCAGCTCACTCACCGCCAGCGATTTGCCGGATCAGCTGGGTCCGCTGCGCAGTGCCATCGAGCACGCGGTGCCGCACGGGCGCAGCCTGGGGCATGGCCGGCACGATCCTGGCTCCTGGCAGAAACCGCCTTCGCTGGTCGACGCGGCCTGGGCGCCGCTGGCCCAGGGTTTCCGGCGTCTCACCGCGAAGTACCCCAAGCTCGAAGACAGCAACCATCATGTTCACCTGGGCACGCTGGGCACGGGCAATCATTTCATCGAGGTATGTCTCGATGAAGAAGAGGCCGTCTGGTTCATGCTGCACTCGGGCTCGCGCGGGGTCGGCAACGCCATCGGCCGCTACTTCATATCCCTGGCCCAGGAAGACATGCGCCGGCACATCGCCAACCTGCCTGATCGCGACCTCGCCTATTTCGAGGAAGGTTCGGCGCACTTTGCCGATTACGTCGAGGCGGTCGGCTGGGCGCAGGAGTATGCCCGCAGCAACCGCGAAGTGATGATGCGCAATGTCCTCGCCGCGGCTCGCAGCGTGATCGCAAAACCCTTCGGTGCCGCAATCGAAGCGGTGAATTGCCACCACAATTACGTGCAACGCGAGCGGCACTTCGGCCAAGACGTGCTGGTCACGCGCAAGGGCGCGGTATCGGCGCGACGCGGGGAACTGGGCATCATTCCCGGATCCATGGGTGCCAAAAGTTTCATCGTGCGCGGCTTGGGCAACGAAGAGGCCTTTTGTTCCTGCAGCCATGGCGCCGGCCGCGCCATGAGCCGCAATGCGGCCAAGCGCCGCTTCACGGTGGATGATCAGGTTCGCGCCACGGCGCACGTGGAGTGTCGCAAAGACGCCGAAGTGATCGACGAGATTCCCATGGCTTACAAAGACATCGATGCGGTCATGGCAGCGCAGGCGAGTTTGGTCGAAGTGGTCCACACCTTGCGGCAGGTGGTCTGCGTGAAGGGCTGAAGCCCGCGGTGGCGGGCTTGCTGCCCGATATCGATGCTGCTAGAAGGCGATGTCGTCCCCCGGGCAGACCGCATCGCTGGGGGAGCTCGACACGACGCTCGAAGGCGCCAGGCCTTCGAGCCATTTGCCCCAAACCTGGAACATCGACCAGTCGGTACCGCTGACCCGCACTTTCACACCGAAAGTGTCTTCGTTGCTGCGCAGGGTTTCGTGTTTGCTGCAGACCGGCCCGTACACACCCGGCGCTTTCACGATTCCCTGGTGTTCGAGCGCAGTGCCCTGCACATTGGCCAAGGCCAGAAGATCGGCACGCACTTTCTGCGCCCAGGTTTCCAGGGTGAACAGCGGCTGGCCGGGCAAGGCAAGCCGCGCTTCGATCTGGTTGCGGCTCAGGAGCGAATCGGTCAAACCCATGCGCAGGAAAAACGGCGTGGTCAAGTGATTGCGGATGACGTAGGTATCGTCGAAACACTTCCAGTCGGTACCCAGGGGGCTCAGCAGACTCACGCAGCTTTGGTCCTGCAACGGCTGATGCAGCAAACCCTGCCCTTGCGTTTTGGTGTAGGTCAGCACGGCCTCGGGCGTGCAACCGCCATATTGTTCGCAATACACGCTGCGGCTGAAATCGAGATCGAGATAAGACGGGCCGAAGTGCGAATCGATCAGGCCACGAAACACCAGCGGGCAGCTCTGGGCGTTGCAGCGCGTGTTGCTGGCGCGCAAGGCCTCGCGCAAGCGGTCGAGGTTGTTGGTGACGCCGCCCCCGCCCGCCGAGGCGCCGGCCAACAACACTTCCTCGGCTTCATCCAGATCGGGCATGGCGGTGGGCGTGCCGTAAGTGTACTGCAACGCGCTCACGCCATCCTGGCGCAGCGTGGCCAGCGCAGCATCGAGGATCTTCGAACCCAGGAAGTGAGCGCGCATGTTCACCGGCTGAAGGGTGTGCGGATGCGCCGCGATGAAACTCGCATCGCGGCGCGTGCCGGCCCAAGCGTCGGACGAGCAATAGCGCAGGAAGACGTGGTTGTAGTTGCCATGGGGGTTGCTCGCCGCTTCCGGCACCTCGGGCGCGCGGGCGAGTATGCCCAGGCCGTTGATGTTTGTTGCCGGCGCGACATTGGCGGTCATTTGGGTCATGCCGAAATTGTCGTCGACGCTGCACCAGCGCGCCGCACAGGCGTCTGCCGTGCCGCAACCGCCGCCGCCTTGCAGTTGCAACACCCATTTGTTGCGATTGGCCGCCCCGGAATAGGGCCGGAAGTAAAACACCGCGGCCGTACCGTCGTTGCATTGGCCATCGGGAAACCGGGTCAGGTTCAGGGTATGCCTTTGCAAAGGCTGAACCTGGTTGCCCGGGGCGAGACCGCCGGCGGAAGCCAAGGTGCCGCAGCTCAAGGCTTCGCTGATCAGCGGCGCTTGACCGGCCGGAAGTTGGGTGCAAAAGACCACGCCCTCGTGCACCCAACCCGCGGCGCTGACCAAGGCATCGAGCGCGTCACGCGATGTGGCATAACGATGGTTGGAATCGACACCGCGGTTGAAACCGTTGTTGTAGGCGCGATAAACCGCAATCGATCCTGCGGGACAAGTGCCATTGGGCGCCTTGGCCACGACGCTGAAGCCCAGGCCTTCGTAGTTCAATTGCTGCCTGTCGGTGGGTGTGGGCACCACTTGCAGCGAACGCAGTCCCGCGCATTCGTTGGCGTCGGCGGTAAAGAAATGTGAGTTCGGTCCCGGCGAAACGCTGCCGTAGAAACGACAGACGGACACCTCGCCGCCGGTGTAGAAAACCAGGCCGGTGCGTTGGAAGCGCCCGGCCGCGCCGCTGTCCACCATGGCCTGCTCCGCGGCGTCGGCGGAGTAGAAGTAATGTCCTCCCGGCGCGCCGGGGAAGTCCGCGGTATTGAGATACTCCACCACGGTGGCCGCCCGGGCGGATGCCGCAATGATCAGCGCGGCCAAGAACGCGAGACCCTTCCGGGTTCGCAAGTTTGCGAGTGCTGCCAAGCCGTCCCTCCGGGTTTGGGATTCGCCTTACGGCTGAATATGGAAACCTTAGCCCAAAGCTCAAGCCGCCACAAGAACCTTGTGCGCGGCGGAATCGAGTCCAAGATGCGCCGCTGCAGGTCGCCACATCCGCGCCGCTTTGGTTCTCGCCAGCGGTCGCCGTCGCCGCCCGGCTCCCGCCCCTCAGCCGCGGGCAGCAAGGTCTATTCCGTAGTTATCTGGGCCTGCACGCTCATCCACCACAAGCGCGCTTGTTCCTTGTACCATGGCGCGGCCAGGGCGATCTCGGCGAGCTCTGCGGCAAAAGCCTCGGCGCTTGCCGGTCTCGCTTCCATGTTCTTGGCTAGGGCCCAGTCGATCAAGGCGTCGAGCTTGGCGGGTACGGAGAAGATCGAATTCACTGCCGTTCGCGGTGCCGGGACGTGCAGCACTTGCTGCGCGAGGTCGGCATCGAGAGTGGCCTCGAAAGGGCGCCGCCCGGTAAGCAAAAAGAAACCGATACAGCCGATGCCGTAAAGGTCAGTGCGCGGGTCCACCACTTTCGGATCCAGCAGGCGCTCAGGCGCCATGAAAGCGGGCGTGCCCAGCACCCGCAAACCGCGCGTGAGGTCTCGCGAAGCTTCGTGATCGAGGTCGCGAATGAGGCCAAAATCGAGCAACTTAATGAGATCGTATTCGCCGTGCGCGGCAAAAGCGATCACGTTGTCGGGCTTGATGTCTCGGTGCAAGAGGTGTTTGGCGTGCATGGCACCGACCGCGGCGCAAATTTGCTCCAAGAGCCGAATCACGCGACCCGGCGGCACCGGTCCGTGCTCTTCCACCCATTGGGTGAGGGTGAACCCCTGGATGTACTCCATGGCGTAATAGAACCCGCCTTCCGGAGCAGGCCCATGGTCCAGCACGGTGATGATGTTGGGGTGATGGAGTTGGCTTGCGAGCCTGGCCTCCCGATCGAAGCGCTCCAGCGTTTCGTCTTTTCCCGACTGCACTTTGAGCCGCTTCAATGCCACCACGCGGCCCAGGTGTTGGTGGCGCGCGAGATACACGTTGGCCATGGCGCCTTCGCCGATTTGGCGCAAGATCTGATACGGCCCGCAAGTCTCCAGATCGGGCTTGCGGAAAGCGAGGCGCAGCGCCTTGAAGTCGAACTGCACATAAAGCCCGTAGGCAAGCGCCGCAATAAACAACAGGGCGGCAAAAACGCCGTCGAACCAGCTTAGCGGACGGATAAAGCGGTCATAAGGACGCTCCGCGACGATGCCCAGTTCCAAAGCCGAGTTCCATTGCCAGACACCCACCACTTCATCTTCCTCGCGGTCAAGGTAAGGCTCGAACAGCGCGCCGGCGGGTTCGCGCGTCGGATCGGCGAGGAAACGCATCGCCTCGCGGACGATTTGCGGGGCCTGCGCCGCTTCCGACGCGAACACGGCCTGGCCTCCACCCACGCTCAGTGCGCGGCCGGCGCGATCAAAAAAATAGACCGTGCGCAGCTTCTGGTCGCCCGCGCGGCGCAGCGTTTCCACCAGTTCGCGATGGGCACCGGCATCCTGGCGCAATACCGATTCGCCTCGGAGCTCGCCGGATCGCTCCGCGCCGCGCTTCAGGTCCACCGCCACCAGCTCGGTGATCACGAATAGATCGCGCTGCGCCGCATCGGCCAACTGGGCGAACAGAATGCTGCGTAGGAGCAACCACAACATGCCGACCAATAGAATGGCCAGCGCGCCGAGCAGCGGTTTCCGGGTGGCTTCGGGCATGGGCGAAATGGTTCGGCGGCCGATATCGAGATAGTGTTTGGCAAACACACTACCCAAGCCTCGCCCGGAATGCAATGGCGGGAGACCGCGTGGAGGGTCGCCGAAGCGTCGCCCTCGGCAGCTACACGAAACGGAAGATCAGCAGCGCCAGCGCAATCGAAAGCAGTGTTGCGCCCCAAAGTGCGGAGCCGACCACCGCCAACCACAAAAGGTGAAGGTAAGCGGAAGAAAGCAGCGAAATGAAAAGGCGGTCACCACGGGTAGTGACTATGCCCAGCACGCCGCGGCGCGGGCTGCCGCCAGGAACCCGCCATTCCCAAACCATCATCAATACCAGCAGCACGGCGATGGTGGCAAAGAACACTCCGGTTTGCCAAGTCCAGGCCATCCAGCCAAAGCCGGTGGGATTCATTTGCTCGCCCCTCTAGACCCGCCCCAGGGCGAAGCCCTTGGCGATGTAGTTGCGCACGAAGTAAATGACAAAAGCGCCCGGCACGATGGTCAGCGCCCCCGCCGCGGAGAGCAGCCCGAGTTCATAACCCGAGGTGCTGGCAGTGCGCGTCATCGTGGCGGCGATGGGTTTGGCGTCGACCGCGGTGAGCGTCTTGGCCAGCAGCAGTTCGACCCAGGAGAACATAAAGCAGAAGAAGGCAGCGACGCCTATGCCCGCGGCGATGGTCGGAATGAGGATGCGGGTGAAAAATCGCCAGAAGGGGTAGCCATCGACGAAGGCGGTTTCATCGAGTTCTTTGGGCACGCCGGAGAGGAAACCTTCGAGTATCCAGACCGCGAGCGGGATGTTGAACAGACAATGCGCCAGCGCCACCGCAATGTGGGTGTCGAAAAGGCCGATGGCGCTATAAAGCTGAAAGAAAGGCAGCGCGAACACCGCCGGTGGCGCCATGCGATTGGTGAGCAACCAGAAGAACAGATGTTTGTCGCCCAGGAAACGGTAGCGCGAGAAAGCGTAAGCCGCGGGGAGCGCGACCGTGACGCTGATGGCCGTGTTCATCAGCACGTAGGCGAGCGAATTGAGGTAGCCGGTGTACCAGGTCGAGTCGGTGAAGATTTTGCGATAGTTCTCGAAAGTGAAATCGTGCGGCCAGAGGGTGAACCCGCCCAGAATTTCGTTGGTGGTCTTGAACGACATGTTCAAGAGCCAATAGATGGGCAGCAGCACGAAAATCACATAGAAAAACGGGATCAGCCAGCGCAGGCGACTCATGACCGGAGCTTTCGTCGGGAGGTCTTCATTGCGGCTCGTCGCGCGTCATCACGGTGTAGAAGATCCACGACAAGAGCAGAATGATGAGGAAGTAGATCAGCGACATCGCCGCGGCCGGCCCCAGGTCGAACTGCCCCAGGGCGATCTTGACCAGATCGATGGAAAGCAGGGTCGTGGCGTTGCCCGGCCCGCCGCCGGTCAGCACCACCGCTTCGGTGTAAATCATGAAGCTGTCCATGAACCGCAGCAACACCGCGATCATCAACACGCGCTTCAATTTGGGTAACTGGATGTGCCGAAACACCGCCCAATTGGAAGCGCCATCGATCTTGGCCGCCTGGTAAAAGGCGTCGGGAATGGCCGACAGCCCGGCGTAGGCCAGCAGGACCACCAAAGAGGTCCAGTGCCATACGTCCATCGCCACCAGCGTCGCCCAAGCAGAAAAGGGTTGCCTGGTGAAGTTGTAGTCAAAACCCAAGGCGTTGACACTGCGCCCCAAGAGGCCGATGTCGGGCAGGGCGATGATGTTCCACATCGCCCCGACCACATTCCATGGAATCAGTAGCGGCATGGCCATCAGCACCAGGCAAACCGAAACCCAGGGCCCGCGCCGCGGCATCGCCAAAGCGATCGCCACGCCCAGGGGCACTTCGATGGCGAGAATGATGGCGGTGAAGAGCAATTGCCGCTGCAGCGCCTCGCGAAAGCGCGAGGAGTGGAGGATTTCCTCGAACCACTTGACGCCTTCGAAGAAGAACTGATTGTCGCCAAAGGTTTCCTGCACCGAATAATTGACCACGGTCATCAGCGGAATGACGGCGTTGAACGCCACCAGCAAGAGCACCGGCAGCACCAGGAACCAGGCTTTCTGATTGGGCACGCGACCATTCATGCCGAAGCTCCTCCGACTTTCCAGCCATCGGCATAAAGGTGAGTGAAGGCGGGATCGAAGCGCAGAAAGGCCTGTTGCGGCGGCAGCGGAGCTTCCTCGTCTTGCAGCAAGCGTATGGTGGCCTCCTGATGGCGCGTTTCGACGATGCGATAACGCCCGGCATCGGACAGCTTGACCACCTCCACCGGTATGCCTTGCTGGGCGATGGATACGAACTCCGGACGCACTCCGATCTGCAGTTTCGCGCCCTCGGGCACGCTGCGAGGCTCTGCCGCCATGGGCACGGCATGACCTGCGAAACGTGCCACGCCTTGCTCGAAGGTGGCCGGCAGGAGGTTCATGCCCGGCGAGCCGATGAAGTGGCCGACGAAGGTGTGCTGGGGCCGCTCAAAAAGCTCCACCGGAGTGCCTACCTGCACAACGACTCCCTCGTTCATGACGATCACTTGGTCGGCGAAAGTGAGCGCCTCGGTTTGGTCATGGGTGACGTAGATCATGGTGATGCCCAGGCGCTGATGCAGCTCCTTGAGCTTGGAGCGAAGCTGCCATTTGAGATGCGGGTCGATCACGGTGAGCGGCTCGTCGAACATGATCACGTTGACGTCGGAGCGCACCAAGCCGCGGCCCAAAGAAATTTTTTGTTTGCCGTCGGCGGTGAGGTTGGACGCGCGGCGCGTCAGCATGGTGTCCAGTTCCAGCATAGCCGCGATCTCGCGCACGCGGACGTCGACGGTTTCACGCGGCACACCGCGGTTGCGCAGGGGAAAGGCGAGATTGTCGTACACGCTCATGGTGTCGTACACCACTGGAAACTGGAATACCTGAGCGATGTTGCGCTCGTCCGGGGCCAGCGCCGTCACTTCGCGATCGTCGAACCACACCGCACCTTCGCTGGGGTGCAGCAGGCCGGAAATGATATTGAGCAGTGTCGTTTTGCCGCAGCCAGACGGGCCCAAGAGGGCATTGGCGCTGCCATCGGCCCAGGTGAGATCGAGACGTTTGAGCGCCCAGTCCGCCTCATTCTGCGGTCTGGCGCGGTAGCTGTGGCGCAGATTCTTGAAGGTGATTCGGGCCATGGTTCGATCTCAATTCTCGGCAGAGCTCAAACAGCGCCCATCGGTCGAAAAATACATCGCACGCGTGAGGTCGAGTGCAAATCGCGCTTTTTCTCCGACTGCAAAACCCAGCACTCCGTGGGACAGCGACACCCAAGTTCTCCCTTGCAGCTCGAAATGCACCACACTTTCCGAGCCGCTGATTTCGGCGATCGAGACTCGGCCCTCGACCACCGGCGCTTCGCCTTCTGCGCTTTCGCGCGGCCGCAAGTGGTGCGGCCTGAGGCCCAGCAGATATTCGCCATCGGCGAGGCTCCCGAGCCCGGGAGCTACGGCCCAAGAAGTGAGATCGTCGAGGTAAAAACGCTGGCCGCGCTTCTGCACCGGCGCGGAGTTCATCGGAGGATCGGAAAACGCGCAAGCAGTGAGGTGATCGACCGGGCGGCGATAGACATTGCCCGTTTGCGCAAACTGGGTGATCCGCCCCTCGTGCACGGTTGCGGTATGTCCGCCCAGGAGCAGTGCCTCGGCCGGCTCGGTGGTGGCATACACCACCGTGCAGTCGCGGTCGGCAAACAGTTTGGGCAATTCGTCTCGCAAGGCCTCGCGCAGTTTGTAGTCGAGGTTGGCCAGCGGCTCGTCGAGCAAAACGAGCGACGCATCTTTGACCAGTGCCCGGGCCAGTGCCGTGCGCTGCTGCTGTCCACCGGACAGTTCGCTGGGCCGGCGATCGAGGAGCGGGGTCAGTTGCAGCAGTTCGGCAATGCGGCCGACCCGGGTTTTGATTTCCTGGCGCGGCACCCTCGCCACCGCCAAGGGAGAGGCAATATTGTCGAAGACCGAGAGATGGCCGTAGTTGATGAACTGCTGGTAGACCATGGCCACCTTGCGGCTTTGCACCGGAGCGCCGGTGACTTTTTGCCCATGGGAAAAAAGTTCGCCTGCGGTCGGCTGGAGGAGGCCCGCCATGAGGCGAAGCAGCGTGGTCTTCCCCGAGAGCGTCGGCCCCAGAAGGACATTGAAGCCATGCGGCGCGAGCGCGAGGTCAGTAGGATGGATGTGAATCTGTCCTTCGACTCGAAGTTCGATGCCGCACAGTTCGAGTGCCATATTGCTCGTGCTCGCTCGCCGGGGGGTTACATCATCGCGCATTTTTCGTTTGGCGTGTGCTGCATCCGGGCGCCAAAGTGGCAACGACTCGCGGTGTGTGCCCTGCGGCTCCTTGCTCGGAGAGTTGTCGAATGTATCGGCCGCGGTGGCGCGCCGGCCTTGACCGGCGCGCCATGCTGCGGGTTGCCTGCCTCTGCGTCAACGGAACGCTGAAGGCCTTGCGGCAGGAAGCTGCGCGCTTCCTGGGATTACTTGGCCGCCGTCCAGCGTTTCACCAGCTCATCATAGTCGACCGTGATGCCCTTGGGTTTCTCGTTGGCGAGCTTGGCCTTGGGACCGTCGGGGCGACCCAGCCATTCCTTCGGATCTTTCTTCGGGTTGAGACGCGGGCCGCAACCGCCGTAGGTCTTCGCCTTTTCGTCGGCCGATTGCATGCGTCCCATGACCTGGTCCATTTCGTCGGCGAGGCGGTCCATGGCCTGTTGCGGAGTGAATGCACCCGAGTTCACATCACCAATGTTCTGCCACCAGAGCTGCGCGAGCTTGGGGTAGTCCGGAACGTTGACGCCGGTGGGCGTCCACATGACCCGGTCACCCGAGCGATAGAACTCGACCAGCCCCCCCAGCTTGGGCGCCCGCTCGGAGAACGAGGCATGGCGCACCGTGCTGTCGCGCACGAAGGTCAGACCGACATGGCTCTTTTTCACGTCCACGGTTTTGGAGACCACGAACTGGGCGTAGAGCCAGGCGGCCTTGCGGCGCTCGATCGGGGTGCTCTTGAAGAGCGTCCAAGAACCCGCATCTTGGTAGCCGAGCTTCATGCCGTCTTGCCAGTAGGGGCCTTTGGGGCTGGGCGCCATGCGCCAGAGCGGGTTGCCCTTGTCGTCGACCGTATTGTTGCCGTCTTTCTTGGGCGCAACCATCGAAGCGGTAAAGGCGGTGTACCAGAAGATCTGCTGGGCCACATTGCCCTGGGCCAGCGCCGGGAGCGATTGATAAAAGTCGTAGTCGGCCGCGCCGGGAGGTGCGTATTTGCGCAGCCATTCATCCCATTTGGCAATGGCGTAGACCGAAGCCGGGCCGTTGGTTTCACCGCCCCGCGCCACCGATGCGCCCGAGGGATTGCAAGAGCGGGCCTCCATGCGTATGCCCCACTCGTCGATAGGACGGCCGTTGGGCAGGCCCTTGCTGCTGGCGCCCGCCATCGACAACCAAGCGTCGGTCATGCGCCAGCCGAGATCCGGCGCGCGCTTGCCGTAGTCCATGTGCCCGTAAATGCGTTTGCCGTCGATTTCCTTCACATGGACGCTGAAGAACTCGGCGATGTCTTCGTAAGCCGACCAGTTTGCCGGGACACCCAATTCGTAGCCGTATTTGTCTTTGAATTGTTTCTTGAGATCCGCCCGCTTGAACCAGTCGTAGCGGAACCAGTACAAGTTGGCGAACTGTTGGTCGGGGAGCTGCCAAACCTTGCCGTCCGGCCCGGTGGTGAAAGAGATGCCGATGAAGTCTTTGACGTCGAGGGTGGGCAGGGTCACGTCTTTGCCTTCGCCCGCCATCCAGTCGGACAAGTTCACCGCCGATTGCAGGCGCGAATGCGTGCCGATCAGGTCGGAGTCATTGATGTAGGCGTCGTACAAATTGCGATTGGTCTGCATCTGGGTTTGCACCGCCTGCACGACTTCACCTTCACCCAGAAGTTGGTGATTGACCTTGATGCCGGTGATTTCCTCGAAAGCTTTGGCGAGCACCTTGGCTTCATACTCATGCGTAGGGATGGTCTCCGACAGCACGTTGATTTCCATGCCCTTGAAGCGCTTGCCGGCATTCACAAACCACTCCATCTCCTTGAGCTGCTGCGCCTTGGTCAGTGTGGAGGGTTGAAACTCTTTGTCGACCCACTTTTTTGCTTCATCGATACCGGCGAAGCTCGCCGGCGCCACCGCCGCCGTAAACAAGGCGGCAATGCTCACTGCAATCAATCGTTTTGTTCTCACGACCCATCCCTCCTTTGTGCGGGAAACAGAATTGAGCATTCCTGTGATTTGCACCCTGAGCGCGCATCATATAAGCGAACAGAAGCGCATGTCAATCGCTCCGAAACGCGCCATTTCGAAGCGAGATATAGAACCCTGGGGGCGCGAACTTCCAGCGAGGACATCACTCAACCGCCATGGGCCGGTAATTGCGCTTCAAACCAGGCTGCCACGGCTCCTTGCTCGGTCGGGCCAAAATGGAGCCCAAGTTTCGAGCGGCGCCACAACACGTCTTCGGCGCTGCGAGCCCATTCGGCGCTCACCAAATAGCGCAATTCGGCCTCGAACAGCCCGGGGGCGATTTCGGCGCCCAGATCGGACATCCCTTGGGCCGCCCCTAAAAGGCGTTCGATGCGGCTGCCGTAAGCGCGACCCAGGCGTTGTGCCAGATCTTTGGCCAACCACGGGTAACGCAAATGCAGCAGCCCGAGAAAGCGCGCGAAGTCGAGATCCGGTCGCTGCGGGTCGCCCACCCAAGCGGAAAGGTCGCCCCCGGGCAAATAGGCGCCCCGGCTCCAAGCGGGGCGGTTTTCCCCCAGCAGGGACGCCACTGCGCTCCCCGCCTCTTCGGCCAGTTTGCGATAGGTGGTGATCTTCCCGCCCCAAACCGTGAGCAAGGGCGCCGCTTCGCGATTGCTTTCGAGCTGATAGTCGCGCGTGACGGCTGAGGCGGCCCCGGCTCGATCATCCAGGAGCGGCCGCACGCCGGCATAACTCCAGACCACGTCGGCAGGCAGGATCGCTTTCTTGAAATACCGGCTGGCTTGCGCGCAGAGGTAGGCGATCTCTTCCGGCCCGATTTGAGCGCGATCCGGCAAGTCATCGATCTCCACGTCGGTCGTGCCGATCAATGTGAAGTCGCGCTCGAAAGGAATGGCAAAGATGATGCGGTGATCAGGATTCTGAAAGAGATAAGCAAACTCGTGCTCGAAAAGACGCGGCACGACGATATGGCTGCCTTTGACCAGGCGCAGATTGCGCGTCGCCAAAGCCTCGCCGCGCGCCGGCTTGGCGGCGACCCGCAGGAAACTTTCGGCCCAAGGTCCGGCGGCATTGATCAGCGCGCGCGCGGCGATTGAGCAAGGAGCGCTTGATCCCTGCCGCAGGGTGATCGACCAATTCGCCTCGCCGCGCCGCGCTTCGAGGCAACGCGTGCGGGTGAGGATGAGAGCCCCGTGCTCGCGGGCATCGACGGCATTGAGCACGACCAAGCGAGCATCGTCGACCCACCCGTCGGAGTAGACGAACCCTTGAGTGAATTCGGGCTTAAGCGGTGCTCCTGACTCATGGCGCGTGAGATCGAGACTCGCGCTGCCTGGCAGCACCTCGCGCCGCGCCAGGTGATCATAGAAGAACAGGCCCAGCCGTATCAGCCAAGCCGGGCGCATGGAGGGGTTGTGGGGCATGACGAAACGCAGCGGCCGGATGATGTGCGGCGCGCTTTTCAGCAGCACTTCTCTTTCGAGCAAGGCCTTGCGGACCAGGCCAAACTCATAAAATTCGAGGTAACGCAGACCGCCGTGGATGAGTTTGGTGCTCGAAGACGAGGTGTGGGAAGCCAGATCGTCTTGTTCGGCAAGCACCACCGAATAGCCCCGTCCGGCCAGATCACGGGCGATCCCGACGCCGTTGATTCCGCCGCCCACGACCAAAATGTCGCACTGGGTAGGAAGGTTCATGCCTTAAGCCGCCAGCGCCGGATCCCAGAACGTCCAGGTCCCGATGCGAGACCTGGAACAAAAGCCGGAGAGGAGCCAGACGGGCCATCCGCCGGATATCCCTCGCGGCTTGCCGCCGCGCAAGCCGCCCAAGGGGTCACCGCCCCAATGGCCGCGCGGCCGCAAGGCATGGGGAGAGGAAATGCGGGGCCAGAGGATCAAAACTCGCTGGCCAAAGCCGAAAAGCCCAAAAATGGATGCGACAGCAGTCAAAGTATGGTCAAATAAAGCTAGTGGTGTTCGTTACGGTGCGCTTTTTTTCGTTTATATGTTCTTATGATTCCGAATCCGCGTCAAGCGAAGCTGCTGGAAGAGGTTCGAGCCGCCGGCAGCGTCTCGGTAGAGGCGCTGGCCCAGAAGTTCGGGGTGACCCTGCAAACCGTGCGGCGAGACGTTCAGCGCCTCACCGAAGCGGGGCTGGTGGCGCGCTTTCATGGCGGTGTGCGCACGCCCAGCTCCACCACCGAAAACATCGCCTACCGTCATCGCCTCGCTTTGCATGCCGACGAGAAAGCGCGCATCGCACGCGCCGTGGCCGAAACCGTGCGCACTCGGTTTCCCGATGGCTGCTCGATCATCCTGAATATCGGCACCACCACTGAAGCGATCGCGCACGAGTTGATGCGCGTGCGCAACCTGCGCGTCATTACCAATAATCTCAACGTCGCCGCCATTCTCTCCGATCATCCCGACTGCGAAGTGATCGTTGCCGGAGGGGTAGTCCGGCCCCGCGATCGGGGCATCATCGGCGAGGCGACGGTGGAGTTCATGCGCCAGTTCAAAGTCGATATCGGCTTGATCGGCATATCCGGCATCGAAGACGACGGCACCCTGCGCGACTTCGATTATCGCGAAGTGCGCGTGGCAAGGGCCATCATCGAGCAGTCTCGCGAAGTCTGGCTCGCTACCGACCACTCCAAATTCAACCGGCCGGCGATGGTCGAGTTAGGACATTTGTCGCAGGTTGACACGATGTTTGTCGACGCCCCGCCGCCGGCGCCTTTCCCGCAGATATTGCGCGACGCGGGCGTGGAGTGCGTGGTGGCTGCAGAAGCGGTGGGAGAAACCGGGCGAAGACCGTAACCCGCAGACCTCGCTCTGGAAAGATCGCGCTTTCTGCGCAAGGTCGAATCCCTGGGGGGTCAAGATGGTTCGCAGTGCGCTTCAAGCGCCGGGAGAGGACCGATTCCATTCGCAGCGTGATGGATACTGAGGACGTTCGACCGCAGCTTGTCAGCGAGCCGCCGATGCTCGTGTTGGGGCCGCCCGCCTGGCAGGGCGCGCCAGCGCAGGCCTTCGCGCCGGAGCGGCGGTTTCAGTTGCTCGCCATATTGGCGGTGCGCTCGGGGCAATGGGTGCCGCGCGACGAACTGGCCGCGCTGCTGTGGCCCGAGCACGCCAACGCCGACGCGCGGCGCAACCTGCGGCACGTGATTTTCAAGGCGCGCGCTCTGCCGGGGGTCCAGGATATCGAAGCGACCGAACATGCCTTGCGCTGGAACATCCCAACCGATCTGTTGGCGTTCGAGGCGGCGCTGGCCAGGGGCCATGTGCTTGAAGCCGTCGCCAGCCGTCGCGGCGCGCTGCTGGCGGGAATCGACGACCCTGCCAATGCGGCCTTGGGCGACTGGCTCGCAAACGAGCGATCACGCTTCGACACGCGATGGCAGCAAGCCGCGCATGAGCTGCTGGCCGCGGCGACATCCTTGCCGCAGCGGGCGGAGATCGCACAACGCCTGCTCGAACTGGACCCCATCGACGAGCTGGCGCTAAGCGCTTTGCTGCAGGCCGAGTTGTCGCTCGACCAGCGCGCCGCGGCCGAACGCCGCTACCGCGACTACGCCAACCGGCTGGCCGCCGAATACGGCGTCGAGCCCTCGCGCCGTTTGCGCGACCTGTTCGCGCCTGCCGCTTCCGCCGCCGACGCAGCGGGCCAGACACCCGCAGCGGCGACCGCCACTCCCCGTTTCATCGGGCGACGCGTCGAGTTGGCCGCGTTGACGGAACTGCTCACAACGCCAGACTGCCGCCTGGTGACGATCGTCGGACCGGGGGGCATAGGCAAAAGCGATCTCGCCGCCGAAGTGCTTAGACATCTGGCCGCTTCCTCCGGCGCCGGGGTGTGGGTCGAATTGCAAGACCTCGGCAGCACCGCCGATTTGACCTCGCGCTTGGCACAGCGGCTGTGCGTCTCGATTACCGACGCACGCGACCCGATCGAGCAGATCGCGAGCCATATCGGCACGCGTCGCGTCTATGGCGTGCTTGACAACGCCGAGCACCTCGTCGACTTGCCGGCTTGGCTGGAACGGCTGCTGCTGGCGGCGCCCAAACTCGTGCTGCTCATCACCTCCCGCGCCCGGCTGAATCTTGCCGCCGAGCAGCCCTACCCCTTGGCCGGCCTCGCGGTCCCGGACGAGGAAAGCCGCGATTTCGAGGCCGCCGGCGCATTCGACGCGGTGCGCCTGTTCGAAGCGCGGGCCGTGGCGGCGCAGCCCGGATTCGACCTGGCGCGGCACCTGGCGGCGGTGATCGAAATCGTCGAGGCTGTCGATGGCATGCCGCTGGCCATCGAACTGGCCGCCGCCTGGGTGCGCTTGTTGCCGCCGCAGGAGATCGCGCGCGAACTGCGCGAATCGATCGACCTGCTCGAACGCGATCCCGGCTCGCCCGGCGCGCCCGCGCGGCCCGAGCATCGCAGCCTGCTTGCGGTGCTGGAGCGCAGCTGGGCGCTCTTGACACCGGCGGAGCGCGACGCCATGACCGCTCTGGCGGTGTTTCGCGGCGGCTTTTCCCGGGCATCGGCGGCGGCGGTCGCGGGCACTTCCATGCCTTTGTTGTCTTCGCTGGTGGACAAGAGCTTGCTCACGCTGAACGAAACCGGGCGCTTTGGCATGCACCCGATCATCGCAGCCCAGGCGATGGCGCGTTTGGCCGCCGACGCTGCGAAAGCGCGCGGCGGTCGAGATCGCCACGCCGCCCATTATGCAGCACTGCTGGAGCAGCTTGCGCACCGCGCGGGCGCCGACCACGCGCCGGTTGCCGATGGTCTGGAACTCGAACTCGCCAATTGCACCGCCGCATGGGCGCATGCCATCACCCTTGGCGAAAGCGCCCTGGTGGCGCGCAGTGTCGAAGCCTGGCGCATCTACTTCGAATCGCGCGGGCAGCCCGATCGCGGTGCGGCGCACTTTCGGGCCGCCCTCGCCATGACCGGTGCCGGGCACAAACAAGAGGCGCTGGCCGCCCGGCTGCGCGCGGCCTTGTCCCGCCTATTGGTGCGGCTGGCCGATTTCGAAGGGGCGCTGTCGGTGGCGCGCACCGGAGCCGATCAGGCCGAACGCGCCGGCGACCGACGGGCTGAGGCCGCGTGCCTGTCCAATGCCGGCAACGCCTGGTGCGCCCAAGGCCACTGGGCCAAGGCGCGCGAGCCCTTCGAACACGCCCTGGCCATCGGCCGCGAGGACGGTTTGCCCGAGGAGGTTGGCGCGGCACTGATCAACCTGGGCATCGTCGCCAAGAAAGAAGGCCGCTATGACGATGCTCTGGCCCACTATACGCAGGCCATCGACATCGAGCGCGAGCTGGGACACCACATGGCCGTGGTGCGCTGCCTCAACAACATCGCCGGCGTACACATGGAGCGCAATCAGTGGGCCGAGGCGCGTCCGTTCATGGAGCGCGGCTTGCAGTTGTGCGAGCATCACCGCCTGGATGCGATGACACCCTATCTGGCCTTTGGCTTGGGTGCCGTGCAGCTCGAGCTGGGCGACTTGGGCGCGGCGGAAAAACGGCTACAACAAGCGCTCGATCGCGCGCGCTGCGCCGCGATACCGGTTGTGGCGCTCTTGGCCGAGGCCAATCTGGCGCGTTTGGCGGCACGTCGCGGCGATTTCGCCGTTGCCGGCGAGCGGCTTGCGGCGGTCGCCCGCGAAGCCTCGGGCCGCAACTGGGTGAGCCAACTGCTGCACCAGGCTTTGTTCCTGGGCGAGTGCTGCAAACTCGCCGGCCTGCCGGCGCGCGCAGCGCAACTGTGGCAGATGGTGGCCAACCACCCCGGATCGGAAGCCGGCCTGCGCGACAGTGCGCTGCGTTGGCAAAGTGATCTGGCCTTGACGGCGCAGGAATGGGCGGTGGTGCGAGGCGAGACGCCGACCTTCGAGGCAACCGTACACTGCCTGCTGCGCGGGGGCGATCTCACCGGCACCGCGGCAACGCCGCCCTGAGCCCTCCCCTCTCGCCTCGCCACGAACACCCGCGACGGCAAAGTCGGTGTGGCCGTGTTGGCGACTCTGCCAAAGAATGACTAGTCCACCACCACGATGGTATGCGTCACGGTGGCCCCGTAAGCCTTGTCTTCCCTGGCGGTAACGAGCGCACACCCGGCGTTCTGTGCATAAATTTCGAGACTTGCGGAGAGCGTGTTGGCGGGGATGTGAGCACTCGTGTTGACGACGTGGTTGGCGAAAGTCGCCACCGTCCCCAAGCGGCTGGTGCCGACGACATTAACCGGGACGTTCGAGTTCCTCGAGAGGGCTGAAGGGATTGCAAGCCTCAAGCTGGCACTGCTGCCGCGCTTGAGGATCACCGGTCCCGTCACGGCAATCGCCGGGGAGGCGGCGCTGTGCACCACCAGGTCCGCCGACGCCGAGGAGCCTTTGAACGATGCCGTGATCCGGGCACATCCGAGCTTGCTGGCCGCGACCGTGGCGGTGGCCGTGGTGGTCGTGGTGCCCACGGCCACGACTCCCGTGCTGGGTGGCAACTCGGGATTGCTGCTGCTGAGATGAACGCTGATCGGTTCGACCGGAACCAGCGACATGGTCACCGTCAAGGGTGCCATCTGGCCCTGGCGCACCTGGGTCGCCGTGCGGACCTCGCTGACCGCCAGCTTTTGTGCGGGCTTGCAGCCCAGTCCCAGCGCATCCACCCAGATGCCTGAACGACCGCGCATCAGGCGCGCGTCCATGCGGGCAGGGCAAACCAGGCTGAACCATGGCCCGGGGCCGGTCGCCGACGGATTGCCCGCCGAAGCGGTGAAGTCGGGCGTCGTCCCGCTGCAGCGCACCTTGAAGTTGTTGAGGTGCAAACCGGCGTGCCCGGCGATGCCCGTGACGGTGGTGCCGTTCAGGCACTGCAAGTAGTAGTTGCTGCCTCCGCCGCCACCGGCGATGCCGGTCAGCACCTTGCGGCCGAGTTGACTGCCATCGGCATTAAATTGCGCGCACACGCCTTGCACGCTGTCGATCAGGCTGCCCGCCTTGCCCTGGATCCCGACCAGCGACATATTGGCGCCGCAGTCCAGGTTGAACGCGTTGCCGCCGCTGCCGCCCGCGAGCGCCGTGTAATCGGTCGCCAGTGCTGCGCGGCTGATGCTGCACGCCAACGCGATCAGGGAAACCTTGCGCAAGCCTGTCCTCATGGCATCGCTCCTCTGCTTTGATTCGATCACTGCCGCGCCACGCGGACCATCGTGTCGCCGATCGCCTGCCGAACCAGCCCCGGATCGGACGCGGCAGGCAGCCGCAGGTCGCCGGGCTGAGGCCCAAAGTGCCTGAACACCTTGCGGCGGACTTTGTTCGTCAAGGCATCCATGTTGGCCAGCGGATCGACGAGTTCCTTCCACAGGGACAGCAGGTTGTGCAAAGTCTCGGAGCGGAACTCGCGCGTGCCGGTGTCGATGGTGCCGGCCAGGCGTGGCGTCACCAGCACGATCGCGGCGTCGCGGCTTTGGGTTTTTTCGCGTTCATTGAACAACACATTGCCTAGGGGCAGGTCGCCCAGCACCGGCACCTTGGACGTCCAGCCGACGTTCACGGCCTCGTACAAGCCCGACAGGATCAGCGTCTTGCCAAACTCGACCTCGGCCGTGGCGCCGACGGTCTGCTTGAAGGTGGATACCGACTGCTGGAATGAACCGCTGGACGCCGGCACGAAGAAGGAGCGCACGGTATCGATGCGGAACTTGGTGCGCTCCCCGGTGATTTCGAGCGGTGTGAGTTTCACCGAGGTGCCCACATCGATCGTCTGCAAGGCGCCGAGGTTGATGCCGCTGACGCCCACGCTCAGCGTGCGGCCGATGAAGAACTCCGACTGCTGGCCGAGCGTGGCCACGAGCGAGGGACGCACCACGACATCGTAAAAGTCATCATGCGTATTGAACAGGTTCAGGCTGTAGTTGATCTGCGGCACCGACAGCGCGGCGGTGACGACCCGACTGAACACGTCGCCCGTTCCCGTTGCCGTGCGTCGCTCGCCCCTGTTCTCGCCGCCAAACTGCAACTTCAGGCCGTCGAGCAGGTTGATGCCGACGTTTTGTTTCGTCGTATCCTGGCTCAGCAGCAGCGTGACCTCGACCATGACCTGCTGCGGCGAGTTGCCGGCCGGCACCGTGGCCGGGGATGCTGCCGGCGAATCCCGACTCTCGCCCGCCCCCGCGTTCGAAGCCACGGGTGCCACTGGGGTTCGCTCTTGCACCGCCGCCAGGGTCGCGGTCCGCTGCAACTGCGCCAGCCGCGCGGCGTGGGCGCTGAGGCCGCCCTCCGGCAGCGCATTCGCGCGCTCGATCACGGCGGCGAGTTCGTCGCGCTGGCCGCGAACCGCGGCGACGTAAGCGGCGGTTCTGAGCATCTGCGGATCCCGCGGCGCCAGCGCCAAAGCCCTTGAAGCGGCCAGACGCGCCAAGTCGAGGTCGCCCCCGTAGTAGGCCGCGGCGGCGAGCCCGGCCAGAGCCTGCGGCGCGTCGGGGCGATCCATGATCGCCCGGGCGAAGGCCTCGGCGGCCGCGGCGTAGTCCTGGCGTTCGAACTTGGCCAGTCCGGCATAGTAGTGCGACCAGTAGTATCCCGGCGCGAATTTCTCCGCCGCTTCGTAGCCGACCTGGGCCAGTTCCGCTGATCGCTGCGAGTCATCGGCGAGCTGATAGCTCAGCCCATTGAGCAGATGCAGGTAGCCGTTCTGGGGTTCGGCGCGTAATGCCGCCGTAAGCAGCACCCGCGCGGCTTCGGGCCGACCCGTTTGCATCGCCGCGGCAATGTCTTGGTTGGCGACCGGGCCGCGCGCCTCATTCGCGTCGCGTCCGGGCGGTGAAGTGGCGCAGCCGCCCAGCGCAAGTACCAGGCCCAGACCGATGAGCGCCGCACTCGGTTTGCGCCGGGCGCGCGTAAGCGTGTTGAGGTGTGAAGTCATGATCGCTTTCCATGGGGTTGCATTGGGTGGGAACGCTAGCGCGGGGGCGTTTGCCGAGCGTTTGCCGGCGCCTGATCCGTGCTGTCGCAGGAAGGCGGCAGCTCGACGCTGGCCTGGCGCAAGAACTCGCCCAGTCTCGCCGGTTCGTCGAAAAGCTGCGGCTCGGAGTCATCGACACCCCGCACGGCAGCGCGAAACTGGTTGAGGTGTTGCCATACCCGCACGAGAAACAATCGGGGTTCGTTCATGGGGCTGCTCTCCCTGCCCTCGGGTCATGCGGCCAAGGTAACGAGCCGGCGTTTGTCCAGCGTTTGCCGAGGCGACTTGGGCACGCCCGCCGGCGACAAACGCTGAACAAACGCCTCTCGTTCTACCGTGCGTGCACCGCGACACCCGAGCGCAAGGGACAGACCAGGAGGCTCACATGATGAAATCTTTGCGATGCTCAATATCGCGCCACGCCATCCGGCTCGTGGCGACGCTGCTGGTGGTGCCTGGCGCCGTCTTTGGGCAGGCCAACCCGATCGGGGGTCTGACCGTGCACGTCACCCGCGCCGGCAGCGCGGCGGCCAATGCCACGGTCTGCATCGGCACCGCCAATGCCGTCAATGCCTTTGGCCAGGGAACGACCGACAGTCAAGGGAACGCGCGCTTCGCCACGGTGCCCAGCGAAGCTTTCGTGGCGACGGCAAATCTCGCCGGACAAGGCACTCGCAACGCGTTCACGCCGGCATCGCCCAACTTGTCGGTGATGCGTATCGATCTGGCTCTGCCCGCCTCGGGCGGGCCCTCGTGTCCGCCGACAGGACCCAGCCAGACCCAGCTTCCGACGCGGATTCGCGAAATGCCCGCGACCACCCCTTTGACGCCGCTGCCAACGCTACCGGCGCGGGTGGAGCACTGTTTCGGCGCCATCGGTGCCGAATGCGGTCAGCCGCAGGCCAATATTCCCGGCGCCGCGTTGTGCCGGGCAGGCGTCTGCTTCATCAATGGCGGTAGTTGGGAACACGACCAGTGCTGCGTCCGCCATCGCCGCGGCATGAGCTGCGATTTCGACCCTTTGCACCAAGCCGAGGCGGCTCGCGATCAGACCTGCGTACCGGCCTGGAACAAGGCCGTGCGCCTGACCACCAAAGGTTTGTCCTGGCGTCGCAATGTGGACTTCGCGCGCGGCAACGCCACCGGCATCGTCGAGTTCGCGCTCTTCTGCGCGCCGGCGAACAGCCTGCTTCCTCCGGAAGACGCCGACAAGTGCTGTACGCGCCAGACGCGGGCGCTCAATGCCACCGAAGCCGTGGCCGCGCGCGCCGCCAACGAAAACCTTCTTGCCTGCCGGTAGGCGGAATCGACCCGTCCGGCGCGCCGGCGAAAGCGTCGCGGGTCACCCATCAGGAGAACACCGATGAGTCATTCGCTACGCAACTTGCCCGCCGCTTTCCTCGCCGCGACCGCGATCGGAATGCTTCCGACGCTGCCCTGCGCCGCCGCGGGACCGACCTCGGGGGGATCGTCGGGCTGCATGGTCACGGTCATCACGACCAATGAAAACGGCAGCACCGACAGCGCCGTGCGCCCGTTTCAAGCGCCGTGCCGGAAAGGCCAAAGCAACGGTGATGTCGAGTACTACAACCCCTACACCGACAGCTACGAAACGCGCGGGGATTTTCGCATCGAGCCCTTGGTGATTCCGACACGGTCCTCGACCGGGTCGCGCACCAACACGGGAGCCACGTCCAGCGGCGGCCGCAGCAGCTCGGGGTCGTCGACGTCCACCACCGGCAGCGGCAGCTCGGGGGCGCCCTGCACATCGTCGGGCACCTCGTCCAAAGCCATCAAGAAAACGCGCAGCACCGCCTCGGGCAGGCCTTGCAGCTCGACGCCGCGTTAGTACCCGGAAAAGACGCCCGCGGCCTACTCCTCGCACAGAAACGGTCGTGGCGGGCGCATGCGCCCGCCGGCCAGCCGCGAATCGTCACGGACGTCGACGGCAGCGCGAACCCGACCCACAATGCCGTGCATTCCCCGCGGGATCGAAGAATCCGGCGCAAGATCGCCGCGAGTTGCGTTGCTCGCCCCGCGAAACCGCGGCTCAGGTCAAGCTAGAATGTGCGGTGCGCCCCAACAGAGATTCCTTCGATCCGTCGACCCATGCCCCCATGGACAGCCTTGCCGCTTTCTACTCGATCACTCGCGCCGATTTTCCCGACCTTGCCCAGGGCGCGGACCAACACTATCTCGCTCTATGGGGGGAAGCGGCGGCCGGGGACCGCGGTGCCTTCGTTTGGTTCGAGAGCCTCGCGCATGTCGTCAATCGGAAAATGCAGAACGCGGTCTTCGATGAAAGCGAGGCCTTCTTCCGTTTCATGGATGAAGCTTTTCGATCAGGCGGCGAGGAAGTGCGCAAATGCATCGACGCTTCGCTGATCGAGAATCTCTTCTGGCAGGTCACTCCGAAGGCCGCGCGAGCCTATTGGCGCACCCTTCCCAATGCTCTGAGGAAGCTTTATGTGGATTTCCACGGCCGCAGGCCGCTTTGACCGCAAGCTGCCGGGAACTCCCCGCGCGTCATCAAGAACCCAGCCGCACCCGGAATAGAAGGGCAGATCGAACCAGCGTCAGAATAAACCGCTGCCGCCCGTCCCCGGCCGGCCTGGCCGCGGTTTCAGCGCCGACGCAGCCCGCCCAGCAGGAAGTCGCGTTTGCTCATGGGTGCACCTTCCCCCCGGCCCCCTTCCGGGGGAAGGGGGTGAATACGGTTCGCGGGCTTTGCCCGCTCCGGTATTTGGCTTGCGCGCCCTTGGGGCGGCCCGGCGGGTGGGGTGGAACCTTCCCCCCAGCCCCCTTCCTGGGGAAGGGGGTGATTGGGGTTCGCGGGCTTTGCCCGCTCCAGGTCTTGGCTTGCGCGCCCTTGGGGCGGCCCGGCGGGCGCGCGCATGCCCTGATCCGGACCGCGGGTGACGGGGTCGACCTGGAGAGCTTCTTCGCCGGCCGCGGCGGGCCGGCGGATATTCAACAGCTTCGGCCCCGGAGCCGGGACGGCTTCCGGCGCTGAGGCGGGGGTCTGCATGAGGACGGCGAGCACTTCCGTCGCCGTGGCTCGCGCCGCATCCATGTCGCTGAATTGGCCCATGGGCGAAATCAGCGAGCAACTCTGAAACTCGCCGACCTCGGGTTCTTCGCTGCCCAGAAACGCATAGGTGCCCGAGGGCAGCGCCTGGAATTGCCGTGTTTCGCCGCGCACGCTCACCCATTCGGCTGCGGCGCCGGGCACCCGCAGCAGGTTCATGAACCAGGGGCTGATCAGAATGCCCAGCCAGTGCCCTTGATGCAGTCGAAAACCCAAGGCTTCCACACCCAGCGCCGGGTTGACGATGGGCACATCACTCATGCGCTCGCGATAGATGCGTTCGAAGGCGCGCACCAGCAGCGCGCCGGGGTCGCTGTGGTGGCGACGCAGAAGCTCGCTCACCAGGCCCTCACGTCGGCTTCGCCCTGGGCCAAAATTTCCTGCATCAGGGCGAGCGTCTCGGCGGCGCGTTCCGCCTCGACCTTTTCATAAGCGAAGCTGCCTTGCTGAATGAGCACATAGTCGCCCACGGCAACCTCTTCATGCATCAGCAGGAAGTTTACTTCGCGTTCGGTTCCGGCGGTATCGACCACGGCCATGAAGCCGTCGATGCGCAAAACCTTCGAAGGAATGGCGAGGCACATCACGCGGCCTTGGGTAGCAGCTCGACGCCCCGCTGGGCGAGTTCGGCCTGGGCGCGCGCCACCATGGCGGGCACCGCCGCGGCGATGCGCGGGGTCAGTTCCATGCCCAGCTCGAAGCTCTCGGGTTCCACTCCGATCAACACGATGTCCTTGGGCGGGGAGCCGGCGAACTCCAGACTTGCCAGCACATCGCAAATGCTCACCTGGTGAGGCGAGAGCTTGGCGCGGAAGAACACCGGCACTTCCTTGCCGGCGAGCACCACCAGTTCCCCGGGCGCACGCTTGGCCTTGACGGCATCGAGTACCAGCAGCAGATCGACTCCGGTCAAGGGATCGAGCAGTTCCATGCCGGCGGTACCCCCATCGATGACTTCCACGTCTTCGGGAATGTGAAAGGCCGCCTGCAGCGCCTCGGCCGCGCGCACACCCACGCCTTCGTCGGAGAGGATGGTGTTGCCGATGCCGAGGATGACGGTGCGCAAAGGGCTGCTCCCGAAAAAAATGGGCGGGCTGTTGTGTGCCCGCCCCAAGTTTACCAGCCGAAACGGCCGGAGAGGTCTTATGCCTTCGCCGTGTCGCTACTTCGCCTTCACCGTGATGGCGCTGCCATGTTCGGTGTCGGTGACGTGAATCGCGCAGGCGATGCAGGGGTCGAAAGAGTGAATGGTGCGCAACACTTCCAGGGGTTTGCCCGGGTCCGCGATCGGGTTGTCCATGAGCGAAGCCTCATAGGGCCCCGGCTCGTCCTTCTCATTGCGCGGACAAGCGTTCCAGGTCGAAGGCACCACGCACTGGTAGTTCTTGATCTTGCCGTCGTTGATGACCACCCAGTGCGAGAGCACGCCGCGGGGCGCTTCGTGATAGCCCTGGCCCTGAATTTCGCCTTTCGGGAAAGTGGGCTTGTTGAAGGTTTTCACGTCGCCTTTGGCGATGTTGTTGACCAGCGCGCCCCACTGATCGGCCAGCATGTCCACTTGCACGGCGCAGGACACCGCACGCGCGGCGTGACGGCCGATGGTGGAGTGCATGGCCTCGAGACCCACCTTGGTTTTGGCCAAGGCCGAAACGGTATCGAGCGCCGCGGTGGCGTATTTTTTGGTGGGCTCGTGGCCGGCCGCCAGCATGCACAACACGCGGGAGAGCGGCCCCACTTGCGCGGGCTTGCCATAGAAGGTGGGGGACTTGAGCCAGGAGTACTTGCCGTCTTCCTTGAAGTCGGTGTATTGCGGCTTGGTCTCGCCCTGGTAGGGGTGCAGGGCCTTGGAGCCTTCATACCAGGAGTGCTTGGAGGATTCTTCCACGCCCTTGACCCAGTAGTCGTCATTGAAGCTCTTGATCGCCTTGAAGGCGCCCAAGTCCTTGTTGGGCACGTAGCCGCCGGGCAGCGCGAACTGGGTGCCCTTGGTGTCCATGGGAATATCGGGCACGCAGAGGTAGTTGGTCACACCCGCGCCGTATTTGGTCCAGTCGGCGTAAAAGGCGCCCACCGCGGCGACATCGACGAGATACACGTTCTTGACGAAATCGGCCAGTTCGTCGATGTAGCCCTTGATGGCCAAGAGGCGCTCGACGCCCAGGGTCGAATAGCTGTCGGTGGAGATGGCGTTGGAGACACCGCCCACGGCGACGTTTTGGATATGGGGTGTCTTCGAGCCGAGGATGGAGACGATCTTGTTGGCTTTGCGTTGCACGTCCAGGGCTTGCAGGTAATGCGCCACGGCGAGCAGGTTCACTTCCGGCGGCAGCTTCATCGCCGGGTGGCCCCAGTAGCCGTTGGTGAAAATGCCCAACTGGCCGCCATCGACGAAACCCTTGAGGCGCTCTTTCACGGCGCGCATTTCGAACTTGCCGTTGCCGGCCCAGGACGAAAGGCTTTCGGCGAGCTTGGAGGTCGCATCCGGATCGGCTTTCAAGGCCGAGACCACATCGACCCAGTCGAGCGCCGAGAGGTGATAGAAATGCACGATGTGGTCGTGCACCGCATGCGCCAGGATGATGAGGTTGCGAATGTACTGGGCGTTGAGCGGCACTTCGAGCTGCAGCGCGTTTTCCACCGCGCGCACCGAGGCGATGGCATGCACCGTGGTACACACGCCGCAGATGCGCTGAGTGATCGCCCAGGCGTCGCGCGGATCGCGACCCAGAAGGATGAGTTCGACGCCGCGCCACATCTGGCCCGACGACCACGCTTTTTTGACTTTGCCGCCATCGACGTCGACATCGATGCGCAGATGGCCTTCGATCCGGGTGATCGGATCAACCGTAATGCGTTGTCCCATTTTGTACCTCTCCTTTTAGCGCGTGGCCGGCTGCGTCGCGGGCAGCACGGGGAATGTTCTAACGATGATGATGTAGGCCAGGATTTCGAAGGCGATGAGCCCCACCGTGACCATCAGCTCGGGAAACGCGGGGAAATAATTCCAGCCCTCGCCCGTTTCGTAGCCGACCAGGAAGCCGTTGATCCGCAGGAGCATGCCGCCCAGCATCAAGAGCACCGCGCCGACGAAAAGTTTGGCGGCGCTGTTGCGCGCAGCGGGGCTGCCAAGAATGAACAGCGGCACGATGAAAGTGAGCATCTCCACCCAGAACATCAAGGCCTCGGCGTTGGCCGCAAAGGCGCTGCCGATGGCGCCCCGCACCGCGAGGTCGCCCACGCGCACCACCAGGTAGGCGATCAAGAGGCCGTACATGATCTTGCACAAGTGCGCGAGCACCGGTGTTTCCATCTGCCGCTTGAAGCCAACCGAAGACAGCGTGGCTTCGAAAATCACCACCGCAAAACCCAGCATGATCGCGGTCATGAGGTAGATGAGCGGCAAGAGCCAGCCCGATTGCCAGAGCGGATGCACCTGGTTGCCGAACACCACCAGGAGCGAGCCCAGCGAACTTTGGTGCAAGGAGGGCAGGAGCACGCCCAGAGCGATGAAGAAGAAGAGCACTTTGGAGAGTTTCTTCTTCAATTCGCCCATGCCCAGACGGTCGAGGAAGGCGGGAGAGAACTCGATCCACATCACCAGCACGTAGGCCGAGATGCAGACCGCCACTTCGAACATCACCGAATTGACCTGGGCATAACCGGGCCAGAAGATGTGCCAGAAATTCCACCAGCGGCCCAGGTCGAAGATCACCGACACCGCCGCCAGGGTGTAGCCAAAAAGGCTGGCGAGCAGGGCGGGCCGGACCAGCGGATGGTATTCGCCCTTGTTGAAGATGTAGACCAGGAGCGCCAGGGCGTAACCGCCGCAGGCGAAAGCCGAGCCCACCACCACGTCATAGGCGATCCAGATGCCCCAGGGGAAGCCGTCGTTGATGTTGGTGACGGCCCCCAAGCCGTAAATAAAGCGATATAACAGGATCGCCCCGGCGATCGCCGCCAGCAGCCCGAGCACCAAGGTGACCGGAGTGAGGAGGTTGCCGCCCAGCGGCGCTGGAGCGTGCGTGTCGTGACTAGCCATTTTTCCCCTCCGCGCTTGAGTCTTCGTCCTTGACATTACGTTTGGCGACCCAAGTCAAGCCGCCGAGGAACACCAGCGGCAGGATGAGCCCGCCATAAAGCGTGTGCTGCAAAGTCTCGGACTGCGAGGCGAAAGAAACTTCGGGCAATTTCGGATACCCCAGCTTCTCGAAAGAAACACCGGAGAGCATGAGCATCTGGGTGCCGCCGATTTCTTTTTCGCCATAGACGTGATCGATGTATTTCGCCACCACGCCGGGATAACTCTGGTCCGGGCCGCCCAGCTTGCCACGCGGGAACATGGTCTGGGTGCCGGCTTTCAGGCTCTTCCTGCGGGTGATTTCCTGCTTCAGGTCGGCGACCTTGCCAAAAAGCGTGGCGCCGGTGGGGCACACTTCCGCGCAAGCCGCGTATTTGCCTTCCGGCCAACGATGCTGGCAAAGCTGGCACTTGCTGATCTGCGGCGTGGGCGTGTCGTAGGTGAAACGCGGCACGCCGAAGGGGCAAGCGGCCACGCAGTAGCGGCAGCCGATGCAGGCGTTTTTGTCGTAGCTCACCACGCCGGTCTTTTCATCCTTCTTCATCGCCTTGACCGGGCAGGCCGACACACAGGATGGATCGACACAGTGCAGGCAGGACTTCTTCGAGAAGGCCCAGCCGTCGACCTCGCGGTCCTTGGCTTCGAGCTTGCCGTTCTTGTAGACCTTGATGACGTTCAGGGTCTTGCCGGAGATGTCGAGCGGCGTGTCCCAGAGCGCGTCCTGCGTGGAGACCTCTGCGGGCATGCCATTGGCTTCCTTGCACGCCGCGACGCAGGCCTTGCAGCCTACGCAAAGGGTGGAATCAAAAAGCAGCCCGACCGCGTCGGGCGGCAGCGTTTTGTTGCCGCGTGCTTGCGCCGTGTTGCACGCCGCCCCGGTGGCCAGGGCGGCGCCGCCGGCGGCTGCGGCTTGGAAGAACTTGCGCCGGTTCATGATCAGGCGTCCTTGCGCTGACCTGCTTGAGCTTCGTCCTGCTTGCCGAGATTCTTGGCGAGCATCGCCGCCCCCCCCGCCGCGGCGCCGGCGATGGCGGCCAGGGCGGCCATCGAGGCGAAGCTGGTCTTGCCCTGTTGCTCGACGACATTGGGGTAGGAGGCCGGCGGACTCATGCCCTTCAACTGCGCGGTCATGTGGATGGGCTTGGTGAAGCCCACGCCTTTTTCCGAACAGCCGATGCAGGGGTGACCGCAAGCGACCGGCCAGTTCGACTCGCCGACATCGCCAAAGCCGATGGTCGAGCAATTGGCGTAGGTTTCGGGGCCTTTGCAACCGAGCTTGTAGAGGCAGTAGCCTTTGCGGTGACCTTCATCACCGAACTCGTGCGCAAAGCGGCCGGCGTCGAAGTGGGCGCGGCGTTCGCAGTGTTCGTGAATGATGCGCCCGTAGGCAAATTTCGGGCGGCCCAGGTTGTCGATTTCAGGCAGTTTGCCGAAGGTCAAAAAATGCACCGCGGTGGCCAGGAAGTTGTAGGGATTGGGCGGACAGCCCGGGATGGTCACCACGGGTTTGCCCAGCACATCGGCCACGCCCGAAGATCCAGTGGGGCTGGAATCGAAGCCCCCGATGGACGGAATGGTCGAAGGCATGCCTCCCCAGGACGCACAGGAACCGATGGCAATCACCGCGGCGGCGTTGGCCGCGCATTCTTTGACGAGGTCGATGGCGGTGTGCCCGCCGATCTTGCAGTAGATGCCATTGGCCTTGGTGGGAATGGCGCCTTCCACCACCAGGATGTATTTACCTTTGTTGGCTTCCATGGCCGCTTTGCGCGCGGCCTCGGCCTGGTAGCCGGCGGCGGCCATCAAGGTTTCGTGATAGTCGAGCGAGATCACGTCGAGGATGAGCTTTTCTAGCGTGGGATGTTCGGCCCGCAGCAAAGATTCGGTGCAACCCGTGCATTCCTGGAAATGCAGCCAGATCACCGAGGGGCGCTTGGCCTTTTCCACCGCTTTGGCGATGGCCGATTCGGCCCCGGCGCCCAAGCCCAAAGTTGCCGCGGTCGCGGCGCAGAACTGCATGAATTCGCGCCGGGAGACACCCAGCCGGCGCTCCACCGCAGCGGCCGCCCGGCGGGTTTCTTTGAGATGCAATTGGTCCATAGGATCCTTCCCTCCACATGATCTCCTGGCAAGCGGCCAGGTCCCCGATCAGGCTCCCGCCTGACGAGCACGACGGGCGATAAGTCGCCTGCCGCTGCCGTGATGGGCTTTGAAACAAGAACCGTGCCCGCCCATCACCTAGCATTTTTATTATAATTATCATGTGGTTACAGTCGAGCATGAAAACTCGTCCCGATCTCAGGCCGCGTCCCCGCACTCGACCACAAAGGCAAAGTGGAAACTTCGCTTACACCCGCGCTGCAAGCAAGTGGTTGATTGCTTGGGCTGTTTAATTGATTCTGATCAAGTTCCGCCAGGGGCTTGGCGCCTGCTAGGACGGTCCTTCGCCCTCATCCTGCTCGCGCCGCTTGGCCACCTGATACAAATCCCAACTTGCCTGCAAGCCAAGCCAGAAGTGAGGGTCCATGTCGAAGAACACGCCCAGACGCAGCGCGGTGTCGGCGGTGATGCCGCGATGCCCGCGCAAAAGTTCGTTGATGCGCCGTCGCGAAACCCCCAAGGCCCCGGCCAGGTCACTTTGGCTAATGCCCAAGGGAGTGAGGAAACGCGTCTGCAGAAATCTGCCCGGATGGACCGGCTGGTGCGGGATTCCCTGCGGCGCTTCCCAAACCCGGTCAGCGAGCAAGCGTCCCCTCGCCCAGCGGCGCTGCCTGCGCGAAATGCTCTCCGTTCTGGTCGCCGACTCCCGCGCTTGCTTTACCTCGCTCACTTGCCTTCCCTCGCCCCCCGCCCCTTCGCGAGGCGGGGAAAGGTTCGTTGTTCGCCGCCGCGCCTTTTTCGGGTCATGGCGGCGCCCCTTGCTGCAGCCGCGGCACCTTGGGTCTTCTGCCGATCCGGCCTTGGCGCGGAGCGACGCAAGCCATAAGCTGGCTGGCGAGTGGCCCCGCGCACGCTGACGGCCTCGGCCTCGGGTTTCATCTTTGGCCGGGTCTCAAGAACCATGCCAGAGGTTCGCTTTGCCCCGGGCTTTGGCCCGAATCAGCTCGCGGCTCGGGCTTTCGCGACGATCGGCCAAGGACGCGGGCTCGTGCGCCGACAGCCGGTTGGCGACAATCTCCGCGAGCACTATGTGCACAAAATGAAAACTTGGTCGCCACCGTCGGCTTCTCGCCGGGTGTTCGGGAATGCCCGCAGCGCAAGACCCTGATTTCTCGTGACCCAGGGCCTGGCCCTAACCAGGGTGTCGGTGTTGACCAACACGCGGGATCACGCGCCGCGGCCGGATTTCTTCGATAACTATCGGTTTTATGAGGATTGTTTCCGTCTGGCACGGTCGCTGCTAAATGCCCGTCAAGCCGGGACGGCCAGGCCACACATTCACCGCCAGGAGGGAGACTCGAAATGAAAACCCCATTCGCCCTCACCCTCTGCAAAGCCCTGTTTCGCACCTATGTTTCGGCCGCGGATTCGGTTCCGAGCGAGGCCGAGCAAGGTTTCCTCGCTTTTACCCGGTCAGAGGCGAAAAACGCCGGTGATGATGAAGTCCTGCGCGCCCGTTTCGCCCGCATGCTCGAGCACACCCACTACGCTGGCCAGACCGAGACCACCGTGGCGCGCGGGGTCAAGGATCCGGTGAAAGTCGCCTTCCACTCGGTGGCTCTCGACTCCGTCAAACCCCTCCCCGACACTTACTTCGCTCGGGTCGAAGCGAGCTTCCCCCCGCCTTCCATGCCAAGCGCGAACGGGCGGCGGCCGCAAGGGCTCGCTCGGCTGAACGCGATCCTCTCGAAGCGGCTTTTTTCGCACTGCTGAACCGGCAAGAACGGAGCATCCGCTTGGCAGAACTGCATGGTTTTGGGAGTTGATCCGGCTTGCCCGCGGGTATGCCGCCGGTAATGCCAGCGGGGCCGGCTGCAGCACCGGCCCGCTCCCGGCGTTACCGGCTCGGAAGCGGAACGCGCAACCGACCGATCGGCGATCAAGGAGAAACACCCTTAGGGCACTGAGCACGCCTTGAGGTCCGCCCGTGCTCTCGGTTTAACCGAGAAACGGCAGTTGGACTACATGTGTTTGAAGAGCTGCGAATAGGCGCGGCTGACTTCGAGCTTTTCCGGGTGCCCCCTGACCGAAACGATTTGCTGGCCGCGGTCGTCGCGCTGAATTTGCGCGATGGCTTCGACCCGGACGAGAATGGAGCGGTGAATCTGCCAGAACTCGTCGGGGTCGAGTTCCGCCGCCAGTTCCTTGATCGGCTTGCGGATCAAGGCCTCGATTTCGGCGGTCTGGACGCGGGTGTATTTTTCGTCCGAACGGAAAAAAAGAATTTCCCGCGTCGGTATCATTTTGATGCTGCTGCCGACGCTGGCTTGGATCCAGCGCAGGTATTCGGGTTTGGCCCCCGGAGCGGCTTGGCGGGCGATGCGGGCGAGGAGCTGCTCGACTTCTCCGGGTGCCGAATCGAGCTTTTCTTTCAGGCGCTCGCAAGTGATTTTCAGCCGCTCCGGATTGGCCGGCTTGAGCACATAATCGGTGGCGCCACGCTCGAAAGCTTCAATTGCGTGTTGATCATAGGCGGTCACAAACACGATGTGGCACAAACCAGAGATCGCCTTGGCCGCTTCGAGCCCGGTTTTTTCCGGCATCTGTATGTCGAGAAAAGCGATGTCCGGGCGATGCGCCCCGACCGCCGCAATCGCCTCGGTACCGTTGGTCGCTTCGGCGAGGATCTCCAGTTCCGGCCAGGCCTCGGCGAGGCGGCGACGCAGGAGTTCGCGCATCAGGCGTTCGTCGTCGGCGAGCACTGCGGTTGGTCGGGCCTGTCGATTCATGTCGTGGTTTTCTCCTGGGTGTTGGCTTGGCTCACGCTACGGTAGGGTAGCTCGATCACGGCGCGCGTTCCGCCTGTGGGCGGCGCTTCGAAGCTGAGCCCCGCCTGCTCGCCAAACATCAGTTTAAGCCGCTCACGGACATTGGCAAGCCCGATGCCGTCGCCTGCGGTGGCCGCGGCCCCAGACGACATGCCGACGCCGGTGTCGGCAACACTCACCCGCAGCTTGCCGTGATGGATGGCCGCGCTCACCTCAATGCGCCCGCCCGCCGCCTTGGGTTCCAGGCCGTGTTTGATGCTGTTTTCCACCAGCGTCTGCAGCATCATGGGCGGGAACTCGGCGCTGGACAAACCGTCGGGGATATCAATTTGATACTCCAGTCGCTCCTCCATGCGCACTTTCATGATTTCGAGGAAGGCGCGAGAGAGTTCGGCCTGCTGGCCCAAGGTATTGTTGGCCCCTGCGGCACGCATCTGAGGCATGGCCGCGCGCAGGTATTCGATCAAGCTGCGCTGCGTGCGCGCCGCGCGGGGGGGGTCGATTTCGATCAGCGCCTCGACCGAACCCAAAGTGTTGAACAGGAAATGCGGTTCAATCTGCGCTTGCATGGCCGCCAGTTCAGCTTCCGCCAGGCGCCGCTCCATCGATTCGTGTTGAGCGCGCTCGCTCGCCTCGCGTGCAGCCATATCGGAGCGACGCTTGCCGCCGGCGACGATTTTCACCACGATCGAAGCCAGCACCAGCGTTCCGGCCAGTTTTTCGGTGCGCAGGATGTCGCCGATGATCAGCGTAACGATGGACAGGACGATGACATGGCCCCAGGGAGCAACCGCCAGCCAATCGAAAAAGCGCCACCACACGGGCGCCAAGGCATCGCGTGCCCCCCGCAGGGCATCGATGAGTTTTGGAGAAGGTTTCGTTTCCGCCATGATTGCTGCTTTCCTGTCGGCATCTTGCCATATACGCTGCAAGAGTAAGCGAGCGAGGCCGATCAGGCTTGCCGCGTGCGACGCATGGCAAAGGATGCGGAACGGTTGGCGGAACCGCGGGATAAACCGGCAGTGAGCTCAGGTCGATTCGGCCCCGGGCTCGCGGCGCAGCAGCTCGCCCACGGCCAGGCGCGGACTGACACCGTCATCGAGCACTTTGGCCACGGCCAGGCTGATCGGAAGGTCGGTGCCGCAGCGGGTGGCCAACTCGCGCACCGCGCGAGCGCTGCGCACCCCTTCGGCGACATGGCCCAGGGCGGCAAGAATTTCGGTTAGGCTCTTGCCTTGCGCCAGCTCGAGACCAACCCGCCGATTGCGCGACAGATCCCCGGTGCAGGTAAGCACCAAGTCGCCTAACCCGGCAAGGCCCATCAAGGTTTCTCGCTTCCCGCCCATGGCCTCCGACAAACGTCCGGTTTCCGCCAGACCGCGGGTGATCAGCGCGGCGCGGGCATTGTGCCCAAAACCCAAGCCGTCGCTGATGCCGGCGGCAATGGCCATGACGTTCTTGACTGCACCGCCGATCTCGACCCCGACCAGGTCTTCGCTGAGATAGATCCTTAGCGTTTCCGAGCGCAGCCAAGCCGCCGCCGATCGCGCGAACTGCAGATCATTGGCGGCGATGGTAATCGCCGTGGGAAGATCAGCGGCCACCTCTTCGGCGAAACTCGGTCCGGAGAGTACTCCGCAGGGGGCGGGCCACAAGGGCGCGACAAACTGATGCGGCAGGCGGGCCTGGTGCTTCACCCCGCCCTGCGAGGGGGGGGCTTCCTCGCCGCCAGCTTGAGCGGGGACTGCGGCCCCGGTAGGTTTCATCTCGCTCACCCCGCCGTCAGCGGCGGGGCTTGCGCTCGACCCGTGGTCAAGAAAGCCCTTGCACAGCCAGATCAGCGGCGCTTGTGTACCCATGCAAAGCAACGCCGCGATCACCTCGGGAAGCGCCGCGGTGGGCGTGCCGACGATGATCAGGCCGGCGCCCCCGACAACCTCACCGAGATCGCTGCTGACCGCAAGCTCTGAGGGAAGGCGGGCGCCGGGAAGGTATTTGCCGTTTTCGCGGTCTTGCGCCAAACGAATCGCCAAGGCGGCGTCGCGGCACCAAAGACGGACAGGCAAGCGCCGGGCAAGGTGGATCGCCAGCGCGGTACCCCAGGCCCCGGCGCCCAGCACCGCGATCGGGCCGAATGGGTTCAATCAGAGGCCCCAGAGTTGCTGCAAGCGAGCAAAACCTGATTGCCCGTCCCGATGCCGCACATGCGCCCAAACGCTTCCCGCGGCGGGAGCTTCGACAAGTTCCAGCAGGACATTCTGTTCAGCACGGAAAACCAATGAGGCGGTAGCCTCCGGCGCCGCCATTACCTCCGCCTGAGCGGCTCTCACCATAACGGTGCGCCGGTCGGCCAAGGCCTTCTTTTCGATCCAGGCCAGGGCTCCCGTGGCATCCCGGACCTTGACCCAACCTTCCACCTTGACCACGACCTCGAGCGGATAGTCCCGTCCGAGCACAAAGACCGGTTTGGCCTTGAGCGAGGGGGCGTCGTAGAGCACGGTCGCCGCATCCGCCGTCGCCCGAAACTCCAGCGCCGCAGCGCCCCCTGGCCAAGCCAGGGCGGCCACCAACGACAGCGAAAAAAACCGTCTCGCCATTTTCCTTACTGAACCGGCAATTCCCCTGACTGCGGGGCTTGCTGCATTTGCTGCATCTGCTCCTGATAGAGCTGCTCGAAACTGATGGGGTTGAGCAGGATCGCAGGGTAGCCGGCATGCGCGATCGCGTTGGAGATCGTCTCGCGGGCGTAGGGGAAAATGATCGTCGGGCAGTGAATGCCGATGATCGGTTGCAGATCGGCCTCGGGAATGTTGCGAATCTGAAATAGACCGGCTTGCGCGGCTTCCACCAAAAACACCGTGTTCTCGCCATGGCGAGCGGTTACGGTAATGGTCAACACGCACTCGTAGAACCCTTCGTCGATGCGTTGTCCCCGAGTTTGCAGGCTGATTTCCACCTGCGGTTGCTCCGGGTTGAGAAAACTCTGCGGAGAATTCGGGTTCTCCAGGGAAAGATCTTTGACGTAGATTTTTTCGACCGAAAAGACCGGCTGCTGATCGCTCATGGCGCGCCTTGTTGGGGGAGGAGTAAAAGAATTGGCGATTATACCGCAGCGCGAAGCTCAGGCCGGGTGAAGCAAAGGCTCGAGTCCTCCCGCCCGGTCGAGCGACACCAGGTCGTCGTAGCCGCCGACATGCAGCGTGTCGATATAGATCTGGGGCACCGTGCGCCGCCCTGTCCGCTGCATCATCTCTTCGCGCCTGGCCGGTTCCTGATCGACGCGGATCTTGGTGATGTTCGCCGCTCCTTTGGCTTTGAGCAAGCGCTCGGCTTGAATGCAGTAGGGACAGACGCCCGTGGCATACATGGTGATTTCGGGCATATCAACTCTTCTCCAGAGGAAATCCGGCGCTCTTCCAGGCTTCGATGCCGCCGGTCAGGCTATAGACCTCGGTATGACCGGCTTTTTTTAATACCATTCCCGCCATGCGACTGCGATTGCCCCGATTGCAATAGGCGATGATGGGCTTGCCCTGGTGCTTGGTCAGCTCTCCCACTCGCGTCGAAAGCTGAGAAAGCGGAACATGCATGGCCTTGGGAAGACGTCCGCCGCTGTAGTCGTTGGTTTCGCGCAAGTCGAGCAGCAAGGCGTCGCGCTGGTTGTGCAACATGGTGGCTTGTTGCGGCCCCACCTCCTTCATGCCCGAGAGGCGGTGGTAAACCATGCTCCAGAACAACATGCCCCCTGAAACAAGGGCGATCAGTGCCAAGATCGAGTTCTTGACCAAGAAGTCCAGGAAATCCATAGGGTGTTTGGCGAGGTGGGTATTTGCTGGAATGGGCGCCATCCAAAGACGGCGGCGCAAAAGGTAGAATGATAGCCGAATTCCCCTCTTTTCATTGGCATCCTGGTCAAGGATCGAACTTCGCATCATGGCAGCATCGTCCCCTGCGGTTCCCGTGTTACTCATCATCCTCGACGGTTTCGGCGATCGCCCCGCAGCCCCCGACAACGCGATCAGCGAAGCCCGGGCGCCGAACTGGAACGCTTTGCTGGCCCGCCATCCCCATACCACGATCGCGACATCAGAACTCCGAGTCGGCTTGCCCGAGGGCCAAATGGGGAACTCCGAAGTCGGACATCTCAACATTGGCGCCGGACGCGTGATCTACCAGGATTACACCCGTATCGACGAAGCCATCAAGTCCGGAGAATTCGCCCGCAATTCGGCCATCGCCGGCGCGCTGCGCACCGCGCGCGAGCGGCGCTCGACCCTTCATGTTCTCGGTCTGTTGTCTCCCGGCGGCGTGCACAGCCATGAGCGGCAGATCTTGGCCCTTCTCGATCTCGCCGCTCGCTCGGGCGTGGCGCGCACCTATGTTCATGCCTTCCTCGACGGCCGCGACACGCCGCCGCAAAGCGCAGGGGCCTCGATCGAACGCCTGGCATCAGCCTGCAATCGGCATCCAGGCTGCCGCATCGCAACCATCTGCGGGCGCTATTACGCCATGGACCGCGACCAGCGCTGGGAGCGCGTCGCCCCCGCCTATGCGCTGCTCACCGAAGGCGAATCCGCCTTCAGCGCGCCCAATCCGACCCAAGGGCTTGCCGACGCGTATGCACGCGGAGAAAACGACGAGTTCGTCAAACCCACCGCCATTTTGGCTCGAGACGGCAGCCGTCCGCGCATGGAGGATGGCGATGTGGTGGTGTTCATGAACTTCCGCGCCGACCGCGCTCGCCAGATCACTCGCGCCCTCACTGCGTCCGAGTTCAGCGGTTTCGAGCGGCGGCGCTTGCCCAAGCTGGCGCAGTACGTTTGCCTCACCAGCTACGGCGAAGATTTTGCGCATCTGCCGGTGGCCTTCCCGCCGCAGAGCATAAACAACGGCTTTGGCGAATATGTCGCCCGCCTTGGGCTCACCCAATTGCGCATCGCCGAAACCGAGAAGTACGCTCACGTGACCTATTTTTTCAACGGCGGCTGCGAGGCGGTCTACCCGGGCGAGGAGCGTATCCTGGTGCCTTCGCCCAAAGTAGCCACCTATGACCTGCAGCCCGAGATGAGCGCTTTCGAAGTCGCCGACAAACTGGTCGAGGCGATCGCCAGCAAAAGACATGCGGCAATCATCTGCAATTTCGCCAACGGAGACATGGTTGGGCACACCGGGGTACTTGCCGCGGCGATCCGAGCGGTGGAGGCGCTCGACGTCTGTCTCGGGCGGGTGCTGGACGCCGCGGGCAAGGCCGGATACGAGCTGCTCATCACCGCCGACCACGGCAATTGCGAAATGATGTTCGATCAGGAGACGCGCCAGCCCCACACCGCGCACACCATGAATCCGGTGCCTTTGGTGTATGTCGGCCGGCCGGCCCGCCTGAAACCGGGGGGCGCGCTGCAAGACATCGCCCCCACCCTGCTGGCAATGATGGGGCTGCCTCAGCCGCCCGAAATGACCGGGGTGAGTCTGATCGAGTGGGTGTGAAATCCGCTCCGGCGGCCGGCTGGGTGTGGGCGCTGGCTTTCGCGGCGCTACCGGCCTCCAGTCCGCTGGCGGCGGAGAACACGGCGCGGCTCGAAGAGCTGCGCCGCCAGGTCGCAAACATCCAGAAAGAAATCGCCGCCGGCGAGGAAAGCCGCGCCGAAGCCACCGACCAACTGGCCCAGAGCGAACGCGCCATTTCCGAAGCGCGTCGCCAATTGGCGGAAATCGGCCGCGAGCAGCAGGAAAAAGAAATCAAACTGGGCGCCCTGCGGACCGAGCAAGATCGCCTCGAAGGCCAGATCCGCAGCCAGCAGCTCTTGTTGGAAAAACTGCTGTTGCAACACTACCTCAGCGGCCGCCATGAACCGCTGAAGTTGGCCTTGGCCGGGCGCGATCCGAATGAGCTGCCGCGATTGTTCTTTTATTATCGCCACATCAACGAAGCCCGCAATCGCGTGGTGCTGCAGTTGCGCAACCAAGTCGCTCGCAGCCGCGAAGTGGCGATGCAGGTGAGCGAGGAAGCCGCCCGGCTTGCCGCACTGGAGGGCGAAGCCAAGCTCACCAAAACCGCTCTGGAGGACCAAAGGCGCGAGCGGGCCGCGGCAGTAAAACGTATCGCCAAAGACCTCGCCAAACGCCGGCGCGAACTGGCGACCCTGCAGCGCGACGAACAGCGCCTGGCACAACTCACCGAACGTTTGGCTCGCTTGGCACGACCGGTCGCCCCGCGCCCGCCCTCAACCGCAGGCGAGCCGACCAACGGCGCCTTTGCCCGGCTCAAGGGACGGCTGGCGGCGCCGATAGAGGGGGAACTCACGCACCGCTTCGGCAGTCAACGAGTAGAAGGCGGCGTGACTTGGAAAGGGATTTTCGTGCGCGCCCCGGTGGGCCGATCCGTGCGCGCCGTCGCCGCGGGTCAGGTCGTCTTTGCGGACTGGCTGCGCGGTTTCGGCAACCTCCTGATTGTTGACCACGGCGAGGGGTACATGAGTCTCTACGGAAACAACGAAGCTTTGCTGCATCGGGTGGGGGCCACGATTGCCGCGGGCGAGGCCGTGGCGCAGGCGGGTGATACCGGCAACGTCGGACAAACGGGTTTATACTTTGAACTTCGCCACCAGGGGCGCGCATTCGACCCCACCGGCTGGCTCAAGTGGTAAAGGCAAGGGAAACATCATGGCAACGCGAGACACGCTGAAGAAGGCGGGATTGATTGGATTGGGCGTGACGCTGGGCGTGCTGCTTTCGCTCAACTTCTCGGCGGTGGCCAACCGCGACGCCAGCAGCACGCTGCCGATCGAGGACTTGCGCGCTTTCTCTGAAGTGTTCGGCCGCATCAAAAGCGATTACGTCGAAACCGTCACCGACAAGAAACTCATCCGCGAGGCCATCAACGGCATGGTCAACGGTTTGGACCCGCATTCCACCTATCTCGACGAAGATGCCTTCCGGGATCTGCAGGTCAGCACCAAGGGGGAATTCGGCGGACTGGGCATCGAAGTTGGAGTGGAAGACGGCTTCGTGAGGGTGATCGCCCCGATCGAGGACACACCCGCGTTTCGTGCCGGCATTCAGGCGGGAGACCTCATTTACAAGATCAACGAAACCTTCACCAAGGGGCTGGCGCTGACCAAGGCCGTAGGCATGATGCGCGGCGAACCGGGAAGCAAGGTAACCTTGTCGGTGGTGCGCAAGGGGGTCGATCAGCCGCTCACTTTCACCTTGCAACGCGAGCAGATCAAACCCAAGAGCGTGGTGCACAAGATGGTCGAGCCGGGTTACGCCTTCCTGCGCGTGCGGCAGTTCCAAGAGCGCACCGGCGAAGAAGTCGTCAAGGCATTACAGGTGATCGCCAAGGAGCCGGATTTGAAAGGACTGGTGCTCGATCTGCGCGGCGACCCCGGCGGACTCCTCAACGCGGCGGTCGGCGTCTCGGCTGCGTTCCTGCCCAAAGACTCCCTGATCGTTTATACCGATGGCCGCACTCCCGAATCGAAGATGCGCCTCACCGCCAGCCGCGAGCATTATGCCCGCGGCCGCGAGGACTACGTGAAAAACGTCCCGGATTCGCTTTCACCTTTGCCCATGGTGGTGCTCGTCGACGGCGGTTCGGCCTCGGCGGCCGAAATCGTCGCCGGTGCGCTGCAGGATCACAAACGCGCATATGTGATGGGAACCCAAACTTTCGGCAAAGGTTCAGTGCAGACGATCGTCCCGCTGGGCAACAGCACCGGGATCAAGCTCACCACCGCGCGTTATTACACGCCCAAAGGGCGCTCCATCCAGGCCAAAGGCATAGAGCCGGACCAAATCATCGACGACGGCCGCGAACCCGCCAGCCGCGTGCGCGAAGCCGATTTGACGCACCACTTGGAAGACTCCAAATCCAAAGATCCGGAAGAGGCCAAGAAAGCCCGCGAAGCATTGGAAAACAAGCGCAAAGCGGAAGCGGCCAGCGAGGAGCGCGCGCCGCGCGCGCCGCGCTTCGAGTTCGGATCGAAAGAGGACTTCACCTTGCAGCAGGCCCTCAATCATCTCAAGGGCCAGCCGGTCATCGCCCAGGCCAAGCAGCTCTCGGCGGCGAAGTAACCGGCGCGGGGAAAGGGCCGATGTCTCACGCCGACCTGATCAAAACCCGCAGCATTGCTTTTGCCGCCGAACCTTCCGAGCAGGCAAAAAAAGCCTTGCGCCTCCTGGAAGGTTTGCCCAATCTCGAAGCTGGGCTTTCTCCAGGGCCGCAGCAGATTTGGGTGCGCTATAGCCTGGAGAACTACAGCCTGGCCGGGCTCGAAGCAGCGCTCGCCAGCTTAGGCTTCGTTCTGGATCAGGGTCTTTTCCACAAGACGGTGCGCGCCTTGGCGCATTACTGCGAAGAAGTGCAAAGCGAAAATCTGCGCACCCCGGCCCGGCTGATCAAGTCGCGCAAAGTCTTCGTCAAAGTGTGGGAGCACCATGCCCACGGCGATCGCGACGAAACCCCAGAGGAATGGCGCGAGTACCGCTAATGGGCGTGGGCTGGCACCACCCCGGAATTATGGAAGTGGCGCACCTCCCCCCTCACCGCCGTCCGCGCTCCGGCCCCGGGAAGTTTCGGGAATCGATGTCGCGACCCTCACCTTAGGTTTGCCGCAGCCCATGAACGACCAAGAGCTGCTGCGCTACAGCCGGCATATTCTGCTCGATGAAGTCGGCATCGATGGCCAGGAGAAAATACGCGCTGCCAAAGCGCTGATCGTCGGCGCCGGGGGGCTGGGCTCCCCGGTTGCGCTTTATCTGGCCGCGGCCGGCCTCGGCCAGATCACGCTCTGCGACGGCGACCGGGTCGACCTGACCAACTTGCAACGCCAGATCCTGCACGACAGCACTAGCATCGGCATCGAAAAGGTGGTTTCCGGGCAGCGGCGCTTGGCGCAGGTGAACCCGGAAGTGGAGGTTCGGGCTCTTGCGCGTCGCGCGGAGGGAGCCGAGCTCGATGCGCTCGTCTGCGAACATGACCTGGTGCTCGATTGCTCGGACAATTTTGCCACGCGTCACGCCGTCAATCGCGCCTCAGTGGCATTTCGCCGGCCGCTTGTGTCGGGTGCGGCCATCCGTTTCGATGGCCAGGTGGCCGTATTCGATCCCCGCCGAGCCGACTCGCCTTGTTATCAGTGCTTGTTCGGCGAAGGCCAGGATCTCGAAGAAACACGATGCGCCACGATGGGTGTGTTCGCGCCCCTGGTGGGCTTGGTGGGCAGCATCCAGGCAAGCGAAGCGCTGAAACTGATCATCGGCATGGACGCCGGTTTGCTTGGCCGCCTCTTGCTGATCGACGGGCGCAACATGTCGTTTCGCGAAGTCCGTCTGGCCAGCGATCCGGCCTGCCCGGTGTGTGGAGCACCCAGCGGGCCGGCGCCCTGAAAAGGTTTTTGGACCGCGCGTGCTAGAGCAGCAAAGGACGTTGCAAATCCCATTGTTCCGCGGGGGGCCGGCGAAAGCCGCTTTTGGCAAAAAGCTGCCAACGGCCGATGACGTAACACAAGAGCAAGTTAGCCTGCGCGGCGGCATCCGGCGCGCCTTCGCGATCGGCGTAGGCGAGCCGCAAACACTGGCGCAACGTGGCTTCGAGACGGTCGTGGAACTGATTGATGCGCGCCTGCAAGCGCTCGTCTTCGTTCACCAAAGCGTCGCCCGTAAGCACGCGCGTCATGCCCGGGTTTTTCTCGGCAAAACCTAGCGCGACGGCCATGATCTGCTCTACCTGGGCCATGCCGTCCGGGGTGTCGCCGACGATTTTGTTGATCAGCGTGAAGACTGTGCTTTCGATGAATTCGATCAGGCCTTCGAACATCTGTGCCTTGCTCGCGAAATGGCGATAAAGCGCCGCCTCCGACACTTCCAGCTTGGCCGCCAGCGCGGCCGTAGTGATGCGCTCTCCGCGCGGATTCTCCAACATCGCCGCCAGCGTCTGCAGGATTTGCAGCCGCCTCTCCCCCGGTTTTCCTGCCATTGCTACTCCTCCCGCCTCGTCCCCCGGCGCACGGCAAATTTAGCCGGCGCGAATCAATGTCCCCACGCCTTCATTGGTGAGAATTTCCAAAAGCAACGCATGTTCCACGCGCCCGTCGATGATGTGCGACGAGCTCACGCCGTTTTTTACCGCATCGAGCGCTGAGCTGATCTTGGGCAACATGCCCCCATGTATCGTCCCGTCGGCAAACAAGTTTTCGATCTGGGTGGCGGTAAGCCCGGTGATGAGGTTCCCGTCTTTGTCGAGTACCCCCTGGATATTGGTCATCAAGACCAGTTTCTCGGCGTTCAGGCGCTCGGCGAGCTTGCCAGCGACGAGATCGGCATTGATGTTGTATGCCTCCCCCCCCGAACCGACGCCGATGGGCGCAATCACCGGAATAAAATCCCGCGAATCGAGCAAACTGATGAGCTCGGGGTCGATCTGATCGATCTCCCCCACCAGCCCGATGTCGATGTCGGCTCCGGTCTGCTCGTCCTTGAGCAAGAGCTTTCTGGCACGCATGAAAGCGCCATCCTGTCCGGTGAGGCCCACGGCCTTGCCGCCATGACTGTTGATCAAACCGACGATTTCCTGGTTGAGCTCGCCCAGCACCATCTCGACGACGTTCATGGTCGGCTCGTCGGTCACGCGCATGCCTTGGCGGAATTCGCTCTTGATGCCCATCTTCTCCAGCAGGCCGCCGATCTGAGGCCCGCCGCCATGCACCACCACCGGGTTCATGCCCACCAGCTTCAGCATCACCACGTCGCGCGCGAACCCGGCTTTGAGCTGCGGCTCGGTCATGGCGTTGCCGCCATACTTGATGACGATGGTGCGATCATGGAAGCGCTGAATGTAGGGCAGCGCCTCAGCGAGAATTTGGGCTTTGAGGGCGGCGGAGGCTGGGGTAAGGGCCATGGCAGGGCTTGTTCTTGAAATGCCGAACATTGTACCCGATTCGGTTCGAGCGCAGGAATTCGCGGCGCGCCGAACGAGTAAGCCCTGACTGCGAAGGGCCGAACGGAACGAACGTCCCATACTCCGCCTGTGCTAAGCTCGCGCCAGGCAATGCAAAGGAAGGGCCATGCAACTCGATCACTTGCGCGTCGAAGACTTCGAGGCTCTGCGGGGCCACCCGATCACGGTGACCACCCGAGACGGTTCCGTGAGCTTGGAGCTTTGCGAAGCGAGACGCCTCGCCGCCCACGCTTTGCGGCCGCAGGCGCCGTTTGCGCTGGTCTTGCGCGCGCCGCTTGGCGCCGCCGCGATTGGACAAGGAATGGTCCGGCTCGCTCATCCGGAACTTGGGGAACTCGAATTGTTTCTCGTTCCCATAGGCCCGGACAGCGTCGGGATGCGCTACGAAATTACTTTCAACTAGCCGGCCGTTTCAGAAAGAGGTAAATGCCGCGCGTCTCACCGAGGCGAAACCCCAGGCGGTCGTAGAGCCGCAACGCGGGGTTAAAAGTTTCGACGTGTAATCCAACTGGCACTTGGTGCTTTTTGGCATAGGCCAGCACGAGCCGCATCAACGCGGTACCTAAACCACGCCCGCGCTCTTCGGCGATCAGCGCGATATCCATGAGCCGCAGTTCGTCGGCGCCCAGCGAAAGATAGAGCCGCCCCAGGGCGTGGCCTTCTCGCTCAATCACTAGCCACTGGGCGTTCGGGTAAAACTGGTGGTAGTGCCGACCTTGCAGTTCAAACTGTTGGCGCAAAAAGCGGGCCTTGTCGGCCTCTGACCAGGGTGCTGACCTCATTTCCTCGGCGCGGGCCGAGGCGTAGAGAGCAGCCAGGAATTCAATATCTTCCGCCCGCTCTTCGCGCAGGGCGAGCCCTTCAGGGAGCCTTTCTGGATGACTCGCGGTGAATTCGATCAGCCCTTCTGTCGGCGATTCAGCCACGCGCCGGCTGGAGCAGCAGACAGAGGTAGTCGAAATCGACCGGCCCGCCGTCAATGCGTTTGAGCACGCCGGGCGTTTCCGTCCAAGTGAACTGCGACAAATCTGGAGGCAAGCCGGTTTCGGCCGAAAGCCCGGCAATCACATGGATGCCGGGGCCAATGCCAAATCCGCCCAAGGGATAGGCGGCGGAGCCCCAAGCCTCGCTGCCAAAACGTGCAGCATCGAATCGATAGCTCCACCCCAGCAAGCCGCCGTCGGGAACGCTGATGTCGAATCGAGTGGGCAGACTGCTTTGCACCTGCCCGTCGCTTCCCAACCCAAGGCGAAACGCATAAAACGGGGCATAGTTCGGCGCTTCCGCCAGGCGATAGGTAACGGTGAGATTGAGACTTTGAAACGAAGGCTGGGCGCCCGCTTGATAGCCCAGCACCACCATTTCGGCGCGATCGTATGCGCTCACGCCCAGCTTATAGGCGAGCTCATAGACCGGCGGGTCGAAGCCTTCGAGCACCCAGTGCCCGCTCCCTGGCAGACGCCCGAATGCCGGTGCCAGGGCGGCCTTGGCGTGCTGGACGTGCAGGGCCGCGGGAGCGGCCGCCTGCTGCTTCGTGAGTGAGTTTTCTTCTGGCACCAGGAACTTCGCTGCCGCCCCCGCCGCGGCGAGGGTACCCACTCCGGAAAAGAACTTGCGGCGATCCATGACGACTTCCTTAAGTCCGTGGTGGAAACACGCCCTGTAACGCGATGCAGAAGCTCAGCGTGAGGTAGGGCTGCATGTTGTTGTGCGGCTGGTCGCCGCCGGCGGGTGCAAGTGTATTCGGGTCCATTTGCACCGTGCTTGCCGCTCCGGAAAAATAGAGGTTGCCGCTGGCCGGCCGGGTGAAGGATTTGTCCGAAGGCACCGAACTCGACCCCAGCGGATTGCTCTGCGCGTAGACGGTGTGGCTGTGCGCGGGGATTTCCGATTCGAGCAAGCTCACCGTCTCGCTTCCTCCCGTTTCGCCCAGGTCGTGCAAACTCAAGCCCGGCCCCTGCCCCCAAAACATGGGCGCGCTGCCCTGCAAATTGGGCAAGGCGAAGTTCGACTTGCCGTTGCCTCCATAAGTCGTACCCAGCAGCGAGAAGAGCGCGGTGTTTTGCGACAGGGGCAGCAGTTGCCCGTCACAGAACGCCCAGCCGTTGGGCGCGAAATTGAAGGGGAAAATGCGAATCTCAGCGACAAAAGGATCGGCCATGTTTAGCTCCGAGGTTTCCGGCGTCAGGTCGGGCTCGGGAAAATCCCGAACAAAGAAATGATGAAGCTTACACAGACATAGGGCTGAAAATTGGTATGCGGCTGGCTTCCGCCCACGGCGCCGACGGCGTTCGCATTCAGCGCGATGCCCGGTGTGCCGCTGCGATAAATCTTACGCGCCGCCTGGCCGGTGACATTGTTCGCGGGGGTGGCCAAGGTCGGAATATCGAGCGAGGCCAGCATCGGATGACTGTGGGCCGGGATTTGGTTGACCGTAAGCGTCACTTCTTCGACGCCTCCGGTCTCGGCGAGGATGAAACCCGAGCCCTGATGAATGGGCACCCGGCCGCGCAGGTCGGGCAATGCGAAGGTGCTTTGCCCGTCGCCGCCGTAGGTCGTGCCGATCAATTGAAATAGGGTCTCGTTTTCGCTGATCGGCAGGAGCGCTCCATCGCAAAACATCCAACCCGCCGGGGCGAAATTTCCCCCGAAAAGGCGTATCTCTCCAACATAAGGTTGTGCCATGACCTGCTCCTAATTCGGGGACGGGAAGATACCCTGCAGGGCGATACAGAAATTTAGCGTCAAGAAGGGCTGCATGTTGAGATGCGCCTGGCTGCCGCCGACATTGCTCACCGCGCTGGCAACCATCGCGCTCAGGTTGTTGGCGGGCGCGTAGACATTGGCCTGCGTGCCCAGATAAGTGGTGTTGCTCGGGACGTTGGTGCTGGCGGGGTTACTCGCTGCCGTCACGGCATGCGTGTGGGTAGGCAATTCCGCAATACTGAGCGTGTGCGCCTGTTCCCCCCCCCTTTCGCCCAAGGCGTGCCCACTGCCGGCGTGTATCGGCACGCGGCCGCGCAAATCGGGCAGCGCGAAATTCACCCGCCCATCGCCGCCGTAGGTCGTGCCCAGCAAGGAAAACAGGCCCTGGTTTTGATTGATGGGCAAGAGCTGGCCGTCGCACATCGCCCACCCTTTGGGCGGAAAACTGAAACTCATCAGCCGGATTTCGGAAAGGAAAGGTTCTGCCATGGGAGTGCTCCGTTTTGGCTTAGGGCAATGGGCAAGCGGCGCCGCCAGTGAGGTTGATATTGGATTCACTCAGAACATCGACCACCGTTCCCGGTACAGGGTTGTTGGTCTGGATAAAGCCGGCTACGTCACCAATGACGGTTCCCACATAACCCGGCAGGCGCATGCTGGAAAGTCCACCGCGGACGATACTGACGTCGGCGAAATTGAACGGATCACCCGCGCTGAAATCGTTTCCTGTAATCCCCGCACAGACTTGAATGCTGTCCCCACTGCCCACGGCACCCGAAGACAGGGCCAGGCCAGCGAAGGCCGTTGCGCCGGGCTGGTTGACGGTGTTGCCGGTGATGGTGAAGTTGGCGGTGTAACTCCCTCCAGTGTTATCAAACCACATTCCGGCATTGCCCTCATAATTGCGCACGAGGTTATTGGTCAGCGCCAAGGTAATGGTACCCGTTCCGGCGAAAGAACCGAAGATGCCGTTGCCCGTCGCCGAGCCCGAGCCAGCAACTCCACTTCCGATCTGGTTGTTGTTGATGGCGCCGGAAAGAAGGGTGCCCGCCTGCGCCTTGTGCAAGCTGATGCCATCGCCATCTGCATCGCTCATCGTATTGCCATCGACCGTGAAAGTCATGCTGCCCTCGGTTGCCAGCCACAGTCCCCCGCCGCCAATCACATTGTTCGGATGGCTGTTGGTCAAGGTGTTATTCAGGAAATCGACATCCATGGTGGTGCCGATCTGGCCGGTGAAGTTGGCCAGATCTCCGGGCGAACCCGTGAAGGTATTGGCTTCGCCAGGCGCGACGCCACCCACCACGCTGTTGATCACCGTACCGCTGTTGCGCGCTTCGATCGCCAAGCTCTGGTTAGCATCGCCAAAAAGCTGGTTGAGTCCGAAAGTGTTGCCCTTGATCGTGAGGGTCGCCGTGCCGCTGGTGTTGACGATCGAGAGGTTGCGCGCCCGGCCGCCGCTAATCGAGTTTTTCGTGAAGGTGCCGGTACCCAGAAGGCCGGTGGTCGTCTCGTTGCCGAAATAGACACCGCCCTCGCCGTAATTCTCGGGAATTGCGAGCGAGGCCGCATTGCCGAGCGTGCCCGTAACGGTCGAGTACTCTAGGGTAAAGTTGGTGACCGTAAGACCCTTGATGCCGAAGTTGTTCAACGCGCCACTGAGATTCATGCGCCGCAGAACGACGTTACGCGTGTTGTTGAGGTAGATGCCGATACCGGTGCTGGTGCTGCCGTCCGCACCGCTCTTGTTGGCGATGGTGCCGCCGCTGCCATTGCCGCCCAAGCTGGTGTTGCTGCCGTCGCCATTGACGGTCAACCCGCCGCTGGAGCCGGTATTGTCCAGGATGATGCCGGTCGACGAACCGCCGTTGGAGTTGATGCTCTGGAACACCAAACCGCCCGCGCCTATGGTGGTGTTGGCCACATTGAGCGCCGTGGCCGTGGTGGTGGTGAGCGTGTTGGCGCTGTTGGTCGCCGTGACCGTGCCGCCGCCGGTGGCGGTGAAGGCGGCGTTGGCGCCGGTGCTGGCCGTGATCTGGCCGCTGATGTTGATGGTGCTGCCGGTGTTGCTGGTGAGCGAGATGCCGGTATCGGTGTCGCTGATGGCGCCCGAAAGCGTCACCGTTCCGCCGGTCTTGCTGGCAACCGAGACCGATCGCGCCGATCCGCTGGCAATCGTGCCGGCATAGCTGACGCTGGCCGTGCCGCCGGAGATGTTGAAGGCATTGCCGCTGGCGCCGCTCATCGCGCCCGTGGTGATGACCAGGCTGCCATTGATCGAACTGAGGTTGAGGTTGTTGCTGCCGCCGGTGGAAATGAGCGAATCGACCGTTGCCGCCAGCGTGCCGGTGGCGAGGCTGAGCGCCCGCACGTTGGTGTTGAGGCTGACTTCCGACAAGGTGAGCGTGCCAAAGCCGGTGCCGCTCAAGGCATCGCTGCCGGCATTGCCCAGCGTGAAACCGCGCAGGGTGTTGGCCGTACCGGCGCCGTTGAGCGTCAAGGTCGTGCCGGCGCTGCTGAGGTTCACCTTGGTGGCGTTGGCGCTGTTCAACACCGGCAGCGCCGCCGCGCTTGCCGGCGGTGAAACACCGGCAATGCCGGCGAGGGTGGTGGTGGCGTCCTGGCCAATGAGTTTCTGATTGCTCAAGAGCGTCATCGGGCCGGTGTAATCGGTGCCGCTTTCATAGACGAAGATGTTGTCGCCCGCCGCCGGATTGTTGCCCACGCCGTTGTTGAGCGCCGCGAAGGCGGCCAGCGTCGAGAACGGGCTGGAAAGCCGCCCGCAGCCACCGGCCAGCGTGGTGCAGCTCGCCGCGCTGTTGTCGATGAACCAGATCATGCTCGAAATGGGCAGGGTCACGGTGGCCGTGGCGCTGGCCGTGCCGCAGGTGACGGTGTAGTCGAAAGTGTCGTTGCCGGTGTAACCCGGGGGCGGGTTGAAGGTGAAGCGGCCGGCGTTGACGCCGGACAAGGTCATGCTGACATTGCCGCCTTGGGTCGTGGCACCTGCTCCCGGCAAGCTCAGGGTCGGGCTGGCGCAGATCGTGTCGTTGGCGAGCACGGTGAACGGACCACCCGAAACATTGGCGGAATCCACCGATACGTTGCCCAGCACGGTTTCCGGATAGGTGTCGTTGGTAAGCACGATGGTGGTGTCGAAGCTCACCGCATGGTTGGCGGTCATGTTGGTGCCGGCGAGGCTGGCGATCTGCGTTGCCAAAGCGGTCGCGGTGCAGGTCTCGCCCGGCGGCAGGGCGGCGCTTGGGGTCAGCGTGATCGTCGCGGTGCCGCTGCCGCTTTGCGTGAAGCTGCGGCTGCCGCTGGCGCTGCACGAGAGGCTGAACGCCGTGCCGGTCAAGTTGACGGCTTTGCTGAAATTGAACACCACCGTGCTCGCCAGAGCCACATTGGTCGCGGCATTGGCCGGAGTGGTCGAATTGACCGTGGGCGGCGTGTCGATGGTGAAGGCGAAGGGGTAGTTCGCCGCCATCGGCGTGCCCAGGGCGCTCACCACCCCCGCGGCGAGCGCGGTGACGGTGCAGGTTTCTCCGGCGCGCAAACTCGACGCCGGCGTCAGCACGATGCTGGTGCCGCCGCTGCCCGCCACACTGAAGGACTGCGCGCCGCTGACGCTGCACGAGAAGCTGAAAGAGCCGCCGCTCACCGTGACCGCTTTGCTGAAATTGAGCGTGGCGGTGCTCGTCGCCAGCACGTCGATCGCGCCATTGATCGGCACGGTGCCCGACACGGTCGGCGGCACATCGACGGTGAAGGAGAAGCTGTAATTGGAAGCCATGGGCTGGCCGACATCGACATCGGTGACGTTGACCGCGACCACGGTCACCGTGCATGAACCCTCGGGCAGGTTGCTGCTCGGCGTCAGGGTGAAGGTGGTCGCCGGAGATGCCGAAAGCGTAAAGCTTTGCGACGAGCCGCTCGGGCACTCCAGCGTGAAGGAACTGAGGCTCGCATTGACGGACTCGGAGAAGGTGATGCCTATGGTCGCGTTCTGCGCCACCGGAGTGGCCCCATTGACGGGCGTGGTGCTCGACACCGTCGCTGGCGTGTTGACCGCGATGCTGACCGTTTCGCTATCGGTCAATGCACCGCCGCTACCGGTATTGCCCAAATCGTCGATCGCCACTTGCAAGCTGGCGCTACCGCTGAAACCGGTGCTCGGCGCAAAGGACAGGCCGTTGAGCGCGGTGTTCTGGGCGCTGAGCGGGCCGGTCGAGGTGACGCTTGCCGTGCCGTTGCCAACCACGGTCAATCCCGCGGTTCCAGACAGCGTCGCGGTGCCGTTGGTGGCGGTGAGCGTCACTTGCACATTGGCGCCGCCCGCATCGGCATCGGCCACGCTGATGGTGCCCGGGAAAGTGATGGCAATGTTCGGTGACGTGGTTCTGCTGGCCGGCGCGGTGACCACGGGCGCGGTGTTGACCGCGGCGAGGTCCACCAGCGCGTGCGCCAGGGGCGAATTGCTGCCGATCTGGTCGTTGACCGCGACGCTGATGTCGCGCTGCGTCGTGCTCGGATTTGCCGAGCCATTGCTGTAGACCAGCGTGCGCAAGACCGCCTGATAATCGGCGAGCGTCGTCAATCGGGTGATGGTGAGCGTACCCGTGCCGGCGGTGTAGACGATGTCGCCGGCAAGGATGGCGCCGCTGGGTGTCGCCGCCAGACTCTCCGACGAACCATCGAGCAAGTTGGTGATGGTGGCCGTGGCGCTCGCCAGCATCGTGCTGTCGGCGTCACTCACCGTGAGGTTGGCGCTGTCGACGATGACGACCGCGCCACCGCCTTCGGTGAAGCTCGCCGGGCCGAAATCGATTCCCGACGCACCGCCGTTGAGGTCGACCACCGGCAAGGCGTTGCTCACGTTGAGCGTCACCGTGGTCGAGCTGCTGCCCCCGGCATTGCTGATGCCATAGCTGAAGCCGTCGCTGCCGGCGAAGCTGGGGGGCGGCGTGTAGCTGAAGCTGCCATCGGCATTGACCACCAGATTGTTGGGTAAAAGATTGGCGGTGCTGGTCAAGGTGCAGGGGAAGGCACTGCAGGGCGCGCCATTACCGGTGGCGCTGGCGAGCGCGCTGACCGCGGGCACGCCCAAACCGTCATTGCTCAGAAGGCCGGTTCCGGCGGACACGTTGAGCAAGGTATCGTGAATCGTGTTGTAGCTGTCGGCCACCGCCGTGGGTGGCTGGTTGACCACCTGGGCCAGCGACGCGCTGCTGCTGCCGTTGTGGCTGACGCTGCCGGCGTAGGTGGCGCTGATGCTGTGGCCGCCCGCGCTCAGCCCCGACGTGGCCAAGGCCGCCTGCCCGCTCCCGTTGAGGCTGGCGCTGCCCAAGGGCGTGACGCCGTCGAAGAAATTTACGGTCCCGGCGGGTGTGCCGGCGCCCGGCGCGACGGCGGCCACGGTGGCGGTGAACGTCACCGAATTGCCCACCAGCGAAGGATTGAGACTCGACGCCAAACCGGTGGTCGTATTGGCTGCGTTGACGGTTTGCGTGAGCGTACTGCTGGTGCTTGCCAGGAAATTACCGTCACCCGCGTATTGCGCCGAGAGGCTGCGGCTGCCTGCGGCGATGGCGCTGGTGGTGAGCGTCGCGACGCCGCTCCCGTTGAGCGTGCCGCTACCCAAAAGTGTCGCGCCATCGTAAAACGCCACACTCCCCGTCGGGGTGCCCGCGCCCGGTGCGACCGCGGCAACGGTGGCGGTGAGGACCGTGGCTTGGCCGAAAACGCTAGGATTGATGCTGCTGGTCAAGCCCGTGGTGGTGCTGGCGGCGTTGACGTTTTGCGTGAGGTTGGCGCTGGTGCTGGCCTGGTAATTGGCGTCTCCGGCGTATTGGGCATTGATGCCATGCGCCCCGGCGTTCAGGGAAGACGTGCTGAAAGTCGCCTGCCCGCTCCCGTTGAGCGTTCCGGTGCCCATGACGGTGACGCCATCGCGGAAGGTGACCGTGCCGGTGGGCGTGCCGGTGCCCGGCGCGGTGACGACCACCGTGGCGGTGAAGGTGACCGACTGCCCAAAGACCGAGGGATTGAGGCCGCTCGCCACGGTCGTGCTGGTCGCCGCCTGGCTGATGTTCTGCGTGAGGCCCAGGCTGGTGCTGGCGAGGAAGTTGGCGTCCCCGGCGTACTGCACCGTGATGGTGTGGGCGCCCAGAGTCAGGGCGGAGGTGCTGAGCGTCGCCTGGCCGCTTCCGTTCAGAGCCACGGTACCCAGGGGCGTGGCGCCGTCGAAGAAGCTGACATTGCCGGTGGGCGTGCCTGCCCCGGTTGCGGGTGAGGTCACCGTCGCGGTAAAGGTCACGCTTTGCCCCAGCACCGCGGGGTTGGTACCGGAAACCACGGTACTCGTGGTGGAGGCGCGCTGAATGGTGAGCACGAAGGCTTGCAGCGCCGGCGCACCGATGCCGTTGCTGGCGGTGAATTGCAGGTTGTGGGTGCCCACCGTGCCCGCGGCGGGCGTGCCTGAGAGCGGTCCGGTATTGGCGGTAAAGCTCAAACCCGAAGGCAGCGCGCCACCCGTATGGGTGAGGCTAGGCGCGGGGTAGCCACTGGCGGTCGGGCTGAAGGAACTGGGCGTCCCCACCGTAAAGGTTGTCGCCGCCGCGCTGGTGAAGGCCGGCGCCTGGTTGACGTTGATGGTGACCAGTGCGTCCGCCGAGCCGGTGCTGTTGGTGACTCGGTAGCTGAAATTGAAGGGGCCGCTGAAACCCGCTGGCGGCGTGAAGGACAAGCTGCCATCCGCATTAACGGTGAGCGAACCGCCACCACCGAGGCTGACGCTGGTGCCCGCCGCGTTGCTGGTCACCGCACCGCCCAGGGTGCCGCCGCCAAAGGATGCAATCGTTCCCGGAGGCGCCCCGGTGAAATCGTTGGCGAGCAGCCCGCCCGGGCTCGCGGCTTGATTGAGGGTGCCGCCCGCGAGCACGGCATAGCTGTCGGCAACGGGAATCGGAGCGCTCGCGGTTTTGAGATCGGCGCGGAAATAGACCCGCTGTTCGAGCACTTCGACCTTGGCGAAAGCCGCGGCGATGTCCGCTCCGGGCGGCGCGTCACCGATGGGGTCGGTGGCGAGCGTCGCGGTACCCGCCCAATCGGTAATCAAGCCATCGAGGAAAATCGCCGCCCAGCTCGCCGCCGAAAGCGCGATCGCGGTAACCACCACCATCGCCATCGCCGAGGCGCGATGCCGCCGCAGCCAGTGCAAGGCAAAGCCGGCGAGGAGTAGGGACAACAGCGCCAAGCCCAGGCGTGACAGCGTGGGCACGGAAATCGGATCGCCCAGATCGAAGATGATGGGCGAGGCGTCGGGCATCGCAGTGAGCGCGTCGCCGCCTATGGCCCCATCCTGATAGGCGAAACCCAGCCGCCAGCGGCCGTAGGGTGAAGCCACGGGGAGGAAGGTTTCGACCACGTCGTAGCCGCCCGTGCCCAGGCCAAGGCCCACCGCCCAGCCGCCGGGATGTACCGGCACTGGAGCTTCCAGTACGCCAGCGACGCAGGATTGGCGGGTGACCGCGCCGACCGTGGGGGGATAGGCCGCGGTGTTGACGGTGGTGTTGAGGACTTGTTCGACGCCGGCAAAGGCGCCATTGGCGGTGGCGACCGAACAGCCGGTGCTGCTATTTCGATCGGTGTCGAGCAGCACCCGCAACTCGGCCGCGTCGGCCGCGAAAGGCGCAAACAGCGTCAGAAATGTAATCAACAGCGCGGTACAGATGCCCTGGCGGCGAGCGGCCGCCCATTTCTGACGAAGAGATTCCCCCACAACCCACCCCCACGAAAGACCACACGCAGCAAAAAAGAACGGTTCGCTTCGAACCTTTGGACCGAGCATTTTCTTGACCTCGGTCAATAATACCTCAAACCCCGGTGATGCACTCCACCTTTTTGGGGCGGACGGCATTTTGCCTCAGAAATGCCTGACTGCGGCGGTAATTTGCCTCCCGATCGGCAATCCAGACGCCTATAATGCCCCGCTTCCCATTTCAAGTTTTTGTCGTGGCGCAAAAGCTCTTCCTTCGCACCTTCGGCTGCCAAATGAATGAATACGATTCGGCCAAAATCGCCGACGTGCTCGCCGCGGCCGAGGGCATGGAGCTCACCGAAGACCCCGAACAGGCCGACCTCATCGTCTTCAACACCTGCTCGGTGCGCGAAAAGGCCCAGGAGAAGGTCTTTCACGACCTTGGCCGCGCCCGGATGGTGAAAGAGGCCCGCCCCGAGGTGCTGATCGGCGTGGGCGGCTGCGTCGCCAGCCAGGAAGGTGCGGCCATCATCAAGCGCGCGCCGTATGTCGACCTGGTGTTCGGCCCGCAGACCCTGCATCGCCTGCCCGAGCTGATCGCCCGGCGCCGCGCCAGCGGCAAGCCGCAGGTGGACATTTCTTTTCCCGAAATCGAGAAGTTCGACCATCTTCCGCCCGCCCGCGTCGAGGGAGCCACGGCCTTCGTGTCGATCATGGAGGGTTGCAGTAAGTACTGCACTTTCTGCGTCGTGCCCTACACCCGCGGTGACGAAATTTCGCGTCCTTTCGCGCAAGTTCTGGCGGAAATCACCGCTTTGTCGAGCCGCGGTGTGCGCGAAATCACCTTATTGGGACAGAACGTCAACGCCTATCGCGGCGTTTTGCCGGACGAAGAAACCGCCGATCTCGCCTTGCTCCTGGAGCATGTCGCGGCGGTGCCGGGCATCGAGCGCCTTCGTTTCACCACCTCGCACCCGCGCGAGATGACGCCGCGCTTGATCGAGGCCTTTGCCGGTATCCCCAAGCTCGCCTCGCAACTGCATTTGCCGGTACAGTCGGGTTCCGACCGCGTCCTGGCGGCCATGAAGCGCGGCTATACGGTGCTGGAGTACAAGTCGCTGGTGCGCCGGCTGCGCGCAGCACGTCCCGACCTTTCGCTCACTTCGGATTTTATCGTCGGCTTTCCGGGCGAAACCGACGCTGACTTCGAAAAGACCCTGGCGCTCGCCGAGGAAGTACGCTTCGATGGCAGCTTCAATTTCCTCTACAGCCAGCGTCCGGGCACCCCCGCCGCAGAACTGGAGAATCCGGTGCCCCAGGCCATCAAACAAGCGCGCTTCGAACGGCTGCAGGCGCTGTTGGAAGCGTGTTACGCCGAACACAGCCAGGCCATGGTGGGCAGCGTGCAAAAAGTGCTGGTCACGGGCCATGCCAAAAAAGACGCGGAGGAGCTTTCCGGACGCTGCGACAACAATCGCATCGTCAATTTCGCCGGCCACCCCCGCTTGATCGGCCAAATCGTCGCGCTGCGCATCACCCATGCGCTGCCGCACAGTCTGCGCGGAGAAGTTTTGATCAAGGACTGAGTCCGCAACTCGATCTGAAGGAGAAGCCATGCCTTTCTTTGCCCGTTCTTTGATTTTGCGCCCGCTCGCCTTGGCCTTATGGTTTGCCTGCGCCTCGCCCGTCCTGTCGCAAAACGGGCCTCCCGCCGCTGCGGCGCCGGCCGGGGCCGCGCCGCCCGCTGGCGCGGCGGCACCGGCAACGGCTCCGAGGCCCTTCAAAGACGTCATCAAGGACGCGACGGAAAAGAAGGGCTACTTCGCGAGCTTTCAGAAAGACGACAAAGTCTGGTTGGAAATCACGCCCGAGCAATTCGACCGGCCCTTTTATTTCTCCTACTCCCACACCCACGGCATCGGCGAGAAGGGCATTTACGGCGGGCGCATGGGCCGCGGCATGATCGCGCACTGGCGCAAGGTCGGAAATCAAATTCAGTTGATCGCCGAGAATCACGGTTTCCGCGCGCAGCCCCGGACCGGGGCGGCGCACGCGGTGGCTGAAGGATTCTCGGAGAGCCTCCTCGCTTCCGCCGCGGTGGCGAGCCTGCCGCATCCGGAGAAGAAGTCGCTGCTGCTCGAAGCGAACAGCTTGCTGCTGGCCGATATTCCCGGCAGTGCGACCGAATTGGAGACCTCTTTTCGCATCCCCTATGCGATCGACGCCAAGAACTCCGCCATCACGAGAGTTCACAGCAGCAAGGACTACACCAACTTCGAGGTCAAGGCGCATTACAGCACCGCGAAACTGCCCGCCCCTCCCGCCGTCTCCTCGGCCGCGCCCGGCGCCACGCCGACTCGGCCACTGAACCTCCCTGACGCGCGCAGCATGTTCCTGGGCTACCACTACAGTTTCGCGCGTTTGCCGGCAAACCCCATGGCGCCGCGTCTGGCCGATGAGCGCTTGGGTCACTTCACCAGCAGCTTCTGGGATTGGTCCAACGACTTGAAGCCTAGCGCGCGTGTGCATTACGTCAATCGCTGGCGTTTGGAGAAGAAAGATCCCGGCGCCGCGCTTTCCGAGCCCATGGAACCCATCGTCTTTTGGCTGGACCGCAACATCCCCGAGAAATATCGCCAGGCGGTGAAGGATGGCGTGCTGGAGTGGAACAAGGCTTTCGAAAAGATCGGTTTCAAGCATGCCTTGCGCGCGGAGCAACAGCCCGCCGATGCGGAGTTCCACACCGCTTCGGCAAGGCACGCGTCGATCCGCTGGTATCTGGGCACCGATCTGGGGCCGGCGGTGGGTCCCAGCAACACCGACCCGCGTACCGGCGAAATCCTCGACGCGGACATCCGCATGAGCGAGGTCTTCGCCCGCGGCAGCCGGCGCTTCGTGGTTGAAGAAGCGCCGCGCACGCAGGCGAGCGAGGCCTGCGAGTTTGCCGCGCACGCCGCCGAAGAAACCGAGTTCGCCCTTGATCTGCTCGAAGCGCGCGGCGACATCGCGCCCGACAGCCCCGAGGCGGATCGCTTCGTCAACGACTACGTCAAAGAAGTGATCATGCATGAAGTCGGCCACACTCTCGGGTTTCGGCACAATTTCCGCTCGTCAACGATTTACAGCCGGGAGCAACTTGCCGACCCCGAGTTCGTGAAGAAGAACGGTCTCGCCGGTTCGATCATGGATTACAACCCCTTCAACATTCCGCTCCAAGGAGAAAAACCCTCCGAATATGCGATGACCACTTTGGGTCCCTATGACTATTGGGTGGTGGAATACGCCTACAAACCCATCGCCGCGGAGCAAGAGAAGACGGAACTCGCACGCATCGCCGCCCGCTCCACCGAGCCTTGGCTCGCCTATGGCACCGATGAAGACAGCGCCATCGGCGGAGCGCCGCAAGGTATGGACCCGACCGTGAACGTGTTCGACTTGGGCGCCGACCCCTTGGCGTTTTATCAGCGGCGCCTGCAAATCTCGCGCGAGCTTTGGGCGCGCTTGCAGCAACGACAACTCGCCGCGGGCGAAAACTACGAAGTGCTGCGGCGCAATCTCGAAGCGGGATTTCGCGCGCTGTCGCGCGCCGTGGCCCCGGCAAGCAAATACATCGGCGGCGTGGTGGCCCTGCGCGACCGCGCCGGCACCGGCCGCGCGCCTTATACGCCAGTGTCCGCCGAGCGTCAGCGGGAGGCGCTCAGACTCATCGCCGAGGGCGTGCTGGCGGTGGATAGCTTTCGCTTCACGCCCGAGTTCATGAGCCGCCTCACCTTCAATCGCCTCGATTACAGCGATACGCGCCGGCGTTCCGAAACCTCGGCGAACCCGGAGTATTCCCTGGCCGACCAAGTGCTCGGCTTGCAGCGCACGGTGCTCGACCAACTCCTGAGCGAAGCGATCGCGGCACGCCTCGTCGAATCGGAGATGAAGCTCGCCAACACCCGGCAAGCTTTCCGGCTGGCCGAACTGTACGCCACGGTGCAGGCAGCGGTTTGGAGCGAACTCGATGGCGCCAAGGAGATTTCGCCCTTGCGCCGCAATTTGCAGCGCGAGCACCTGCGGCGCGTTACGGCGAGCCTCATCCGGCCTTCCGCCGCTGCGCCCGCGGACGTTCGGCCGCTGCAGCGCGAAAACGCCAAGCGTTTGATCGCCAAGATCAAAAGGGTTCTTGGCAAAGGCAAGTTGGGTCTAGAATCGAGCGCCCATCTCGTCGAAGCCATGGAGACACTCGAAGACGCGCTGAAAGCGCCGTTGCAGCGTGCCTCGGCCTGAGGGCCGCAATTCACCTTTCGTGGAGAAACCATGAAACTGTATATCGCCAATAAGAACTACTCCTCGTGGTCCTTGCGTCCTTGGGTATTGATGCGCAAACTGGACATCCCTTTTGACGAAGTGATGGTGCCTTTCGGCAGCCGCGGCGCCGAGGGTTTTCGCGGTTTTTCGCCCAGCGGGCGTGTGCCCTGCCTCCATGATGGCGAGCTGGTGGTCTGGGATTCGCTGGCCATCACCGAATACCTTGCCGAGCGCTTTCGCGCCGTGTGGCCGCAAGATGTCGAAGCGCGCGCTTATGCACGCTGCGCCGCAGCGGAGATGCACTCGGGTTTCCAGGGCTTGCGCAGCCACTGCGGCATGAATTGCGGCTTGAAGGTTCGGATCGATCCCTTGCCCCTCAACGTCAAGAATGATCTCGATCGCATCGATGCGCTTTGGTGCAAAGGTCTCCAGCGCTTCGGCGGGCCTTATCTCGCCGGAGCAGAATTCACCGCCGGCGACGCCTTTTTTGCGCCCGTGGCTTTTCGCATCCAAACTTACGGTCTGCCCATGAGCCCAGGCGCCTTGGCTTATGCCCAGAAGTTGCTCGCTTTGCCGGCCATGCGGGAATGGTATCTCGCAGCCTTGGCCGAACCTTGGATCGATGCCGAACACGACGATGAAGTGCGGCGTCTGGGCACGATCATCGAAGACCTGCGCCTCGCCAGCCGGCGCTAGCTCTCGTGCTCCAGGCGCCGCCTCAGCCAGAGCCGGGCGACGCTCCATTCGCGCTTTACCGTTGCCGCAGATAAATCGAGCACGGCCGCAGTTTCTTCGATGCTGAGACCGACGAAGTAGCGCAGTTCCACCACTTTGGCCTGGCGCGGATCAAGGGCCTCCAATTCGTCCAGCGCCGCATCCAGCGCGGCGAGGTCGACATCGGGACCGCCCACGCCGAAAGGCGCCGATTGCGCCAAAGCTTCGGGCAGCTCGGTGCGCTCGCCGCCATCGCGCTTGGCGGCTTTTCTGGCCACCGCATGATTCACCAGCACCCGGCGCATCATTTGCGCCGCCGTGCCCATCAGCTGGGCAGGATTGCGCCACTGCGCCTTCTCTTGACCGAGCAGGCGCAACACCGCCTCATGCACGAGGGCGGTCGGTTGCAAAGTGTGATCCGGCCGTTCGCGATAGAGGTAACTGCGCGCCAGGCGCCGAAGCTCGTCGTAGACCTGCGGCAACAACTTGGCCAAGCTTGCGGAATGATCGCTCTGGGGCGTGGCAAGAATATCCGCAAGGGTTGCTTCGGAATTTCCTGCGACTCGATTGGATTCCATCCCTTGTTTCACCTGCCCTGACCTATCGCCTTTTGCGCTTCGAACCAGGACTTGGCCACCCGGTTCGGGGTTGCCTGATGCTGGCCCGGCAGGGACTGACGACGCGCCAATTCGTCCCACAAATCACGGCTTTGCCCATAAGCGCTGGCCGCCGCCGCCCACTGCGCGTGGCGCTCGCCTTCCCTGCCCCCGCGGGCCAAGGCTCGGTGCGCATCGCCCAGCAGTTCACTGGCTTCGGCCAGGCCCAGGATCGCGGCGACGTTCTGTGGATCGGCGGCGCGCTGCGCGGCTTGCGCCTGCATTCCGACTTCGAGCACGGGGATCACCGATTTTGCCTGACCGGACGCGAGCAAGGCGCGCGCAAGACGCATGCGCGCAATAGCGGCATTGGTGCGCACCCACAAATCGCCTTGTGCGCCCGGGGCGCTCTCCAGCATGTCGATACAAGCTTCGAAGCGTGCTATGGCCGCCGCCCATTCCCGGCGTTCGGCATGCACCACGCCGCGCTTGCTGTGCGCCGCGGCCAGCCAAAAGCGCGCTTCGGAACGCCCCGGTGCTTCCTGCACCAAGGGTGTGAGCAGCGCAATGGCCTTTTCGGCCACTTGGGCCGCTTCTTCGCCTACGCCAAGCTTGGCCAACACTCCCGCAAGCTTGAGATAGATGAGCCCGAGTTCGCTCGCCGCTTGCGCGTCGCGCCGGTTGGCCTGCTGCAAAGGCTCATGCAAAGCGCGTGCGCGGCGCATGTGCTCGGCTGCCAAAGGCAGCTCGCCCTCCATCTCGGCGACTGTGCCCAGTTCGATTTCCACCATCGCCACCGCCGCCGCCCGGGCCAGGTCTTGCGGCCGCGCCGCCCGCAGGCGTTCGCGCAGTGCCAATGCGGCCGAGAAGCGCGCCCGCGCCTCCGGCAAATCGCCGCCGCAGATTTCCAGGGAAGCCGATTGCAGATGTGATTCGGCAAGTTGCATGGCCAAGTCCTCGTGATCGGGAAGGCGCCGATGCAAAGCTGCCATCTGCCTGCGGGCGATTTCGTGCTGCTGTTTGGCTCGTGCCAAATCTCCCAGGCTCTGCAAACCTCCGCAGCCGTAGGCCATTCCCAGGCCCGTCCGGGCGCGGGCTTGCACCAGGGTCAGCGTCAGTTCATCCGCGCCTTCGTTTTCCATGGCGGCGGCCAAAGACAGTGCCTGTTCATAACGGGCGACTGCAGAAAACAGATCGCCACGGAGCACTTCATGATCGCCGGCTCGGCGCAGAGCGTCGGCGAAACGCAGACGATCGGAGACTCCCGATCCAGCAGCGGCGACAATGCCCTCATGCAAAGCGATCGCCTTCTGATGGCTCGCGCGCGCCTGCTCAGCCGCCAACCCGCCGTCGGCGATGAGGCGCGACTGGATTTCTGCGATCTTTTCGTAGGCGGCAGCCAAATCCCTCTGCAGAACATGGTCGTGGCGCGCGTCTGCGGCCAGCGCGTCGAGATACGCGACGGCATCCGCAGCGAGTCTTGCACGAGCCTCCAAGGAGCCCGGCAAGGCGGCGATGGCATCGTGATAATCGAAAATGACTTTGCGAGCCAAATCGTGCACCTGCGAGAAGCGATGTTCCGCGAGCCCCCGCGCCGCCTCGGCTTCCCTTGCCTGCCAGTGCACGGCGGCGACGCCAGCGACAGCCAGCCCCAGCGCGACAGCGCCGGCCGCAACGGCGTACCGGTGCCGGGCGACGAATTTCTGTGCTCGGTAGCGCCAATTGCCTCGCCGCGCGTGGACCGGCAAGCCGGCGAGGTAGCGGCGCAAGTCCTCCGCCAGGCGTTCGGCCGAGGCGTAGCGATGCTCCGGCTCTGGACGCAGGGCCTGCAACACGATGGGGTCCAAGTCGCCCGCCAATTCTCGGGCCAGCGCCGGGCGGCCGCTGAAACTGGCGCGGGTCGATGGTTTTTGCAAGCCCTCCCCAGTCAGCACCTGCAGCAGACTCTGCGCGGTGTCAGCTTTGGCGCTATACGGCAGTTCCCCGGTGAGCAGCCGATAAAGCACCACCCCTAAGGAATAGATGTCGGAGGCCGTGGTGATCATCTCGCCGCGCAGGTGTTCGGGGCTGGCGTATTGCGGTGTGAGCAGGCGCCCGGCTTCCAGGGTCGGCGCACCCGCAGAGTCGTCGGCGTCGAGCAATTTGGCGATGCCAAAGTCCAAAAGCTTCGGTATGCCGTTCTCGGTGACTAAAATGTTTGCCGGCTTCAGGTCGCGGTGCACCAAAAGGTGCCCGTGCGCAAACTGCACGGCGTCGCAGACCACGGCGAATAGCTCGATGCGCTGGCGCAGCGGCATCTTTCGATCTTGGCAATAGCGGTCGAGCGGCACGCCGCGGACATACTCCATGACCAAATACGGGCTGCCGCTTTCGGTTTCGCCGCCGTCCAAAAGCCGCGCGATATTGGGGTGCTCCAGGCGGGCAAGGATTTGCCGCTCGCGGCGAAAGCGCTGCCGTGCCGGCTCGTGATCCCAGCCATGGCGCAGCAGTTTGATTGCGACTTCTTGGTGGTATTGGTCGTCGGCACGCACGGCGAGCAGAACCTCGCCCATGCCTCCGGTGGCGATTTCGCCCATGACGCGATAAGACCCCAAGCGTTGCCCCACCCAACGGCGCCTGGAGAGGCTCGCTATCGGGGGAGTTTCCAGAAACTCGGAGTCTTCCTCGGCATGCGCGAGAAGCGAGGCAACTTCTTTTGCCAGCGTGGCGTCTTCTTCGGCAAGCGCTACCAAATACGCCGAACGCGCTTGGGCATCGAGTTCCAGTGCCGCCGCAGCGCGTTCCTTGATGAGCTGCCAGCTTGGCCCTCGCGATTCCATGATGCCGCGATTTTAGCAAACGGCGCCGACGCGTTCCGCCGGTGGCGGACTCTGATGAGCCAGTTTTTGCGCATTTCTTGCGTTAGCCATCGGAGTCCCTCTTCAAAAAACGGAGTCGTACATGAAAACCCCACGCAGATCTTTGACTTTGGCCCTGACCGCTTGCGGCCTTCTCGCTTCGCCGGCAATGGCAGCCACCACGCCAGTCATCGAATTCTTCAATACCACGCTCAATCATTACTTCATCACCGCCAGTGCGGCCGAAGCCGCGGTGATCGATCAAGGCGGCGCCGGGCCCGGCTGGGTGCGGACCGGGAAGACCTTTGCCGCGTACCCCAGCGCGGCGGAGGCATCCGCCGGGGCAGTGCCGGTCTGCCGCTTCTATGGCACGCCGGGCAAAGGCCCCAACTCCCATTTCTATACCGCCCACGTGAGCGAGTGCGAGGGTGTCAAGCAAGACCCCGGCTGGACCTACGAAGGTCTTGCGTTCTACATTCAGGTTCCCAGCGGTGGCTCCTGCCCCGCGGGCACGCAGGCGGTGTCCCGCAACTACAACCAGCGCTGGCAGCAGAACGATTCCAACCACCGCTACTCCACCGACCAGGCGATCTATAACCAAATGATCGCCGCCGGCTGGTCGGCCGAAGGCATCGTCTTCTGCGCCGCCGGAGGTGGCGATACTCCGCCTCCGCCCAGCAACGCGAGCGATTGTCTGCCCGCCTACACCCAGGGCGATATGCGCCGCTTTCAAGTGAGCGCCACCGGCGTCAGCGCGGCCCCGGCTTCCCCGCTTACCGAAAGCGTCGGCGCCAGCGTTTCTTTCGACGGACAGGCGACGATTCCAAGCACCTGGAAGGATGATGCCGGCAACAGCGTGCAAACCCTCTATCAGCAGTTCACCGGCACGGAGAGGCTGGAGCTTGGGGTCGACAGCTACAACCCCGGCAGCAGCACGCGGGCCTCTTCGATCAAATATGCGCCTTACTTGCATTACCCCTTGCGCATGACGGCGGGGCAGACGGCGAACTCGAGCTTTGCCACGGTGGATGCGCTGAGCGGCGCCAGCATCGCCAACAATACGCTGGCTTACACCTACAACGGGCACGAATCCGTCACCGTACCGGCGGGCACTTTTGCCAATGCCTGCAAGTTCACCAGCATCACCCAAACCAGCGCCTATGGTCTGACCATCACCAACCAGGTGACGAGCTGGGTGGATAACCGCGTCGGCTTGGTGAAGTCCCACGCCACCACCACCAACTTCGGCATCACGACCACCGTGACTCATGCGTTGATTTCCGCCAACGTGGGCGGGGTCGTGGTTCCTTAGCGGGAGGCTGAGCCGCAAGGTGCCGAGCTCCCTCGCACCGCCGCGAGGGAGCTGCGAACAAGAGGAGCAGCCCCCAAGTTATCCGCCGCATGGAGCCAGGGGGCCAGCTCTGCTGCCCATCCTCGGACTACGCGTTGCTAGGCAGGCTCGTCGCCAGGACCTCGGCGCGAATCTCCTCGGTCAGCCTCGCTTTCAGCGCGGCGAACTCGGGGGAGGTCTTGATCGAATAGTGGCGGGGGTGAGGCAGGGGCACGGCCACTTCGCATTTGACGCGCCCCGGCCGCGCGCTCATCACCACGACGCGGTTGGCCATGAAAATGGCCTCATCGATGTCGTGGGTGACGAAAAGTACGGTGGTGTGCTCGGCTTCCCAAATGCCCAGCAGCAGTTCTTGCATCAACTCGCGAGTTTGATGGTCCAGGGCGCCAAAGGGTTCGTCCATGAGCAGAATGCGCGGTGCGTTGGCGAGCGCCCGCGCCAGGGCAGTGCGCTGCTGCATGCCGCCGGAAAGCTGTTTGGGATAACTCGACTCGAAACCCTTGAGGCCCACCTGGGCGATGAAGGGCTCGGCGATGGCTTGGCATTGGGTCAAGGGCAGGCCCTTTTCGCGCAGCCCGAAGCACACGTTTTCGAGCACGGTGAGCCAGGGAAAAAGCGTGTAGCTTTGAAACACCATGCCCCGATCGGCGCCGGGCCCGGTCACCGCGCGGCCCTCGAGTGCGATCTGACCGCTGCTGGGCGCGTCGAGTCCAGCCACCAGACGCAACAAGGTGCTTTTGCCGCAGCCCGAAGGCCCCAGGATGGCGATGAAGTCGTTTTCGTCGACCGCGAGATCGGTGGCTTCCAGCGCCCTCACCCCGCCCGGAAAAACTTTGCTCACGCCGCGGACGCTCAGGATACTCATCGCGCCAGTTGCGCCCAAGGAAAGAGGCATCGGTTGAGGGCCTTGAAAGCCAGGTCGGTGACGAGCCCGATGAGGCCGATGACGATGATGCCGAAAATGATCTGATCGGTGGCCAGCAGCGCCTGGCTATCGGTGATCATGTGGCCGATGCCGCTCGACGCTCCGATCAGTTCCGCCACGATGACATAAGTCCAGGCCCAGCCCAGCACCATGCGCAGCGTTTCGGCAATGTCGGGCGCGGCGTTGGGCAAGAGCACCCGCGCGACGATGCCTCGATCGCTCGCGCCCAGCGTATAGGCCGCTTCGACCAAATCGCGCCGGGTATTGCCGACGATCACCGCAATCATCAGCACGAGCTGAAAAAAACTGCCGATGAAAATGACCGCCAATTTTTGCGCCTCGCCGATGCCGGCCCACAAAATGAGCAAGGGAATGAAAGCCGAGGCCGGAAGGTAGCGCGCAAAGCTCACGAAAGGTTCGAACAGCGCCTCGATCGGTTTGTACGCCCCCATGGCCACACCCATCGGCAAGGCGACGAGGGCGGCAATCAGGAACCCGCCCATAACCCGCCAAACGGTCATGCCGATATCGACCAGAAACCCTTGCTGGGCCAATAAGTCATAGCCCGAACGGAGCATAGTCAGCGGGTCGGCCAGAAACGTCTTGGAGACGAAGCCGCCCAGGGTAACCAGCGCCCATAGCGCCGTAAAGGCCACAAAAAAAGCCAGCCCGAGCGCAAACCGCGTCCGGGCGCTGACCGCGGTCAGCGGCCGCATCACTGCAAGAAGCGCGTGTCGGCGAGTTTGGTGAGATCGGGGACAGTTTTGATGATGCCCGCTTCGAGCAAGATCTGCGCGGCTTCCTTGCTGAACTGCCCGTGTTCACCGGCGAAGAATTTCCGGTTCGAGTCGCGATCCTGCCAGCGCAGGTATTTTTGGCTGGCTTCGAACTGCTCGGCGGTTTGTTTCACGTCCGCACCCATGATGCCGAAGCTCTTTTGCGGCTCCTTCTTGATCATGTCCACGGCTTCGAAATAGCTCTCGGTCAGGGCCTTGGCCGCCTTGGGGTTTTCGGCGAGGAACTTGGGCGTGCAGCCGAAAGTATCCATGATCATCGGATAATCCAGCGTGGTCGCGATGATTTTTCCCGCTTCGGGTTTGGCGCGCACCGCGGAGAGATAGGGCTCGTAAGTCATGGCGGCATCGAGATTGGCGGTGCCGGCCAGAATGGCGTTGGCCGCGGCCTGGGGCTCGAGGTTGACCACCGAAACGTCCTTCACCGTGAGGCCGTTCTTCTTCAGCATCCAGGCGAGGGTGAAGTAGGGCGCAGTGCCCGGAGCACTCGCCGCCACCGTTTTGCCTTTGAGATCGGCAATTTTCCCGATATGGCTTTTCACCACCATGCCGTCGGCGCCGAAGCTCTTGTCGAGCTGGAAGATTTGCGTCGTTGCCACGCCGTTGGCATTCCACACGATCCAGGTTTCAACGGTGGTGGCGGCACATTGGATGTCGCCCGAGGCGACGGCGAGGTGACGATCTTTTTGCGGAATCTTCTTGATCGTCACATCGAGGCCGTTTTTCTCGAATATGCCCGCCTCCTTGGCCAGAGTGAGCGGCGCAAAACCGGTCCATCCAGAAATGCCGATCGCAACTTTTGTTTCTTGCGCCGCCGCGGTGGCAGCAAACAGGCCGGCCAGCAAGGCCGTGAAGGTCTTCCCCATGGCTTCCTCCTAGTTTCGTTTCAGCGCGTGCGACGCGCTGTGCCGCGACATCATAGCACCATGGGAAGCTTCAGCCCTTGTTTCCGCCCGCACTCGCGGGCGGCTTCGTAGCCCGCATCGGCGTGGCGCATCACCCCGGTGGCCGGGTCGTTGAAGAGCACACGCGCGAGCTTCTCGTCGGCTTCGGCGCTGCCGTCGCAGACGATCACCACGCCAGCGTGCTGGGAATAGCCCATGCCCACGCCGCCGCCATGATGCAGGCTCACCCAGGTGGCGCCGCTGGCTGTGTTCAGCAGCGCATTGAGCAGCGGCCAATCGCTTACCGCGTCGCTGCCGTCTTTCATCGCTTCGGTTTCGCGATTGGGAGAGGCCACCGAACCGCTATCCAAATGATCGCGGCCAATGACGATCGGTGCTTTGAGTTCGCCGCTCTTCACCATGGCGTTGAAAGCGAGGCCCGCCCGATGCCGTTCGCCCAAACCCAGCCAGCAAATGCGCGCCGGCAATCCTTGGAAGGCGATGCGCTTTTCGGCAAGGTCCAGCCAGCGATGCAGGTGCGCGTCTTGAGGAAACAGCTCTTTGAGCTTGGCATCGGTCCTGCGAATGTCCTCGGGATCACCTGACAAAGCCACCCAGCGGAAAGGCCCGGCACCGCGGCAGAATAGCGGGCGCACGTAGGCCGGCACGAAGCCTGGGAAAGAGAAGGCATCGGCAACCCCGAAGTCTTTGGCTACTTGCCTCAGGTTATTGCCATAGTCCACCACCGGCACGCCCAGGGCATGGAAGGCCAGCATGGCTCGCACATGCGCGGCGCAGGATACGCCCGCCGCCTGCCGGAGCGCGGCATGCTGCACCGGGTTTTCCCGCGCCGCGCGCCACTGATCGAGCGTCCAGCCGGCCGGCAAATAGCCGTTGATGAGGTCATGGGCCGAGGTTTGATCGGTGACTAGGTCGGGTCGCATGCCCCCTTCCTGGGCGCGACGCGCCAGTTCGGGCAGCAGTTCCGCGGCATTGCCGCGCAGGCCTATGGACACCGCTTCTTTGCGCGCCGTGTGTTGGCCTATCAGGCTCAGCGCGTGGTCGAGATCGGCGGCCTGGCAATCGAGATAGCCGGTGCGCAGACGAAAATCGAGGCGCGACTGCTGACATTCGATGGTAAGCGAGCAGGCGCCGGCAAAGCTCGCTGCCAGCGGCTGCGCGCCGCCCATACCGCCCAGGCCGGCGGTGAGAATCCAGCGCCCGGAGAGGTCGCCGCCGAAATGCTGGCGACCCGCTTCGACGAAAGTCTCATAAGTGCCTTGCACGATGCCCTGGCTGCCGATGTAGATCCAGCTTCCGGCAGTCATCTGACCAAACATCATCAAACCAGCACGGTCGAGTTCATGAAAGTGTTCCCATGTGGCCCAGCGCGGCACCAAGTTGGAATTGGCAAGCAAAACCCGCGGCGCGCCGGGGTGGGTGCGAAAAACACCCACCGGCTTGCCGGATTGGATGAGCAGGGTTTCGTCGGGCTGGAGCTTTTTCAGGCTTTCGAGAATGGCGTCGAAACACGCCCAGTTGCGCGCCGCTTTGCCGATGCCGCCGTACACCACCAGGGCGTCCGGGTTCTCGGCCACTTCGGGATCGAGGTTGTTCTGAATCATGCGATAAGCGGCTTCGATTTGCCAATTGGCGCAGTTCAGCGTGCTGCCGCGCGGCGCGCGCACCGGACGCGGCAGATGTTCCAGATAGCGGGCGGGGGAAAGATCGGACATGGAAGGCTCCTCGGAGAAAGACATTCGGCGACTCGGGGCAGCCAAGGCCGCTTGTCTATACAACTCGTGAGCGGCCAGTTTAGTTGTCTATACAACTTAAGTCAACGGGCGTATCCTTGCCCGTCATGAACGCGCCGGACACCCCCGCTTACGAGCAAGTCAAAGCCCACATTCGCGCCCGCATCGCCAGCGGCGACTGGAAACCGGGAGACCCGGTGCCCAGCGAAGCGCAGCTGATGCGCACTTTTCGCGTCAGCCGCATGACCGTACACCGCGCTTTGCGCGAGTTGGCTCAAGAGGGGTTGGTAACCCGGGTTCAAGGCTCGGGCACGCGCGTGGCGGCGCTCAATCCGATCGCCTCGCGCTTGGCGATTCGCGACATCCATGAGGAAATTGCCGAACGCGGCCACCGCCATGGCACCCGGGTGCTGCGCGTCGGAGCGGAAAGAGCGCGCGCCGAAACCGCCGAGGCGCTTGGGCTCGACCGGGGAGCACGGGTTCTTCACACCGTGCTGGTGCATATGGAAAACGAGGTGCCGATTCAATTCGAGGACCGCTACGTCAATCCCGCCGCGGCGCCGGAGTACTTGAAGGTGGATTTTTCCCAAACCACTCCCACCCACCATTTGATGGAGCACGCGCCGCTCACCGAAGCCGATTACCGCCTCGAGGCCTGCCTGCCCAGCATCGAGGAAGCGCGCGAACTGGGCATCAGCCCCAAAGAACCCTGTTTGGTGATGACCCGCCGCACGGTGAGCGGCGGCGTGGTCGCCAGTATTGCGCGCCTGGTATACCCCGGCTCGCGTTATCGTTTCGCCGGCCAGTTTCAGATTTAACCGCGGGGGCGCGACCGAAGCCGGGCGCGAGCCGCGATCGACTGGCCCTATGCTTCCTCAGCGCGCCACTAGCACCCGATCCCGCCCCAAGGCCTGAGCCCTCTGCAAGGCCTGTTCGGCCGCCGCGAGCAGGCTCTGGGTATTGTCGGCGTTGCCGGGATAGCTGGCGACGCCGAGGGAGGCAGTAATCGGGCCCACGGCTTTGCCATGGGCACTCACGCGCATCTCGCGCAGCTGCGTCCGCAGGACCTCGGCCCTCCGCTGGGCGGTTTCGGCAGTCATGTCGGGAAGGATGAGCACGAATTCGTCGGTTTCGGCAGTCATGTCGGGAAGGATGAGCACGAATTCGTCGCCGCCATAGCGGCACGCGGCGTCTTCCCGGCGCACGTTTTTGGAAAGCAACTGGCCGACCGCTTTGAGAACGGCGTCGCCGGCGCTGTGGCCGATGGTGTCGTTGACGCGCCGGAAATCGTCGAGATCCATCATCAGCGCCGAAAGCGGCGCAGTGCGGCGCCGGGCGCGGTGCAAAAGCGCGGCGAGCTGCTCTTCCATGTAACGCCGGTGCAGGAGTCCGGTAAGGGGATCGCGCGCGGTTTGCAGGCGCAACTCGAGCTGGGCAACGACTTGGCGGGCCAGAATCGCCAGCGAATCGCTCTGCCCGGCGGTGAGCGTGCGCGGTTTGTGGTCAATCACGCAGAGGGTACCCAAGGCCGCGCCGTTGGGGGCGACGAGGGGCGCCGCGGCGTAGAAGCGCTGATGGGGCGGGGTGATGACCGATGGCATGCTCGCAAAACGCGAATCTTGGGTGGTGTCGGGCACCACGAAAACACCGTGCTGGCGGATTGCGTGAACGCAAAAGGAATGCTGGAGCGGCGCTTCGGTTTTTTCTAAACCAATCGCGGCCTTGAAGTAGAGCCGATCGACGTCGACCAGGCTGATCAGCGCGATGGGTACTTCACAAATGCGTGAGGCAAGCAGCACCAGATCGTCGAATTGCGGTTCCTGGCCGGAATCGAGCACGCAGTAGTCGTACAAGGTCTTCAGGCGCAGTTGCTCAGCGGGCGTTTCGATGATGCGATCGGCGGCCATGATTCAGCTTCTCCTGCCAATGCGAACGCCACCGACTGGCCCAGTTCCGGTAGCCTGGGCTATGCTGGAATCGCCGGCTGGAATGAAATCGCTCATGATGCCCCCCCAAACTTTGGGCCGCCCCGGGGGCAGCCTATACGTTTTCTATCGGCCGGATCGGGTATTTCTTGATCCCGGTCAGATCAGGCCTGTCCTCGCCAGGCCGCTGAACCGCCTGCCGCGGTAGTCAAGACCGCTAGGGCAATGGTATAGTTCCTTTGCCTTCTATGGCATCCCTCATCTGAATGATGCTTTTCGACACTTTTGAATTCACTGGCCGGGCCTTTTGGCGCTTCGGCTTTTGGCGCACGCCGCGCCAAGAGACCATTGCGCCTGGCGTCGCGCGCGTAAGCGGCGCCCCGAAGCCCCCCGTGAAATTTAAGAGATCGTCGAAGCATCATGAATGAAGCCCAGTTCCGAGAACTTGCAGCCCAAGGTTACAACCGCATCCCGCTGACGCTGGAAGCGTTTGCCGACCTCGATACCCCCCTTTCGCTTTACCTCAAGCTCGCCAACCAGCGTTTCACCTACCTTTTGGAATCGGTGGTCGGGGGCGAGCGTTTCGGGCGCTACTCCTTCATCGGCCTGCCCGCCAAAATCCGCTTGCGGGTGCGCGGCCGGGTGGTCGAAGTGGAAGACCGCGGCGGCATCGTGGAGCGCTTTGAAGGCGACCCGCTTGCCTTCATCGAAAGCTACCGCGCCCGCTATAAAGTCGCCCCCCAGCCCGGCCTGCCGCGTTTTTGCGGCGGCCTCGCGGGCTATTTCGGCTACGACACGGTGCGCTACATCGAGCCCAAGCTCGCCGGCATCGGAAAGCCCGATCCGCTGCAAGTGCCCGACATCCTGCTGCTGCTCACCGAAGAGCTGGCGGTGGTCGACAACCTGGCCGGAAAAATCTACCTCATCGTTTACGCCGACCCGGGCGAGCCCAATGCCTATTGGAATGCCCAGGACAGGCTGCACACCCTGAGGCGCAAGCTTCGGCAGCCGGTGGATATTCCCTTTCAGACCGCCACCCGGGTGACCCCCGCGCAATCGCAATTCGGACCCGAGGCTTTTCAGGCTGCGGTGGCCAAGGCGCGGGACTACATCGCCGCGGGCGACATCATGCAAGTGGTGCTCTCCCAGCGCATCGCCAAGCCCTACGAGGAGTCGCCGCTGTCGCTCTACCGGGCACTACGCACCCTCAATCCCTCGCCCTACATGTTCTACTACGACTTCGGCGACTTTCATGTGATCGGCGCTTCGCCGGAAATCCTGGTGCGCCAGGAAAGCGGCACGGTGACGCTGCGCCCCATCGCCGGCACACGCCCGCGAGGCGCCACAAGGGAGGCCGACGAACAGCTCGCCACCGACCTTTTGGCCGACCCCAAGGAAATCGCCGAGCACATCATGCTGCTCGACCTGGGCCGCAATGACGTGGGCCGAGTCGCGCAAACCGGGAGTGTCGCGGTCACCGACCGCATGACCATCGAGCGTTACTCCCACGTGATGCACATCGTCTCCAATGTCGAAGGGCGGCTGAAAGACGGCCTCAACAGCATGGACGTGTTGCGTGCGTCCTTTCCCGCCGGGACGGTGAGCGGCGCGCCCAAAGTGCGCGCCATGGAAATCATCGACGAGCTGGAGCCGGTGAAGCGCGGCGTCTATTCCGGCGCCGTGGGCTACCTCTCCTTCCAGGGCGACATGGACCTGGCCATCGCCATACGCACCGCGCTCATCAAGGACGGGCAGCTTTATGTCCAGGCGGGCGCCGGCATCGTCGCCGATTCGGTGCCCGAGAACGAGTGGCAGGAGACGCAGAACAAGGCTCGCGCGGTGCTGCGCGCCGCCGAGATGGTGCAGCTCGGTTTGGATGCGGAGGCCTGAGACATGTTGCTGATGATCGACAACAATCATCGACATCCAGCGGGTTCCGGCAGCGTCTTAAACATCAGAAATATCAAGCCAAGGCAAGGAAATTAGCGTCCCGTAGCGGATCGTAAATTCTATTGCCATCCGGCGAAGTTGGGGGTATCGTTGGGGGTATCAAAAGACCGATACCCCCAAAATGCCCTTGACCGACGCCAAGCTCCGCAGTGCCAAGGCGGACGAGAAGCCCTACAAGCTGTCCGACTCCGGCGGCCTCTATCTGCTGGTCAAGCCGAACGGCTCGCGCCTGTGGCGCTGGAAATATCGCATTGCCGGCAAGGAGAACCACTACGCCATCGGCGAGTACCCCGCCATCGGCCTGGCGGACGCGCGCACGGAGCGCGACGAGGCCCGCAAGCTAGTCAAGCAGGGCATTCACCCTTCCCACAATCGGCAAACCCAGCGGCTGGCGCAGGCTGCCGAAGGGGCCAACACCTTTCAGGCGGTAACGGAAGAGTGGATCGGCAAGAAGAAACCCGGCTGGACGGCATACTACCAGCGGCAAGTCACACGGTTTATGGAATCCGACGTGTATCCGTACATCGGCGCGCTGCCGATCCGCTCGGTGACAGCGGCGCATCTGCTGGAAATCGTTCGGCGTGTGGAGGGGCGCGGCGCTGAAACCGTGGCGCTACTGGTGCGCCAGTGGTGTTCGGCAGTCTTCCGCTACGCAGTGGCCACGCTGCGCGCGGATGGCGACCCCGCCGCCGCATTGCGCGGGGCAATTACCCGGCCGAAGGTCGAGCACCGCAAGCCGCTGACGCGGGCGCAGATCACGGCATTCCTGAAAGCGCTGGACGGGTTCAGCGGCTTCCGCACGACAACCCTTGCCTTGCGGCTGGCGCTGGTGACTTTCGTGCGCACCGTCGAGCTGCGCGCCGCCGAATGGACGGAGATTGATTTCGACCGCGCCGAATGGCGCATCCCGGCCGAGCGGATGAAGATGCGCGAACCTCACCTGGTTCCGCTCTCGACGCAGGCGCTTGCGCTGTTGCGCGAGCTGCACAAGCTCACCGGCAACCAGCGCTGGCTGTTCCCCAACTACCGGCGACCGGAAACCTGCATGACGGCCACCACGCTCAACCGCGCGCTGGAGCGCATGGGGTTCAACGGCAAGGACAGCATCGGCTTTTCGGCGCATGGCTTCCGGGCGACGGCTTCCACCATTCTCAACGAGGCCGGCTATCGCGCCGACGTGATCGAGCGTCAGCTTGCGCACAAGGAGCGCAACACCGTGCGCGCCAGCTACAACCAGGCCGAATACCTCGCCGAGCGGCGCGACATGATGCAGCAGTGGGCGGATTTGGTGGATGGGCTGGCGGAGAAAAAGGTCAGCGCGAAAACTGGCAAAGCAAAGAAGGCAAAGGAGTAAGGGATGGGGTACTACAACCAGTTTGAAGACTTCGACCCCAAAGACGGACAAGTGCCATGGCACCCGTTTTCCATGCTGCCTTACATCGCATCACGGGCGCGGTGGATGCTCAACAAGCGTAGCAGCAAGGAGATCAAGACCGCTGCTTGGTCCATTGACGCGGTGCTCGACAGTTTTTTCCAAACAGAGGAAGAGCAATTTATTGAAGACCAACTGCAAAATAACGGCTGGGCCTGCAAGTACATCGACGAGCAGGCGCCCGATGGCCGTGCTGGCCTTCAAGACCTGATTCGTAACGGATTGCCGGAGTCTGCCAGCGACGACGAATATCTGGATTTCCCCAACAAGGAAAACACCACAGAGCTCGAAGCGCTGAAGCTTTGCATCGACAACGGCTGGGAATTCGGCGACGAAGACTTCAAAGACCCGCAGCCGGAGGAACTGTTTGCAGTACTCACGCTGTGGTACATCGGCGACTGCCTGAAATGGCTCAAGCGAAACCCGGCCAAGCAGCGAGGCGGATTGAGTCAGCTTGTGGAAGAAAAGGGGTTGCGTCAGCTATACGAAAACCCGGAAATAAATTTGTCGCTCGCCGGCAAAGAGGCGCTGATGGCAATGGAGGCTGTCTGCTATGCCGAACAAGTAAGGGCGTTGGCTCGGCAGGATGCGCGATACCACAAGCTAAGCAGCGAATATCACCAGCACCGCCGCCGCGTTGATGAGCTCGCCGAGCAGAAGGCGGCCGCGAAGCGATCCGAGGTGGCGAAAGAGGCAGCAGCGAAACGCCATGAGGAGCATGCGATCCTGCGTGAAGAGGTGATCCGCTACTTCGAGGAAAACGAGACCAAGTTCAGAAGTGTCGAGGCGGCCGCAAGGGCCATCGCTGGCGTCATTGTCCCCATCACGCACAGAACTGTTGTGGATTGGATTCGCGCACACAAAAAACAGCGGTCTGCTGGCAAACCGTAAAGTCTGCTCGGCAGACTGTGCGCCATGCTTGCTGACATCATTCAACTATCTGTTTTCATTGGCTTTAATGCAATCTCCAATCAACAAGCGCCGATACGCGCTAAGGAGTTGCAATCATGGCCAATGCCGTCCTTCGTCTCCCCCTTGTAAAAGCCCGCACCGGGCTTTCCCGTTCCACCATTTACCTTCGCATCGCTGAGGGCTCGTTTCCGAAGCCGGTCAGCCTGGGCGCGCGCGCCGTGGGCTGGCTGGAGTCGGACATCGAGCAGTGGCTGACTTCCCGCGTGGAAGAAAGCCGTGGCGTAGTTGGTCACGCAGCGTAAGGGGGCGATCATGAGCGACAACACCAAGCCCCTGATCCCCGGCTTCAACCTCGACGCCCTGCGCCTGCCGCAGAATTTTGGCGAAGCGCTCGGCGTCAAGCGCCTCATTACCCGCGTGCCGGTGCGCAAGCCAATCAAGACCGAGTTCTTTCGCGTGCGCACCGGCGAGGCGTGGCGGTTCCAGACGATGATTCTGGAACTCAAGGAAGAAGGCGAAACCTTCATTCTTTCGCCTGCTGTGTGGGATGCCGTGCCGGAATTGCTGAAACCGGCGATGCTGCACTCGGCCATTGACCGCCGCAATAACGTGTTCCTGATTCCGGTGCCGCTGCCGGGCCAGGATGGGCGGCGCAATCCGTGGCATCAGTCCTTGCACAGTGCGGTGACCACGGCAGAAACCAGTTGGGTGCGCTCGGTTGCCAACCCCAAGCAGGGCGGTTACGACCTTTATGTGGCCGACGGAAACATCGCCGACCCCGAATGGCCGGATGTCACGTTTCAGGAGTTGGTGCAGATCGCCTTCCGGGATCGTGTCATTGATTCCGCCGATCATCCGATCATCAAGCAACTGCTTGGGGCGTCGTAATGACCATGCCCCACTACCCCGGCGGGGTGTGGCTGGTTGATTTCGAGTTTCACCCCGCCAACGGCCGGGAGGGCAATCCTCCCGTGCCGGTGTGCATGGTGGCACGCGAACTGCACTCCGGCCGCACGCTTCGCTTCTGGCAACAAGAACTGGCGCGCCTCGCAAGCGCGCCGTTTCCGACTGACGAGACCGCGCTGTTCGTCGCCTATTACGCGCCGGCTGAAATGGGCTGCTTCATCGCCCTGGGTTGGCCGATGCCGGCCAACGTGCTCGATCTGTTCATTGCCTTTCGGCGCCACACCAACGGCAAGCGGATTCCCGCCGGTAACGGACTGCTTGGCGCGCTGGCCTACTACGGCCTCGACGCTCTTGCCGCCGACGAAAAGGACGCCATGCGCGACCTCGTTCTGCGTGGTGGGCCGTGGGATGCCGCCGAACAGCGGGCGATTCTCGACTATTGCGAATCCGACGTGCTGGCGCTGGCGAAGCTGCTGCCCGCCATGCAGGGCGACATCGACTGGCCGCGCGCTTCACTGCAAGGGCGCTACGCCATCGCCGTGGCCCAGATCGAGGCCAATGGCGTGCCCGTCGATACCGAAGCGCTGGCGGCACTCAAAAGCGGCTGGCAGGGCATTCAGCATCGCCTGATTGCCGCCGTCGATGCCGGCTTCGGGGTGTATGAGGGCACCACGTTCAAGCTGGAGCGCTTCGAGCGCTATCTGGCAGCCCATCGCATCGCCTGGCCGCGCCTGCCGTCTGGCGGTCTCGACTTGCAGGATGACACCTTCAAGGACATGGCGCGTATGCACCCGCAACTTTCCCCGCTGCGCGAACTGCGTGGGGCGTTATCGCAGATGCGCCTGTCTGACCTCGCCGTCGGCGACGACGGGCGCAACCGCTGCATGCTGTCGATGTTCCGCTCCAAAACCGGGCGCAACCAACCCTCGAATACCCGCTTCATCTTCGGCCCCTCGGTCTGGCTGCGCGGGCTGATCCAGCCGCCGGAAGGCCACGGGCTGGCCTACGTCGATTGGAGTCAGCAGGAATTCGGTATCGCTGCCGCGCTCTCCGGCGACACCGCCATGATGGCCGCCTACGCTTCCGGCGACCCCTATCTGGCCTTCGCCAAGCAGGCCTGTGCGGTGCCACCGGATGCCACCAAGCACAGCCACAAATCCGTGCGCGACCAGTTCAAGGCCTGCGTGCTGGCCGTGCAATACGGCATGGGCGCCGAAAGTCTGGCTTATCGCATCAACCAGCCGACGGCGCGGGCGCGTGAGCTGCTGGACCTGCACCGCCGCACCTATCGCCGCTTCTGGGCGTGGTCGGACGGCGTGCTGCATCAAGCCCTGCTCGGCGGCCGTATCTGGACGACGTTTGGCTGGCAACTGTTTGTCGATGACACCCCGAACGTCCGCAGCCTGTGCAATTTCCCCATGCAGGCCAACGGCGCGGAAATGCTTCGTCTGGCCAGCATCCGCCTAATCGGCGACGGCGTGCGTGTGTGCGCCCCGGTGCATGACGCAATCCTGATCGAGGCCCCGCTGGCCGAACTGGATGCCGTGGTGGCGCATACGCAGTCCGTCATGCGCGCTGCGAGTGCCGCCGTGCTGGGCGGTTTCATGCTCGAAAGTGACGCCAAGATCGTGCGTGCCCCCGAGCGCTACATGGACGAGCGCGGCACAACGATGTGGAACATGGTGATGGCCGAGCTTGGCCTCGACACCCGAAAAGTCGGCGCTGGCGAGACGGCACCGCCAGCCGTAACCTGTCCTGCGGCGGGACAGCAACCTGTCCCCGCGTAGGCCACCCGTACAGTCTTATCTATTGTCTATATGACTATCCCCAGACTCAGGCCGCGCAAAACGGTCGATCCCGACATCGGGCCGGTGAAACGGTTGCGCTACAACGCCGACACCGGGACGCATGAAGAGTCGGCGCCGGTGGAAAAATTCATCAAGGGACCGATCCCACTGGACTGGATTTCGCGCGCAAATGCGCTGCCGGGAAAGGTCGGGGCGGTTGGTTTGGCCTTGTGGTTTCTGGCCGGTGTGCAGGGTTCGCGCACCGTGAAGTTGACGGGGGAGGTGGAGCGGATTGCAGGGTGTGGCAGGAAGGCCATCTACAGCGCTTTGCGTTTGATGGCTACCAAAGGGTTGATTCTTGTCGACATGCGGCGCGGCAGGCGAGCGGTGGTTACGTTACGGTAGGCATCCAGGGCGGTCTGTTTGTGTCCGTTACAATCCAGGCGCATAATCTCACGAATAACATTTCAGGAAGCAAGGATATGTGGATTGCCAATCCAAGGCCGGGAAATCTCGTGCCAAACAGCATCGTGAGCATCTTTCTCGATGATGGTTTCCGGTATCGCTTCAAATGCATTGTCACGAAGTTGGGCGGGGGATCAGTCACGTTGAAGGTGGATGGGATCTTTGCTGATGACGATGGCACTGAAGTGAGCGGCGGTGACGTGTGCACGCAGTATTTAGATCAGGCCATCACCGCGCCAGTCAATGTCGTTTGGCCGGCAGAAGCGACTTTCGCCATGGTTTCCGGTTTGTGAAGTTCGGTATGCCGGCAAGTTGTTTCATCCGGACTTGGCGAATTCTGGTTGTCTCGGCATTTATTGCCAATGCAATGGGGGTGCATGGCGCTTTTGCACAAACCAGCGTGCCGAGTAAGCAGGCTTGGATAAACAAGGCAAACGCCACCATTCGTGCGGATGAAATGGTTGTAGCCATCGTTGGCATCCAGAAAGGGCATCCGCGTTTCGGCGCATTTGAAATGGGGTTCGAGCGGATGTTCAGTAGTCGTCCACTGCTTGGCGCCATGTATGACGCGCTTCAAGAAAATTCATTGCTAGACGCAAACCCTGGGATGGTCCAGAGGTATATCCAACAGTGGATCGCGTCCGTGGGACGCCGGGGAATGCTCCGCCTCGATACTGACGATTTGGAAGTCATGCTATTGGCGCGCCTTGGCTATTTTGAAAGCATCCCGCCAAGCGAATGCGGGAAAATGCTGAAAGCAGACGCGATAGACAACAAAGGGTTTTACCGATGGTTAGCGCGGCGAGCATCAGATCGCCCGGTTCTGGATTTTCTGCGCGTAGTCACAGAGGCTCTAGAGCGAGAGATACAGGATAGAAATACGAAAGAGGTTATTACTGAGCGACAAATGGAATTGAGTGGCGAGCTGATTTTCGAGCGCCTCGCTAAGAGCAAGGGCAAACAGAAGGCGATTGCAATTACTCAAGCGGTTACTGCGCCAAAGTCCGCTGTTGATACCGAATTATGTGAAGCCGCGAAAGCATTCTGGATCGCTGCATTGCAGTCAAAGGGCGAGACTCGGCGATGGGCTATCCGTGGAATATTTACACCTTGATTCAAATTGGGAGTGGGAGATGAGTCGTATCTTTGGTGCTATGAAACTCCATGCGACATTGGCTTTATTGCTGTTCTCTTCACAAGCACTTTATGCAGATGCGATGTGGGAGCCTTGGAATAAAACCGAAGACGGGGACTGGTACTTACTCAAGGACTCTGTTGAGTATGACAAAGGATCTGCAACCGTGTGGATGATGAAAAATTTCAAATCCGAAAAGTCAGCCAACAACGGGGCTCGTTATCGCTCGATACGTATCCAGTACCAATACGATTGCTCAGGATTTTCACAAAGGCCCATCTGGGTTAAAGGATATGAAAACCAGATGGGCACCGGTGTCGAAGTGTTTTCCGACTATGTGGGTTACGACTCCAAGCCGACCGTTTATTCACCATCGGACTGGGCGGAAAGCTACGCGAGATTCTGTAAGCGAAAGTGGGAAATCTGGAAGTAAATCGTAATTTGAAAGCGACTACCTCATCGGATGAGATGATGAAATTTAAATATGCACTACTGTGTTCTCTTGGGCTGTTTTGCTCGACGCCTTCGGTTGCAACATCCTATAGCCCGCTAAGCGGGAAAGATATTAAAGAGGGATATGAGGCAGTACAGAGGGTAAAGAAATCGAATGGGCGTATGACGGTAGATGACGCACTAAAGATCGGCGCACTTTACGGCTTCATTGCTGGCATGAACTACGAGTCTTTGACTGGCAGAGAGACATTTTGCATACGCGATACAGGCATTACGCTAGAAGAGCAGATTGAGGTCATTGGAAAACACCTTGCAGCTTCACCCAACAAATTTGAAGCACTGCATGCAGGCCTTCTAGTCAATGATGCATTCACAAAGAAGTATCCCTGCAAGCGCTAGACGTGTATTTATTGGCTACCAGCTCGCCGGCTTGGTAATGCCGGTTCCCGGCAGGGTGTCAGGGAAAACCGAAGCCTTCAGATGTGCAGCGTGAATGTGCCGAACGTGGCTGGCCACCGCCGCGAGCGGCTTGGCAGCCCCGAACTGTGACGGGCAAAGTAGGGTGACCGGTTTCTTGAGTTCCTGCACAACGATGCGGATGGGTTCGACCAGATCGGTGTCGTTCGAGATGACCACGGCAGCGTCGTAGCGGCCCGCCCAGCCGTCGTTGATGAGGTGGCAGGCCAGATTGACGTCCGAGCCTTTTTCTTCCATGACATGGACCAGCGCCTTGACCGCATCGGGCGCGGGCTGGCGAACCTTGTTGCCCTTGCCGTACTTGCCGACAGGCAGCGATTCACGCTGATTGCCATTGACGGTAGCATCCGGATCGACCGGATAGCTTCCGGGCGCGAGCGTAGTCGGGCCGCTGCCATGTTGAATCGCCCGGTCGCCAACGGGCAGATTGAGCACGGGGCGCCAAACGGCCTTGGCCAGAAATTGCCCGAAGAAAAGCTCGACCTCCGGTAGCGTCCGCAAGGCGTTGTAATAGATTTGCTGGCGCCGGGGCTGGTCGGGGTCCGTAATGCCGGAAACGCGCGCCGTGTAGTACTTGAGTTTTTCGACGACGATGCCGGCAGGCATTGCGGCTTCGGTGAGCGCCTTGATGTCGAGCCATTTGCAGCCGGAATCGCGGATGGCGTAATAGAGGTTGAAGCCGTCGATATAGACCCAGGTGCGCATGCCAACTCCAGAAAGGCAAAGGGCCACACCCGAAGATGTGACCCCTTGAGCCGACAGCACGCTGCCAGCGGGTATGTGCAGGGGATTATATACGCAGTGCGGGGATTGCGATAGACCGCCTTGGACCGCTCCGTCACGGCGCTTGCCAACCCCAACCCCGCAAGCCCCGCGCCCTCGCTACCGCATCCCATCCTGAACCACGCCGTCGCGCATAAAGCCGCGCCACGGCTTTGTCGCGTTCGGCAAACGCCGCCCGGTCACGACGGTCACTTGCAAAAAATTACCGCCAACGCCACTTTCCGCCGCTTCCGCCTTCAGCCAGTAAGGCTGGCTCATGGCTCCAGCGGCTACGCCGGCAAACCCGCACGAACTGTCCGGCTGTCACGCCGCTTGCCCTCGCTGCGGCCTACATAACGCCGCATTAT
>CAZFEK010000012.1:0-85844 GCA_964517465.1 uncultured Alcaligenaceae bacterium
GCGACTCCAGCCGGTTGTGCAGCTCCATCAGCTGGCGGTAGATCTCCGGCATCTCCTTTTCCATCTCGGCGATCGGCTTCGGGGTGCGGATGCCGGCCACCACGTCCTCGCCCTGGGCGTTCACCAGGTACTCGCCGTAGATCAGGTTCTCGCCGGTGCCCGGGTTGCGGGTGAAGCCGACCCCGGTGCCCGAGTCGTTGCCCATGTTGCCGAAGACCATGGTGCACACGTTCACCGCCGTGCCGTTGGCCATGTCCCTGGTGATCCTGAACTGCTTGCGGTAATCGACGGCGCGCTTGCCCATCCAGGAGCGGAACACCGCGCCGACGGCGATCTCCAGTTGCTCATAGGGATCGCTAGGGAAGGGCTTGCCGGTGTGGCGCTGCACGACGGCGAGGAATTCGCCAGCCAGTTCTTGCAGGTGCTCGGCAGTGAGATCCACGTCCTGCAACGCGCCGTGTTTCTTCTTGGCGGCGTGCATCTTTTCGTCGAAGGCTTCGTCGGGAATGCCCTGCGCGATTTTGCCAAAGAGCTGGATGAAGCGCCGGTAGGCGTCCCAGGCAAAGCGCGGGTTGGCGGTCTGCTGGATAAGGCCCGCGAGCGAAATCTCGTTGAGCCCGAGGTTGAGGATGGTGTCCATCATGCCCGGCATGGACATCGCCGAGCCGGAGCGCACCGACACCAGCAGCGGGTGCTCAGCGCTGCCGAAGCCTTTGCCGGTCTTTGTCTCCAGCGCCCGCATGTGGACTTTGATGTCGGCCATCAGCCCCTCGGGCAGGCGATTGTTTTCGAGATACGCGAGGCAGGCCTCGGTGGTCACGGTGAAGCCCGGCGGCACGTTGAGGCCGATTTGTGTCATCTCGCACAAATTGGCGCCCTTGCCGCCCAGCAGCATCTTGTTCTTGCCATCCCCTTGCTCGAACTCATAAATGAACTTGCTGGAATTCATGTTCTATCCGCCCTTGAAGAAAAGAAACCACGCACGCAAGTTTGCCATGGCTCGCCAGGGAAAACCATGCCCGGAGCAGTGTCGGCGCGGGAAGATGCTTCGGAGAGATGGCGGGATGGCGATCGCCGCTGGTGTTCCAGGGGCCGGCGACCAAAGCCCCATGATCGACGCCTGTCCCAAGCCCTTTCCTCTGGCGGCATTGCGGCTGCCATTGGGCCAAAAAGTTCGTGGCGGAACGCGATGAGCTTCTCAACATTTCCTTGGCGAGCTGCGTTCGGGTGCGCATCTACTTCGCTTGGCAGCCGAGCCTGCGCGACGAAGCGGACAATCCCCGCATCGAACTCGCTGTCGCCGGTGGACTCGGGGCATCGTCACTCGCAAGGTCCGCGGCAGGAAGATACATTCTGCGAGTGCAGCTATTTCCCGAAAAGCAGTGTAACTTCTCGCTCTGACCTCCCCATTTCGGCCATTCTCCAAAACCATGCCTAAACTGCTTACCCTACTCACGATGTCCTCGTTCTTCTCCCTCTTCTTCGGCAAGGCGCTTGCGGCCGACCCCGCGCTCGTGGTCGGTCCCTTTACCATCGAGGCCGGCACGGGCCGCATTTCGGCCGGCGGATTCCCGAACACCAGCAGCAATCCCTTCGCGCGGAAAACCGTGTCGAGCTATCGCGTGCTCTACAAAAACAAGCCGGTCACCGTGGGCGAGGCCAGCGCGCGGCTCGACAAATTTTGGGAAGCGTGGTCTCTTGCGGGCGCGCCACAGCCGGCGGTGCTGGTTGCGACGACCGGCTTGTGGTTGCTCACCGAAGTCAAGGGCGAACTCGCGGTAAAAACCCTCGTGGCGCCCTCGACCGACACAGTGCGCTGGCAATGGCTGGACGGCCCGGGCGGCACACCCGGCGAGGAGCAGAACGTGAACATCCGCGATTCGAGCGCCGAGCCCCGCGAGTTGTCCGGCGGCAAGCTGCTGCTCGTCGGGCGGCGGACCGTGCTTTCGGTCGCATCGCTGCAGGCCTGGCCGATCGGCGTCACCGCGCTTGATGTGTTGCAGCAAATCGGGGGGTACAACGCCGGCAACGGCCGGGCGAACGCCTTGTCGCCCGGTCGCACGCAGATCGTTTTGGTTGGCGGCAGGCGCGTCGACGACTTCTACGAGTACGCCCTCACGGTATTCGAATTCGCCACCGGCAAGGCGTATTCGGTGCCCTTCGACAGCAACGCACTGCGTTTCGAGTCGGAGGCGGACGCAACGCCGCAATGGCTCGGGCGGTACTTCGAATGGACCCGCGACACTGCCGGGACCGAACGCCTCCGCCTGCGCCAGCCCGTGCGCTCGGAGCCGTGGCAGGGACGCATCACGCATAGCTATGGCGACGTCGGGTACCAGCTCTACCCGGCCGGTCCCGGCTTGTACGCACCGCTCTGCGCGCTGATCGAAGCCGAATTCGGCGCCAAGCGCGTCGCGCCGACCTACGGCGACGCCAACAACCCCAATGCCGCAAGCTACGATGTCGGCGGCAAACGCTTTCAGGTCTGGCGCAATGGCGAACGGTCGAGCGTGTCCGTGTTCGCCGAAAAGATCAATGGATCAGCCGTACCCGGCACGCCCGCGCTGATCGAACAAATCGGCCAGCGCTTCAACGCCGTCTTGGCGACCGGCGCGCATCAAAAAGAATTCGTGAAGTACCAGTCGCACCGGTGAGCGAATCGGGGCGTCACCTCCTTTTTCCCGCGCCGGAATGGCCGGACGAATTGGTGGCATGGAGGCATGGCGGCGCTCGACCTGCGCAAAGCCGCCACGTTGGGAGCCCGCATTGACGACGGGCCGTTTCAGCGCTGGGGCGGCGGTCGCGACGAATCGGTAACCGGAAGGCTTATCACAGCATCCAGGCAAAGCCAACTCGCCGCCCGGGCCGACTTCGCCGACCAAGCCAACGCAGAGGATTCGGTTCGGGAGTCGTGGTTTCCGCTCGCGGTCGCTGCTGCTGACCGTGCACTAGTTCAGAATTCGGGGCGCGCAGAAGGCAACGCCCTCAACGGTCCATCCGCTGGTGGTCATTGCGTCGAGCATTTGGCGATCGATGGCGTAGCGGTGATTGGCGTCGTTCTGCATGTGGCGGTTGTTGTAGGCTCGCCACACGGTATCGGTCCAAGGCGGGCAGGCGCCGTCAATCCCGGGTTGCAGAACGAAGAAAGTGTTCTCTGCCTCCCATATCCAACCCGGATCCTGCTTCACCGCCTCACATTCTCGCCCGGCAAGCGCATAGAAATGGCTATTGGGTCCGAGCCCGGGTTTGCCGTAGAAACGGCAAACGGCGACTTCGTTCGATGCTCCGGAAAGTGCGGAAACCGCAGCGTTTTGTCGACTGGGCAACCACCCGAGAAATCGCGCGCCGAGGTCCGTCCAACCGGGCCCCGCATCGCCACGGGCAATGAACTCTCGCTCCATTTCATTGATGGTCATGAAATAGTGATTGAGCGGGTCATTGTGAAACTCATGCACTGCGACGGGCTGCAATAGCGCCTCTTGTTCTTGACCCGGCAAGGGCAAAATGAGCGTCGTCGCCACTTCACGGTCGCCACGAGCGTCAACAACATGGTACTCGGGCATCACAACCGTGCTGGTCTGTCCGAAAAGGCACGAACCCTCAAAAGCATAGGTATATTGGCAGTCCGGCAGAGGCGTGCCGTCCGACTTAAAGCACGAATAGGGCGCTTGGCCACCGAACGCGGGCAGGCTGAAGGTGATGCTGCCCGCCTGGCATAGGTTCGTGCGCCGCACCCCGCCGCCGCGGACGGACGGGCGAGTAAGGTCAAAGAAGCCGTAGGACGCGTCGCCACCAGTCCCATATTGGGCATAAATGCGCCCAGCGCCGTTCCATTTCCATCGATCCCATCTGAGCGGCGACCGGAGTGATGGATGCAGGTGATCGGGACCAGACCAGGGGTAACTGACGCTGCGCTCATGATCGCCAAAACGAAGTACCGTGCGCCCACTACTGCGGTAGGCGAGGGCGCGAATGCTCAGTGCGGCGCCTTGCCACCACGCGTCCAGGAATCTCGTGACATTGCCTCCGTCCGGTCCGCACGAATTCCAGGGGAAGCGTTGCCGTGGCACCAAGGTGCGCCGATCGAGCACTACGGTTTCGTTGCTCGAAGAAAAAACGACCTCGTTTCCTTCGAGCGGATAAGCCTCAAAGAAGCACCGGCCCGCCTCTCGCCAGACCGGCAAACTGAACTCGGCGGTTTTTGTCCCATCGGGCAGTATGCGCTCCAATACGGTTTCTTCTGCCGTCGGCGCGGGTTGCGTTGTAAGGCGGCGGGTGATCTTGAAATTCTCCTCGCCCCAAGCGGACTTTGGCCGCTGCCAACCGGCGCGCAATATCGCCATCCAGTTTTCGGTGTCGAGCTGCACCAATCCGCCATCGATCTCCAGCCAAATGACTTTGCCGGCTTTTGCTGCATAGCTTGGCCAACGGGGCTGTCCGGTAAGCTCGGCGACGGTCCCCGAACGTGCCAAATTCCCGTTTTCGTCATACACCCGCAGTTGCGGGGTGCCGCCAATTTCAATGGCCGACGCATCGGCAAACAACGTGAGTCTGCCCTCGCCCATTGCCTCGTACTTTACAGTGCGGCGCAGATCGCCCTGCAGGGTGAACAGACGCAACTCGCCGCCGGCATGCAGCGCGAATCCGGTCGCGTCCGCAAAGACCAGCTCACCCGCGGCGGCGGTCGGCAAACGCACCCAGGCAAACGCGGCGCACGCCGGCGCGGCCGGCAAAAGGCAGCACAATACACGAAGACACTGCACGAATCTCACGACTATGGCCCTCGCCCCGGCAAAGTGAAACACGCGTCATGTTACTCCTAAGCCCAGTCTTAACTGGCGTGGCATGCACAGGCAACCGGGCCTACCTTGCACTCCTGCTCGACCTCACCGTGCCCTTCACCCCCATGGCCTATCGAACGCTGGCATTGGGACTGGCGGGCAAAGAGCCGGGCCAAACGGCCATGGCCATCGATGCGCTGATCGCGGCTTGGACGGAGGGGCGGCTCGAAGTCCCCGTGTTGTCGAACACGCTGCGCGAGCTGATGCAAACGCCACTCGTAAAATTGGCGCGGTATGGCAAGAGCCTTTCCCTGGCCGCGCGGGCGCATGAGCATGCACCGCGCCTCGTGTTCGATCTGCTGTGTGACGCGGTGCGATTCGACGGCGAGGCTCCGCCCAAAGATGCGGCGGCTCTGCTGGAGCTATTGCTCGGCCTCGCGCTAGAGCTCGCGGAGCCGCTGCCGGGTTCCACCCGGACCGCAATCGAGAAAATGAAACTCGGAGGGAAGGGCAAGGCCGCAAAACAAGAATTGCTGGCCCGGTGCTGAGCGCTTTGGACGCGGTATGGGCTGACCGGCGCCTATCACCGATCCATCCGCCCCACCTGCACACGCGACCCTAGCGGTATTTGGTGATTGCTTCGGTGTCTCGCCCATCGATAGGCCGGAGCCCGCGCTTGATGGTCTCTCGGAAGTAATGCCGCAGGCCTACTCCGGCTTTTCCCCAGGTTCGGCCACCTCCGCCTTGAGGAACAATGAATCGGTGAAGTAGTCGATTACCGCCCCATGCGCCTCGAAAACGTCCGCCCCGAGGATTACCGCGACATCGGCGCCCCCTTTCGCTCGCAGCGGTTTGTTCAAATGCATCAAGTCCGTCCCCGCGAGTTCAGCCAGCCTCGGAGTGAGCGATTCGAACCGCAGGACCGCCCCTTCTACCAGGTATTGATCCAGGAGGCCTCCCGCACCGCCCCCCTCGATGTCCAAGCGCGTCGCGCGCAGGCCGATTTCTTGACCCATCGCCATCGAGACCACGGTCGCCGAGGCGCCGGTATCCACCAACACTTCAACCGGCCGGCCATTGAGCATGCCGTCGGTATGCAAATGCCCCAAGACGCTGCGCCGCAGCGGCAGGCGCACATAACCCCGGACCGTCATGAAGTCGATGAAGTCACTCATTGAGTTTGCCCTCCGCGCTTACGTTTGTTGTGGCCTGTGACCACGGGTCGAGCGCAAGCCCCGCCATTGATGGCGGGGCGAGCGAGACCAATCCTCAGTTCGGAGGCGCCAGCCTTCGTTCTGACTCGTGGCGAGGAAGCCCCCGCATTCATGCGGGGAAGACACACAAGGATGTCCATTTCGATCATTCTCCAAACCCGGGGGGAAACGCTTGGCCTGCTCCGGTCGCTCCCTGCGTAGTGTAATTGGGATTGCGCCGGCGGTTTCAGGCCATGCGCTGCTCGAAGGCCGGTGTCGGCGTGCCTTGATGAAACCTCATTTGCCAGCCCCTCGCGGTGCACTGCCAGAGCGACGAACGATTGGTGTGACGGTGCAAGCTCCCGTCTTCTCCGACCTGCGCCGAGCGGTAAATCAAGAGCGCGAGATCTTCCGACAAGACCTCCAGCGCGAAGTCCTGCGCCCAGATGTTTGGCTGCCCGCCTTGGTCGAGCAGCTGTGCAATGATCGCTTCGCGCCTATACTCGGCGCCCGAGCGCCCAAACTCGCGGAAGGCAGGATGCAAAAGCGCGCCGAGCTGCGCCTCGCTGCGTCGAACTTCCGGATCGTGCAGCGAGAGTTCCAGCGCTTTGAGCGTTTCGAGTAATGGCAACATGGCCTCAATGTCTTCGAGCGTGACCCGTGCAGTCGTTATCGAAATGGTAAGGCGAATTTGTCTATTGTACGTTCGTCGGGCGTGCCGGTGCTCTCGTCCCTTGAATCGCCACCTGCCTAAAACTACGCCTAGAACCAGAAGGACATCACCGCCGCGACCTAGTCCGCTCGATCCGAATCTACCTCCGAACTGGGTCGATTGGATCCAATGAACCTCAGCCGTACAAGCCGGAACCAAAAAGGATCGCCGCGCGGCGCTGGCGGCGGCAAACAGCGAACAAACCCTTAGAACATCAAGGGTCCCTGCCAATCGGGGGAGCCAAAAACGGGCAAAACCCACCCCTTCACAAACGCCGGAAGGGTGCCCGTTTCTACCCTTCCCACTGGCTCGCATAGGCCGCACATCGAGGCTCTATAATCACCGTCAACTCGCAGCTGCCGCTTCAGTTTCCGCGTTCGCCAGGACGCAAAGCGGGAGCAGAACGAGGGCCTCCGGCTGTCGGCGAGACGGCGTCCAAACACCACGGCTGGAAATTATTGGTGGTCTGACCCCGATTGCCCGCGCGATTGGACAACCCGATTGGACACCGATTGGACACGCGCGGGCTGGACTTGGGGGTGCGCGTCGCGGCTTCATGCGCGGGAGGCGCCGGGCGCCCGTTACAATATCGGCGAAGGCAAACCCGCAAGGATTCGCTCAAACAACATCACACCCAACCCCCATGCGCCAACGCAGCACCATCAGCTTGTTCGCCCTGCTCGTCATCGCCGCCTGCAAAGGCCCGGGTGAAGGGACATTGACCAGCCTGCCGCCGTTGCCGGAAGACCACAGCTTTGGCCCGCCGCAGCGCGTGGTGATCGAAGCTTACGCAGGTGATGCGATGGAGCCGTTTTTGAGTCGCGATGGGCGCTGGCTTTTCTTCAACGACCGAAACGACACGCGCCGCGACACCAAGCTATTTTTCGCCGAGCGTGTGGAGGCCCTGCACTTTCGCTTCGGCGGCGAAGTGCTTGGGGTGAACACGCCGGCGCTGGATGCGGTGGCGAGTCTGGATCGCACCGGGCGGTTCTATTTCATTTCCACGCGCAGCTATTTCGACAACCGCAAGACGATCTATTCCGGCGCCTTCGCTGCGCCGAACGTGACGGCGGTGGTGGCGGTGCCGGGCATGGCGACGAGCGAAATCGGGCAATTGATTTTTGATGCCGAAATTTCCGCCGATGGCGAAACGCTTTATTTCGCCGAAGGGCGGTTTCGCGGCGGGCCTATGCCCGAGGCGGCGGATTTGGCGGTGGCACGGCGCGAGGGCGAGGGCTTTCGCGTGCTGCCTCAGAGCGCAGAGATTTTTCGCGCGCTCAACACCGAAGCTTTGGAGTATGCGCTGGCGCTCTCGCCCGATGAGCTGGAGATCTTCTTCACCCGCATCTACCGCCTGCGCGGTGGGCCGGCCACGGTGATGTTGCGGGCCTCGCGCCCGAACAAAAACGCACCCTTCGGCGCGCCGCAACGCATCAGCGCCATTTCCGGCCTGGCCGAAGCGCCGACACTCGCGCCCGATGGGCGGGCGATTTATTACCATCGGCTGGAGGGCGCACGTTATGTGCTGGAGCGGGTGACGCGGTGACGGCAAAGCGCGCCGCAGCTAGTGTCGGGAGGGGTCCCATCGAGCCGTCTGGGCGAGTCGATGGGCAAAGTGCGACGCCCCCCGGTTGGCATCACCGCGCAAGCCGAGGGCTTGATCAAGCCCTCAGGGTTCAAACCGCTCGTCACTACGCGATAGCGAGGCGTTTGGTTCGCAAAACCCTCGGCGCGCTCAGCGCCCGCGGCCAGCAACAGCTTCACGACGCCTGCGCGCCAAATATCAGGTAGCATGACACCCGGCGGCTCACGCAACGGCAAGGCGCTTGACCGCGATCGGGCACACGGATGAAGAAACTCGAACACCCCCACCTCGCGCTGAGCATGGCTTGCTTTGCGGTTTGCCTCGCCCTGCCGGCCTATTACCTCGGCGCTGCCTTGGAACCGCAGCTCGCAGCACCTCTGCTGTTGACCGGTTGGCTCGGGCCTTTCGACGGCCACTTCTCTTGGTATGCCAACCCGCTCTATGTGCTGGCGCTGATTTCCCACCGCCGGGAGCGTATGTCCAGCGTTTTGGCTCTGCTTGCCTTGGCGCTGGCCGCCAGTTTTCTGCTGCACAACCGCATCGCGGTGAGCGAGGCGCCGACCTACCAGAACATCGTGGCCTACGGCTGGGGTTATGCGCTTTGGCTGATCGCCATGGCCACGCTTGCGGCGGGGCAATGGTTGCGCGCTCGGGGCGCGGAGGGCCGGCGCATCACCACGGCTTCTTTGGCTTGCGGCGGTGTGTTGCTCGCCGGCTACCTGACCTATTACACGCTCGGCGAGCACGCTCTGTTCGGGGCCAGTCAAGAGCGCAGCCGCGTGTTTGCGCAGCACTGCACAACGGCGGGGGAACAGATCTACAAGAAGGCCGACGACGTCAAAGGCATCTTTTTCGACCCCGACTGGGAGCAACGCGTCGCGGCGCGCGCTCACCTCAACACCGGAGCGAGCTATATCAGCGGATCAGGCGTCATCGGGCTGGGGCATTTGAACCAAGGACTGCTCGCCTTCTACGAAACGCGCGATCGGCAGGACCGGGCACGCTATCTGCAATTCAAGCTTGGCGATTTTCAAGGCGTTAGGGTCGAACGCCTCGAAAGCGAATACGCCGTCATCACCGACACGCCGGAAATCCCCGCTCGCCTCAACCTCATGGGTGGCACGGTGACGATCAAGGATTTGCGGGATTCTTCAGTGCTGGCCACGGCCACCTTCTTCCTCGATAAACAAAGCGGCCAATTCTGCGGCAATTCGCGAGGCGCGTTTTCGACCTCCGCTTTCGTGACCGAGGTGTTGGGAATGAAAAAGAAATACCCTTCGGTCACGAAATGAAAGCGAATCGGGCGGTGAGCGTGAACACACCCATCGACCCATCGGCCATGATGACAGCTTGTGCGAAGACTAGCGACTGAACCCATCGCAGGGCTTTGATCATGGCCAGTTGGTGCACTGCGCCCCGGTGGCCGCTAAAGCGGGCTGCTGACGGGATCGCGACGGATCCATCGGAGGGTTCGCCGCCCCAGCGCTGGGAATTTGTTTAGCGAAGTCGTATGCCGACCATTTTCACCCACCCGGCTGTGCCGCTTGCCATGGCCCTGGGCCTCGGGCGGGGGTCCATTTCGCGCCCTTTGCTGGCGGCGGGCGTGGTCGCGTCGATGCTGCCCGACCTCGACGTGCTCGCCTTTCGTTTGGGCATTCCGTATGCCGCTGCTCTGGGGCACCGCGGTTTCAGTCACTCTTTGTTGTTTGCGCTGCTGCTCGCCGCGCTGGGCGCCTGCGCCGCGCGGGCACTCGCCACCACACCCCGGCGTTCGTTTGCGTTTTTGTTCGTGGCCACGGCATCACATGGCGTTCTCGACGCGTTCACCAACGGCGGACTGGGTGTCGCGTTGCTGTGGCCATGGTCGGAGGCGCGGTTCTTTGCGCCCGTGCAACCGATCGAAGTCGCGCCGCTCAGCATAGGCCGCTTTCTGTCGGCCAAGGGCCTGGCGGTTTTGCAGTCCGAATTCCTCTGGGTGTGGCTGCCTCTGCTCGGCGCCGCCGCGTTTGCCTTGGCCTGGCGGCGCTGCTCCTCGACAACCGGGCGATCGCCGGCTGGGAATATTGTGTTTGCGATGACGGTCGCCCAGGAGACACCGCCGAAAACTGGAAATTGCGGATGGCGAAGTCCCGCCAATTTCCCGTATTGGCCCGGCTCCTCGCCGCTTGCCGAGGCTGCGTGCAGCGCCCCTGATCCCGCGGCTTATCCTTCTTTGACAAGCCGATGGGGCTTTGCGAAGATCGCCTCTGGCTGCTAGGCCGCATCGACTTCCTTCCCCGCCCCGCGGGAGTCGCCAACATCGATGCGCGCATTCCGGCCCCACGCCTGCACTTCCGGCAGAGAGGTTTCCACATGAACATGCGATGTTTGTTATTGTCTCTGCTTACCGGCTTGACGCTGCCCGCTGCTGCAAGCCAACCTGACGGCACCTACGAGTGCAGTTACGAAGTGAAGGCACGCTGCACGACCGGCAGCGCGAGCATCGAATTCAAAGGCGGGCTGGTTCGAAAAGTCGTCTTCGGGAACTTCTATTGCGACGCGGAGGGCAACCCCGCGTATGGGTGCCGCTTGGAACTGGAGCGCGGGACGAATGAAGATCGCTGGCGGCAATTCGGAGAGAGAACCCAGATCGATCTGAGCAAGCCGGCCAATCGCAGTCAGAGCGATACGGTCGTGGTTGCGGTCGAGACAAATGGGCTGCGCCTCGACCTCACCAATACCCAATCAACGGGCAAATGCGGCGCGGCGGCCGAGCTGCCGCAGTGGGTGCAGATCGAACGCAAGTCGAAGAAGTGCAAATTGCGGCTCTAATTACCAAGGCCTCAAGACTTCCCCTTGCTCGGAGATGCAATGAGTCGAAGAGATCGTTTTTCCGGAATTCACAGGGGGCGCGCCCCCTTGTTCGACAGCGGGTTTGCTCGCCTTGTGATACCGGCCGGTTATCCACTTTCGTGCCGGCTTGTTCGGCCTGAGTAAAGCCTTTCAGAGCGAAGTGGGCACCTATGCGGCGGGCAGTTTGGCAAACCGGCTGGGCGGCAAGCCCTAGCCTGGGGCGCCCAAGCGAACGCCGGTTTCGCTGCAAATGATAGGCGGCGATTGGTTCGATCAGCCCTCGCGCTTTGCGGGCTGGCCTTCGCCTGGCCCGGACGCTTCTATCCCGGGTGACGCAAGCGCTCATTCGTTGCATACTATCGCCGCAATATCCTCACCAAACAGCAAAAATGGGAGCGATCGTGAAGAGTCTTTTCAGTCTGCTTGTTTTGCTGAGCCTTGCCGCGGCGCCCGTGGTGCAGCCGAGTGCTGCCGAAGCCTCTGCCCCCGAGCCGCGTACCGCGCTTCGAATCAGCGGCGCGGACGCTGCCGGGCGTCATGTGGTCCACGCCATCATTACCGACACCGCTACGGGAGCGCTGATTGCCAGGCAAAAGATGGTTGTCAAAGCCGGTCATCCGGCCACCCACGAATCGGGCGGTGAAGGCGGGCAAATGCTGCGTCTGGCCGTCACGATCGAGGCAAACGGCCAAGAAGCGAACTATCGGACCGAGTTTTTGCGCCACGGCGAAGTTTTCACCCGCGAAAGCGGCAGGATTCAGGTCGATGGCGGGGCCTGAGCCAGTGCCGATTGCCCGTCCTCATCGGCTGCGCGTGATCGGAAGACGCCGGGTTGACGCATGAACGAACGCGCCGCTGCGTTAGCCGCTGCATTGATACGCAACTTTCAAACCACGCCGCGCGTGCCCTTTTTGCGACCGCCGCTCTATCAGGGCGAAAGCGTGCGTCTGGCGGAGGGCACCGCAGCTCGCAAGCTCGGGGTATCGTACGACGTGCTCGCGCCGGGCAAACGCAGTTGTCCTTATCATTTGCATCACGCCCAAGAGGAGATGTTCATCATCATCGAGGGCCAGGGCACGCTGCGCGTAGCTGGGGAAACGTTGCCCCTGAAAACGGGGGATGTGGTCTTCATCCCCGCGGGACCGGAGTATCCTCACCAAATTATCAACACCTCCGAAGCGCTGCTGAAGTACCTTTCGGTGAGCACCCAGGAGTCGCCCGAAATCGTCGAATACCCGGATTCCGGAAAATTCCTCGCCGCGGCGCGCTGGCGCGCGGCTCAGGCTTTTGGAGTGATACAACGCAAGGGCAAGAACCTCGACTATTGGGAGGGCGAGCCTTGAAACCCCGGTCCTTGAGGTTTAGGAACCGACGCGCGAGCTTGGAAGTGAATCCAGGGCGAAATTTTCGCGTTTGGATCACACCTTACGCTTTTTCGCCCGAACTGAAGGCGTGAGCGGAAGATGGCCATTCGTGTCCTTCGCTTAGGCAGCCCGCGCGCCCTTGATGAGGGTCCGCGCCTGGGAACGGTGCGCCGCCCCCCGCGAGGCGTCCCCAAAAGCGAGTTTGCTCGCCAGAATTGGTATGACCTCTGGTACCCCGATCTGTCGCCCAGCGCGGAAACCGTGAAGTTCGCGCAGGGGGCCAGCACGCCGGCTCAGTGGGCCGCTTTTGCCAAGCGTTACCGCGCGGAAATGGCGCTGCCGGAGCGTGCGCGCACCATCGAACTGTTGGCCCTGTTGTCGCACCAAACCAATTTCTCGGTGGGTTGCTATTGCGAAGACGAGGCGCATTGCCATCGCTCGGTGTTGCGCGAACTTCTGGCCGCGGCCGGCGCCAAGTTTGCTTGACCAAGGCTTCCGCCATGAATACTTATGACCTGAGTTTTGATCCTGCGCGTCTCGATCGCGCCGCGATCCACGCCTTCCTTGCGCAAAGTTATTGGTCGCCCGGCATTCCCCGCGCCGTGGTCGAAAAGGCGATCGAGCATTCGCTTTGCATCGGCCTTTTCTACCAAGGCGAGCAAGTCGGATTCGCCCGCGCCGTCACCGACCGCGCCACCTTCGCCTATCTGGCCGACGTTTTTGTGCTCGAAGCGCATCGCGGCCGCGGGCAGGCAAAACGCATGATCGACGCGCTGCTCGGTCACCCCGATTTGCAAGGCTTGCGCCGCGTGATGCTGGCGACGCGCGACGCCCACGCACTTTATGCCCCCTTCGGCTTTCGGCCTTTGGCGAAGCCCGAGCGCCTGATGGAGAAGCACCTTCCCGACGTTTATTCGCAGCGTGCGTGATGGCATGTCAAGATGCCGACAATGCCGGGGCGACGCCTTCACCCACGCCATCTTTCTACTCCTTGCCCTGCCCCTCATTGCGCTGGCCGTGACCCCCCTCACTCCCCGCCTCACTCCGGAAGCTCAGACGCAATTGGTCGATGCCCTGAGGCGCTCCGGCTTCGTTGAAGTGAGTCACAACAGCGTGCTGATCGCGCTCACTCAGGCGCTGGGTACCAAACCCCAAACCGGAAACAGCACTTACCGCGAGCCCTACCCCCATTTGCCCGAAGTCGAAGTGAACACTCGCGCGATTTCCGCCGAGTGCGTCGCGGTGGAGCTTGCGGCCCGCCAGCTTCAGTCCAATCCGGTGGCCAAGCTGCGGCTGCAAGGGCAATACTGCCTGGTCGGACCGGCGCTCTGGCAAGTGCGGGAGATCAACGTGGCCGGGAAAATCGGCGAGGAAATAGAGTGCTCGCCAGAGCCGCCTTGGCTTGCCCTTCGCTGGGGCTAGGAAAAGCGAGCGCGAGGCCAACATGGCGGAAGCCCAAATCTACTGCCCCAAATGCGCCTACCGCCCACGCGCGGAAGATCGCTGGTCCTGCATGCCTAGCTGCGGCACGGTCTGGCACACCTTCTGGACGGGTGGTGTTTGCCCCGGTTGCGGCTACCGCTGGGAGAAGACCCAATGTCCAAGCTGCGGCGAACTGTCGCCGCACCGGGCGTGGTATCACGATCCTGATGACGAGCCTCTGGAGGAGGCTCGCCAGTCCAAGGAGAGCACGGTTTGAGCCATGATGCTGGCGCAGCGCACGCAAGCGCCGTGGACCTTCACTATTCCACGCATGCAACGCCTTTAGCGGAAGCCGCCGCGGTGGTGGACAAGGGCATCGGCAGCTTCAACGATGCCGCCGCCCCGCTGCACGAGGTGCGCGGCCTGTTCGTGTTCGCGCGCGCGGCGGATGGTGCGGTGCTTGGCGGCGCGATCGGCCGCACCTGGGGTCAGAACTGCGAGCTGCAGCAGCTTTGGGTGGCCGAAGAGCAACGTCGGCGCGGTTTGGGGCGCGAGTTGCTGCGGCACTTCGAGGCCGAGACCAGACGACGGGCTTGTACACTGATCTATCTCGAAACGTGGTCGTTTCAGGCGCCGCGCTTCTACGAGAAATTGGGCTACCGTGGGGTGCTGGAGGTCGCGGGCTTTGGCCCTGGCCTCGTGAAATACACCATGCACAAGCGCCTGCCGCCGGAGGCCACTGTCGCGGGCGAGCCGGCGCCCCTTCCACAAGCAGACATCGCGCCGGCAAACCCTGCTTGCGAAGAAAACGCCGCGCCCGCCGCGAAAGCGCTTCCTGAGCGCACCAGGCGCTGATCGGCGCGCTGATCCGATGTCTACCCTCACCCGCAGTACGCCATGATTTCGCTTGCCACCGCGGTTTCCTTTTTTGTTCTCGCCTTTGCCATGGCCCTCTCGCCGGGGCCCAACCTGCTGTATCTCGCCTCGCGGTCTCTTTGCCAAGGCCGCGCGGCGGGTTTTGCTTCGCTGGCGGGCGTATGCAGCGGCATGTTGGTTTATCTGTGCGTCACTGCGGCTGGGCTTGGCGTCTTGTTCAACACGGTGCCTTTGCTTTATGAGCTGGTGCGCGGCCTGGGAGCGATCTATCTGCTGTGGCTTGCCTGGCGAGCGCTCCGTGCGCGGATACCGCCCGCCGCGAGCAAGGCGCCAACCCCGGTGTCGGGCTGGCGGCTTTACGGTCAAGGCTTCTTGACTTGTCTCTTGAATCCCAAGATCGTGCTCACCTATGGGGCGCTTTTGCCCCAGTTCGTGCGGACCGAGCAGGGTTCGGTGGTCTGGCAGGTCGTGGCCCTTGGGGGCCTGCAAATCGGCGCCGCAGCGCTTGCGCATGGCTCGGTGATTCTGGCTGCCGCGGGGGTGGCCCGGGCGCTGCGACGACACCCGCGCTTTTTGGGTTTTCAGCGTTACCTCCTCGCCGGCTTGCTCAGTGCCGTGGCGTTGCAGCTCGCCTGGCGACGCGCGCCGTGAGTCTGGAAGCGCTGCTGCTGGTTCTGGCGGGAGCGCTGTGTCACGCCACCTGGAACCTCTTCGCCAAGCGCGCGGCCGGAGGGCTCGCCTTCGTCTGGCTCTTCGGGCTGGTGAGTTTTCTGGCCGGGCTGCCCTTCGCGCTCTATGCCTGGATGCGGGCGCCTGAAGCCCCGGGTCCTGCCGCCTGGGCCGCCATCGGCGCCAGTGCGCTGGTGCACATCATCTATTCCCTGGTCTTGCAAAAAGGCTATCGGGCGAGCGATTTTTCCATCGTTTACCCCATGGCGCGCGGCACCGGGCCGCTCATCGCGGTGATCGGTGCCATCGTCGTGTTGGGCGAGATGCCGAGCGCGCTTGGGGCCCTGGGAATCGCCGCCATTTTGCTGGGCATCGTGCTCACCTCCGGCTGGTCGCCGGGGGCGGCGGCAACGCCCCATCGTCTGGCCGGTGTGGGCTGGGGCGGACTCACCGGGCTCACCATTGCCGCCTACACCGTGATCGACGGTTACGCCATCAAGACCCTGAAACTCGACCCGGTTTTGTATTACACGCTGGGGCTGGGCCTGCGCGCGCTTTTGCTGGCGCCGCAGGCCTTGCGCTGGCCCACGGAGTTGGCGGTGCAATGGCGCGACTATCGGCGCCATATCCTGGCCGTGGGTTTGCTCTCGCCGCTGGCCTATGTGCTCGTGCTCTTCGCGCTGCGCCTCGCGCCTTTGAGTTATGTGGCGCCGGTGCGGGAACTGTCGATGCTTTTGGCGGTGTTCCTGGGCGCGCATTTCTTGCGCGAGCGCCTGCGGCCCGCGCAACTCCTTGCCACGGGCTTGATGTTGGCGGGTGTGGTGTTGTTGGCGCAGGCAAAGTGATCTTGCCTCATGCTAAACGACGAATCCGCCACACCCTTCGAGCGGCCTTTTGTCCTTCGCCCGGCGCAGCCTGCCGACGCCGAGGGCATCGCCAAGGTGCAGGTGCGCACCTGGCAGACAGCCTATCGCGACCTCATGCCCGCCGACCATTTGGCGAGCCTTTCCGTGGAGCGCCGCCGCGCCGTCTGGTTGCAAGAAGTGACGAGCACCACTTCGGAATTGCTGGTCACGGCGGACGAAAGTGGCGTCTTGGGTTTCGTGAATTTCGGCGCCGCGCGCGATGCTGCCGCCTGCGAAGGCGCCGGGGAAATTTACGCCCTTTACGTGGCGCCGGAACATTGGGGCCAGGGCCTGGGGCGCGCGCTGTGCCGCCGCGCCGTGGAGCGTCTGGTCCTGCGCGGGCGCGAAAGCTGCTATTTGTGGGCGCTCCAAGGTAATGCCCAGGCGGCGCACTTCTACGAGAGCGCCGGCTTCGTGCTCGATACCGCGAAAACTGCGCCTTATCCCGTTGCCGGGCAGACGCTACCTTTGGCCTATTTTGTGCGCGAGAACTTGCAGGCGCTCGATGCGGGCGATTTGCACCTCGCCGCGGAACTTGCATTGGCGCGGGGCCTAGGGCGACAAGCCGAGGCTTTGACGCTGGAAAAGGTCGCTGCCGATGCCGCGGGGCGCGACTTCTTCTTGGCACCCGAGGCCGCGGCGGCGTGGCGGCGGATGCACGCCGCGGCAAACGCGTACGGGGTGACGCTTTTGGTGCTTTCCGCCTTTCGCAGCGAAGCGCGGCAGCGCGAAATCATCGCCGCCAGGATCGCAACTGGAGAGCCTTTGGAGTCGATTCTGCGGGTTTGCGCCGCACCCGGTTTCAGCGAACACCATGGCGCTTGCGCGGTGGATGTGGGTAGCCCGGGCGCGCCGCCTTTCGAAGAGGCCTTCGAGCACAGCGCGGCTTATGCGTGGCTCACGCGCCACGCCGCGGAATTCGGTTTCGTGCTCTCTTACCCGCGAGGCAACCCGCAAGGCTATCAATTCGAACCTTGGCACTGGTGTTACCATGCTGGCGCCTGAACCCTGGGCACACCGCGTATGAAACGCCTGCTCGCCGCGAACTTTCTTTCGGTGCTGCTGATGTCTCCCGTTTATGCCTTGGACCTCGATGCGCTGTGGAACTTCCGCGATCCCGCGGCAAGCGAAGCGCGATTTCGTGCCGCACTCGTCGGCGCCTCACCCGACGAGGCCTTCATCCTCAAAACCCAGATCGCCCGCAGCTTCGGTTTGCGAGGGCAATTCGACGACGCCCGCGCGCTGCTTGCCGAGATCGCGCCGGAACTCGCTCGCGTCAGCCCCGAAGGGCAGGTGCGCCATGCCTTGGAACTGGGGCGCAGCCTGGCTTCGGCCAAACATGCTCCCGCCGATTTGAGCGCTGAGACCAAGGCGGCGGCGCGCGCCCACTTTGCCCGCGCGCTGCAATTGGCACGCGCCGCCAAACTCGATGGTCTGGCCATCGATGCCATACACATGATGGCTTTTGTCGATACCGCGCCCTTGGAGCAACTGCACTGGGCGCAGGAGGCCCTGGCCGTGGTGGAGCGGTCGACCCAAGCCGCGGCCAAACGCTGGGAGGCCTCGATACGCAATAACCTGGGCTACGCTTTACATCAACAGCAGCGTTATGCCGAGGCGCTGCGCGAGTTCGAAGCGGCGCTCAAATTGCGCGAACGCGAAGGTCAACGTGAACAGGTCGCGGTGGCGCGCTGGATGATTGCCTGGACCTTGCGCGCCATGGGCCGGCACGATGAGGCGCTGGCCTTGCAACTTCGGTTGGAGCGCGAGAACGATGCCGCGGGTTTACCCGACGCCTACGTCTACGAAGAACTGGAAGCGCTCTACCTTGCCGCGGGCGATAAGCTCCGTGCCGCGACTTACGCGGCGAAACGACGGGCCCTGAAACCCTAGCGCAGCATGGCCGCCGCCCTCAAAGACCAGTTCGGCACAGAAGTCATCGAAGCGCTGGCCGCGCGGCTTGCCGCGGTGTTTGCGGCCTTCCCGCGGGAGGCCTTCGTCGCCGATGCGCGCCGCGGATTCGAGCCGCTGGACTTGATGGCCCGCGGTCGCCACCTGGCATGGGTGTTGCGGCGGCACCTGCCGCAGGACCTTCCCGCCGCACTCGAAATCTTGCGCCTGAGCCTGGGCCCCAAGTTGAAGAGCGCCGTGGGTAACGGCATGGCACCTTTTTTCTATTTGCCCCACAGCGCTTTTGTGGCGGAGTTCGGGCTCGAAGCCTTCGAGCCCGCCATGCGCCTGCAATACGAACTCACCCAGCGCTTCACCGCGGAGTTTTGTCTGCGGCCCTTTCTGGAACGTTACCCCGAGCGCACCCTGGAGCGCTTGCGTCTGTGGGCGCGCGACGAAAGCGCGCAGGTGCGGCGTTTGGTCTCCGAAGGCACGCGGCCGCGCTTGCCCTGGGCGCCGCGACTCACCCGGCTGCAGGCCCATCAGCAAGCGGTACTCGACTTGCTGGAAATGCTGAAGGACGACCCCGAGGAATATGTGCGCCGTTCGGTGGCCAACCATCTCAACGACTTGGGCAAGGACCACCCCGCCTTGTTGCGCCAAATCGCGGCGCGCTGGCTGGAAGCTGCTTCACCGGAAAGGCAAGCCCTGGTGCGGCACGCGCTGCGCAGCCTGGTGAAACAGGGCGATCGCGAGGCCCTGCAACTTCTGGGTTTTGGAGCAGCCGCAAAAGTCGAGATCGAAGCCGTCGAAATTTCGCCGCGCCGCGCGAGGGTGGGCGAAAGGGTAAGCGTGAGTCTGTCCTTGCGCAATCCGCGCCGCACAGCACAGAGTTTACTGATCGACTTGCGGGTGGCTTTCGTCAAAGCCAAGGGCGACAGTCGCCCCAAGGTATTCAAGCTGCGGCGTCTGAACTTGGCGGCGGGTGAAACCGCCAGGCTGCAAAAGAGCATTTCGCTCGCCCAGCACACCACGCGCACCCACTATGCCGGGCGCCATGAGGTGGAACTGCTGGTCAACGGGACTGTTCTGCCGCTGGGGCATTTTTTGCTGACCGAAGCCAAGCCGCGGCGCGGTCTCGTCGAGCCGCGACCATGAACACACGCTATGGCGCGCCCTGGGGAAGACCCCTGAAGCTCACATCGGCGTTGGCCACCTTATTGTGTTTGGGTATCGCCGCTTGGTCCTTCGCCGGACCCAGCAGCGTCAAGTGGGTGGGTTATCTGCCGCTCGCTTTCGCCTTGGGCAGCGCCCTTTTTATGGTGCGCGGATTCGAACTCTCGAAAGATGCGCTCCGAGTCCAACGCCCCTTCTGGACCACGTGCTTGCCCCTGGCCGACCTCGTGACGGGCGAATACGATCCCGCCGCCATGCGCCGGAGTATCCGAACCTTGGGCAATGGTGGTTTCTATTCCTACACCGGGTATTATCGCAACCAAGCACTGGGGTCCTACCGCGCTTATGTGACGGACCTGGATCGCGCCGTAGTGCTGCGTTTCACCAATCGGCGGGTGGTGATTTCACCCGACGATCCGGTGCGTTTTTTGCGGGAGCTTCGGGCCCTCACGGGCAAGGGTGCCATCCCTGATGAACCATAGACGTTTTGCCTCGCCCTCGGAGCGCTTGGGATGCGCAGCGTTTGGTTAACCGGCGGACTCGGTCTGCTGCTGTTCGTCGGCCTTTCGATTTTTCTCGCGCCGCTGGAGCCCGGTGTGCTGCAGTTGCAGTTCGCCTTCACCCCGCGCGCTTTTGGCCAAATCGTTCACACCTGGCAGGCCGAGGGGCTGGCCCGTTACCGCGCGCATTTTCCGGCGGACTTTGCGCTGCTTCTCGGTTATGCAAGCTTCGGCTATCTCCTCGCCACGCGGACGCGGCTGGCCGCTTCCGGGGGTGCTTGGGCACGCTGGCTGCTGCCGGCGGCGGCGCTGGCCGATGCCTTGGAAAACGTCTTGCACCTCTGGCTCACTGAGGCGCCGCGGCTGGCGGTCTTCTGGCCCTATCCGCTGGCGGCCGGCGCGGCGAGTTTCAAGTGGCTGCTTTTTCTCGTTTTCGCCGCCTGGGTCGTCGCGGCGCGTTGGCGAAGCGGCGATCACTGACTTGCCGCCGAGCTCGGCGCGCGGCATGATCCGACCTATCGAACCTGCGAGATCGGCTATGAAGAGCTTAAGTCTCATCGCCATCGTTCCCCTGGGTCTGCTTGCCGCCTGCGCCAACTTTGGCCCATCGAGCTGCCCCGAGGGATCGCAAGTTTCGGTGCGCGAAGAAGTGTTTTTCGGCACCGACAAGCCGGGCGGCAAAGTGAGCCGCGACGAGTGGGCTGATTTTTTGGGTCAAAGCGTGACGCCGCGTTTTCCGCAGGGACTCACGGTTTGGCCCGCAAGCGGGCAATGGCGCGACGAACAAGGCAAGATCGTGCGCGAGGAGACCTATGTCCTCACACTGGTTCACTCCGGCGACACCGCGGCCGAGGCTGCACTCAAGGCGCTGACGCAAGACTATCGCCAGCGTTTCCAGCAAGAGGCGGTGCTCAGAGTGCGCAGCACGGCCTGCGTTTCTTTTTAGGGCGGGCCGGAGAAGATTCCCGAGAGGCGGCGCCGGCGAGGGCCTTCTTTGGTTGCCGCGGTTTGGGTGTCGCCCCGGTTCTTTGCTGTGGAGCCAGCCAATTCCCAACGACGGAGATAGCCTCCGTGCGCTACAGCATCGGTTCGGTCGCGAATCAAAGCGCCCCGATTTGACACACACACCCACAGTCGCTTGACGTGGTGTGCCGGCTTTGAGAACATGCCCTCCGACCTCGCCGGCAAGCGGCGAATTGCTTGCAAATAACTTCAGGGGGCAGCTTGGGCATTTTCAAACCGGCGGATGCGTCGCTTGCCAAGGAACTCGAAGACGGCCCGCTGCGTCGCGAGCTGTATGGAGAAAGCCCGGCGGCGACGCCGGAAGTCGAACCCAAAGGCCAAGAGACACGCCTTGTTTTCACCGGCACGGGCGGCGAGTACTTTCGCATCTGGGTGACTCACCTGCTTTTGAATTTGCTTTCGCTGGGCCTTTATTCGCCTTGGGCCAAGGTGCGCAAGGCGCGCTGGTTTGCGCAGCACACCCGGCTCCTCGATGCGCCTTTCGATTTTCACGCCGACCCCAAGCGCATTTTGCTCGGACGCCTTGCCATCGTGGCGCTAATGATCGGTTTTCTCGGTGCCACACTCGCCGCGCCGCTCGCGGGCGCATTCGTTCTGGGCCTGGTTTATCTGGCGGCCCCGCTGCTGCTGATTTCCGCCCAGCGTTTCCGCTTCGCCAATACCAGTTGGCGTGGCCTGCGTTTTCGACTGAACACGCCCACCAAGGAAATTTATCGCGCTGGTGGACCGCTTTTGGTGTTGCTGCTCGCGGGACTCGCACTGGATCAGGCGGAAGAGACGCAGGACCTTGCCCTGCTTACGAGTGCCCTGGCATCGCTGGTTTGGCCCTGGACTCACGCCCAGTTCAAAGGCCTGCAGCACGGCTATGCCGCTTATGGCCATTGGCGCTTTGATTATCGCAACGACGTGCGCGGTTTTTATGGCGCCTACCTGGGCGCTGCGGTTTTTTTGCTGCTGGGTTTCTTGATCGTGGGGGTCGCGGTTTCCGTGCTCGGCCTGGTGGCCGGCGCCCGCTTGCCGCAGTTCACCGCGAGCGCCAGTTTGTTTTATGGGCTCGGTTCCGCACTCATCGTTTATGTCGTTTTCGTGCCCTACGTCGCTGCCAAATTGCAGCAAGTCGTTTGGCAAAATACCCAGTGCGGGGAAATCGTCTTTCGGGGCGAATTGGTGGCCAAACGGTTCATCGGTCTGGTGGCGGGCCAAATGTTGCTGACGCTGCTGACTTGCGGTTTGTATTGGCCTTTTGCCGTGGTGCGCATCAGCCGCTACCGCATCGAGAGCTTGGTCGTCATCTCCACCGAGCGCCCGCTGGAGAGCATTGCCGCCTCGGCTGGCGCACCCGCCTCCACGGGCGTCCTGGGCGATGGGTGGGTGGATGCGGCAAACCTCGATCTGGGATGGTGAAATGAACCCAAGCGTATCCTTGAACCCAGTGACGCAGCCCAGTGCGGGCGGAACACCAAACCTCGCTTGGACAGGCATTTGGTATGACGGACTTTGCGCGCATCCCCATCGGCTGCGGGTGGAGCTCGGTCGCGTGCATTTATTACTGCTGCCCGAATCAAGCGGCCTGGCCGAAGCGCGGCGCTATGCCCTCACCGAGCTTGCCTGCCCGGAGCCTTGGCAAGGCCATACGCGCGGGCTCACGCTGCCCGACGGCAGCAGCCTTTGGGTCGATGACGATGCCGCGGCAAGTTTTCTGCACGCCCTCCAGCGTGCCGGGATGCGCCCAAGCCGGGCGGGCCGGCTGATGCAATCTTGGACCTGGGGGGTCGTCGCCACACTGATGGTGCTTGCCTTGGTTGTTTGGCTAGACCGCAAAGCGATTCCTTGGGCGGCCGAGTGGGCGGTGCAGAAGCTGCCGCAACGCATCGAAAACCGGATCGTACAGCCCATCTTCGAACATCTCGATCGATTGCAGTTGGCACCCAGCGAGCTGCCGCAAGAGCGGCGCGAACGCCTGCGCCAGCGCTTCATGGCCGCGGCCAAAGCGATTGCCCCTGAGCAGGCGTTTCAGTTGGAGTTTCGAACCCTGCAGCGGGGGGCGGCAATCAATGCCTTTGCCCTTCCCGGGCATATCGTGGTGTTCGATGATCTGGTCTGGTCTATGGACGATGATGAAGTGCTGGGTGTGCTGGGACATGAACTGGGCCATTTGGTCCATAGACACGGGATAGAGGGCTTGTTGCGAACCGGCGGCCTGGTGATCCTCGGCACCGCGGTTCTCGGGGACGCATCGATGTTGGGCGCCGGAGCGCTGGTGCTGGCGCGCACGCGGCAACACGGCCGGGAAGCCGAGCGCGAGGCCGACGTTTATGCCCTGCGCTTGATGGACGCGGCCGGCGCGCCTCGGCTTGCCTTGGTGAGGGCCATGCAGAAGTTCGAGGCGATCGAAAAAGACGCTTCCCTTCCGCCCGAATGGGTTCTGAGCCACCCGGCCACAGCCAGCCGCCGCGAATATTTCGAGCAAGCGGCCGCCCCAAAGCCGCCGCGCTGATCAGGGCGCTATTCTTCGTACTCCCGTAAACCCTCGGCATCGAGCACGGTGATGCCGCCGTACTCGATACGCAAGAGCCCGGCGTTTTCCAGCGCTTTGAGCGCCTGATTGGCACGCTGGCGGGAAATGCCGGCGAGGTAGCCAATCTCTTCCTGTGAAATGGGCAAGTGCGCATCCAGACCAGGATAGAGATGCGGGTTATACATCGCCGCCAGGCTGCGCGCGACCCGGGCATCGGGGCCGAGCAGGCGATCGCGCTCGACCATGGAAATGAACTGCCCCAGGCGTTCGTTGAGTTGAATGAGCAAGAAACGGTTGAAGCTGATGCTGGTATCCAGCAGCCACATGAAGGTGGATTTGGGCATCAGCGCAATGGCCGATTGCCGCAGGGCGATGATGTCATAGCGCCGGGGCTCGACCTTGAGCAGCGAGCCTTCGCCGAACCAGCCGCCGGCGGAAATGCCGGTGAAGGTGGTGGGTTTGCCGTCGGCGGAGATGTTGGCCATTTTCACCAGGCCTTCGATGACGCCGATCCAGTGTTCCACTTTTTCATCGCGCCGGCAGACGAAACTTTCGGCCGGACAATGGCGCACGATGATGTCCGCTTCCACCCGCTGGCGCTGCGCCTCGTTCAAGGTGCGCATCCAGAGGCTGGCATCGAGCATTTGTTTGAGTTTCGACATGGGCTTTTGAAATGTCCGCCAGGCGACAGCATCGACCGCGCAAGTTTACTATGCTGCAAGCCCGTTGCCTTGAGAGAGTGGGCATAATCCACCGCCCGAGGCCCCGAATTTAGGAGGAAGTGTGGGTTTTTCGACCCTCGAACTGGATCCGCTGGAGCCCGGCATCCTGCGCCTGACGATCAATCGTCCCAAGGCGCTCAACGCCCTTTCCCCCGAAGTCATCGCCGAGCTGGAAGAAGCCGTGGCGGCCATTGCCGCCGATGCTGCACTGCGGGTGCTCCTGCTCACTGGTGCGGGCGAAAAGGCTTTCGTGGCCGGCGCCGACATCGCCGCCATGAGCCAGATGACGCCCCTGGAAGGCCGCGAGTTCTCCATTCGCGCCTTGGCGGTGTTCCGCTCCCTCGAACTCTTGCCCATTCCGGTCATTGCCCTGGTCAACGGGTATGCCCTCGGGGGCGGCTGCGAATTGGCCATGGCCTGCGACTGGATCATCGCGTCCGACCGCGCGCAGTTTGGCCAGCCCGAAGTGAACCTGGGCATTTGCCCCGGCTTTGGCGGCACCCAGCGCCTCACCCGCCTGGTGGGTCGGGCGCGGGCGCTGGAGCTGGTCTGCACCGGCCGGCAATGCAAAGCCGACGAAGCGCTGGCCATGGGCCTCGTCAATCAGGTGGTGCCGGCCGCCGAATTGCAGGAAAGAGGGCTCGCCCAGGCGCGGCAAATCGCCGCCAAAGGGCCGGTGGCGGTGAAGTACGCCAAGCATCTGGTGCAACGCGGCCAGGACCTCGATCTCGACAACGCCTGCCAGCTCGAAGCCGATGTCTTCGGGCTCTTGTGCGCCACTGAGGACAAGGCCGAGGGCATGCGCGCGTTTTTGGAGAAGCGTCCGGCCCGATTCACCGGCCGTTAGCGGTTCGCGGTCGCCGGAGCGGCCGCGGAACGAATATCCAAGGGGCGTTGCGCGCCCCGGTGAGATGCAAGTCACACGAGTCTCCGGTCGCAGAGAGGGCGAAACGGAAATTCGGTTCAGGAGGAACAAAATGGAGTTGGATACCTTTCCGCGCCTGTTGCTGCACCACGCCAAAGAGCGGGGTGACCGGCCGGCGCTGCGCGAAAAAGACCTCGGCATCTGGCAGACCTGGACTTGGGCCCAAGCCGCCGAGGAAGTGCGCGCCCTGGCTTCGGGTTTGGCTGAGCTCGGTTTTCGACGCGGCGACAAGCTTGCCATCATCGGCGACAACCGGCCGCGGCTCTACATGGCCATGACCGCCGCGCAATGCTTGGGCGGCGTGCCGGTGCCGATGTATCAGGACGCAGTCGCCAATGAAATGGCCTTCGTGCTCCAAGATGCCGGCGTGCGCTTTGCCGTGGTCGAAGACCAAGAGCAAGTCGACAAGATGCTGGAAGTGAAAGACCAGTGCCCGGCGCTGGCGCATCTGATGTATGAAGACCCGCGCGGCCTCTTGCATTACAACCAGCCCTTCCTGCACGGACTCGAAGAAGTCATGGAGATGGGGCGCATCCACAACCGCAACCATCCCGATTTCCTGGACCAGGAAATTGCCCAGGGCAAAAGCGAAGACATCGCCGTCATCCTCTATACCTCGGGCACCACCGGCAAGCCCAAAGGCGTTTGTCAGACGCATGCGGCCTTCGTCATCGCCGGTCGCATCGGTTGCGAATTCGACCGCCTGGGTCAGGGCGACGAGATTCTGTCCTATCTGCCCATGGCCTGGGTGGGCGACTACCTCTTTTCGGTGGCCCAGGCGCTGGTGGGCGGCATGACCATCAACTGCCCGGAGTCGGGCGACACGGTCATGACCGACATGCGCGAAATCGGCCCCACCTATTACTTCGCGCCGCCGCGGGTGTTCGAGAACCTGCTCACCCAGGTGATGATCCGCATGGAAGACGCCGGAGCGGTGAAACGCAAGCTGTTCCAATACTTCATGGACGTCGCTCGCCGCTGCGGCGCCGAAATCCTCGATGGCAAGCCCGTGGGTTTGGCCGACCGGCTGCGCTACGCGCTGGGCAATGTGCTGATCTTCGGACCGCTGCGCAACGTGCTGGGCATGAGCCGGATTCGCGTGGCCTACACGGCCGGCGCGGCGATCGGCCCCGATCTCTTCCGCTTTTATCGCTCGATCGGCGTCAATCTCAAGCAGCTTTACGGTTCGACCGAAACTTGCGCCGCGGTGTGTTTGCAGCCGGATGGCCAGATCAAGTTCGATACCGTCGGACCACCCGCGCCAGGAGTCGAAGTGAAGATCGCCGACAGCGGCGAAGTGCTGGTCCGCGGCCAGGTGCTGCTCAAGGAGTATTACCAGCGCCCTGAAGCCACCGCCGAGGTGATCGACGCCGAAGGTTACTTCCATACCGGGGACGCCGGCTTTTTCGATGCCGACGGCCACCTCAAGATCATCGACCGGGCCAAGGATGTCGGCAAACTCGCCAACGGCGCGATGTTTGCCCCCAACTACATCGAGAACAAGCTCAAGTTTTTCTCCCACATCAAAGAGGCGGTTGCGTTCGGGCATGAACGCAACGAAGTCTGCGCCTTCATCAATATCGACATGGGGGCGGTGGGCAACTGGGCCGAGCGGCGCAACATCGCCTATTCGGGCTACACCGATCTGGCCTGCAAGCCCGAAGTCGCGGAACTGGTGCGCGAGTGCGTCGAGAAAGCCAACGCCGAACTCGCGCAAGACGCCATGGTGTGCGATTCGCAGGTGCACCGCTTCCTCATTTTGCACAAAGAACTGGATCCCGACGACGACGAGTTGACGCGCACGCGCAAAGTGCGGCGCGGCTTCATCGCGCAGAAGTACGGCGTGCTGATCGATGCGCTTTATGGCGGCAAGTCCTCCCAGTTCATCGAAACCGAGGTCAAGTTCGAGGACGGCCGGCGCGGCAAGGTTGCCGCGGACTTGAGAATCCTCGAAGCCAAGACTTTCTCGCCCGTGCGCAAAGCCGCCTGAGCCCAATCACCGAGAGCTTCCCATGAGTGAACGAACCATCGGCGACGTCATCCTGGACCTGGAGGGCATTTCCTTGCGCTTCGGCGGCGTGAAGGCGCTCACCGACATTTCTTTCGATGTGCGCGAACACGAAATCCGCGCCATCATCGGCCCGAACGGCGCCGGCAAAAGCTCTATGCTCAACGTCATCAACGGGGTCTACCATCCTCAGGAAGGCACCATCACCTTCCATGGCGAGCAGCGACGGGACATGGACACCCACGAGGCTGCCGCGCACGGCATCGCGCGCACTTTCCAGAACATCGCGCTGTTTCGCGGCATGACCGTGCTCGACAACCTGATGACCGGCCGCAACCTGCTGATGAAAGCGAGCTTTCTGGAGCAGGCCATTTATTTCGGGCGCGCCCGCCGCGAGGAACTGGCGCATCGCGCCAAGGTCGAGGAGATCATCCGCTTCCTGGAAATCGAGCACATTCGCAAGACCCCCGTGGGCCGCTTGCCCTACGGCCTGCAAAAGCGCGTCGAGCTGGGCCGCGCCCTGGCGGCCGAACCCAGCCTGCTGCTGCTCGACGAGCCCATGGCGGGCATGAACGTCGAAGAAAAGCAGGACATGTGCCGCTTCGTGCTCGACGTCAACGACCAGCTCGGCACCACCATCGTGTTGATCGAGCACGACATGGGGGTGGTCATGGACATTTCCGACCGCGTGGTCGTGCTCGATTACGGCAAAAAAATCGCCGACGGCACGCCGGACGAGGTTCGCACCAACCCAGAGGTCATCTCGGCCTATCTGGGCACCCAGCACTGAGCGGAGCGCAGCATGCAATTCTTTTTGGAAGTCCTGATCGGCGGCCTGCTCTCCGGGGTGATGTATTCCCTGGTGGCGCTGGGTTTCGTGCTGATCTACAAAGCCTCGGGCGTGTTCAACTTCGCTCAGGGAGCGATGGTGTTCTTCGCCGCCTTGACCTTCGTAAGCCTCACCGAGATGGGGGTCAATTTTTGGCTGGCCATGCTTTTCACCCTGGCGGCCATGGTGGTGCTGGCGATACTCACCGAGCGCATCGTGCTCTCACGCCTGGTCAATCAGCCGCCGATCACGCTGTTCATGGCCACCATCGGCCTCACCTTTTTTATCGAAGGCGTGGCGCAAGGCATCTGGGGGGCGCAGCCGCACGGCCTGGAGCTGGGCATCGTCGACGAACCCATCCAGGGTCTGATCGACGCCACGGGCATAGGCGTGTCCAAGTTCGACCTCTTCGCCGCCACGGTTGCGGCGGTGCTGGTGGCGGTGCTGGCGGTGTTCTTCCAGAAGACGCGCATCGGCCGCGCTTTGCGCGCGGTGGCCGACGACCACCAGGCGGCCTTGTCGATCGGCATTCCGCTGCGGCACATCTGGGTCATCGTCTGGGGAGTGGCGGGCTTCGTGGCGCTGGTCGCGGGCCTCCTGTGGGGGGCGCGCAACGGCGTGCAGTTCGCCCTCACCTTCACCGCCTTGAAGGCCCTGCCGGTACTGATCATCGGCGGCTTCACCTCGATTCCCGGCGCCATCGTCGGAGGGCTGATCATCGGCGCCGCGGAGAAGCTGGGCGAGGTCTACCTCGGACCGATGGTGGGCGGCGGCATCGAAGGCTGGTTCCCCTACGTGATGGCGCTGCTGTTCCTCTTGGTTCGCCCCGAGGGCCTCTTCGGCGAACGCCACATCGATCGCGTCTGAGACGCCCGCAACCGACAAACGCTAGAGAAGCGCACAACCATGATCTACCGCGAAGCCGGACAATTCAAAGTCAGCTACCAGACCGATCAGCAGATCTTTCCGATTCGACAGGATCGCATCGCCCTGATCGGCATCTTGCTGTTCGCTTACCTGGCGGTGCCTCTGCTCGCCAACCAATACTGGCTCCAGGCCATTCTGACGCCGGTGCTGATTTTCAGCCTGGCGGCGATCGGCCTCAACATCCTCACCGGCTATGCCGGTCAGCTCTCCTTGGGTTCGGCGGCCTTCATGGCGGTCGGCGCTTTCGGCGCTTACAACTTCATGCTGCGTTTCGAGGGCATGCCCATCCTGTTGGCCTTCGCACTGGGCGGCCTGTGTTCGGCCGGGGTGGGCATCGTCTTCGGCCTGCCTTCGCTGCGCATCAAGGGCTTCTACCTCGCCGTGGCGACGCTAGCGGCACAGTTCTTCATCGTCTGGGCGCTGACCAAATTCGGCTGGTTCTCGAACTACAGCTCTTCAGGTGTGATCACCGCCCAGAAGGTGACCATGTTCGGCTACGCCTTCGAGTCGCCGGTGGCCAAATACCTGCTCACCCTGACCGTGGTGGCGGTGCTCGCAGTGATGGCCAAGAACATGGCCCGATCGAGCGTCGGACGAGCATGGATGGCCATCCGCGACATGGACGTCGCCGCCGAGGTGATCGGCATCCGGCCCATGCACACCAAACTCATGGCCTTCGCGGTGAGTTCCTTCTATTGCGGCGTGGCCGGGGCCTTGTACGCCTACACCTATCTCGGCACGGTGGAGCCCGAAGGCTTCAACCTCGATCTGTCTTTCCGCATTCTGTTCATGATCATCATCGGCGGCGTGGGCACGATTCTGGGCTCTTTCCTGGGCGCCGCCTTCATCGTGCTCTTGCCGATTTTCCTCAACGTCGTCATGCATGTGCTGCCGCAAGGTATGGTGCCGGCGGGGCTGGCTTCGAATATGGAATTGATCATCTTCGGCGCTTTGATCATTTTTTTCCTGATCGTCGAACCCCATGGCCTGGCCAGGCTGTGGCAGATCGCAAAGGAGAAGTTGCGTCTTTGGCCCTTCCCGCATTGAGGGAAGCGCTCACGGGCGTTCTGTGTGCAGGGTTGTTTTTACTTAGGAGGCAACATAATGAGCAGCAAGACCATGAAACTTCGTACCACCGCCTTGATCGGGCTCGCCTTGGCGGGTGCCTTCAGCGCCAGCACCGCATTTGCCCAGGCCAAGGAACAGTTCGTACCCATGCTGAGCTACCGGGTCGGCCCCTACGCGGCCGGCGGATCGGGGATTTTCGGCGGCTACATCGACTACCTCCAGCTCATCAATGAGAAGGAAGGCGGCATCAATGGCGTCAAGCTCACCTGGGAAGAGTGCGAGACCGAGTACAACAATGCCCGCGGCGTCGAGTGCTACGAGCGGCTGAAGAAGAAAGGCCCCACCGGCGCCACCGTGGTGCAGCCGCTGTCCACCGGCATCACCTATTCGCTGATCGACAAAGCCACCGCGGACAAAATTCCCGTCGTCTCCATGGGTTACGGCCGCACCGACGCCTCCGACGGCCGGGTCTTCCCCTATGTCTTTCCGATGATCACCAACTATTGGTCGCAGAACACCGCCAAGATCAAATTCATCGGCATGAAAGAAGGCGGCATGGACAAGTTGAAGGGCAAGAAGATCGTGAACATCTATCACGACTCGGCCTACGGCAAAGAGACCATTCCCGTGCTCGACGCCCAGGCCAAGCTCTACGGTTTCGAAGTCACCCACATCGCCGTCGCCCACCCGGGCAACGAGCAGCAATCGCAATGGCTGCAAGTGCGCCAGATCAAACCCGACTGGGTGATCCTGCGCGGCTGGGGAGTGATGAATCCGACCGCTCTCAAGGCCGCGGCCAAGATCGGCTTCCCGCGCGACAAAGTGGTCGGCGTGTGGTGGTCCGGCGCCGAGGAAGACACCATTCCCGCGGGGGACGCCGCCAAGGGGTACATCGCCGCGGGCTTCAATGTGGCCGGCGCAAACTACCCGGTGGTGAAGGACATCCAGAAATACGTGGTGGCCAAGGGCAAGAGCAACATGGAAGACAAAGGCCGCATCGGCTCGATTTATTACAACCGCGGCGTGGTGCACGGCATCATCACCGTCGAGGCGGTGCGCAAGGCCCAGGAGAAGTTCGGCAAAGGCAAGTCGCTCACCGGCGAGCAGATGCGCTGGGGCCTGGAGAACCTCAACATCGACAACAAGCGCCTCAAGGAGCTGGGCGCCGAGGGCTTCATGCCTTCGCTCAAGGTGAGCTGTTTCGACCACGAGGGGTCCGGCCTGGTGAAATTCCAGCAGTGGGACGGCAAGGAGTGGAAGGTCATCACCGACTGGATCGAGGCCGACAAGAAGCTGGTGCGGGGCATGATCGAGGAATCCGCGGCGAAGTATGCCAAGGAGAAAAACATCACCCCGCGCGATTGCTCCAAGGAGAGCTAAGCGTCTATCGATGTTCGGCGGCGGAACACCGGGCGCAGGCCCGGATTCCGCCACCGCCTCCGAGCAATCCTTGACGGTACATCACCATGCATGAGTCACCCTCCATAGTCGGCGCGGGCAGGCCCTACCTGAACGTCAACAACATCGAAGTGATCTACGATCACGTCATTCTGGTGTTGAAAGGCGTTTCGCTCCAGGTCGAAAAAGGGCGCATCGTGGCCCTGCTCGGCGCCAACGGCGCGGGCAAGTCCACCACCCTGAAGACCATCTCCAATCTGCTGCGCGCCGAGCGCGGCGACGTGACCAAAGGCAGCGTCGAGTTCAAGGGCGCGCAGGTCGATCAGCTCAACCCGTCCGAGCTGGTCAAGCGCGGGGTCATTCAAGTCATGGAAGGGCGGCACTGCTTCGGTCACCTCACGGTGGAAGAAAACCTGCTGACCGGCGCTTACACGCGCTCGATCGGCCGCGCCGAACTGCGCGATGCCCTGGAATTGGTTTACACCTATTTCCCGCGGCTCAAAGTGCGCCGGAATTCCCAGTCGGGCTACACCTCGGGCGGTGAACAGCAAATGACGGCCATCGGCCGCGCCCTGATGGCCAAGCCGGAAATGATTCTGCTCGACGAACCTTCGATGGGTTTGGCGCCACAGATCGTCGAAGAGATTTTCGAGATCGTGAAGAATCTCAACCAAAAAGAGGGCGTGAGCTTCCTGCTCGCCGAGCAGAACACCATGGTGGCGCTGCGTTACGCGGATTTCGGCTACATCCTGGAAAACGGCCGGGTGGTGATGGAAGGCCAGGCCAAGGAGTTGGCGGCCAACGAAGACGTCAAGGAGTTCTACCTGGGATTGTCTTCCGGCGGCCGCAAGAGCTTCCGCGACATCAAGCATTACCGCCGCCGCAAGCGTTGGCTTGCCTAGGTCGGCGGGCCGAAGGCGGGCGAGGCTCGCCGGCGGCACAAGTTGCGGGACGCGACTCGGCTTCGCGTTTCGCGAAACAGGCTGAGGTTGTTGCCGCAAACTTTCGCAAGCGCACCGCACCCGGGCGGAGCACCGAAAGACCGGCAAGGTGGGCCCAGCCGCATAAGGAGTTTGGCCATGAATGCCTATTACGATGCGCTCGAAACCCGCGACCCTGCCGATCGCGAGCGCGACCTTTTCGCCCGTCTGCCCGGGCAGCTTGCCCACGCGAAGGCGCGCGCCGGCGCTTTTGCCAGAATTTTGTCGGACCTGGACACCGCCGCCATCACCAACCGCGCAGCGCTCGCAGGCCTGCCGGTGACGCGCAAATCCGAGTTGCTCGATTTGCAGAAGGCAGGCCGCCCCTTCGGCGGCTTCGCCGTCGGCGCCTGGGGCGATTTTTTGCGCGTCTTCTCCTCCCCGGGACCGCTTTATGAACCGGAAAGCGCCCGGCCCGATTATTGGCGTTTGGCGCGTGCCTTGTACGCCGCCGGTTTCCGTCGGGGTGATCTGGTGCATAACTGCTTTGCCTACCATTTCACGCCGGCGGGCTCGATGCTCGAAACCGGTGCTCACGCCTTGGGTTGCACGGTGTTTCCGGGCGGCATAGGCCAAACCGAGCAGCAGGTGCAGGCGATGCAGGACTTGCGGCCCGCCGGCTATGTGGGCACACCCTCGTTCCTGAAGATCATTCTCGACAAAGCCGATGAAATGGGCGTCGCCCTGAAAAGCCTGACCAAGGCCCTGGTTTCGGGCGAGGCTTTCCCGGGCAGCACCCGCCAGGCGCTCGCCGAGCGCGGCATCGTGGGCTACCAGGCCTATGCCACCGCCGACCTGGGGCTCATTGCCTATGAGTCCGAGGCGCGCGAAGGCCTCATCCTCGACGAGCAAGTGATCGTGGAAATCGTGCGCCCCGGCACCGGCGACCCCGTTCGCGAAGGCGAGGTCGGTGAGGTGGTGGTGACCACCTTGAACCCCGATTACCCGCTGATTCGCTTCGGCACCGGCGATTTGTCGGCCATTCTGCCGGGGGTGAGTCCTTGCGGCCGCACCGCGCCGCGCATCAAGGGCTGGATGGGACGCGCCGACCAAACCGCCAAGGTGCGGGGGCTCTTCGTGCACCCCAGCCAGATTTCCGAGGTGGTCAAGCGCCACCCTGAAGTCGAGCGCGCACGCTTGGTGATCGACAATCCCGAGGGCCAAGACCGCATGCGCCTGGTCTGCGAAACCGCCTTGCAGACCAATTCCTTGGCCGAGGCCATCGTCCACAGCTTGCGCGACGTGACCAAACTGCGCGGCGAAATCGAGTTTCGGCGCCACGGGGAATTGGCCAACGACGGCAAAGTGATCGAGGACTTGCGGCAGTACGATTGACCACGGTTCGGAAGCTTACCGCGTCATTTGTAGCGGGGTGAGCAAGGCGAGTCCTGAGTTCGCAGGCGCGTCCCAGGGCAGCCTGCCGAATGCCACTGACTTGCCGCCTCCACGCGAATTTGCGCTAGCATCGGCAGCGATGCCCAATCCCTCCCCCACTGCGCCCACCCTTTGCATCGCCGATTTGCTGCGCGAGGCCGCCGCGCTGCCCATGCTCGAAGCGCGCTTGCTGCTCGCGCAGGTGACAGGAAAGCCCAAGGCCTGGGTGCTGGCACACCCTGAAGCCGGCGTGCCGCTCGAGCCTGCGGACACCTTCCGCGCGCTTTGTGCCCGGCGCCTCGCCGGCGAACCCATCGCCTATCTCCTCGGGCGGCGGGAGTTCTTCGGCCTTTCCTTGGCCAGCACGCCGGCCGCGCTGATCCCCCGCCCGGAGACCGAGCTGCTGGTGGAACTGGCGCTCGCCCGCATCGACGGCCAAGGCGCGTCGCGGGTGCTGGATCTGGGCACCGGCAGCGGCGCCATTGCGCTTGCCATCGCCCATGCGCGCCGGCAGGTCGAGGTGAGCGCAGCGGAGCTCTGCCCCGAGGCGCTAGCCCTCGCGCGCCGCAATGCGGCCGAACTGGGGCTCGTCAACGTGCGCCTGATGGCCAGCGACTGGTACCGCGATCTGCCCCAAGCGCATTGGGACCTCATCGTCGCCAACCCGCCCTACATCGCCGCCGCGGACCCCCACCTGCAACAAGGCGATCTGCGCTTCGAACCGCGCCGCGCGCTCACCCCTGAAGGCGACGGGCTCGATGCGCTGCGAACCGTCATTGCCGGCGCCCCGCCCCGCCTCGCACCGGGCGGTTGTTTAATGGTGGAGCACGGCTGGGATCAAGGTGAAGCGGTGCGCGCACTGTTCGCCGCGGCAGGGTTTTCCGACATCGCAAGCGAGCGCGATTTGGCCGGTCTAGAACGCGCCAGTTGTGGTTGCCTTGGCATTGCACCCAAGCGGAGCGGGTGACTCGACCCTGGCTCTCGACCCTTGCTCTCAATAGCTATACACTATCGCGGTTTTGTTCTCCATTAGCTTCTCATGACCCTCACCGAACTGCGTTACATCGTCGCCCTCGCGCAGGAGAAGCATTTCGGCAAGGCGGCGGCCAAGTGTTTCGTCAGTCAGCCCACGCTTTCGGTGGCGATACAAAAGCTCGAAGACGAACTGGGCGTCGCTCTTTTCGAGCGCCTGCGCAGCGAAATCGCGATCACCGAAGTGGGTCAGCGAGTGATTGCGCAAGCCCAGCGGGCTCTCGACGAAGCCGAGAAGGTGAAACAAATCGCCAAGGGCGGGCGCGATCAACTGAGCGAGCCCTTGCGCCTCGGCGTCATTCCCACGATTGCACCCTATCTCTTGCCCGAGCTGATTCCGCGCCTGCAAAAACGCGCTCCGGCCATGCCCCTGGAAATCGAGGAAAACCTCACCGGAGAACTGCAAGGCGCGCTGCTCTCGGGCAAGCTCGATGTGCTGCTGCTCGCGCTGCCTTTCGAAGCCCCAGGGGTAGACCTGCGCCCCTTATACGACGAAGCCTTCGGCGTGGTGCTGCCGGCCCAACATCCGCTGGCGAAGAAGAAGCAGTTGCGCACGAGCGACCTCGAAACCGAGCGGGTCTTGCTGCTGCGCGCCGGACACTGCCTCTCCGAGCAAGTGCTTTCGGCCTGCGGCGAGGTGATTCGACCCAACGCTCACGAGGTGGGTTTTTCGATCGAAACCATGCGCCAGATGGTCGCGGCCGGTTTCGGCATTTCGGTCTTTCCCGCCAGCGCGCTCACCAAACGCCAGGAGAGCAAGCTCATCCGCGTGGTGCCCTTTGCCCCGCCGGTTCCGCATCGCCGCGTGGTGTTGGCCTGGCGCAAAAGTTTCACTCGGCCGGCGGTGCTCGATGCACTCGAAGACGCGGTGCGCGCGATTCGAGTCGATTATTTCGAGTTTGTCGCCGCATGAACGCACGCTTTCATTTGGGGCCTCTCGCGCTGGCTTGGCTGGCCGCAGTTCTTGCGGCCTGCTCCGGCACGCCGCACCGATCGACGGAAAAGGATGCCTGCGAGCTTAGCGCCTTCTCCGGCGCTCGCCCCGGAAACGCATGGCCGGAAGGCTGGCAGGGCTGGAGCCTGAGTCAATACAAGAAGCCGACGCGCTATCGCCTGGTGGAGCAGGATGGCGCCACGGTGCTGGAAGCCGAGGCTGACCGTTCGGCCTCGGGTTTGGTGTTCAAGCTCGACGTTGCGGCCTCGGCCTGCCACGAGTTGGCCTGGCGGTGGAAAGTGGGCCGTGCGATCGATGGCGCCGATCCCGAACGCGCCAACGCCGACGATGCGCCAGCGCGCGTGATCGTTACTTTCAGCGGCGACCGCAAGCGCTTCACTTTCGACGACCGGCTGTTCGCGGCCAAAATCAAAGCGTTCACCGGTCAGGAACTGCCCTATGCCACTTTGATCTACGCCTGGAACCGAAAACATCCGGCGGGCTCCGTGGTGCTCAGCCCTCACACCCAGCGCATACGCACGCTGACGCTGGGCGAAGGCCGCGAAATCAGTGCCTGGACTGAGGTTCATCGCAATCTCGTTGCCGATTATCGTCTCGCTTTCGGCGAAGAACCGGGCCGCATTGCCTCGGTCGCCCTGATGACCGATGCCGACAACACCGGCAAACAGGCGCTGGCGTGGTATGGAGACATCGTGCTGCAGGGCGATGCCGACGGCCGCTGAATGCAAATCGCGTCTGCCCTTGGCAAGCGCTGGGCCCGGTGTCGAGCGCAAGCCCCGGCATCGATGCCGGGGAAGTTCAGCTCTGGATATAAGGCCGGGTGATGGCAAGTCTGAGTGTAAGCATCGTCTTGTACGCCCCCGATGAAGCGGATCTCGCCCAAACTTGTCTGAGCCTCAAGCGCGCCATCGTCCGGGCGCAGTCCAATGGCCGCCTGGAAGCAGCCGAAGTCTGGCTGATCGACAACGGTCCGGAGCCAAATCGCGGGGCCGCCGAGCGGGCGCAGGCACATTTCGCGGAAGCAGCGATCGAGGTGCACATTCTGCAGGGTCAAGGCAACGTCGGCTACGGCCGCGGACACAATCTTGCGCTGCATGCGACATCCACCGATTATCACCTGGTGCTCAACCCTGACGTCGAACTCGCGCCCGACGCGCTCGACGCGGCGCTTTTGTTCATGGCCTCCGAACCCCGGGTTCTGATGCTGACGCCGCAAGCGCACAACCGGAATGGGGATCGCCTCTACTTGTGCAAGCGCTACCCCAGCGTATTCGATTTTTTGTTGCGCGGCTTTGCGCCGAGGTGGTTGAAGCGCATTTTCGACCACCGCCTGGCCCGCTACGAAATGCGCGAAGAAACGGGCGAAGACGTGCTTATGCCCATTCCGATCGCCAGCGGTTGCTTCATGTTCTTGCGCCGCTCGGCCATAGAGGCGAGCGGCGGTTTCGACCCGGCCTATTTTCTTTATTTCGAAGACTTCGATCTGTCCTGGCGTTTGGCGCAGACCGGCACTATCGCCTACGCGCCGCGTGTCGCCATCGTACATTTCGGCGGCCATGCAGCGCGCAAGGGTTGGCATCATCTGCGGCTATTTCTCGCCGCCGGGAGGATTTTCTTTGGCAAGCACGGCTGGAAGTTTTGGTAAGTTGCGCCGTCCCTGGCTCGTCACCGGCGCCAACGGCTTCGTCGGGCGGGCCTTCTGCGACCTCCTGCACGCCGAGGGCATCGCTCACCGCGCCGTGGTCCGCCAGGCACGCCGCGCGCTCGCCGGCGAAATTGCCTTGGGCGACTTCGCTACGGCCGACTGGCGCGAGGTGCTCGCGGGTGTCGACTGCGTCTTTCACCTCGCTGCCCGCGCCCACGTGATGGAAGAACGGGCCGCCAATCCGCTCGCGGAATACCGGCGTGCCAATGTCGAGGTGAGCGCGAGGCTCGCCGACCAAGCTGCGGCAGCAGGGGTGCGGCGCTTCGTTTTTCTTTCCACCGTCAAAGTACTGGGCGAGTACACGCGAGCAAACCCGTTTACCGACGCCGATGCGCCTGCGCCCCAAGACGACTACGCCAAGAGCAAACTTGAAGCGGAAGAAGTATTGGCGGGAATCGGCCGCTTGCGCGGTATGGAGGTGCTCATCCTGCGCGTGCCCCTGATTTACGGCCCCGAGGTCAAAGGCAATTTTCTTACGCTGCTGAAATGGGTTGCGCGCGGCATACCTTTGCCCTTGGGCGCAATCCGCAACCAGCGCAGTTTGCTGTACTTGGCCAATCTCTGCCATGCGCTGCGCAAACTCGGTGAACTAAACCAAGCGCACTCCGGCTGTTGGCTCTTGGCCGATCCCGACCCGATTTCGACGCCCGCACTCGCCCGCGGCTTGGCGCAAGCCCTGGGGGTGCCGTCGAGGGTGTTTCCCCTTCCCGGTTTCATCCTGACCTCCGCGGCAGCAATCCTCGGGCGCGAAGCCGCCTGGGAAAGACTCCATGGGTCTTTGGTGGTCGATGCCCGGCGGTTCTGCCGCGAGTTCGACTGGACACCTCCCTTTACGCTGCAGCAAGGTTTGGCCGAAACCGCCGCCTGGTACCGGAGGCGAATTCTAGGATAATCTCCGCTTCGATCCCGAAAGTCCCGCCATGACCCGCCCTAGCCTGCGCCCCGACGATGCCCTGCGCCCTTTGCGTATCACCCGGCATTACACTCGTTATGCCGAAGGTTCGGTGCTGGTCGAAGCCGGCGAAACCAAAGTGATTTGCACCGCCAGCGTGGAAGACGGAGTGCCTGCTTTTTTGCGCGGCAAAGGACAGGGCTGGCTCACCGCCGAATACGGCATGTTGCCGCGCGCCACCCACACCCGCGGAAAACGCGAAGCGGCGGCGGGCAAACAGTCCGGCCGCAGCCAGGAAATCCAGCGCCTCATCGGGCGCAGCTTGCGCGCCGTAACCGACCTCGGCCTCTTGGGCGAACGCACCATTCAGATCGACTGCGACGTCATCCAGGCCGACGGCGGCACGCGCTGCGCCAGCATCACCGGCGCCTGCGTGGCGCTGCACGATGCGCTCAGCGGCTTGCTGGCGGCAGGGCTGATTTCGAGCCTTCCTTTGCGCGAAATGGTGGCCGCCGTGTCGGTCGGCATCTATCAAGGCGCGGCGGTGCTCGACCTCGATTACGCGGAAGACTCCGCCTGCGAAACCGACATGAATGTGGTGAAAACCGAATCCGGCGGATTCGTCGAAATTCAGGGTACTGCCGAGGGTGCGCCTTTTAGCCGCCCGGAAATGGATCGTCTCTTGTCTTTGGCGGAATCCGGCCTGGGGCGAATCTTCGCGGTCCAGCGCGCCGCTGTCGAATAACCCTCGCAACACCGCGACGCAGCGGCTTTTTTATAACTGCTCGAACGTTCGACGGCGCCGGGCCGCCCACGCCGCCGCGGCAAGCATCAGCACTGCAAGGAGCACGAGCCCAAACCGGGAAAGCGTAGGGATCGACACCATCAAGGAATTATCGTAAACCACGGCGAACTGGGGTGCGGCCAGCGCCGCCGGGCAGGTGATGGCGGCCTGAAAACTAGGCGCGACGTTGGAGGTGATGGTGATGGTAACGACCACTGGCTCGGGGCCGGGGGTCGTGGTTACGCCGCTTTGAAAGTTGCCCGTTGCCGCCGGGCCCACCGGGCCTATGGAAAAGTTGTAATTCGGCGTCCCGATGGTGAAGCCGCCCGTCGAAGAGACCATGGTGGCAGTCTGAACGTCTCCGGCAGGCAGGTGCGCCGATCGCGTGATGGTGGCGCCGGCGAGCTGCACCGAACCGGTGGTGCCCGTGCAAGCGCCCGCGGAGAGGCCAGTCAGGCGATAATAGTAGCCCCCGGTCTGAGCCTGGACAGGCAGAGACAACAAAGCTAATAGCGGCAGCAAGAAGCGCAGCAAGTTCATGAGCTTGGGGTGGGGGAGGGGTGTCAATTTACGGGTTGGACCCGGATTTGTCAAAAAAAGTCGTCGAGGTTGCGAGCATGCGACAGTTGGTGTTGGCCAGCGGCAACGTTGGCAAATTGAAGGAATTCAGGCGCCTGCTGGAGCCGCTGGGTTTGATCGTGACGCCTCAGGGCGAACTGGGGGTGAGCGAAGCCGAGGAACCGCATCACACCTTCATCGAAAATGCCCTGGCCAAAGCGCGTCACGCTGCGCAGTGGACCGGTTTGCCCGCCCTGGCCGACGATTCCGGGCTTTGTGTCGAGGCCCTGGGCGGAGCCCCCGGGGTCCAATCCGCCCGCTACGCCGGGGAACCCAAGTCCGACGTCCGCAACAACGAGAAGCTCTTGGCGGAACTTGCCGACCAACCCGATCGCCGAGCTCATTACGCCTGCGTCCTGGTGCTCTGCCGGCATGCCGCAGACCCCGAACCGCTCATCGCCATCGGCGATTGGTGGGGGGAAATCCTGGCCCTTCCGCGCGGCAGCGGGGGCTTCGGCTACGACCCGCTGTTCTTCGACCCGCAATTCGGCCTTTCGGCTGCCGAACTCGATCTGGAGCGCAAGAACCGGGTCAGTCATCGCGGCAAGGCGATGGCAGCGCTCCTGAGTCTGCTACAAGCACAATTGCACCGCCAACCCTGAGACGTTCTGCGCATGCAAACGGCCGATTTCGTCCTCGCGAAAGAGCCGCAACTCGCGGTACTGCCGCCGCTTTCGCTTTACCTTCATGTGCCTTGGTGCCTTAAGAAATGTCCCTACTGTGATTTCAATTCCCACGCGCTGAAGGAAAACCTGCCCGAGACCGAATATGTCTTGGCCCTTTTGCGCGACCTTGAACTCTCCCTGCCCTCGATTTGGGGCCGTACAGTTCGCACCGTGTTCATCGGTGGCGGCACGCCGAGCCTATTCAGCGGCGCCGCTTTGGAGGCGCTGCTGTCCGGAATTCGGGCCCGCGTTGCGCTTGCCCCCGACGCCGAAATCACGCTGGAAGCAAATCCGGGCACGTTCGAGACAGAGAAGTTCGAGGCTTTCCGAGATGCCGGCGTCACCCGGCTTTCGCTGGGCATCCAGAGTTTCGAAGATCGCGCCTTGCGCGCCTTGGGACGCGTGCATGGCCGCAAGGAAGCTTTGGCCGCGGCGCAAGCCGCCATCCGGATCTTCCCCAGGACCAATCTGGACTTGATGTTCGCCCTTCCGGACCAAGCCACCGCTGCCGCTGTCGCCGATCTGGAAACCGCCATCGAATTGCGGCCGGGGCATTTGTCGCTTTATCACCTCACCATCGAACCCAATACCGCTTTTGCCCTTTGCCCACCCGTCCTGCCGGACGAAGACATGGCGGCGGAAATGGAAGATACTTTGCGCCAGCGCCTGCGCGAAGCGAGATATGAACACTACGAGGTTTCGGCGCACGCACTGCCGGGCGAGCAATGCCGACACAACCTCAATTATTGGCAATTTGGCGATTATCTGGGACTGGGCGCAGGAGCCCACGCGAAAATTTCCTTTCCCGACCGCATCGTTCGCCAGACCCGCGCCCGCAGCCCCAAAGACTACTTCGCCGCCCTTGCGGCTGACCAGCCGGCCGCAACGACGCGCACCGTGCCGGTGCAAGACTTGGGCTTCGAGTTCTTGCTCAATGCGCTGCGCCTTCATCGAGGCGTCCCCAGCGCCTGGTTGGCCGAGCGCACGGGACTGGCGCTGGCAAGCCTGCAGGGGCCGATCAACGAAGCGCGCCGCCGAGGCCTGCTCGAACCCGACCCCTTGCGCCTCGTGGCCACTGCGATGGGCCGGCGTTTCCTCGATGACTTGGTAAGCCTTTTTCTTCCCGAGCAAGGATAACGATGCCACGTGCATTTGCATCTGTCGGCCTCAGCGCCCTGGCCGCCGGAATGGCCGGGGGGCGATTCCTCGCCGAACACTATCTGCGCAGTTGTCTCGCCCGCATTGCCGCCAGCGAAGCGCAGGTTCAGGCTTGGGCCTTTCTCGACCCGCAATACGCCTTGCGCCAAGCCAAGCGCGCCGATGATCGGCGCGCGGCGGGAGAGGCTCTGGGCGCCCTCGCCGGAGTGCCCGTAGGGGTCAAAGACATCATCGCCACGGTCGACATGCCGACCGAAATGGGTTCACCCATCTTCGCCGGCAACCAGCCTCGGCATGCCGCGGAATGTGTGGAGCGCCTGGAGCGCGCCGGTGCCTACGTGGTCGGGAAGACGGTAACCACCGAATTTGCCTATCTCACCCCGGCCAAGACCCGCAACCCCTGGAACCTCGCCCACACCCCCGGCGGTTCTTCGGCGGGCTCCGCCGCTGCCGTGGCCGCGGGCCACGTGCCCGCTGCCATCGGAACACAAACCAATGGGTCGGTCATCCGGCCGGCGGCCTTTTGCGGCATAGTCGGTTTCAAACCGACCAAAGACACCTTGCCCTATCGCGGGGTGGCCTACTTGAGCCCCAGCCTCGACCAGCTTGGTGTTTTCGCCCGGCGCGTGGCTGATGCCGCCTTGCTAGCGGCAAATCTCGCCGAAGCGCCGGCGAGCCTGCCCGCCCATCTCCTGCCCCGGCAAACACCTCCCCTGCTGCTCAGTCTTGCCAACCTACCCTGGGTGGAAGCCGAACCGGCCATGCACTTGGCCCAAGAAAACACCCTGTTTCTGCTCCAACAGGCGGGCGCCAGGGTAGTCCGCGCACACCTGCCCACTGAATTGAAACCGGCGGCCGCCGTGTTTCAGCGAATTTTGCTTTTTGAGGCCGCGCAGGAACTGGGTCCGCTGCAAGATCGCGAACGCTCGCGCATTTCGGCGCAGATGAACGCGACGCTCGATGCCGGCCGCGCGATCAGCGAGAGTGATTATTTCTCGGCGCTGACCGAGAGACAGGAGTTGTCGGCGATCTTCGATGCCTTCATCGCCGACGCCGATGCCGTGCTGTTGCCGCCGGCACCGGGCGCTGCGCCGCGCGGGCTCGCCAGCACCGGCAACCCGGCCTTCTGCACCCTCTGGAGCCTCACCGGCATGCCCGCGCTGACTTTGCCGACCGGGCTCGGTCAGGACGGTTTGCCGATGGGCCTGCAATTGGGCGCGCGACGCGGACAAGATGCGAACCTCCTCGCCGTGGCGCGATGGGTCGAGGAGCGCATCGGTTTTGACGCCGAGCCGCCGATCTAGCCGCAAACCTCGCGGGCCGGTGTGAAGACGGGACGCGCCAGCGACGATCAGATCGCGATATGCCGCCCGCCGTCCACATTGATGGTATCGCCGGTGACGTAGCCCGCTTCGTAGATCAGGTAAAACACTGCCGCGGCGATTTCTTCCGGCTCGCCGACGCGCTTCAGGAGGGTGTGCGAAATCACCCGCTGCCGGGCCAGCTCGTCGAACTGCTCGTCCTCGGGCCAAAGGATGGGGCCCGGCGCCACCGCATTGACTCGCACCTCGGGCGCCAGTTCGCGGGCCAGTGCACGAGTAAGACCGGCCAGCCCTGCTTTAGCCACGTTGTACACCAGGTAATTCTTGAGCGGCCGCTCGGCATGGATATCGGTGATGTTGACGATGGCGCCGCGGCTTTTGCGCAGTGCGGGCGCGGCGGCCTGCGCCAGGAGCAGCGGGGCTTTCAGGTTCGGCCCGATGAGATCGGCCCAGGCCTGCTCGTCGATGGCGCCCAGGGGCGTGGGAAAAAAGCTCGACGCATTGTTGACCAGGGCGTCGAGCCGCCCGAATTGGTTGAGCGTTTCTTGCACCAGATGGGGCAACTTCGCGCTTTCGGACAAGTCGGCGGCAATCAGCACGACCGAGTTCGGCCGCAACTGATTCAGTTCCGCCTGGAGGAGGCGGGCGGCGCCCCCAGAGCTGCGATAATGCAGCATCAGCTTCGCGCCGGATCGATGCAGGCGGCGGCAGATCGCCGCGCCGACTCGTCGCGCACCGCCCGTCACCAGGATGACCTTCTCCTCCAAATCCGGAACCTCCCGCCCTGTGAACCCAAAGCCGGACAAGCCGTGACCAAAATATCGCCGCTTGGCTGCCAACGCCGAGGCCCTGGAGAAGCGGACCATTCCTCGGCGCGGCCGGTCAATCTACCATAGCCGTCATGATGCCACTACCTGAACCCGATGCCGACGCGCTTGCCCACAGCGCTCGGCTCTCCATGCTGATTCGCGAACGCATTGCCGCCGCGAACGGCTTCCTTTCCTTCGCCGAGTATATGCAGCTGGCGCTGCACGAGCCCGGCCTGGGCTACTATGCCGCCGGAGCCCGCAAACTCGGTGCCGATGGCGATTTCATCACCGCGCCGGAAATCTCGCCGCTGTTTGCCCGGGCGCTCGCCTCGCAGGCGGCCGAGGTGCTGGAGGTTTCGGGCGGTGACTGCTTGGAGTTGGGCCCGGGCAGCGGCCGGCTCGCCGCTGACCTGCTCCTCGCCCTCCAGCAGCGAGATCGGCTCCCCGAGCGCTATCTGCTCCTGGAAACCAGCCCCGACCTGAGGGAGCGCCAGCGGCAGACGCTCGCTCAACTCCCGCCGGCTCTTGCTGCGCGCTGCGTCTGGATCGATCGGCTGCCGCTGGCGCATGTCGGTCTGATCTTCGGCAACGAAGTGCTCGACGCGCTGCCGGTAGAGCGCCTACGTCGCGAGGGTGACCGGGTTTGGCAGATCGGCGTGGGGATCGACGCAGACGGCAAGTTGGTATGGCGCGAACGCCTGCTGGCCGAAAGCGCCTTGCGCACCGTGGCACTCGAAAGGCTGCCCGCCCAGGGCGGCCGCAGCGAAATCAACTTCGCCGCCGAGGCGCTGTTGCGCAGTCTGGGCGGCCTTATGACGCGCGGCCTGCTGCTGCTTCTCGACTACGGCTATCCGGCGGCCGAGTATTACCATCCGGCGCGGCATGCGGGCACGCTCACCTGCTTTTATCGCCACCGCCAGCACGACAACCCGTTTTTTCTTCCCGGCCTGCAGGACATCACCGCACATGTAGATTTCACCGCCGTCGCGCTTGCGGCAGCGGAGGCTGACTTGGCGTTGGCGGGTTATACCTCGCAAGCCCAATTCCTGATCAACTGCGGCATCCTCGACGCGCTGCGAGCCTGCGGTGAGCCGTCTGGCTTTGCCTATCTGCATGCGGCTAACGCCTTGAATCGTCTCACTCACCCGGCGGAAATGGGGGAACTTTTCAAGGCCATCGCCTGGGTCAAAGAACTGGACCTCGATCCCCGGGGCTTTCGAGAGGGCAACCGGGGGCACCGACTTTGAATTGTCGAATCCTCCCATGACACAGGCATGAACCAGGCGTAACATGGCCGGGCCATTTCGGTAGGCATTTCCAACCCCGGCCCGTCTGCCAGCCAGAAAAAGGGAGAATCGGAAGAAGTGTCGCTGACACTCCGCGCGCCAGGGACCTGGGGCAAAGCGCAGCTCAAGCCGTGAAAATAGCGGCGGCGGCCAAGGCTCCGCTGCGACTCGATCGGTTCACGCAGCAACTTCTTCCGAGTTTCCCTTGTATGGCCAAGGCCGCGAGGCCGCTCTGAGCAAGGAGCAGGTACCATGTTGCCAAGCAAACGATTGATCGTCTCCAGCCTTTTGGCGTGGTTCTTTGCCGGCACCACCGGGGCGGCCCCGGTGCTGATCAACTTCGACCGCGATCCCGACGGCGACGCGATTCCTAACGGTTTGGCGGTGAACACGACCTACGCGAGTCTGGGCGTCACCCTTTCGCGCGAGGGCGGATCGACTTGCGGTCCGGACATCTATGCCAACAACAACCAGCCGGCGGGCTTTGGCAGCGCACCCAACGTCGTTTCGCCCTGCGCCCCGCCTGCCGCTTCGGACATCAACGACGCCACCTTCGGTGTCATCAAGGTGAGCCTCGACCGCAACGCCACCCGGGTGTGCATCGACGTGCGCCCCGGCGCCTCTGGCCATGCGGGGACCATCCGCGTTTTCGATGCCAGCGACACCCAAGTTAATGCCACCGTTTCCGCCCCGGGCCTGACCCAACAGATCTGCGCCGCCGGTTTGGGCTTGCGTTATGCCCGCATCGCTGGAAGCGGGTCGGGATCCTACGCCCGTTTCGACAATCTCATAGTCGACTTCGGCGGCGGCCCGGCCACCCAATCGTATTATCAAGGCATCGCCTCCTTGGCAGCGCCCACCTGCTCCAGCGCAAACGGCGGGTCGGTCACCACCGGCACGCGCGTCTGGGTCTGGAACGCGCCCGCCGGCGGTGCCACCATTACTCGGGTCGATGCGCGCAACGGCGTGGCCATCGGCAGCCCCTTGACCTATCCCGCCAACGCCGGCTCGGGGACCCAGGACTACGCTTCGTTTGGCGCCATGGGCCTGGGCCACTACCCGTTCACCTACACTACTCAGGAAGCGATGAGCGTCGGGAGCAATGTCGTCAGTGTGTCCACGGTGGCGATCCATTGCGCCACCGACGGCCCGGCAGGCACCAGTTATTGGGTGGGCATGGCTCCGCCTTCGCTGGAGAATCCGCAGGCTTCCAGCTACCAAAGCGGCATCGGGCTGGTCTCGGGCTGGTCATGCGTGGGCCCGCATATCGGTGTCTCTTTCGACGGCCTGGCTCCAGTCTCGGCCCCTTACGGCTCCGGCCGTCTGGACACGGCACCGGTTTGCGGTTCCTGGAATGCCTTGGGGGGTTTCGGGCTTTTGAGCAACTTCAATTTGCTGGGCACCGGCAGCCATACCGCGCAGCTCTACGTCAATGGCCAGGCCTTTGGGCCGGCCCGCAGTTTCCAGGTCACCGCGCCTGCGGGCGAATTCCTCGTCGGCGCCGCGGCGAGCGCCACCGTGCCGAACTTCCCCTCGGCCGGGCGCACCACCACGTTGATCTGGCAGCAAGCGCAGCAAAACTTCGGCATCCAGGCGGTCACGCCCTGAGGTCCACGACTCCCGTCTGCCCTGCGGCGGACGGGAGTCCTCGTGCCGGTGGCGCGGGGCAAGCTGCTAAAATGGCCGGCCCTAGGCCAAAGCACCAACCTTCATGTCCTTGCCCCTTTGCCCCCAGCGCCTCGTCATCGCCACGCGCGAATCCGCGCTCGCCCTTTGGCAGGCTGAGTTCATTCAGGCGCGTTTGCGAGCGCTGTATCCGCATTGCCAGGTGGAACTCCTGGGCATGACCACCCAGGGTGATCAGATTCTCGATCGGCCCCTGGCCGCCATCGGTGGCAAAGGGCTATTCATCAAAGAACTGGAAACCGCCCTCCTCGAAGACCGCGCCGACTTGGCGGTGCATTCCTTGAAGGACGTGCCCATGGAGCTGCCCGAGGGTTTTTGCCTCGCCGCCATCGGCGAACGCGAAGATCCCCGCGATGCCTTGGTCTCCAATCAATGCGCTCGCCTCGCCGACCTGCCCGCCGGAGCCGTCGTAGGCACCTCCAGCTTGCGCCGCGAAGCGCAGTTGCGCGAGCGTTATCCTGGCCTCGTGATCGAAGCCCTGCGCGGCAACGTGGGCACGCGCTTGAGGAAACTCGACGAAGGACGGTATGCCGCGATCATTCTCGCCGCCGCGGGACTCAAGCGCTTGGGGCTGGAGGCGCGCATCACCGCCTGCCTCGAGCCCGAGGAGTGCTTGCCCGCCGTCGGCCAAGGGGCGCTGGGCATCGAATGCCGCGCCGACCGCCCGGAACTCAGGCGTTGGCTCGCGCCTTTGCACCATGCCCAAACTGCGGCTTGCGTCACCGCCGAGCGCGCCTTCAGCCGCGCGCTCTCCGGAAGTTGCCACACGCCACTGGCCGGCCACGCCGTATGGACCGCCGGGAAGCTGCGACTGCGCGGCTTGCTGGCGCGTCGAGACGGTCGGCAGGTATTGCGCGGCGAGCGCGAGGGCGAAGCCGCTCAAGCGCAAGCCCTGGGCCTCGCCTTGGCCGAGGAGCTGCGCGCCCAAGGCGCGGCCGCGATCTTGGCCGAACTCGCCTGAGCAAAGGCGAAGAAGCATGCCTGCGAAAACGCTGGACAAGCGCCGCATCATCCTTACCCGGCCGCGCGAGCAGGCCGAGTCACTGGCCGCGCGCTTGCGCGCAGCGGGAGCCACGGTGTACTTCCATCCGGCGATCACCATCACGCCACCGGCCGACGGCCGCGCCCTCGAAGCGGCGCAGGCGCGGTTGGCGGACTTCGATTTTGCCGCCTTCGTGAGCGCCAATGCAGTGACCTGGGGACTCGCCGGTGTCGAGCAACTGCCCCCGGCCCTGGTTTGCCTCGCGCCCGGGCCGGGAACTGCCCAGGCACTGCGAGAGCGCGGCGCGACCCGGGTTTTGTGCCCCCCCGAGCAGTTCGACAGCGAAGGTCTGCTGGCTCTGCCCGAACTGCAAAATGTCGCGGGACGGCGGGTGCTGATTTTTCGCGGTGACGGAGGCCGGGAGCGCCTCGCCGAAGGCCTGCGCGCGCGCGGGGCCGAAGTCCGGCTGGTGAGCTGCTATCGTCGCGTCGCCCCGTTGGCGGACCTGCCCGCCTTGGTTCAGACGCTGCTGCACGAGAACCCGGACGCGGCGCTCATCACCAGCAGCGAAGGACTGGACAACCTCTTGGCCCATCTTCCCCGGGCGGCGGCGCAATCTCTCAGGAACTTACTCATGTTCGTGCCTCATTCGCGCATTGCCGCGCACGCGCAAGCCGCCGGGTGCGCCCGGGTGGTGACCACCGCGGGTGCCGATGCCGGCCTGCTGGCGGGGCTCGAGCGTTACTTCCAGGAGCATCCGACTCATGCCTGAAACTCGACCCGAAATCCTGGTCGTCGCGCCGTTGCCCGCCTGGCTGCAAGAACCCTGGCACGCCGATTTCATTTGCCACGACTGGGTGCATGCGCCCGACCGCGACGCCCTGGTGGACCGCGTGGCGCCGCGCATCCGCGGCGTGGTCACCCACGCCATCGGCGTGCTCGACCCGGAACTGCTCGCACGGCTGCCGGCGCTGGAAATCGTTGCCACCTTCGGGGTGGGCTACGATGGCGTGCCCCTCGAGGATTGCCGCCGGCGCGGCGTGCGCGTCAGCAACACCCCCGACGTGCTCACCGACGACACCGCCGACATCGCCGTGGCGCTCACGCTGATGCTTTGCCGCGATCTCTTGACCGCCAACCGCCATGTGATTTCCGGCAGCTGGCTCGCAGGGCCGGCGCCGCTCGCTACGGCGATGAAAGGCAAACGTGTGGGCATCTTGGGCCTGGGCCGGATCGGCAAGGCGATCGCCAGTCGGCTAGAGGCCTTCGGTTGCATGCTGGCCTACCATGGCCGACAGCGCCAGGACGTGCCCTATGCTTTTGCGCCCACCCTGCTCGACCTGGCGAGAGACAGCGAAGTGCTGATCGTCGCCTGCCCGGGCGGCGCCGAAACAAACCAGCTGATCGGCACCGAGGTGCTCGAGGCCTTGGGCAGCAAAGGCTGGCTGGTGAACATCGCCCGCGGCTCGGTGGTCGACGAAACCGCGCTCGTTCGCGCCCTGCAGGCCGGCAAACTGCGCGGTGCGGGGCTCGACGTTTACCAAGACGAACCCCGGGTACCGGAGGCCCTCGCCGCCCTGCCCAATGTCGTCTTGTTCCCCCACGTGGGCAGCGCCACGCGCGAGACGCGGCTCGCCATGGCCATGGGGGTGCTGGCCAACCTGCGCGCCCATTTCGCCGGACAACCCCTGCCGACGCCGGTTCCGGGTTGTTGATACAATCCTGGCCTAGCCTATGCCGCACAAGCCGGAACCATAGAGAATCGAGGATCGCGTGCCGACTGCATACTACGGCCCCCCCCAATCCGAAAGGGGAGAAGCCCTTCGCATCGCCCCCAATAGGAACGAGGTGGCGCGCCCCCTCGTAGATGCCCCACATCCGCTTTCCGACTCCTTGCTTTTGCGGAATTGCGAAGACTTTAGGCCTCAGCGACTCAGCGCCGCCAGCTATGACTGAACCCCAAGCTGCCCTGCTCACGCCGGACCCTGCACCCGAAAATAAAGGCTCCCCGCCGGCCGAGGAAAAACCCGGCCCCCGCTGGCGCTCTCCGACGCTGCGGCGTATCGGCCTGGGCCTGGTGCTCATGGCCGTCTTGGCGCTCGCTTGGATTGAATACCGCGAGGTCCAAAAACTTCGCGCCGAAGTCACTCAGCAATTGAGCGAAGCCCACCAGCGCAACGCCGAAACCCGGGCGCACGCCGCCAAGGCGCAAGAGACGGTGCAAGACGTGCAGGCCAAGATGGCCCTGCTGGAAGCCCGGCTTGCCGAGGCACAAACCCAACAGGCTGCATTGGAGGCACTTTATCGCGATCTCACCCCCAGCCGCGACGACTTCACGCTCAACGAAATCGAACAAATCCTGTTGCTGGCAAGCCAGCAGTTGCAGCTTGCCGGCAATGTGCAGACCGCGCTGGCCGCCTTGCAGACCGCGGACGCGCGCTTGCAAAGAAACGACCGGCCGCAGTTCATCGCTTTGCGGCGCGCCATCGCGCGCGACATGGATCGCCTGAAGTCTTTGCCTTACGTCGACCTCACCGGCATGAGCCTGCGCTTGGACCAGATCATTCAAAGCATAGACCGTCTCCCCTTGGCCTTCGAGGAGCGCCCCGCGGCGCGCCCCGCGGCGCCGCCGGCGCCGGAAGAACCCGCCTGGCGCCGCGTGCTTCAGGGTTTTGCCGACGACTTGCGCCAAATGGTGCGCATCGAAACCCTGGAGCGAGGCGAACCGCCGCTTTTGGCGCCCCAGCAACAGTATTTCTTGAAAGAGAACTTGAAACTGCGCCTGCTGTCCGCGCGCCTGGCGCTGCTGGCGCGCGATGCCGTTACTTTCCGCGCCGATCTCAAAGCCGCCGACGAATGGATGCGGCGCTATTTCGACGCCAAGGCCAAGAACACCCAACTCGCATTGGCGACGATCAAGCAGTTCCAAGCCAGCGAACTCGCCATCGAGATGCCCGATCTCTCGGGCAGCCTCGCCGCCTTGCGCAGCCAGCGCCTGGCAAGAGACCGGAGCGCACGTTGAAAGTTCTGGGCTGGCTTTCGGCGCTTGCCGTCGCCGCCGTGGCTTTGGCGCTGGCGGGAAGAGCCAACACGGGCTACGTGCTCGTCGTCGCTCCGCCTTATCGATACGAGCTCACGCTGAACCTTCTGCTGCTGCTTTTTGCCGCTGGCTGGATTTTGCTTTATGTTTTGGCCCGCATCGCGCTGCGCGGCTTGGCTATGCCCGCCGAAGTGCGCGAATACCGCGCCCGCAGAAAGCGCGAACGAGCCCACGCCGCCATTGATGCCGCTTTGCTGGCGCTCTTGGAGGGTCGTTATGGCAAGGCGCGGCAACACGCCCAGCGCGCCCTTGCCTTGGGCGAAGGTCCCTTGGCGGCTTTGCTGGCGGCGCGCGCGGCCATCGAGGTGCGCGACTTCGATACCGCCAACGATCTCTTGGCGCGCATCGCCGCCATGACACCGCAATTCACCGCCGCAAGGCTGATGATGGATGCCGAAATCGAGTTGGCGCTTCAGCGCCCTCAGACTGCGCTGACTTTGCTCCAGCGGCTGCGCGCTGACGCAGGCATGCACACCGCAGCCCTGCGCCTCGAGCTTCGCGCCTTGCAAGCGGCCAAGCGTTGGGCCGACGTTCCGGCCCTGCTGGAGCAACTCAAGCGGCGCGACGTGCTCGACAAAGTGCAGGCCGATCAACTACGCTGGCACGCCCAGGCCGAACATCTGGAAAGCCTCAGCGCAGACAGCGCCGCTCTCAACGAGTACTGGCAGCGCCTGCCCGAGAGCGACCGTCGCCACCCCCGCGTGGCCGCCGCGGCGGCGCAAGCCAGACTGGCCTGCGGCGAAAGAAACCAGGCTGCAGAGATCATCGCGGCCAGTCTGGAGCACGATTGGGATAGCAACCTGGTGTTGCGCTTCGCCGAATGCCAGGGCGAAGACAACGTGTCCTTGATTCAGCGAGCCGAGGGCTGGCTGGCCGGGCATCACGACGACGCCTCGCTGCTACTGGTACTGGGCCGCTTGTGCCTGGCTGAAAAGCTCTGGGGCAAGGCGCAGACCTATCTCGAAGCGAGTGTCGCGCTGGCCGAAACCTATGCCGCGCACCTGGCGCTGGCGGAACTGCACGCCGGCCTCGCCCGCCATGACGAAGCCAACGCGCACCTTGCCGCGGCGATGCGGCTCGCGCTCGATCAATTGCGCTCAGCGCCGCTAGCCAAGGAAGTTTGAGGGGGCAATTTGAAGCTGCATGGGCTGGCCATGATTCGCAACGAAGCCGACATCGTCGAGAGCTTCGTGCGCCACAACCTCAGGTTTCTCGACGGCCTCACCATCATCGTTCACCGTCCCAGCGACGGAACGCGAGAAATTCTCGATGCTTTGGGCCGCGAGGGATTGCCTTTGGAGTTGATGCCGCTCGATGAACTAGGCTTTTACCAAGGTCAGCGCATCACCCAGGCCGCACGCAGCGTGTTTCAGCGTCACCGGCCCGATTTTCTCTTTGCGCTCGATGCCGACGAGTTCCTGCGCGCGACTGAACGGGCTGCCTTGGAAAACACGCTGGCCAACATTCCGGCCGGCCAGCACGGCAGCACGCCTTGCTACAACTACGCCCCCGACCCGCGCGATGATGCCAACGAGGTCGAGCCGGTTAAGCGGCTGCGTCACCGCCATCCGCGCGACTCCAACCCGGGCCGATTTCGCAAGCTGATCATCAGCCCATCCTTTGCCGCCGACGCGTCGCTGGTCATCTGCCACGGCAATCACGCCCTTGCTTCTGCTGATCCGGTGCGCGACAAGGCCTTGGTCGGCCAAACCCATATCACGCCGCCGCTTCTGGCGCATTATCCGGTGCGCAGCGCGGAGCAAGTCTTGATCAAAACGCTGATCGGATGGCTGGCGCACATCGTGATCGGCGAACACCAAATCGAGCGCTCGGCTCATTGGCGCGCTTTTTACGAGCGCATCAAAATGAAAGCGAGTTTGAGCGCAGAGGAATTGAGCGAAATTGCGCGGCGCTATCTGGAAGACTGCGCCGAGAACGCAGAAGAAAAAGCCGCACTCAAGGATTTGGTGCTGGCGGAAGATCCTTTGCCGGTGGATTTCGTCATTCGTTATGCTCACCTTCGCCAGCGCGCACCACTTGCCTGTGTCGCAAACTACGCCGAGCAATTGGCTCTGGCGTACTTGGAATTGCAGCGCCGACCGGGGATGCGATCCTAGCCCGATAGGCCGGCGTCGGTGAAAGCGTCGGCAAAATAGTCCTCCGGGGCGAGGCCTTGACGCTGGAAAGCCTCGCGCGCGGCTGCAATCATCGCCGCGCTGCCGCAAACATACACTTCCTGGCCCGAGAGATCGGGATAGTCCTCGAGCAACGCCTCATGCACCAGACCGCGCCGGCCCTGCCACGCCGCATCGCCGGGTTCGGAAATCACCGGTGTGAACCGAAACTGCGCTGCTTGGATCTGCGCCCAAGCCCGAGGCAAGTCGAGCAGGTAAAGCTCTTGCTCACGCCGCGCACCCCAGTAGAGATGCAGCGACTTCGGGTTTCGGGTGTGCAAGGCGTGGGCGATGATGCTCTTGAATGGCGCAAATCCCGTGCTGCCGGCGACAAGAAGCGCGGGTTTGCCGGAGTCGGACCGCAAACCAAAGCGGCCGTAGGGTCCTTCGAGGCGCAGAATTTCCCGCCCTTTGGCCTCCTTGAACAACCATTCGGAGAACGCACCCCCGGGATGATAGCGCACGTGCAATTCGAGCAGCGCTTGCTCGTGCGGCGCATGAGCAAGCGAATAGCTGCGCCGCCGCCCGTCGCGCAGAATGAGGTCGATGAACTGCCCGGGCGAAAAATCGAGGCTTTCGGCCGCAGGCAGGCGCAGGGTCACCCGCATGACCTCGGGGCTCAAGCGCTCCAAATGCTCGACGCGTGCCGGAAGTTTCTTCGCCTGCCGCTCAAAGTCTGCGGCGCGTTCCGGCACTTCGATCTGGACCTCGCCCACGGCTCGGGCGACACAAAGCAGGACGTACCCCGCGGCACGCTCTGCTGCGTTCAACGCCTTTTCCGACTCAGGCCCAGGGACCACCTCACCCGATACCACTTTCGCTTTGCAGGCGCCACAATCTCCGGTGCGACAGTTATAGGGCAATCGCAGGCCCGCCCGGAGGCCCGCGGCAAGAACGCTTTCTTCGGTTGCACAGTCGAAACTGCGTCCGCTGGAAATTATGGTAATCTGCGCCGCCATAGTCATTGAGGCCTCAAGTCTTCACATTCTGGAAGAAGAAATGGATCGAAGAGCCGCTTATTGGGGATCAACAAGGGAGCGCAGTTTCGTCTTCCTGGCGAGAGTTATGCCAGGGGCTTCCCCCCTCGTACCGGCGGGGATTTGTTCTCGGTTGGCCATGGTGCGGCGATCCTCTTTGATTCCGGCTTTGCCGGATTAAGGCCTTGAGTCGAAATCGTGGCCAGGATATTACTGGTGGGTTGCGGAGACATCGCGCGACGCGTCGCCCGCCGGCTTGCGCCGCGCCACCGGATTTACGGTCTCGCGCACAGCGCCGATCAGGCGGCGAGCTTGCGGCCCTTGGGTGTTACCCCGGTGCCGGGCGACCTCGACCGACTGGCTACGCTTTCGCGCCTCCGCGTGTCGCCCGAAGTGGTGTTCCATTTCGCACCCCCTCCTTCGGTCGGCGAAAGCGACACCCGAACCGTGCGCCTCTTGGCCGCTTTGGCACGGGCAAAAAGCTTACCACGACACCTCATCTACATCAGCACCTCGGGTGTATACGGCGACCGCCAGGGCGACCGGGTGGATGAAACGGCCGCGCTCGCCGCGCGCTCGGCGCGGGCGCTCAGGCGAGTCGCGGCGGAAGAAAGTTTGCGGCGCTTTTGTGCGCGCCACGGCGTGGCGCTGGCGATTTTGCGCGCCCCCGGCATTTATGCTGAGGATAGGCTGCCGCTCGATCGCTTGCGCGCAGGCACACCGGTGCTGTTTGCCGATGAAGATGTCTATACCAATCACGTGCACGCCGAAGACCTTGCGCGCGCCGCCATCGCAGCCTGGCGCTTCGCCCGCGGCGGACGGACCTTCAACGCCTGCGACGACGCCGCCTGGCGCATGGGCGAATGGTTCGATCGCCTGGCCGATGCCTTCGACTTGCCACGTCCGCCGCGCATTTCCCGCGCTGCGGCGCCTTCCCGAATCTCCGCCCTGCAATGGTCTTTCATGAATGAATCGCGGCGCCTGGTAAACCTCAGACTCAAGAACGAGCTGCATCTGCGGCTCGAGTATCCCACACCGGAGACACTGCTTGCACGCCTCGCGCCCCAGCAGAAGCAGCACAGACAAGGAAGGTTATTGTGATGACTTGGGCTATAGTCCGTCAGCGTCTGAATGCCTACGAGCGCCTGGTGCGCCTCGACAAACCCATCGGCATTTTGCTTTTGCTCTGGCCTACGCTCTGGGCGCTGTGGATCGCCTCCGACGGGCGGCCGGGTGCCGCGATGATCTGGATATTCGTATTGGGAACGGCGCTGATGCGCTCCTCAGGCTGCGCCGTCAACGATTGGGCCGATCGCAATTTCGACGGCCACGTCAAACGCACCGCCGCACGCCCGCTCGCCCAAGGCGAAATTGCGCCTTGGGAGGCGCTGGCCGTGGCCGCGGTGCTGGCCCTGTGTTCCTTCCTGCTCATCTTGCCGCTGCATTGGCGGGCGATTTGGCTATCCCTACCCGCCCTTCTGATCGCCATCACCTACCCCTTCACCAAACGCTTCTTTGCCTTGCCCCAGGCCTATCTCGGCATCGCCTTTGGCTTCGGCATACCGATGGCCTTTGCCGCGCAAGTGCATGGTCTGCCGCTTTTGGCTTGGCTCCTGCTCGGCGCCAACATCTGCTGGACGCTGGCTTACGACACCGAATACGCCATGGTGGACCGCGATGACGACATCAAGATCGGCATCCGCACCTCGGCCCTCACCTTCGGCCAGTACGACGTTGCCGCGGTGATGCTTTTCTATGCCCTCTTTCTGGCCATCATGGCCGGCATAGGCGCCGGCATCGGCCTGGGGCTCATCTATTACGCCGGTTTGCTGGCCGCCGGCGGCATCGCGTTATACCATTACCGCCTGATTCGCCACCGCGAACGCATGGCCTGCTTCAAGGCCTTCAGGCACAACAACTGGCTGGGATTCGCGGTGTTCATGGGGGTGGTGCTCGATTACGGCCTGGGGCGGGGGGCCTGGCCAAAATTCTGAACTCGACGCTGGCGATCACAAAAATCAGAAAACGCCGTTGAACCCGCGGTGCCTGCGGTGCTAGGATGGCCGGGCATCACCAAACAGGAGACATTTCCACCCCAAACGAATTTTTGTTCACCCAGACTGCGTGCCGATCATGAATCAAGAAAGGCGCACGCAGCCGCAGCTCGGGAGGTTTCCCACCATGGCCACGATCTCTCCGCGCGCCCGCCAACTTTTTGCTGCGGGACGGCATACCGGTTCCACCCCCCGGACCTTGCGTCTTCTGTGGTTCGCGTTCTTGGCACTGGCCTCGGCGCCGCATGTCCACGTCCATGCTGCGCAGGTGGTCGCCGGAGGCGATCACAGCTTCCTGGTGCGCGACGACGGCACGCTCTGGGCCTGGGGCGACAATGAATTCGCCCAACTGGGCGAGGGCAGCAGCTTGGCTCGCGCCGTGCCAACGAAGATCTTGTTCGGCGCCAGCACGGTCGCCACCGGACCCTACCATAGCCTGGCGCTGAAGGGCGACGGCAGCTTGTGGAGTTGGGGTTTCAACGGCGCGGGGCAACTGGGCAGCGGCGGCACGGCAGATCAAACCCTGCCGGCGCAAGTGCTGACCGGCGTGGGAGCGATCGCAGTCTCACGCTTGGCCAGTTTCGCCGTCAAGACCGACGGCACCTTGTGGGCTTGGGGCAACAACGAAGCCGGGCAACTGGGCGACGGCACCTCCGTCACGCGTTCCACTCCGGTACAAGTGATGAGCGGGGTGCGCGCGATCTTCGCCGCGGGTGATTCCACCTACGCGATCAAAACCGACAGCACGCTCTGGGCCTGGGGAGACAACGGCCAGGGCCAACTGGGCAACGGGAACAACACCTCGCAGAGTGCGCCCGTGCAGGTGATGAGCGGGGTGGCGAGCGTGGCCGCTTCCGGGCTCAGCGCTTTTGCCCTGAAGACCGACGGCACGCTGTGGGCCTGGGGCAATAACGACTGGGGGCAGCTGGGCAATGGCAACAGCACCAGCCGCAATACGCCGGTTCAAGTGATGAGCGCAGTGAAGGGCGCGGCGGCAGGCGGCTCGGCCAGTTATGCGGTGAAGACCGACGACACGCTCTGGAGCTGGGGCGCCAACGATTGGGGCCAACTGGGCGACAGCGGCGCCAACCGCGCCAGCCCCGCGCAGGTATTGAGCGGGGTAGTGAGTGTCGCGGCCGGTTTGGGGCACGCTTTGGCCCTGCGCAGCGACGGCCAGGCGTGGTCCTGGGGCAACAATGCCTTTGGCCAATTGGGCGACGGCAGCACCCTCAGCCGCGGTCTTCCGGTGTTTCCCCTCGATGGCGCGCAGGCCCTGGCTGCAGGCGCCCTGCATGCGCTGGCGGTGAAGGCCGACGGCAGTCTTTGGGCCTGGGGGGACAACGCCTTCGGGCAATTGGGCGATGGCACCCAAACCGCCCGCGAAAATCCGACGCAAGTGCTCACCGGCGTGCGCAATGCCGCCGCCGGGATGAATTTTTCACTGGCGCGCAAAGCCGACGGAAGCCTCTGGGCCTGGGGCGAAAACGCCAGCGGGCAACTGGGGGACGGCGGTACGACGCCGCGCAGCGCGCCGGCGCAAGTGGCTACCGGCATCAACGACATGGCCGCCGGTTATTCGCACGGATTGGCGATAAAGAGTGACGCCAGCCTCTGGGCCTGGGGTGAAAACACCTGGGGTCAGGTTGGCGACGGCTCGACCACCAACCGCTCCACGCCGGTGCAAGTGCTCACCGGCGTTCGCGCTGCGGCAGCCGGCTCGGCACACAGCCTGGCCGTGAAAACCGACGGCAGCCTTTGGGCCTGGGGTGCCAACAATGACGGCCAATTGGGAGACGGCAGCAACCTCGACCGGCACGCGCCGGTGCAAATATCGAGCAATGTGCTCGCTATCGCCGCCGGCGAGAACTTCTCCTTGGCACTCAAAACCGACGGCAGCCTCTGGAGTTGGGGCGCCAACTACCAAGGACAGCTGGGCGATGGAAGTCTGGTAACGCGTTCGAGCCCGGCCCCCATTTTGAGCGGCGTTGCCGCGATCGCTGCGGGCAACCGCTACGCCTTGGCACAGAAAAGCGACGGCACGATCTGGGCCTGGGGCTCCAATGCCTATCAGGCGCTGGGAACGGGCGCCGCTGACCAGGAGCTGCGGCCGCGGCAAAACCATTTCTTGCGTCCGTTCCAGGCGCTGGGCGCGGGTTGGCACCATGCCCTGGGACTCTTGCCCGATGGGCGTATCGCCGCCTGGGGCGCCAAACTTGGGGCCACCAGCCGGGCCGCACCGGGCCGGGTGCAGGATCCGCTGGCCCCCTATTCCGGGGCGGTTTTAGTGAGCGAACATTACAACCCCAACATCCGCAACGGCGCCGGGCGTCAAGGCATAGGCCATTACTTCATCACCGCCGGTGCGGCGGAGCGCGCCGCAATCGCCTCGGGTGCGGCAGGCCCTGGGTGGACCGACACCGGGCGCAGCTTTCGTGCTTGGGAGTCGAGCGTCGGCGCGCCGGGGGGGGCCGCAGGGGTGTGCCGCTTCTACGCCGCGGAGCCCAACAGCCACTTTTACACTGCCGGTGCTGGTGAATGCGAAGCCTTGAAGGCCGCCAACCCGACCAACAACCCGGCACTGGGGTGGGCTTACGAAGGCATCGCTTTCTACACGGCCCTGCCGGGGAGCGCCGGCTGTACAGGCAATTATTTCCCGGTCTACCGTGCCTACAACAACCGCTTCGGCCCTCCGGCCAGCAATGACGGCAATCATCGCCTGACGCCCAGCTACAACGACCATCGCCGTGGCATACGCTTTCTGGGTTATGTAGACGAGGGCATCGCCTTCTGTTCCCCCGCCAGCCCCTACCCCGGGGGCGACCTCCAGGCGAGTTTCACCTACCCGGGCGCCACGGCCCAGGCCAACAGCGGCCTCAGCGCCGAGTTCTTGTTCAGTAACAACGGTCCGGGTGCGGCCGACGGGGGCACCTTGTTCGCCGTGCTGCCCGGCGAGGTGAACAACTGGGTCGTCACCTGCGCCGCGCGTCAGGGCGCGGTTTGCCCGGCCGCCAGCAGCCTGGAACCTGCCGCGCTCAAGAGCGGCATCCGTTTGGTCTCTTGGCCGGCCGGCGGCGGGCTCACTTTGTCGGCAAGCGGCACCGCACCGGCGGCAAACTCGGGTGCCGATGTCACGCTCAATTTTGCCGCCAGCGTTTTGCCGGCGAGCGGCTGGGCTGACGCCAATCTCGCCAACAATACGCCCCCGCTGGGACAAACGGTGATCGGAGCCAGCAATGTCTGCAATTTCGTGGTGAGCCCCGGTTACCTCTCCTTGAGCGCGGCCGCACAGACGCCCCATTTGGCGATCAACGTCGGCCAAGGCTGCGCCTGGTCGGCCGCGAGCGGCGCGCCGTGGATCACCGTGGGCAGCGGTGGCAGCGGCCCGGGCAGCCTGAGCGTCGACGTTGCCGCCAACACCGCGAGCACCGAACGCACCGGCAGTCTCGAAATTGCCGGACAACCGGTGTTGATTCGGCAAGCCGCGATTGCGCCCACCCCCGCGCCCCGCTGCAGCGAACTGCGCTTCTCGCGCACCGGGGACCAAGTCGCCGCAGGCTGGGTGACCACCGCCATACTGCTGGAGGTGATCGTCGACACAAGCTGCGTGTGGCAAGCCACCAGCCAAGCGCCCTGGATCACCATCGTTTCCGGCGGCTCCGGGCAGGGCAATGGCACCCTGGCTTATCGGGCGGATGCCAACCCCAGCGACAGCCCTCGGGTGGGCAACATACAGGTGGGAACCGCGACTTTTACGGTCACGCAATTCGGTGCCAGCGAAGGGCCGGGGGGCGACGGTGGCGGCGATGGCGGAGGGGAATGAGCGCGAGACTCCGACCGGTTCTCGCCTAGTCGACTAAAGCCGCGGCGGGTGCGGCGCGTGCTGCATGAAAACCGGCACGCGCCGCTTCCAATCGAACCCCGAACCCGGCCGGACTTAACAGAAGACGGTCGGCGCTCAGCATTCTGAAGGAGTGCTCGACATGCTCCGGACCCATCTCCCAGTTGACACACAAAATCGCGCGCACCGCCATTCGTGCCGACACAGTCTAAAACTTTTGCTGCTCCTGGTGGGAGCACTCTTAGGCGGCGGCGTTCACGCGGCGCAGATCGCCGCGGGCGACAGCCACGCCTTGCTGGTGCGCGACGACGGCACCCTGTGGGCTTGGGGTAACAACTTCCAATGGCAGCTCGGCGATGGGTCCCAAACACCGCGCTCCTCACCAACCCGCATTCTGAACGAGGTTCAGCTCGCGGCAGGCGGTGGAGAACACACCCTTGCCCTGCGACGTGACGCCACGCTTTGGGCTTGGGGCAACAACGCCTCAGGGCAAATCGGCGATGGCGGCACGACGGCGCGCAGCACGCCAGCGCCGATTCTGGGTGGCGTTGTCGCAGTGGCGGCGGGATGGGCTCATTCTCTGGCTTTGCGCGCCGATGGCACGCTCTGGGCTTGGGGCGAAAACGCGTGGGGACAACTGGGGGACGGTAGCAGCACCAATCGTCTCTTGCCGATTCAGATCCTGCGCGACATCCGCGCTCTCACGGCCGGAGAGGATTTCGGCCTGGCCATCGACAAGGATGGGGGTTTATGGAGTTGGGGGCAAAACGGCATCGGGCAGTTGGGCGACGGCACGTTGACGCGACGCCACAGCCCAGTGCGCGTCGCCCTAACCGATGTGAAGGCTGTCGCTGCAGGGCAGAACTACTCCCTGGCGCTGCAGAATGACGGCTCCGTGTGGGCTTGGGGTGCAAATGGGGTGGGGCAGCTCTGCTCAGGGAGTTCGGAAAACTCCTCCGTGCCGATCAAGGTTTTCAACAACATCCGGGCAATCGGGACTCGCGGGCGGACGAGTTATTTCATTGACCGCAGCGACACCCTCTGGGCCTGTGGGCTCAATGATTGGGGGAGCGTGGGAGACGGTACAACGCAGAACCGCAATACGCCGGTCAAGGTCTTGGAAGGCGTGCATAGCATCGCAGCCGGGAAAGCGTTTGTGCTCGTCCAGCGCACGAGCGGAGAAGTGTGGGCTTGGGGCAGAAATCAATACGGCCAACTGAGCGACGCCGAAACACTGAGCCGCGGCGCGCCCTACTACACGTTGAGCAACGTTCAGAAAGTCACCGCGGGCGGATACCAAACTTTCGCCCTTCATGCCGACGGCAACCTCTGGGGCTGGGGCGGAAACTGGCGTGGCCAGATGGGACGCGGGATGATTTCCGAGAGCGAGGGTCCGGCCCTGGTGATGACCGGAGTCAAAGCGGCGAGCGCTGGTCGGGAGCACACGCTGGTCTTGGCTCAGAACGGCACTTTGTGGGCCTTTGGCGGGAACGATTTCGGCCAGCTTGGCACCGGCGGTAGCCAGGCGGAAGAAACCCGGCCAATACGCATCATGGACGAGGTTCGCGACATCGCCGCCTGTGGTGTCCACAGCCTTGCCCTCAAAGCCGATGGCAGCCTATGGGCCTGGGGCAACAACAACGCTGGCGAGCTCGGCCTGGGGCATACGCAGGAGCAAGCTGTTCCCGCGCAGGTGCCACTAACTGGGGTGCTTTTCGTCGGCTGCGGGGACGGCTACTCCCTGGCGCTCAAATCCGACGGGACGCTCTGGAGCTGGGGCGCAAACTGGGACGGCCAGCTGGGGGACGGCACATTAACCGATCGCGCCACGCCGCAACAAATCCTCGACAACGTGCAGACCGTGTTCCCCGGCCTCTACCATGCCTTCGCGCTGCGCGCGGACGGCACGCTATGGGCTTGGGGTTACGGAGGGGCCCTGGGCACAGGGAACGGCGAGACCCAGCCTCGCCCCGTGCCGATTGCCCTTGCCGGCGTTCGATCTCTTGCCGCGGGCACCGTTATTTCACTTGCCATGCGCACCGATGGCAGCGTGTGGACCTGGGGCTGGAACTTCCAGCAAACGCTTGGCCCTGGTTCTCCGGAAACCCAAACCGTGCCGGCGCAAAACGTATATCTGCACAACTTGCGGGAAGTGGCCGCCGGGGCTTCACATTTCGCCGCGCTTACCGAAAACGGGCGAGTTGCCACCTGGGGCGCCAATCGCTACGGTCAACTCGGCTTGCCGCGCACGCTCTTTTCTCCATCGCCAAGGAAAATCAAAGACCCCTGGGCAGACTTCGCCAACACGGCACTGGTGAGCGAATATTTCAATCCAGACATACGCAATGCGGCGGGAGCCTCCGGCATCGGCCACCACTTCGTGACCAGCAGCGCGGCCGAGCGTTCGGCGATAGAAGCCAACATGGCTGGCCCGGGCTGGTCGCTCACCGCTCGGCATTTCCGCGCCTGGAACTCGCCCGCCCTGGCGCCGGTGGGAGCTGGCGGCGTATGTCGCTTTTATGCCGCAGAGCCCAATAGCCACTTCTATACCGCTCACGCCGGGGAATGCGAATCCTTGCGGAATCTGAACCCCAGCAACGACCCGCGGCGCGGTTGGGCCTACGAGGGAGTAGCCTTTTTTGCCATGCCTCCCCTTTCGAGTGGCTGCTCAATGGGTTATCACCCAATCTACCGCAGCTACAACAATCGTTATGGACCGCCCGCCAGCAACGACGGCAACCACCGTCTCACGCCAAGCTTCAATGATCATCGGCGCGCAGTCGTTCACCTGGGGTATGTGGACGAGGGGATCGCATTCTGCACACCCGCCAGCCCGGAGCCCGGGGGCGACCTGCACGCGACCTTGAGTTATCCTGGGGCAAGCGCGCAAAGCGGTCAGAGTATCGGTGCAGAATTTGTCTTCAGCAACGCCGGGCCGGGCGCCGGCGATGGCGGGGTGATCTACGCGGCGCTGCCGCCGGAGGTCACCGACTGGAGTCTCGCCTGTCAGGGGCTGGGCGGAATGACCTGCCCAAACCCGGCGTCGCTGACACCCAGTGAGTTGCGCAAGGGACTGACCATCACGGCCTGGCCGCCAGGGGGCAGTCTGTTGCTTAATGCCTCAGGCAGCGCCCCGCAACCGGCCGTTGGAGTGGAGCCGACCTTGAAGTTTGCGGCTACCACCGTGAGGATGAGTGGTTTGCCCGATCCCAACAGCCACAACAATGCCACACCTACTTCCCAGACCGTTGTGAAGACCCCTGGCAGCTGCCTCATGACATTTGCGCCCACCTCCTTGGCTTTGGCACCGACTCGCCAGGAGGTTCGTGTCACGATTTCTTTGTCGGAAGGCTGCGCCTGGACAGCACAGAGCCTGGCGGAGTGGCTGAGTCTTGGCGTGGAATCAGGCACCACAGGTCCGTCGGCAAGCGCGAGCGGCAGCAAAGTGCTGCGCGTGCTGGTGAACGAAAACACGAGCACGACCGAACGTAACGGAAAAGTGAGCATCGAGGGGAAGGAACTCCCCGTCACGCAGGCTGGCGCGTCATCGTCTCCGGCGAACGCGTGCAGCGCCATGCAACTATCCCGAAGCGGCGATCAAGTCGCCGCGGGGCTCATGACCGGCCCCGCGTCGTTCTATTTGATTGTCGATGAAAGCTGCAGCTGGCAAGCGACAAGCCAGGACAGCTGGATCACGATCGTCAGCGGCGGTGCCGGCAAAGGCAATGGGATGGTGAGTTACCTCGTCGACGCGAACCCCACGGTGTCCACTCGACAGGGCCAAATCCGTGTGGGGCCGACACATTTCGGTGTAATTCAAGTGGGCCAGAACGAAGGCCCCGGCGGCGACGGTGGCGGCGATGGCGGAGGGGAATGAGCGCGAGACTCCGACCGGTTCTCGCCTAGTCGACTAAAGCCGCGGCGGGTGCGGCGCGTGCTGCATGAAAACCGGCACGCGCCGCCGCCCGAAGGCGCCGCGATAGGCTTCGAAGCGCCCGGCGATGGCGGCGCCGCAAGCTTGGCAATGCCCGGCGGCGTCAAGGGTGTAGCGCAGGATGTCGTACCAGTCGCGTTCGATCACGGCCTTGCCGCAACCCGGGCAGTAGGTGGTGTCGCCCGCGCGGTCGTGTACGTTGCCGGTATAGACGTAATGTAAGCCCGCCTGGCGCGCGATTTCGCGGGCGCGGGCAAGGGTTGCGGGTGGTGTGGGCGGCAAGTCGTCGAGTTTGTAATCCGGATGGAAGGCGGAAAAATGCAGGGGCACCTCCGGACCCAATTCCTTGGCGACCCATCGCGACAGCGCGGTGATTTCGGCTTCGGAGTCGTTCTTGCCCGGAATGAGCAAGGTGGTAATTTCCAGCCACACCGCGGTTTCGCGAACGAGGTAGACCAAGGTGTCGAGCACCGGTTGCAGGTGCGCGCCGGTGAGGTGGTAATAGAAGTCTTCGCTAAAGGATTTCAGGTCGACGTTGGCGGCGTCCATCTTGGCGTAGAAGTCGCGCCGCGGCTCGGCGTGCATGTAACCCGCGGTCACCGCCACGGTCTGGATGCCCAACGCATGGCAAGCGTCGGCCGTGTCCATGGCGTATTCGGCGAAGATCACCGGGTCGTTGTAGGTGAAGGCCACGCTCTTGCAGCCATGCGCCGCGGCGGCCTGGGCAATGGCTTCGGGGCTCGCCGCATCCATCAGCCGGTCCATGTCGCGGGACTTGGAGATGTCCCAGTTCTGGCAGAACTTGCAGGCGAGGTTGCAGCCGGCGGTACCGAACGAAAAAACGCTGGACCCGGGGTAAAAATGGTTGAGCGGCTTCTTCTCAATCGGGTCGATGCAAAAGCCCGATGAGCGCCCGTAGGTGGTGAGCACCATCTGCCCGGCTTCGTTCTGGCGCACGAAACAGGCGCCGCGCTGCCCTTCGTGCAGCTTGCAGTCGCGCGGACAGAGGTCGCACTGGATGCGGCCCTCAGGCAGGAGATGCCAATAGCGCGCGGGCGTGGACACGCTTGTGCTTCCTCTCAAGCCGAGCCGGCGGTGGCGCTTTCCGGCTCACGCCATTTGGCGACGCGGTAGCGCCGCAGGCTGAGGCCGGGCTCCCAGAAGTCGAGAGGCAGGCCGGCCTTGCGTTTCAGTTCCATCAGAAATTGCGCCGGCTCGGGCAAGCTGTCCCACACCTGCGGCAAGAAGGTGGCGCGATGATGCCCCCATTGCAAAATGAGGCCGTCTTCCCCGCGGCGCAATTGCGCCAGCAAATCGGCCTGGTCGCGGAAGTGCAGTTCCGCGGAGGGTTCGAGCAGGGAGACTTCGACTCGGATGCGCGGCCATTCGTCTCGCCCCAGCGGACTGAAGCGAGCATCGTAAAACGCTGCGGCGCGCGCATTGTGTGCCACGTCTTCGGCCAGCGGGCGGGCCGCTTCCAGCGCGCCGATGCAGCCGCGCAAGTGCCCGCTTTCGGTGAGCGTGACGAAAGTGGCGCCAGGCTGATGCAACTGCGGCAGATCGGGCACCGGCCGCTCTGCCGATCCGAACTCCCGCCCGATGGCATTGCGTGCGATCGCCAGAAGAGCCTCGCCCAAAATCTCAGTTGGGGCCATGGCCAGGGGATTCGTAAAATGCGAAAGCGCCATAACCGACGACGCGGCTGCGGTCTCCCGCGGTATCACCGGAATTGCGCAAATCCAAGAGTTCCGCCCGCATGCGCCGATCGCGAGCGCAAGCCAAAAGCCCCGCCAATGGGGTGGCGCCGCAAGCCTGTTCGTGATCGATCTCGGGACGCAGGGCGACGATACTTTCCGCCGTGGCACCGTCGATACGCTGGGCGTCGCGATAGGCGTGGTAATGCGAGAGGTCCGAGCTGATCACGATGAGCGTCTCCGGCCCGCCCCAGAGTTGATCGAGGACTTCCGCCACCTCGGCGGCCGAGGCCTGGCCGACGACCAAAGGCACGAGCGCGAACCGCTCGAGCACGGTCTGCAGGAAGGGGAGTTGGACTTCGAGGGAGTGCTCGAAAGCATGCGCTTGGGCATTCTCCTGAACTTGCGGCAGCGCTGCGGCGAAGGCAACGCCCATATTGTCGACCGGCACGATGCCTAGCGGCGTGGAAAACGCTTGCGCGGCCGGCAGGGCCAGGCCGCGAAGTGCCAGGCGATGCGCTGGGCCCAAAAGCACCACCCGGCGTATATTTGCCGCGGCAGAGCCCAGCTGGGCATAGGCGTGGCCGGCAACCGGCCCGGAGTAGATGAAGCCGGCGTGGGGAACGACCAGGGCCTTGGGGATTTCGCCCTGCCCCGGCGTTGCGGCCCGCAGGTACGCATGGACCGCTGCGGCCAGCGCGGTCGCCTCATCGGGATAGAACATGCCGGCTACCGCCGCGGGCCGTACGTTAGGCATGGGAGCCTCCTCTCGAAACCGATGTGGGGGCAGGCGGCCCCGACCACAAGCGCGACCGGGACGGGAGTTTCGATTATAGACCCGTCGCCGCGGCTAGGACGGGTGAAGCCTCAAAACTTCACGGCCGGATTCAGGCTGTAGCGGCCGGTCACCTGCGCCTGCGCCAGGATATGCCCCTTCATGGCACGCAGCACCTCGGGGCCGGTGAAACGCCCTTCGACGGCCAAACGCGCAATATCGAGGGCGTAGAGGGTAAACACATAGCGATGCGCAATTTCGTCGTTCCAGGGCGGACATGGGCCGTCGTAGCCGTAGTAGTCGCCGGCCATGGCCGGATCGCCGGCAAACCAGCCGGTGTAATCATTGATGCCCTGCCGTGCCCCGTGCGCGGCCTGCGGTCCGGCTTTGCCGCGCGCCGTAACGCCCCGCGAGAACTCCCCGCAAGCAATGGAGTTGGTGTCGGCGGGAAGGTCGATCAGCACCCAATGAAAAAAATCCACCCGTGGCAAAGCGGCCGAAACGCTGCGGCCTTCCTGATTGACGTCGTCGCCTTGGCTGGGCACATCGGGGTCGTGGCAAATCAGCGCAAACGAGCGGGTGTGCTTGGGCACCGCGCGCCAGCGGAAATCCGGGTTGAGATTGTCCGCCAGGCGCACACGCCGGGCCGAATCGACGGCGCCGAAGGCGTGTTCCTCGGGGATCGCCCCCATTTCGGCAAAAGCCGTGGTGGTCAAATGCATTCCGCTTCTCCTTTTGTTCTCCAAACCAGGCGCAGACCCTGGCGCCGTGACTTGGCTGGCGCTCCTGCCCGCAGCCGCCCCAGCGAAAACCGGAGCGGCCATCGGCCCGAGTCTGGCAAAACTGCCCAGGGCCTCATGATAGCGCGCCCGTGGATAGCTTCAAGACCGCGGCCACGATAGGCCGCGCCCAATCGGGCACATTCTTGATCTGGGCGGGGGCTAGCAGGCGTCCCTGCTCCAGGTGCAAAAGGAGCTTCGGACGCGGGATTCGGCCCTCGGCGGGGTCGGCTTCGGGGCTGTTGTCGAAGAGCCGCAAGCTTGCCAGGACGGGCAAGAGCCGGATGAGATTGCGGCGGCTGGCGTCGAAGCGCCGGCGGATGTCGGCCTGCGGAATACCGTGCCCGCCGTGCGCCACCCGCGCGGCAACACGGGCGAAATGAGTTTCCAGGGCCTCGAGCCCGATGAACCAGACATGGATGTCGAAACCGCGCGCTGCGGCTTCTTCCAGCAAACGGGGAATAGTGGCACCCCCCAGCGTCGATTCGAAAGCGTAATCCATATCTCGCGCGATGGCCGCTTCCAGCAGGCGCTTGCCCTCGCTCCAGGCGCGCGCGTTCGCCTCGGCCGCGGTGAGCCCGGGGGCGCGCCGACGGATCTCCTGCGCCCACTCGTCCGGGTTGAAATAATCCGCGCCGACTGCGCGCAGCATCGCGCCGCCGATACTGCTCTTGCCGGCGCCGTTGACCCCGGCCAGCACCCAAAGCGTCGGCACCGCCCGCAATCAGCGCTTTCCGGCCCGGCGTTTCGCCGGGGCCGTTTTTTTTGCCATCGTCAGCGCCGCCTCCCCCAGCGCTCCCCCTCCGGCAGAAAAGGCTCGGGCACGCGCCTTCTTGGCGCCAGGTGCTTGCATAGCAAGCAGCAGCGCGTCGAGCTCGGCGCTCAACGTTTCGAGCACCGGCTCGCGTCCTCGGGTGAGCGCCTCGAATTCTTCGATCGACAAGATCACCGCCCGGGGCGTGTCATGGCGCGTGATCGCCAATCCTCCCCGAGTCGCAACTTGGTCGAGCATCTGCCCGAAGGCGTTTTTGCATTCGCTGGACGGGACGTGTTTGAGTTCAGTCCACTCTCCAAGCCGATTTCGGTAAGCAACCGCACCCATGATATGCCCTCGATGAGGAAAAGGCTCGGCCATTTTAGCCAAATTGGACGAAATATCCAATTTGGCTCAAGTAACCGTCCAGTTGACCCAGCCCGCCCAGGCGGTGATCAGGACCACGCCGCCGAAGAAGATGCGATACCAGGCGAAGATGCTGAAATCGTGGCTGCTGATGTAACGCAAGAGTCCGCGGACCGCCAGGAAGGCACTGACGAAGGCGGCGGCGAAGCCGACAGCGAAAGCGCTCAAATTGGCGTCGGTGAATAGATGCCGATTTTTGGCCACCTCGTACACCGTGGCCGCAAACAAAGTGGGGATGGCGAGAAAGAACGAGAACTCGGTGGCGGCGCGGCGCGACAGGCCGAAGAACAAACCGCCGATGATGGTGGCGCCCGAGCGCGAGGTGCCGGGAATCAAGGCAAAAGCCTGAGCCAAGCCGAGCTTTAAGGCATCGAGCGGACGAATATCATCCACGCTTTCGATGCGTATGCGATGCTGGCGTCGTTCAGCCCAGAGAATGACCAGCCCGCCGACGATAAAGGCCAGGGCGACCGGGACGGGCTTAAACAAGGCCGCCTTGATCGCTTGGTGCAGCAGGAGACCCAAGAGGGCCAGCGGCAAAAAAGCGATGACGAGATTAAGCGCGAATCGCTGCGCCACCGGGTCGCGCGGTAAACCGCGCGCCACGCCCCAAAGGCGGACGCGGTATTCCCAGCAAACCGCAAGAATGGCGCCGAACTGGATGACGATTTCGAAGATCTTGCCAAAGTCGTCATTGAAGTCGAGCAAGTCTCCGACCAGAATCAAATGCCCGGTGGAGGAAACCGGCAGAAATTCGGTCAAACCTTCGACCACGCCGAGGATCAGCGCTTTCAGCAGTAGTGCGGCATCCATGTCGTAAAAGCGGCCTGCGCTCGCCCGCTCCGGCCACGCCAGGGGTCGCCGGAGTGCTGGCAGCGGTTTCGGTCAATGCCCCTGGTTGCCGATCTGCTGCAAAAGCTCCTGCAGCTTTTCGGAGTGGTTTGCGGGTATCTTGCCCTGCGGCGTCATTTGGTTGATCAACTCGGGCAGCATTTGGGAAAGGCCGGCACCCAAATCTCCCGAAGACATGCCCAGACGCGAAGCCAATCCGGATAAGCCGCCTGACCCCAGCGCACGCTGCAGGTCATCGCTGCTGATCGGCCGGTTCGCCCCCGTGCCAACCCAGGAATCCACCTCGCCGCCAAATCCCGCTTGTTTGAATCTTTCCACGATGCCGGGCAGGCCGCCGTGCTGCTGCACCAAATCCAGCGCAGCTTGCGCCAGGGATCTGCCGTTGCCGCCCAAAACGTTGCCCAATACGCTGTTCAGCAAACCATCGAGAATGCCCATGTTCGACTCCAGTCGCCAAGACGAGGCCGCCATTGTAACGGCAATCGGCTCCGAAACCGCTTGGCCCGCGACACTTGGCAATTTCCGTGAAGCGCGAAAGAATGTGCGCTGTAAGCGCCCAGGGCGCTTCGAAAACGAGTCGGGAACATGTCGTCATGAGCACCTGGGGATGCCCCAATGACTTGAACGGTACTTGCCAATTGGTGCGGGGCGCCTTATGCGACCCCGGCATGCGCGGCTGCGTGCTGCATGGCAAAGTCCGTTTCGCCGGCGAGGCGCAAAATGAAGTGCGCAAGCCGGTCAAGGCCGCTCCCGCGCCGCCGACCGCGGCACGGAAGAAGCCCAATATCAACTGAGGGCGATCTCAGCCGCCGAGCATGGCCTTCTTCAGGCTCTCGCTGACCGGGTGTTCGCCCAGCCAGATTTTCATCAGGGCGTTGTTGAAGGCGTCGCCGGCCACGGTGCCCTTGGCTGCGCCATTGAGGGAAATCAGGGTGCCGGTTCCGGGGACGAAATCGATGGCCACCGTCTGCCCGGTCTTCACGTCCTTGAGACTGCGCATGAGGTTGTTGAGCTGGTCGACCTGAGCCTTCATGCCGTCCATTTCCGCTTTGGTGTGATTGTCCGCAAGACCATCATTGAAGGCATCGACCAGTTGATCGGCGGTGAGATCGCGCAAAAGCGTCATCTGCACGCGGCGCGGCGTCTTGAGACCGACGACCCCGCTGAGGCTGCTTTGTTTTTGCGACAGGTACAAAGCCCCGACATAAACCTTAAAAAAAGCTTTGCTGCGTATGCCCGCGCCGTTGAGCGCCAGGTCTGTGCCGGAAAGCGAGATCTTGTCTTCGAGCTTCACTCCGCCCACTTCCGCGGCATTGGCAAAAGCACAAATCAGCAAACCCAGGAACAGCGCCGTCCATTTCTTCATGTTTCCTCCGTCGTGTGGAATAGGGGCAGGCCGGCGCCTGCCCGGGTTAGATCAAATCGCTTCCAATAGCCCTGCGGCGCCCATGCCGGTGCCTATGCACATGGTCACCATGCCGTATTTGCCCTTGCGGCGCTTCAAGCCATGCACCACGGTGGCGGTGCGAATGGCGCCGGTGGCGCCCAGCGGGTGACCCAAGGCGATCGCGCCGCCCAAGGGGTTTACTTTCGCCGGATCGAGCTCCAGTTCGCGCATCACCGCCAGGCTTTGCGCGGCGAAGGCTTCGTTCAGTTCGATCCAGTCGATTTGCGACAGCGTCAGGCCCGATTGTTTGAGCACTTTGGGAATGGCCGCGACCGGTCCTATGCCCATCACCTCGGGCGGCACGCCGGCTACGGCAAATCCCACCCAACGCGCCAGGGGCGCCAGCGCCAGTTCCTTGAGCACACGTTCGGAAACCAGCACCGCGGCGCCGGCGCCATCCGACATCTGCGAGCTATTGCCTGCGGTGACCGAGCCCCTGGCGGCGAATACGGGCTTGAGCTTGGCCAAGCCCTCGAGCGAGGTATCGGGGCGCGGACCTTCATCGTCGCTGACGAGTCTTTCTTTTTGCTTCACCTTGCGCGAGATGAGATCGGGCAGGGCCTCGCGCACGGGGTAGGGCGTGATCTCGCTCTTGAATTCACCGCCGGCGATGGCCGCCATGGCGCGGCGATGTGATTCGACGGCGAAGGCGTCCTGATCTTCCCTCGATACTTTCCACTGCGCCGCGACTTTTTCGGCGGTCAGGCCCATGCCGTAAGCGATGCCGTAGTTCTCTTCCTTGGCGAAAACCTCGGGGTTGGGTTTGAGGTTGTCGAGCATGGGAATCATGCTCATGCTCTCAGTGCCCGCCGCAATCATGATATCGGCCTCGCCGGTGCGGATGCGGTCCGCAGCAATCGACACCGCGTTAATGCCCGAAGAACAAAAGCGGTTGATGGTGAGGCCCGCCACAGTATTGGGCAATCCGGCCAAGAGCACGCCGATGCGAGCCACGTTCATGCCTTGCTCGCCCTCGGGCAGTGCGCAACCCACGACGACGTCTTCGATGCGCTTGGGGTCGATCTGGGGCACTTGCGCCAGAACGCTTTTCAGCACGAAGGCCAATAGCGTGTCCGGCCGGGTGTTTTTGAATACGCCTCGCGGCGCCTTGCCCACGGGTGTGCGGGTGGCGGCGACGATATAGGCGTCTTGCAGTTGTTTGCTCATCGTTTCTCCTCGATCGCGACGGCCCGGCCGTCGCGAAATGATGCTCGGTTTCAGTTGCGCAAGGGCTTGCCGGTTTCCAGCATGTGAGCGATACGCGCCTGGGTCTTCTCCTGCTTCAAGAGGTCGACAAATTCGGCTCGCTCCCAATCGATGAACCAGCGTTCATCCACCGCGCTGCCGGTCTCGATTTCGCCGCCGCAAAGCACTCGGGCGACCTTGTTGCCGATGACGAAATCGTAGGGCGAGATGAAGCCGCCGTCCCGCATGTTCACCAGCATCATCTGCAAGCGCGCGAGCCCCGATTTGCCGGCTACGGTGATATTGCGGGCCGGCAACGGCGGCCGGTAGCCCGCTTCGGCGAGCGCCCGAGCCTGGGCCTTGGCCACGTGCAAGAGTTCGAAGCTGTTGAACACCACCACGTCGGAAGGGCGCAAATAGCCGATTTCTTTGGCCTCCAGCGCGCTCTTGGAGACCCTTGCCATGGCGATCGCTTGAAAAGCGTCGCGGATGCCGGGAAAGACATCGCCGCCCTTGGCCTGCTGCATGGCGCGCAAGGCAAATTCCTTGCACCCGCCGCCGGCGGGCAACAAGCCCACGCCCACTTCCACCAGACCGATGTAAGATTCCAGCGCCGCCACGGTGCGATCACAATGCATTTGAAATTCGCAGCCGCCGCCCAGCGCCAGGCCGCGAATTGCCGCCACGGTGGGGATGAGGCTGTATTTCAGCCGCTGTGAGGTGTGCTGGAACTTGGCGACTACGCCTTCCAACAGATCGAAGCGTCCGGCTTCGAGCACCGGCCGCAGCGAAGCGAGGTTCGCGCCGGCGGAGAAGGGTTCCTTGGTTTGCCACAGCACCAGCGCGGCCCAGTTCTTCTCCGCTTCGTCGATGGCGGCCAATATGCCGTCGAGCACATCGTCGCCCACGACGTTCATCTTGCTCTTGAAAGAGAGGATGGCGATATCGTCGCCCGTGTGCCACAGGCGTACGGCATCGTTCTCGAAAATGGTCTGGCCCTTGTTCCACTTTTCGCCCAGCACCGGGTCGGGGAAATATTGGCGCTGATACACCGCCAGCGCGGAGCGGCCTTGGTCTGCGTTGGCGCTGGCGGAATATGCGCCCTGGGGCGTGTGGACTCCGGCCCGCCCGTCGCTGACCCAGGCGGGCAGCGGCGCATCGCTCATGGCCTTGCCGGCGGCGATGTCCTCTTGGATCCACTTGGCCACTTGTTCCCAACCAGCGGCCTGCCAGGTTTCGAAGGGACCCATGGCCCAGCCGAAGCCCCAGCGTATGGCGAGATCCAAATCGCGCGCGTTGTGCGCGATATCGGCCAGATGCACGGCGCAATAGTGGAACAGATCGCGGAAGATCGCCCACAAGAACTGCGCCTGGGGGTGGGCAAACGCCCTCAATTTGCCGAATTTCTCGGCCGGGTTCTTGAGCTTCAGGATTTCCGCCACCTCCGGATCCGCCTTGCCGGTCGAAGGACGGTAGTCGCGCGCCGCCAGATCGAGCACTTGAATCTCTTTGCCCACTTTGCGGAAAATGCCCGTCTTGGTTTTTTGTCCTAAAGCGCCCTTTTCGATCAGCGCCGCAAGCCAGGCGGGAGCCTGGTAATAGCGATGCCAAGGATCGGAGGCCAAGCTGTCCTGCATGGTCTTGATCACGTGTGCCATGGTGTCCAGGCCCACCACATCCGCGGTGCGGTAAGTGGCGCTTTTGGCGCGGCCGATGGCCGGGCCGGTCAGGGCATCGACGACATCGAAACCAAGCCCGAAGGCCTCGGTGTGATGCATGGTGGCGAGCATAGAAAATATGCCCACGCGATTGGCGACGAAGTTGGGTGTGTCCTTGGCGCGAATGACGCCTTTGCCCAGCGTGGTGACGAGGAAGTTTTCGAGCTGGTCGAGCACGACGGCGTCCGTGCCGCGCCCCGGGATCAGCTCGACGAGATGCATATACCGCGGCGGGTTGAAAAAATGCACGCCGCAGAAGCGCGCGCGCATCGACGCCGGACAGGCCTCGGCCAACGCGTTGATCGAAAGTCCCGAAGTGTTGCTGGCAAAAATGGCCTGCGGCGCGATGTGGGGCGCCACCTTTTCGTAGAGCGCCTTTTTCCAGTCGAGGCGCTCGGAAATGGCTTCGATCACGAGGTCACATTCGGCCAACAGAGCCAGGTGCTGCTCGTAATTCGCCGCCTCGATGAATTGGGCGCGGTCCTTGGTGCCCAAGGGCGAGGGTTCCAGTTTGGCGAGGCCTGCGATGGCTTTGTTGACGATGCCATTGGGGTCACCCTCTTTGGCGGGCAAGTCGAACAGCACGGTGGCGACATCGGCATTGACGAGATGCGCGGCGATTTGCGCCCCCATCACCCCCGCGCCCAGCACCGCGACCTTACGGACGAGAAATCGGGAATTACTCATGGAAGTTGGTGTTTCCGTTGGAAAAAATGCGCCGAAACTCCCGGCGCGGGAGATCCTAAACTGGCAAGGGCCGAGGCCGACGATCCTCGCCGACCGCAACATAGGTGAGACTAGCCTCGGTGACTCTGACGCTCTCCTCATCGCCCAGCTTGCGCTGGGCATAAACCTCGACATCGACCGTGATCGAAGTTCGCCCGACGCGGGCAAGCGTGGCGTAAAAGCTCACGACATCGCCCTGAAAGACCGGTTGCTTGAAGACGAAGGAATTCACCGCCACCGTGGCCACCTTGCCGCGCGCTCTTTGCACGGCCAGGATGGCCCCGGCGATATCCACCTGCGACATGATCCAACCGCCGAAGACATCGCCGTGGTAGTTGACGTCCGAAGGCATGGGCACCACGCGCAGGGTAGGATGGCGGTCCGGCAGCGGAGTGTGCAGGCTTGCGGGACCGCCGCCCGCGTTCTTATCCATGGTGCTCATCACGCTTCCTTCTGTCGGCAGGTCAGGCGGCGGCCTTTTTCCTCTCCTCGTCACGAAGTTCGCGCCGCAGGATCTTGCCCACGTTGGTCTTGGGCAAATCCGCGCGGAACTCGACTTTCGAAGGCACTTTGTAGCCGGTGAGTTGTTTGCGGCAATACGCGATCAAGTCCTCGGCGGTCAATTCGGAGTCCTTCTTGACCACGAAGATCTTCACCGCCTCGCCTGATTTCGCATCTGGAACACCCACGGCGGCCACCTCGAGCACACCGGGATGGGTGGCCACCACCGCTTCGATTTCGTTGGGATAAACGTTGAAGCCGGAGACCAGAATCATGTCCTTCTTGCGATCGACGATCCGAATGAAGCCTTGGTCGTCCATCACGCCGATGTCGCCGGTGGCGAACCAGCCGTTGGCGTCGATGACTTTGTCGGTCTCGTCCTTCCGTTGCCAGTAGCCGGCCATCACTTGCGGGCCGCGGATGCAGATTTCGCCGGCCTGGCCCAATGGCACAGCCTTGCCGCTGTCGTCGCGCAACTCGACCTCGGTCGAGGCGATCGGTAAGCCGATGCTGCCGTTGTAGTCCGGCAGATCAAGCGGGTTGATGGTAGCCGCCGGAGAAGTTTCGGTGAGGCCGTAGGCCTCGAGCAGCACCTTGCCGGTGGCCTTTTTCCACTTTTCCGCGACCGCGCCTTGCACCGCCATACCGCCGCCGAGGGTAAAGCGCAGGGCGGAAAAGTCGACCTTGGCAAACTCAGGGTTGTTCACCAAAGCGTTGAACAGCGTGTTCACTCCGGTCATGGCGGTGAACTTGTGCTTTTTCAGCTCCTCGATGAAACCCGGGATGTCACGCGGGTTGGGGATAAGGATGTTCTCCGCGCCCAGGGTCATGAAAATGAGGCAGTTCGCGGTCAGCGAAAAGATGTGATAAAGCGGCAGCGGCGTAATGATGATCTGCCGATCCGGCCCAAGGAAGGGCTTCAGCCAGCTGCGCGCCTGCAGAACGTTGGCAACGATGTTCCGATGCAAGAGCATGGCGCCTTTGGCAACGCCGGTGGTGCCGCCGGTGTATTGCAGGAAAGCGATGTCGTCGTGCCCGAAACTCACCGGGCGCAGCTTGCCGCGGCGGCCTTCGCCCAAGGCATCTTGCATGCTGACGTGCCCGGGCAGGTTCCAGGCCGGCACCATCTTCTTGACATGGCGAACGACCAGATTGACGATCAAACCCTTGAGACCCATCAATTCGCCCATGCTGGTGACGATGACCCGCTTCACCTTGGTGCGCGCCACCACCTGCTCCAGGGTATTGGCGAAATTCTCCAGCACGACGATGGTCTCGGCGCCGCTGTCGATCAACTGGTGCTCCAGCTCGCGGGCGGTATACAGCGGGTTGACGTTGACGATGGTCGCACCGCCGCGCATGGCGCCAAACAGCGAGACCGGATATTGCAGGATGTTGGGCATCATCAGCGCGACGCGGTCGCCCTTTTGCAGACCTTTGCCTTGCAGGTAAGCGCCAAAGGCGGTGGTCATTTCGTCGAGTTCGGCGAAAGTCAGCGACTTGCCCATGCAGGTGAAAGCCGGGCGCTCCTTGTGCTTCTGCACCGCCTCGTCGAAGATCTGCAGCAGCGACTTGTACTCGTTGATGTCGATCTCCGCAGGCACGCCCTTGGGATAGCTTTTTAGCCAAATTTTTTCCATTGCTCCGCTCCTATGTTTTCGTAAACACCCCTGAAAATGCTACCGCAGGGGGCCATGATAGCCCATGGCCCCCTGCGCTTCATGCAAATCGCTGGCGCAGATGATTGATCGGCCCGCCCCGGAAGGGCGCAAAACCGGTTCCGAAGATGGCGCCCGCATCCAAGAGATCCGCGTCCTCGACGATGCCTTCCTTGAGGCAAGCTTCCGCTTCGCTCAACATGGGCGCAATCAAGCGTTCCGCCAGACCCGCCGGCACCGGCCCGGCCGCTTGCTTGCCGGCGCGCCCGCCCGTCCAAGTGTAATAGCCTTGCCCGGTCTTTTTGCCCAGTTGCCCGGCACTCACGGCTTGCATGAGCCGCGCCGGCGCGGCCCGATCTGCGCCGCCGAGCATCTTGCCGACCGCCAGGCAGATGTCCAAACCCACCGTGTCGGCGAGTTCGATCGGCCCCATGGGCATGCCAAATTGCAGGGCCGCTTCGTCCACCACCTCGGTGGCGATGCCCTCTTCCACCGCGCGCATCGCCGCATCCAGATAGGGCGCCAAGATGCGATTGACCAGGAAGCCGGGGGCGCTTTTCACCGGCAAAGGCAGGCGATCGATACGCCGCGCAAAGGCAGCTGCCGCAGGGACGAGATCGGGGCGCGTACGCTGTCCGACGACGATTTCGACCAGCATCATGCGTGCCACCGGATTGAAAAAGTGGATGCCCAGCAAACGGCTCCCGTCTTTCATTGCGCCGGCGATCTGTTCCAGCGGAATGCTCGAAGTGTTGGTGGCCAGCAGCGCGTCTGGGCGGGCGCGGCGCTCCAGGTCGGCAAAAAGTTGCTGCTTGGCGCCGAGGTTCTCGAAAATCGCTTCGATGACCACATCTGCTTGCGCCACGCCATGCCCTTCTGGGTCCGGAATCAATCGATCCATGGCGTCTCGCACTCTTCGCGGGTCCTTGAGCCGCTCCTTGAACAGCTTGGCGGCCCGCCCCATGGCCGGCGCCAGCCGCTCCGCAGTCTGGTCCTGGAGGCTTACCGTGAGGCCGCGCAAGGCGCACCACGCGGCGATGTCTCCGCCCATGACCCCGGCGCCGACCACGTGCAGGCGCTTGAATTGGCGGTCGCTCGCCTTGCCCATCGACTTCATGCGTTCTTGCAGCTTGAAAACCCGAATCAGGTTTTTTGCGGTCGGCGTATCAAAGATGTGCCCGACGGATGACGGGTTCCCTGCCGGCACGGCCAGAGCATTGCCTTCGTGCTGAGACCAGAGGTCGAGAATCGCGTAGGGTGCGGGGTAGTGCTCGCGGCGCGCACGCTTGGCCACTTTGGCCGCTGCCTGCTTGGCGATGAAACCCTTGAGCGGCGCGGAAAGCAGAAACTGCTGCAGCACAGGCAAAGCGCGCTGCGGCGGCTGGGCGCGAAGTAACCCTCGCGCGGCGTTGATCATGACTCGGGGCGGCACACAGTCGTCGGCGAGTCCCAGCCGCTTGGCCTTCTTGGCATCGATGGTCTTGCCGGTCAGCAGCAGGTCGAGCCCGGCGGCCGCACCCACGAGCTGCGGCAAGCGCAGCATGCCGCCCCAGCCGGGAACGATGCCCAGCATGACTTCCGGCAGCCCCAGGCGCGTGCCCGGTTCATCCACCGCCACGCGATAGCGGCAGGCCAGCGCGAGCTCCAGGCCGCCGCCAAGGCAGAATCCTTTGATCAAGGCGAGCGTTGGAAAAGGAAGCGCGGCGAGCCGATTGAAGGTGTCCCAGCCACGGCGAACCAGTGCCAGCGCATCATCGGCAGACTGAATGGTGCCGAACTCATCGATGTCTGCGCCGGCGATGAAACCGTTCTCCTTACCGGAGAGGATCACCAGGCCCTGAGGAGGCTCCGCGACCAGCTCATCCATGACTCCGTTCAGCTCTTCCAGTACCGCCCGCGAGAGGCTATTGGTGCTGGCGTCGGCACGATCCAGGGTGAGCCAGGCGAGACCTTCGGCGTCGCGCGTGAAGCGCCAGTGTCGATAGTTGCTCATGCGTTCGATTCAGTGGAATGAGTAGGTTTCAGGAAAATTCGTGAGGTTGAGCGATGATGCCTACCGTCACCGTATGCGGGCCGACGTTGACGCCGCCGGTCATGCTCATATGGCTTACCCCCACCTGCACGCCTTTGCGCTCGGCTGCGGCCACCATGTCCGAGAAGCCCGGCATGCGTGTCAAATCCATGGCGTCTCCTCCGTAGCTGACGTTGACGTAGGGTGAAAGCAAACCGCGTTCGATTTCTCTTTGAACGTTGCCGAATAGCTTTCCCACCGCCGCGTCGTAATGACGAACCTTGGCCACCGGTCCGGTTTCGCCATTCCAACAGCGGGCGACCGGTTTTACGTCCAGCGCATTGCCCACGGTATATGCGGCCCAGCCGACGCTTTTGTCGCCGCGCGCACGGGCGCGAGTAAACATGTAATACAGCTCGCTGGGGACGAGGTAAGCGTAGGTCGATGCGATGATCGACTCCAGGCGGGCCAGCAGAGCGGTCATCGGAACTTTTTCCTCCACCAGGCGCAGCAGTTCCCAAACCTGCACCCCCTGGCCGGCAAACAGGTTCTTGCTGTCAAAGACCCGCAGACGGAACGGCCCGGGAATACCCGCAGCCTCGCGAATCGGGCGGTATTTGGTGAGGATTTGGTAGGAAGCGCGATTGGCAAACTCGAACACTTTTGAACGCGCGCTCATCACACAAAGGCAAATCACATAGTCGTACTCGAGCACCAGTCGAGTGAGAAAGAGCTGTTCCAGCTCCTCGGCGGTGTAGGGCACCGACTCGAAATCGTGGTTGCTGCCCTTGCCCAAGTAGCGGGTGTAGAACTCCCGCGTCCTGGCGAGATCCCGGTAGTCCTCGAGCAACTGATCGCCCACCCGGATGGAAATCGGCAGGATGGTGATCTTGTGCTGCTTGATAAATTCCGGCGGCAGATCACAAGTTGAATCGACAACGATACCTAGACGCATCACAGCCTCCTGTCTGTTGGCGCCGTCCCATCACACCGCTTCGACCAGCGCGGCGCCGCCCAGGCCGCCGCCGATGCAGATCGTCGCTATCCCCCTTTTGCTGCCCGTGCGCTTGAGCACTTGCAGCAGATGCAAAACAATGCGCGCGCCGCTGGCCCCTACCGGGTGTCCCAAAGCGATCGCTCCGCCATCGGCGTTGAGCCGTGATTCGTCGATTTCTCCCAAAGCGCCGGCCAGCCCCAACTCCTGGCGGCAGTAGGCGTCGTCAGCCCAAGCACGCAAGCAGGCGAGGACTTGCGCCGCGAACGCCTCGTTGAGCTCCCAATAATCGATATCGCTCAAGCCAAGACCCTGGCGCTGCAGTATCGGAGTGCTGGCATGCACGGGCCCGAGGCCCATCTGCGCGGGATCGAGGCCGGCCCATTCGGTGTCGACGATGCGTCCCAGCACTTGGAGATTGCGCCGCTTGACCGCCTCCTCCGAGGCGAGCAACAGCCAGGCAGCGCCGTCGGTTACTTGCGAGCTGTTGCCGGCCGTGACGTTGCCGTATTTCTTGTCGAAAAAGGGCCTGAGCTTGGCCAGATTCTCCACCGTGGAGTCTTCGCGCACACCGTCGTCGGCGGGGTAAAGTTTGCCCTCACCGTCAAAGAGCGGAACCATTTCGGCATCGTAGTGGCCCGCTTTCTGGGCCGCCAGCACCCGGGCGTGACTGCGGGCACTGAAAGCGTCCATCTCGGCCCGGTTGATGCCGAAACGATAGGCCAGGTTCTCCGCGGTCTGCCCCATCAGGAGGCCGACCATGGGGTCGGTGAGCCCCTTCATCAAGCCGATGACGGGCGCCAGATAGGAGAGCTTCAAGCGTCCCAGTGCCGCCGCCTTCTGCCCCGCGGTCTTGGCCGCGTACCAGCCGGACAGCCAAAGCACCATGGCATCGGAAAATAGAAGCGGTGCCCTGGACAGGGCATCGACGCCGCCTGCCAGCACCAAGTGGGAGCGGCCGGAATTGATGTTGGCGATGCCCGAATCGATCGCTTGCAGGCCGGAGGCGCAATTTCTCATCACCGTCCAGGCGGGCACCTTGAGCCCGCAGCCCATGCGCAAAGCGGCAACACGGCCGATGTTCACTTCGTCGGGGCTGGGCCCGGCGCAGCCGAGGATGACTTCGTCCAGATCCTCGGGAGAGAAAGCTTGGCGCAAAAGCAGGCTGCGCCCCGCAGTCACTGCCAAATCGGAGGCGGCAAAGGGTCCCGGCTTGTTGCGCGCCTTGAGGAAAGGCGTGCGAGCTCCGTCGACGACATATACCGGCGCGCGCAATGCAGTGCTCATGACTCGATTCCGTTCTCAGGCCGCGGCCTTGTGCTGGTGGAGTTTGATCATCTCGGAAAGACCGAAGTCTTGCGGGAAGTCGTCGACGTGGATCACTTGGTCCGTGAGGCGTTTGGCGCGCTTGACGGCAAGCGCCTCCTGATCGGTGATGACCCCGGCGGCGATCGCCGCGGGCAGCAGCGTTTCGGGCGCGTCCACGGCCAGGCGCCCTTCTTTTTGGGCAAGGCGCAGCTTGGCTTCGATCGGCTCGGCGGCGATCACGGCTTCGATCGCCCACTCGATTGCACCCACGGGTTCGCTCTCCAGCCGCGGCAAGTGCATGCCTGCGGTGAGGCGATCGCGCGTGGCCGAGGGTTCGATCAGGAGCTTCGCAACTTCATGGCCCAGCTGATCCGAGGGCACCACGTAGGGCCGACCCAGGGGGAAGATGAGGCGCCGCAAGAACCAAGCGACCAAGCGATTGGAGTAGTTGGAAATGACGCCTTCGAAGGCGTTCTGCGCCTTGAACATCGCGTCCCAAATGGCCCAATGCATCAAGGGCGCGTCCGCGGCCTGGCGGCCTTCGGCTTCGTAGCGCTTGAGCGTGGCGGAGCACAGGTACATCAGGGAAAGGATGTCGCCCAGGCGCGCCGAGAGTTTCTCGCGGCGTTTCAGGGCGCCGCCCATGACGAACATGGAAATGTCGGCGAGGAAGGCAAAGGCGGCCGAGAAACGCGTGAGCTGCTGATAATAGCGGCGGGTTTCCGGCGCGATGTCATTGGGCACGCGCACGAAGTGGGAACCGGTGAGGCCCGTCACCAAAGCGCGGGCGGCATTGCCGACGGTAAAGCCGATGTGCCCAAAAAGTGCGGCATCAAAATCGCGCACCGCCTTGGCTTGGTCTTGCTCGCGCGTGGCGGCCATCTCTTTGAGCACGTAGGGGTGGCAACGAATCGCCCCCTGGCCGAAAATGATCAGGCTGCGGGTCAAGATGTTGGCGCCCTCGACCGTGATGCTCACTGGAATTTGTTGATAGGCACGCCCGAGGAAGTTGTTGGGGCCGAGGCAGATGCCTTTGCCGCCGATGATGTCCATGCCGTCATTGACCACGATGCGTGCCCGCTCGGTGACGTGGTACTTGGCGATCGCGGATACCACCGCGGGCTTTTCGCCCAAGTCCACCGCGCCTGCGGTCATGGTGCGCGCGGCGTCCATGAGATAAAGGTTGCCGCCCATGCGGGCCAAGGGCTCTTCGATGCCTTCGAACTTCCCGATCGGCATCTTGAACTGCTGGCGCACGCGCGCATAACCGCCGACCGTGCGCACGGCCAGCTTGGCCATGCCGGTGTTGGACGAGGGCAGTGAAATCGAGCGCCCCGCGGCCAGGCAGTTCATGAGCATCATCCAGCCTTGGCCCACGCGCTCGCGCCCGCCGATCACCCACTCGAGCGGAATGAACACGTCTTTGCCCGTCGTGGGGCCATTCTGGAACACCGTGTTGAGGGGAAAATGACGCCGGCCGATGTCGACGCCCGGATGGGAGGTCGGCACCAAGGCGCAGGTGATGCCCAGATCTTCGGTTTCGCCGAGGAGATGTTCCGGATCGTAGGCGCGAAATGCCAGGCCGAGTAGCGTGGCCACCGGGCCGAGGGTGATGTAGCGCTTGTTCCAGGTAACCCGCAGCCCGAGCACTTCCTTGCCCTGGTAAAGACCTTTGCCGACGATACCGGTGTCGGGAATCGATGCCGCATCCGATCCCGCCCAGGGGCTGGTGAGCGCGAAGCAGGGGATTTCCTGGCCTTTGGCCAAACGCGGCAGATAGTGGTTGCGCTGCTCTTCGGTGCCGTAATGCAGGAGCAATTCCGCCGGCCCCAAGGAGTTGGGCACCATCACCGTGACTGCTGCCGCGCTGGATCGCGTCGAGAGCTTTTGGATCACTTGCGAGTGCGCATAGGCCGAGAACTCGAGCCCGCCATACTTCTTGGGAATGATCATGCCCAGGAAGCCCTTGTCCTTGATGAACTGCCAAACCTGCGGCGGCAAGTCCTGGTAGAGGTTGGTGGTTTCCCAATCGCTCACCATGTTGCAAAGCTCTTCGGTTTCGACATCGAGAAAGCGCTGTTCCTCGGGCCTCAGCTGGGGCTGAGGGAGAGCAAGGAGTTTTTGCCAGTTGGGACGGCCGGAAAAGAGCTCGCCGTCCCACCACACCGTCCCCGCCTCCAATGCTTCCCGTTCCGTTTGGGACATCGTGGGCAGGATTCGGCGATAAATTCGCAGCAGGCCTTCGCTGATCAGACTGCGACGCAGCGGCGGCAGCAGCAAGGGCAGCGCCAAAACGCCGAACAGCACCGTAAGCGCCAGCATCAGCGGCGCCGGCAAGGTTTTGAGGTAGATCCCTAGGGCCAATCCCAGGCCAAGAACCAGGCCCCAAGCGAGACTGCGGGCACGCGCATAAGCCAGCACCAGCAGGGCGATAAAAAGGGAAAAGATCCAAACGGTCGTAAGCATGATGCTTCCTTCGCGAAAACGGCCGGCAGCCTCAGGCCCGGGCGCGCTCCATCTCGGCCTTGGGTTCGGCCAAGTCGGGCAAGGGCGCCTGCAAACCTGCAACCAGAAACGGCGCCAAGCGCTGCAAGAGCAACTCGTCGTTGCCGGCTTCGGTGGGATTCAATTCGGCAATGAGTTTCAAGGCGTCGGTACCGGCCAAAGTGTAGGACATCGCGCCCATGAGAAAATGCAGCCGCCAGACCAGCTCCTTTTTGGGGAGGTGCGGCAGGGCGCGCGAAAAGGCGTTCTTGAACCGCCCGATCATCGGAGCATATTGCTCCGACAGGAAATGACGTATGAAAGGCGCCGGATCGGCATAAGCACGGCCGAGCAAGCGCAGGAAATTTTTGCCACCGCGCTGGTTGTCGCGCGCCAGGCGCAGCGCGGGAATGAACATCGCATTGAGGATACGTTCGCAGCTCAGCGTGCGCTCCCCATGGTCCCGCTCATATTGCTCCAGCAGTTTCATCCGCTCGACGTTCATGGGGTCAAGACGCCGGGTGAGCACCGCCTGGAACAACTCCTCTTTGCTGCCAAAGTGATAATTGACCGCCGCAAGGTTGACGCCTGCCGCCGCGGTGATTTGGCGCAAGGAAGTCGCCTCGAAGCCGTGTTCCATGAACAGCGCCTCCCCGGCGTCGAGGATGCGCTCCTTGGTATCACGCTGATCGCGGGGCTCGGCGCCTTGGGCAGGTTTGGAGGCGGTTCGGCTCATGGTGGTTCGGTGCTTTCGATCTGGGCATCACGGGTGTTTGTCAGCACCGGCTGCCCCAGTCGACATTTTCTGGGTCGACCAGGTCAATTCCGCAGGCGCTGTTTCAAACGTATGTTTGAATCATATGTTTATTTTTGCGATACTGTCAACACCTCTTCCATTTGGGCTCTACCCGCTACGCCACCATGTCCGCCTTCAACCCGCCCGTCACACCCGAAGACCTAGAGGCTCTTCTCTTGGCTCAGCGATCGGCCTTCCGCACCGATCCCTATCGGAGTCTCGACGCCCGGCGCACCGACTTGTCGGCCTTGGAGCGCGCGCTCAAAGCCCACGCGGACGCGCTGCAAGAAGCCGTATTCGATGACTTCGGCGGTCGCTCCCCCACGGAAACCCGGGTATTGGAGTTTTTTCCCAGCCTGGAGGCGATCCGCCACGCCAGGAGCAAACTGAAGCGATGGATGCGCCCCGAGCGCCGCCCGGTGTCGATCTGGTTCCTGCCGGGAAAAGCGCGGCTGATCAAGCAGCCCTTGGGGGTGGTGGGAGTGATCGTGCCGTGGAACTATCCGGTCTATTTGGCGCTGGGACCGCTGGTTTCCGCCCTCGCCGCAGGTAACCGGGCGCTGATCAAGATGTCCGAATTCACTCCCCGCACCGGAGAAGTCATGCAGCGCCTGATCGCGGACGTTTTTCCACCGGAGCAGGTCGCGGTCGTCAACGGTGGTCCAGAGCTGGCGCAAGCGCTCACTGCGCTCCCGCTGGACCACCTGCTCTTCACGGGCAGCACGGCGGTGGGCCACAAGGTCATGGCCGCAGCAGCGGCCCACCTCGTCCCGGTGACGCTAGAGCTGGGGGGCAAATCCCCGGTCCTCATTGGGCCCGACTTCGATGTTGCGATCGCTGCCGAGCGCATCATGCTGGGCAAATGCCTCAACGCCGGGCAGACCTGCATCGCGCCGGACTATGTGCTGCTGCCCGCTGGAAAGGAGAGCGCCTTCATCGAAGCGGCGCGGCGCGCGGTTTTTGCCATGTATCCCCGGATCGCCGGCAACGGGGACTACTCGGCCATCATCAGCGCGCGGCATCATCAGCGCCTGTTGGGATTGCTCGACGAGGCCCGCGCCCGAGGCGCGGAGGCAGTGCCGCTCAACCCCGATGCGCTGCCGCTCCCCCCGGAGAGCCGGCGCATTGCGCCGACTTTGGTGCTGCGCGCCCACGACGGCATGCGCATCATGCAAGAAGAAATTTTCGGGCCGCTGCTGCCCATCCTCACCTACGAACGGTTCGATCAGGCGCTCGGTTATGTCAACGACCACCCGCGACCGCTCGCGCTGTATGGCTTCGAGGACGATGCCGAACGCCGGCGGCGAATTCTGTACCAGACCGTTGCCGGCGGGGTGACGCTGAACGACGTCTTGCTGCATATCGCGCAAGACGAGCTCCCTTTTGGAGGCGTAGGCCCTTCGGGCATGGGCCATTATCACGGCCGCGCCGGCTTCGACACCTTCTCCAAAGCCAAAGCGGTGTTCCTGCAGAGCCGCTGGAACACCCTGCCGCTGTTGCGCCCGCCTTACGGGAAGATGGTGGAGAGGCTCTTGCGGCTGATGCTGCGGTAGGGATTCAAGTCCTCGGGCAGGCCGTGGAAATGCTCCGACCGGCGCATCAGCCATTGGCTGAGCGCACTTCTGAGGCTCGCCCAGCGCAAGCGCAGCGCCACACCCGCGGCCTCGAACATCCGGCCGATGGCTTCGTCCCGCAGCGCCTTGGCTTCCCTGATCTTGAGTTCGATGTCGGTGTAGTCTTGCATGGCTTTCTCCTGGTTCGCTGGCGCCCGGCACACCCGTGCCGAGCTGCGTCACGTAATGGAATATAGGGACATTGCTGCATCGCAACAAACGATTTATATTGCAACCATGCATCAGAAAATCTGTTGTATAACACCATGACCCCGCCCGCCGGGCCGCCCCAAGGGCGCGCCAGCCAACCCCCGGAGCGGGCGCAGCCCGCGAACCGTACTCACCCCCTTCCCCTGGAAGGGGGCCGGGGGGAAGGTTCCACCCAGCCCGCCGGGCCGCCCCAAGGGCGCGCCAGCCAACCCCCGGAGCGGGCGCAGCCCGCGAACCGTACTCACCCCCTTCCCCTGGAAGGGGG
>CAZFEK010000013.1:0-8599 GCA_964517465.1 uncultured Alcaligenaceae bacterium
GACGGCTACGACCACATCGGCATGATCGACGCCTCGGGCGGCGTGCTCGACCAGGACTATGAAATGTTCGAGCAGCAGACCCCGCATCGCTTGATCAAACACGAACTCCTGACCGATTCGGCGGGCGCCGGACAATGGCGCGGCGGCCTGGGGGTGGAGACGATCTTCGAGATCGGTTCGGAAGATACCCAGCTCGTCACCTTCGGCGATGGCGACTTCGAACCCGCCTTCGGACTCTTCGGCGGCCAGGGCGCCGGGCTCAATTTCATACGCCTGTCTTACCCCGACGGCCAGACGGTCGTGCCCAAGAACAAGGACCTCATCACCGGCGTACCCAAAGGCACCGTTTACCACCAAGTCGCCAGTGGTGGCGGCGGCTACGGCGACCCCAAGAAACGCGACCGCGCGCTTTTGCGCGAAGAGGTGAGGAACGGCGTGATCTCCCGCGAAGCGGCGCTGCGCGATTACGGCATGAGCGAAGCGGAGCTGGGCCGGAATGTCTGAGATGCGCGCGCTTCGCCGCTTTTCCCCCCCACCCCCGCCCTCCCCCGCGAGGGGGGAGGGAGTGTGCTCGCAGGGACAGTCAGTGCAATTGCAATCGACGGTCTCCCGCTTGCCGACTGCGCCATCGCCGATTTTCCGCTTGGCACAACCGCCCTCACCCCCTGCCCACCACTGCGTCCCCTCTCCCGCGCCAGCGGGGGAGGGACAGGGTGGGGGCCGCAAACCGCGCGCCTACTCGATGACCGCAACATCATCACGGCAACGCCGCACGTGGAACGCTCATGAGTGACGCGCTGCTCGCTACCGCCCGGCGCCTGCGTCGCAACATGACGGAGGTCGAGCGCCGCCTTTGGTCACGTTTGCGCGATGATCAGCTCGGCGTGCACTTCCGCCGGCAGGTCCCGATGGAACGCTATGTGCTCGACTTTCTCTGCCTGTCGGCCCGTCTGGTGATCGAAGTCGACGGCGGACAGCATGCCGATCCGAACCTTGGCGACCAGGTGCGCGATGCCTGGTTGCGGCAGCGGGGGTTCCGCATCCTGCGCTTCTGGAACAACGAGGTGCTGGAAAATATGGAAGGCGTTCTCGAGCGAATCACGGAAGTCTTGAGGCAGCCACCCCCACCCCTGTCCTCTCCCCCACCCCAGCCCCCCATGAAGGGCGAGGGAGTTCGCCGCGAGATTCTGCATCATGAATTTTGACCTCACCGACGACCAGCGCGCCATCCGCGACAGCTTCGCGCGCTTTTGCGATGAGCGCATCGCGCCGCAGGCGGCGGCGATCGACGAGGCGCATGCTTTTCCCATGGCCTTGTTCAAAGAGCTGGGCGAGCTGGGCTTCTTTGCCATGCGCTACCCCGAGGAAGTGGGCGGCAGCGGCGTGGGTTTGCAGGAATTTTCCCTCGCCCTCGAAGAAGTCGCCCGCGGCTCGATGTCGCTCGCCGGCGCGGTGGCCATGCAGTCGCTCATGGGCACCAAGTTTTTGCATCTGCTGGGTAATGCCGACATTCAGCAGCGCCTCTTCCAGCCCGCGCTCCGGGGCGAAAAAATCGGCGCCATTTGTATGACCGAGCCCAACGCCGGCTCGGACCTGGATTCCATCGCCACCACGGCGAGAAAGGTCGAAGGCGGCTATGTCTTGAACGGCCAGAAGACCTGGATCACCTCCGCCCCGGTGGCCGATTTTTTCACGGTCTTCGCCAAGGCCGGCGAGGCAAAGAAGCTCACCATCTTCCTGGTCGAAAAGGGCATGAAGGGCCTCAGCGTCGGCCGCGCCATCCACAAGATGGGCGTCTGGGCACTGCCTACTTCGGAAGTGGCTTTCGCTGAATGTTTCGTGCCGGACACGCATCGCCTGTCGCAAGAGGAAGGTGATGGCGAGGGCCATCTGCGCAAGACCCTGGCCGAGATTCGCATCATCACCGGGGCCATGGCCCTGGGTGTGGCACGGGCGGCGCTGGCCGAAGCGGTGCGCTACGCGAGCGAGCGGCAGCAGTTCGGCAAGCCCATCAACCGCTTCCAGGCGATTCAAATGAAGCTCGCGGAAATGGCCACGGAACTCGAAGCCGCCACCCAGCTCGTGCGTTACGCCGCCTGGCTCAAAGACGCGGCCAAGCCGCACCACAAGGAGGCGGCGATGGCCAAACTCAATGCCACCGAAGCCGCGGCGCGCATCTGCGATCAGGCCGCGCGTATCCTCGCCTCCTACGGTTATGCCATGGAGTACCCGGTGCAGCGCTACTTGCGCGATGTGCGCTTCACTTTGATCGGCGGCGGCACCAGCGAAATCCTGAAACTCATTATCGCCAAGGAGGTTTCGCAATGAGCGCGCATGCAAACACCGGCCCGCGCATTCGTGTGCTGCTCGCCAAGCCCGGCCTCGACGGCCATGACCAGGGCGCCAAAGTGGTCGCAAGGGCGATGATGGATGCCGGCTTCGAAGTGATCTACACCGGCCTCAGACAAACCCCGGAAAACGTCGCCCGCATGGCCATGGAAGAAGACGTGGATGTCATTGCCCTTTCGAGCCTCGCCGGTTCGCACCTGCCTTTTTGCCGCAAACTGAAACCCTTGCTCGAAGCCAATGGTCTCACCGACAAGCTCTGGGTCATCGGCGGCAACCTGCCGGCGCAAGACCATCCCGCTCTGCATCAATTGGGGTTTCAGGGCGTCTTTCCCACCGGCTCCAAGCTCGACGCCATCGTTGGCTTCATTCGGGAGCATGTGAAATGAGCGCCGCCGCGCGGCCGCCCGAAGGCGGCGTAGACCAGTCCCCGGAGCGGCTTTCAGCCGCGAACCGTGATCACGCCCTACCGTCGGGAGGGGGCCGGGGGGAGGGCACACCTAGAGTGGCGCGGCCGGTGGTCAACGAATCCGGCATCGAGGTGAAACCGCTCTACACCGCGGCCGATGTCGAGGCTTCGGGCGGACTGACCATGCTCGGCACGCCGGGCGAATACCCCTTCACCCGCGGCATCCACGCGCTGATGTATCGCAAGCAGCCCTGGACCATGCGCCAGTACGCGGGTTTTGGCAATCCGGCGGAAACCAATCAGCGTTTCAAGTACCTCATCGCCAACGGGCAAACCGGCTTGAATGTCGCCTTCGACCTACCGACGCAGATCGGCCTCGATTCTGACGATCCGCTGGCCGAGGGCGAAGTGGGGCGCGTGGGCATGTCCATCGATACCCTGCGCGACTTTGAAATCGCCTTCGAGGGCATCGATCTCAAAGAGATCACGGTGTCGCTCACCATCAACGGCGCCGCGGCGATTCTGATCGCCATGTATCTGGCCATGGCCGAGAAGCGCGGCTATGACGTGAAAGAACTCCGCGGCACGGCGCAAAACGACATTCTCAAGGAATTCATCGGTCGCGGCACCTGGATCTTCCCGGTCGAGCCCTCGCTGCGGCTGGTGGGCGACACCATCGAATACTGCGCCGAACATGCCCCCAAATACAGCCCGGTGTCGGTCTGCGGCTATCACATCCGCGAGTCGGGCGCCAATCCGGCGCAGGAGATGGCTTACGCCTTTTGCATCGCCAAAGCGTATGCCGACGAGGTGATCAAGCGCGGCTTGGCGGTGGACGAATTCGCCGGGCGCCTGTCTTACAACTTCAACATCTTCGGCAACATTTTCGAACAGGTCGCCAAGTTCCGCGCCGGACGCGGCCTGTGGGCCAAAATCATGAAAGAGCAATATGGCGCCGAAAAACCCGGCTCGATGTGGCTCAGGATGATCGCCGCCGGCGGCGGTGGCGGCCTCACTTTCGAGCAGCCGGAGCTCAACATCGTGCGTGGCGCCTACTACGCGCTGATTTCGGCGCTTTCGGGCACGCAGACCATGGCCCTGTGTTCCTACGACGAGGCCTACACCATACCCACCGAATATTCGGCGCGGGTTTCGCTGCGCACCATGCAGATTCTGATCGAGGAAATGGGCCTCACCGAAACCGTCGACCCTTTGGGCGGCTCGTATTACGTCGAAACCCTCACCAATCAGATGCGCAGCGAAATGGAAAACATCATGGCCGAAGTCGACGCCCAGGGCGGCATGGTCAAGCTGGTTTCCGAAGGTTTCGTTCAGGCCAAGGTATCGGCCCAGGCCTATCAGATGCAGCGCGATATCGAGTCGGGCAAGTTCCCCAAAGTCGGCGTGAACAAGTACCGCATCCCCGAGGAGGAGCACAAGGTGGAGTTTCACCCCTACAACGAGGCCAACGCCCAAAAGCAGATCGCCAGCCTCGCCGCGGTGCGCGCCCAGCGCGACCCAACCCAGGTGGCGCAGTGCCTCGCGCGCGTGCGCGAAGACGCCGCCGCCCGGCGCAACGTCATGCCCGCGCTGGTGGCGGCGGTGAAAGCCTACGCCAGCGTGGGCGAAATGACCCGCGAGCTGGTCGGCGTCTTCGGCCGCTACCGCGAGCCCATCCGTTTCTGAAGGTCGCATTCATGAACCAAGGCATCGAACGTTATCTCGCCCCCCAGAGCCTCGACGAGGCGCTTTTCGCCTTGCAGGAGCTGGGCGAAGTCACCCTGCTCGCCGGCGGCACGGATCTCATGCCCCAGGCCAAGGCGGGGCGCGCGAAATTCAAGCGCACGCTGATGAACCTGCGCGGCATCACCGAGTTGAAAGGCGTCACCCGCGAAGGCGACTTGCTGCGCCTGGGTTCGCTCACCACCATCACCGAACTCTTGCGCGACCCTTTGGTCGCCGAACATCTGCCGGTGCTGCGCGAAGCCTGCGACCATTTCGCCAGCGACCAGATCCGCAACGCCGCCACCCTGGGCGGCAACATCAGCAACGCCTCGCCCGCTGGAGACACGCTGGTGCCCTTGATGGCACTCGACGCCGAAGTCGAGCTCGCCTCGCGTCCGGATGAAGCCATTTACCGGCGGCGCATGCCGCTGTCCGAGTTTTTCGTCGGCCCGGGCAAGACCCGCCGCGCCCCCGCGGAGCTCGTTTCTGCAGTGCTGGTGCCCTGCCCTCCTTCGGGCCACGTGGCTCGCTTTTATAAGTTCGGCACGCGCCCGGCCCTCGACATATCGGCGATTTCCATCGCCCTGGCCGGCGTGCGCGAAAACGGGCATATCGCCCAGGTGCGCATCGCTCTAGGAGCCGTGGCACCCACGCCGCTCAGAGCCCTGGCCGCGGAAGAGGCGCTCGAGGGCCGCCCGCTGAATGCCCAGACCATCGCTCTCGCCGCCGCCACCGCGCGCGCAGAAATCCAGCCCATCGACGACCTGCGCGCCAGCGCCTGGTATCGCCAGGAGCTGGTGCACAACATGCTCACAAGGATGCTCGAACATGTCGCTCAAAACTGAGATCGAATTCACCCTCAACGGCGTCAAGCGCCGTGCCACGGTGCCCGTGGAAATGAGCACACTCGACCTGCTGCGCGAGGTGGTGGGTCTCACCGGTACCAAGTACGGCTGTGGCGAGGGCGAATGCGGCGCCTGCACCATCGAGGTCGATGGCCTCACCGTCAATTCCTGCCTGATGTTCGCCGTCGATTGCGCCGGGCGCAGCGTCAACACCATCGAAAACCTGAGCGCCCAGCCCGTGGGCGAGCGGCTGCGCGCCGCCTTCGTCGAGCAGGGCGCGGTGCAATGCGGTTTCTGCACGCCGGGCATGATGATGCAGGCCGCGCACCTGCTCTCGGGCTGCGGCGCCTCGGACGAGCAGGCGATTGCCCGCGGCATCGAAGGCAATCTGTGCCGCTGCACGGGGTACAAAAAAATCGTCGAAGCCATCGCCGTCGCCGGCAAAGCGACAGGAGCCTGACCATGGCCGTATTGGAGAAGTCCCGCAAGGTGGTCGCCGAAACGCTGATCGGCAAACGCATCCCGAAAATGGATGCGCCCGAAAAGGCAAGCGGCAAGACCCGTTACATTCATGATCTCGATCTGTCGGGGCAGTTACACGCCCGCATTCTGCGCTCGGCGCGTATCCACGCCCGCATCAAATCCATCGACACCCGCGCCGCCAAGGCCCTGCCCGGCGTGCATGTGGTGCTCACCGCGGCGGACTTGCCCGAGCAGCGTCCGATCGGGGTCGCCAAGGATCACTTTCCGCTCAAGGGTGAAGTGGTACGCAGCCAGCGCGACGAAATCGCCGCGGTCGCGGCCGAATCGGTGGAGATTGCCGAAGCCGCGCTGAAGCTCATTCGCGTCGAATACGAGGACCTGCCGGTGGTGGCCGACGCGCGCGAGGCCATCGCCCCCGGAGCACCGCTCATCCACCCGCCGCGCGCGGGCGCGCCCGCCGGAGCACCGGTGGCTTACACCGGGCGCCCGGACAATGTCGCCATGCGCTTCGATTACAGCCACGGTGATGTGATCCGGGGCGAAGCCGAAAGCGATGTGGTGATCGAAGACAGCTTCAAGCTGCATTACGTCACCCATTGCTGCATGGGCGTGTCGGGCGTGATCGCCGAATTCGACGCCTCGGGCAACCTCACGCTTTATTCGAACACCCAGGTGCCCTTCCTGCATAAGCGCGAATTCGCCGAATACCTCAACATGGACCCGGCGCGCATTCGCATCATCCAGCCGCCTATAGGCGGGGGCTTCGGCTCCAAGCTCGACGTTTATCCCTTCGAGGTGATTTGCGTGTTTCTCGCCCGCGCCGCCAGGCGGCCGGTGAAACTGGTCTTCAGCCGCGAAGAGGAATTCCTTGCCTCGCCCACGCGCCAGCCGGTGCTACTGACGCTGCGCTCGGGTTGCAAGAAGGACGGCACGCTCACCTTCCGCACCGTGCACACCCTGCACGACAACGGGGCCTACACCTCCTGGGGGGCGACCACACCTTTCGTGATGATGCAGACCTTTTCTTCGCTTTACCGCGTGCCGCATTGCGACTACCACACCACCGCGGTCTACACCAACAACCCCTATGCCGGCTCTTTCCGCGGCTACGGCAATTTGCAAGCCACCTTCGCCATCGAGCAGCACATGGACATGCTGGCCGACGCCATCGGCATGGACCCGCTGGCTTTCCGCCTGAAGAATGCCCAGGAGTCGGGCGAAGTCACGGGGCAAGGCATGGTGTTCAAGAGCTGCGGCTTCAAGGAGTGCCTGACCACCGCGGCCACGCGCAGCGACTATGTGAACAAGCGCGCCGCCTACCGCGCCAGACAACAGGACGCCGGCGCGGTGAAGCGCGGCATCGGCATGGCCTCGATGCTGCATGTAGGCGGCGGCGCCAAGATTTATCCTTCGGACGGCTGCGGCACCATTCTGAAAATGGACGACTTCGGCGCGCTGACGCTGATCACCGGCGCCTCCGAAATCGGTCAGGGCTCGGAGACGGTGCTCGCGCAACTGGTGTGCGAAGAATTGGGTTTGCCGATTTCGGCGGTCTCGGTGGTCAACAACGACACCGACATTACGCCCTGGGATGTCGGTGTACATGCCTCGCGTACCACCTTCATCGCCGGCAATTCGGCGATCGGCGCGGCCAAGAAAGCCAAGGCCAAGATTCTCGCCGCGGCGGCCGGGAAGTATGAATGCGCCCAAGAGGCGCTCGATCTCCAGGGCGGCTTCATCGTGCGCAAGGATAGCGGCGAAGCGCTGATCGAGTTGGCGAAGTTCATCCGCGGCCTGCACTTCTCCGACAAGGCCGAGCTGGTCATGACCACTTTCTATTATGAGCCGCCTTCGGTGCACCAGGACAAAGGCTTCAAGGGCGACGTTTCCGCCACTTACGCCTGGGCCACGCAAGTGGTGGAGGTGGAAGTGGACAGCGCCACCGGCATCGTCAGCATGACGCATGTCACCGGCGCGCACGATGTCGGCCGGGTGCTCAACCGCCTGGGACTGGAAGGACAGATCGAAGGCGGCGTAATCATGGGCCAAGGTTATGCACTCACCGAAAACCTGATGGTGGAAGACGGGCGCATTCGCAATCCCAACTTCCGCGATTACAAACTGGTGACCGCACCGGAGATTCCCGAAATGGATGTGAGCTTCATCGAATCCATGGACGGCGAAGGTCCGCAAGGCGCCAAGGGCGTGGGCGAAGCGCCGGCGATCTGCATTGCCGCGGCCACCGCCAATGCCATCGAAAATGCCACCGGCGTGCGTTTGTTCGAGTTGCCTTTCACGCCGGAGAACGTCTACCGCGCCTTGCATGGCAAGACCGAGAAGCTCTATTGGGCGCCTTGGAAACCCGAGTAATGCGCTTTCTGATCATCAGCCCGCAGGCGCAGCAGCATGCGATTGCGGCCACCGGCTCCGTAGGGTGGGTTGAGGCCAGTTTGGCCGGATTCGCCACCTTCCCCGCAACGGCGGATTTGTTCAGGAGTAACCTGAACTCGATCCACCCTACGGCCCTTTTTGGAGAAGTCGAGAGTGAGGAATCGAGAGTCGAGAGTGGAGAGAGTTCTCGCTTCGATACCACACCACCGGATCGGATGAGATCGTGATCGTGCGACTGTCGATCGCGGGCAAGCCCGCTCCTACCAAAGCGATTGACGGCGGCGTGTGTAGGAGCGGGCTTGCCCGCGATCAGCGTTTCCGGTTTCGCCAGGGGAAGATCGGCTCTCGGCTCTCGGCTCTCGGCTCTCGGCTCTCGGCTCTCGGCTCTCGGCTCTCGGCT
>CAZFEK010000013.1:8699-82466 GCA_964517465.1 uncultured Alcaligenaceae bacterium
CTCCACTCTCCACTCGCGACTAACCCATGAAACCCCGCACCGTCCTTTCGCTTGAACAGGCGCTATCCTTGCCTTACGCGACGCTGCGCTTCGCGCAACTGGGCTGGCGGGTGATCCGCATCGAAGCAACGCCCTCGGGCGAGGGCTTGCCGGGCGACCCCAACCGTTACATTGGCGGAACCGTGGCCGACGATGATCGCCGCAGCTACTTCGTGGCGCCCAACGTCGGCAAGGAAGCGATTGCGCTCAACCTCAAAGAGCGCGAGGGCCAAGTGATTCTGCATCGCCTGATTCGTGAATTGAATGCCGACGTCTTCTGCTGCAACACCGTGCCTCGGCGGTATCGATCTTTGGGCATCGACTATGAGACGCTTGCCAAAGTCAAACCCAACCTCATCTGGGCGGGCATATCCGCAATGGGGCCGGAATATCCCGATGCGCCGGGTTACGACCCGGTCATCCAGGCCATGGTGGGCTATATGGAGTTGACTGGTCCCGCTGACGGCCCCCCCACACTTTCGGGCGTGCCGCTGATCGACCTCAAGGCGGGCGACGAAGTGTACGCCAATGTGATGCTGGCGCTCGCCGATCGCGCCGAAACCGGGAAGGGAGCCCGCATCGATGTTTCCATGCTGCAGGCCGCGGCATCCTGGCTGATCACCACCCTGCCGCTCCTGGACTTCAACTGCCAGCCCAACGAAATCACCCGCTGCGGAAATGAGCACCGCAAATTCATTCCGACCAATGTTTATCCCACCGCCGACGGCTTCATATACCTCGCCATCGGTTCCGATGTGCAATGGAAACGGCTGAGCGAGCTGCCCAAATTTGCATCCATCGCGCGCCCGACGCGCGCCACCAACGCCGGCCGGCATGAGGAACGCGAAGCCATACACCGCGATATGGCCGCGCTAACTTGCCGCCATCCCACGGCGGAATTGGTGGCCGATTTCCGGCAAGCCACTATTCCGCATGCGCCCATACACGACATTCCCGCAGTGCGCGCCATGCCCGCGGTGGCCTCGCGTTTGACTCAGACCCGCATGCCCGACGGGCGCTGCGTAGCGATGCAGCCCCAGGCCGTCGATCGCCAAGATTCCGTACGCGAACTCGGTTTTCCGCCCAAGTATGGCCAGCACACCTCGCGCGTGCTGCTGGAAGCGGGCTTCACTCCCTCTGCCATCGAAGATTTGCTCGCTCGCGGCATCGTCGCCGCCGGCGCGCCTCTTACCCCATCAGCGCAAGCATGAAACCCCAACCCGCCAACCCGCTGCTGCGCTCACCTTCGCGGCCCCTGCCGCGGCATATCGCCATCATCGGTGCCGGCACGATCGGGCCGGACATCGGCTATTACCTCAAAAGCGCGCTGCCCGGACTCAAGCTCACCCTGGTCGACGTGGCGCAGGCCGCGCTCGATCGCGCCCAGCAGCGCTTTCGCGACTATGCCGAAAAGGCGGTGGCCAAGGGCAAGATGAAACCAGCGCAGGCCGACTCGGTGCTCCAAAATCTCGTCGCCACCACTGACTACGCCGCCTTGGCCGATTGCGACTGGGTGCTGGAAGCCGCCACCGAAAACCTCACCTTGAAGCGGCGCATCTTCGCGCAAGTGGAAAGCCTCGTCGGCCCGGATACGCTGATCACTTCCAACACCAGTTCGCTGCCCGCGGCACGCATTTTCGCCGAACTCCAACGACCCGAGCGCGCCACGGTGACGCACTTCTTTGCCCCGGCGTGGAAGAATCCGGTCGTCGAAGTCATCGACTGGGAAAAATTTGCGCGGCCGCAACTCGACTTTTTGCGCTGGTTCTTCTGCACCACCGGCAAAGTGCCCCTCACCACGGCCGATGCCGTCTGTTTCATGCTCGACCGCGTCTTCGACAATTGGTGCAACGAAGCGGCTTTGTTGCTGAACATCGCCACCGCGGCCGAAATCGACACCGTGGCGGCCGAGTTCGTCCATGCTGGGCCGTTTTTTGTGCTCAACCTGGCGCGCGGCAATCCCATCATCACCGAAACCAATACCTTGCAGGCCGAAGAAGAAGGCGAGGTGTATCGCCCCGCAGAAATTTTCCGCTCGGTGGATACCTGGGTTACGGTGAAACCGGGCAAAACCGTCGCGCTTGCCGCGGAAAAAGCGCAGGCAATACGCGATCGCTTGCTGGGGGTGCTCTTCTCCCAAGCCGTAGACATCCTCGATCGCAAGATTGGCGATGCCGCAGAGCTCGACTTGGGCTGCCGCCTCGCTCTGGGATTCAAATCGGGGCCGTTGGCGTTGATGGAAGCACTGGGCCCGGTAGAAACCGCGCGCATCCTGGACCGCTTCCAGCGCGAGCGCCCCGGCATGCCGATGCCCAAACGCTCGCTGGAACAATACCGTGGCCACTTGCAGCATCTGCGCCTCGATGAGCGCCAGGGCGTGAAGATCATCACCTTGTGCCGACCGGAAGCGCTCAACGCACTGCACGATGGCCTCACCGATGAAATCCTGGGCGTGCTGCGCCGATTCGAAAACGATCCGGCGGTGCAGGGGTTTGTCATCACCGGCTACGGTAGCAGAGCCTTCTGCGCCGGCGCCGACATCGGCCGTTTTCCTTCCCTGCTCGGCGACAGGGAAGCTTCGACCCAATACTCGCGCGATTGCTCGCGGCTTCTGGTGCATCTCGATGCGATGAAAAAGCCCGTGGTGGCGGCTTTGAACGGCATGGCGCTGGGCGGCGGACTGGAACTCGCCATGCGCTGCCATAGCCTAGTGGCCCTGGAATCGGCCTCGATGCAGTTTCCGGAAATCACTTTGGGCATCGTGCCGGGCATCGGCGCCATGGTGGTGCCTTACCGGCGCTGGGCCCAAGCCTCGGAAGTGTTCCATGGCATGTTGCGTCGCGCGGAGAAACTCGCCGCGCCCAAAGCCCGCGACTTAGGCATCATCGATGGCATGGCCAAGCATATTCCCGAATTGATCGACTTGGCCTGCGCCCGAGTTGCGGCGCTGGAGGCCAAGGTGCCGCGCATCCGCGACGGGGCGGTGAGTTTGCCTCCTTTTGCGCCGGGCGATGGCCAATCGGCTGGCGGGCAAACCTTGTCGGGCCAAGTGCTCGCGGTGCTGGAGAGCGGCATAGAGGATGCCGCACGTGCCAGCACGCTCGAAGCGGCGCTGGAAATCGGGTATCGTGCCTTTGGCGCCTCGGCCTGCACGGCGGCGGCGCGCGAAGGTATTTCGGCTTTTCAGGAGGGACGCAAACCGGATTTTTCGCGCACCGGTTGAGGCGATTGGGTTTCAGAAGTTGGTCTAACCAGGAGGACGATCATGAAATTGGCAAGAATCAGTTGTGTGCTGTTGGGCATGCTGTTGGGGGCCGGCGTGGCGCTGGCGCAGGTGAAGATTGGCGTCATCGCTTCGGCCAGCGGACCGACGGCTTTCGTCGGCACCTCGCAAAAGAACGCGGTGGCCTTGCTGCCCAAGAAGGCGGGCGATCTGACCATCGAGTACCTGATTTTCGACGACGCCAGCGACCCCACGCAAAGCGTCACGCTGACCAAGAAGCTTCTGGCCGAAACCAAGGTCGATGCGATCATCGGGCCCTCGGGCTCGCCCAACGCCATGGGCATGCTGCAATTCGTCTCCGAAGGGCAGACGCCGCTCCTGGCGCCGGTGGGTACCACCGCCGTGGTCCAGCCCATGGACGACAAGAAGCGCTGGGTGTTTCGCACCCACCCGTCCGATGACGTGATCGGCGAGGGCATCATCCAGGCCATGCAAAAGCGCGGCGTCAAGACCGTGGGCTTCATCGGCCGCAATGATCCTTACGGCGAAAGCTGGCACCGGACCTTTTCAGGCATGGCCGCCAAGGCGAACATCCAGATCGTCGCCAACGAGCGCTACAACCGCACCGACCAAAGCGCCACCGGGCAGGTGCTGAAACTCATCGCCGCCAAGCCCGACGCCGTGCTCATCGCCGGCGTTTCCGCCGATGCCGCCACGCCGCATACCGGCCTCGCCGATAACGGCTTCAAGGGCATGATCTATCACACCCACGGCGCGGCCACGCCGGATTTCATCAAAATCGGCGGCAACAAAGTCGAAGGCACACTGATCGTCGGCCCCTTGCTGATCGTGCCCGATGAAATCCCCGACAGCGCCCCGTCGAAGAAAATGACCCTGGAGTTCGTCAACAGCTACGCCAAGGAATTCGGCGCACGGCCGCCGATTTTCGGCGCCGGCGTGTTCGACGCGGGCCTCATGCTTACGCAAGCGATTCCAGTCGCCGCCAAGAAAGCCAAACCCGGCAGCGCCGAATTTCGCGTTGCGCTGCGCGACGCGCTCGAAGGCGTGAAAGAACTGGCCGCCTCGCAAGGGGTGATCAACATCACCGCCAGCGACCATTCCGGCTTCGATCACCGCGGTCGCGTGCTGTTGACCGTGAAAGACGGCAAGTTCGCGATGGTCAAAGACTGAAGCACCCGCCCCCTCCTTGACCGCAGCGCCTTTTCCAAAAAGGAAGCGCCTCCCCCCGAAGAGTGAAATCCCCTCCCCCGCCCCTCGAAGAGTGGAATCCCCTGCCCCAGGGCTCCTCGAAGAGAGGAGTCCCCTCCGCCAGGGCTCCTCGAAAAGAGGAGTCCCCTCCCCCAGGGCCCCTCGAAGAGAGGAGTCCCCTCCCCCTCGATGGGGGAGGGTTAGGGTGGGGGTGATGGCCAGGGTGGGGGTGATAGCCAGAGTGGGGGTAATGGTTAAGGTGGGGGGTGACGGCCAGGGTGGGGGTAACCGTTAGGGTGAGGCCAAGGCTCAAGGTGGGACCAAGGGGTAAGCAGTAGAGCGGAAAAAGCGGCTTTCGCCCCCGCGTGTGCAAAGGATGTTTTCATGACCCTGGCTCCAGTTTCGCTCGAAGACAAATACCGTCTCGATCACGGCCGCTTTTTCTTGACCGGGGTACAGGCGCTGGCGCGCCTCCCTATCCTGCAACATCAGCGCGACCTGGCCGCGGGCCTCGATACCTCGGGTTATGTTTCGGGCTATCGCGGCTCGCCCCTGGGCGGGCTGGACACCGCGCTGCACGCGGCCGAGCCCTACCTCAAGCAACACCACATCGCTTTTCATCCGGCGGTGAACGAGGAACTCGCGGCCACCGCCATTTGGGGCTCGCAGCAGTTGCACCTTTTCCCCAAACCGCAGCGCGACGGCGTTTTTGCCATGTGGTATGGCAAAGGCCCGGGAGTGGACCGCTGCGTCGATGTCTTCAAACACGCCAATTACGCCGGCACCGCCAAACATGGCGGCGTGCTCTTGATTGCCGGCGACGACCATGGCGCACGCTCTTCGGCCGTGGCACACCAAAGCGAGCATGTGTTTTCCGCTTGCGGCATTCCGGTGCTGGCCCCTTCGGGTATCCAGGAATATCTCGATCTGGGGCTCCATGGCTGGGCGATGTCGCGTTATTGCGGCTGCTGGGTGGCGATGAAAACCACCTCCGACACGGTGGAGAGTTCCGCCACCGTGGAAGTTGATCCGCGGCGCCTGCAAATCGTGCTGCCCGAAGATTTCGTCCTGCCCAAAGACGGCGTGCACCTTCGCTGGCCCGACCCGCAGCTCGCCGCCGAGCATCGCATGCAGGAATTCAAGATCTACGCCGCGGTCGCTTATGCGCGAGCCAACAAGCTCAATCATCTGGTCTTCGATTCGCGCCGTCCGCGCCTGGGCATCATCGCCTGCGGCAAAGCTTATCTCGATTTGCGCCAGGCACTCGACGACTTGGGCATAGACGAAAAACTCGCCGACGAAATCGGCATCCGGCTTTACAAAGTCGGCATGCCCTGGCCGCTGGAATCGGAAGGTGTACGCCACTTCGCGCAAGGCCTGGAAGAAATTCTGGTGGTCGAAGAAAAACGTCAGATCATCGAATACCAGTTGAAAGAAATGCTCTACAACTGGCGCGAAGACGTGCGCCCGCGCATCGTCGGCAAGTTCGACGAAACCGGCGAATGGCCCAAGCCGCCGCATCAATGGCTCTTGCCGCCGACCGCCGAACTCACCCCCGCCATCGTCGCCCGCGCCATCGCCGCGCGCCTGCGCCGCTTTTTCACTTCCGAGGCGATCGAGCATCGCTTGGCCGTGCTCGACGCCAAAGACACCGCACTCGCCCGCCCGCGCCTCACCCCGCTGCGCACGCCCTACTTCTGCTCGGGCTGCCCGCACAACACTTCGACCAAAGTGCCCGAAGGCTCCTGGGCCCTGGGGGGTGTCGGCTGCCACTTGATGGCCGTAGGCATGAACCGCCACACCCTCACCATTTGCCAGATGGGCGGCGAAGGCGCCACCTGGCTCGGCATGGCGGAAGCGAGCGGCACGCCGCATATTTTCGCCAACATGGGGGATGGCACCTATTTTCATTCCGGCCTCTTGGCGATTCGCGCGGCAATATCTCAGAACACGAACCTTCCCCCCGCCCCCCTTCCCGCGGAAGGGGGTGATCACGGTTCGCTTCGCTCCGGTTCGTTGGAGCACCCCGCCTTGGGGCGGCCCGGCGGCGGGGTTGGAACGAACCTTCCCCCCGGCCCCCTTCCCGCGGAAGGGGGTGATCACGGTTCGCTTCGCTCCGGTTCGTTGGAGCACCCCGCCTTGGGGCGGCCCGGCGGCGGGGTTGGAACGAACCTTCCCCCCGGCCCCCTTCCCGCGGAAGGGGGTGATCACGGTTCGCTTCGCTCCGGTTCGTTGGAGCACCCCGCCTTGGGGCGGCCCGGCGGCGGGGTGAACATCACTTACAAGCTCTTATACAACGACGCCGTCGCCATGACCGGCGGTCAGCCCGTCGACGGCCCCTTGACCGTGCCCCAGCTCACGCGCCAGTTGGCCGCCGAAGGCGTGAGGCGCATCGTCGTACTGGCCGAAGACCTCGATCACTATGGCGCCCAGGCCGACTTCGCGCCCGGCGTCGAGTTGCGCCCCCGCGAAGACATCGACGCGGTGATGAACGAGCTGCGCCAAACACCCGGCGTCACGGTCATGGTCTACGACCAAGTCTGCGCCGCCGAAAAGCGCCGCCGCAGGAAGCGCGGCAGTTATCCGCAAGCCACCGAGCGCGTGTTCATCAATGAGCTGGTTTGCGAAGGCTGCGGCGATTGCAGCGCCAAATCGAATTGCCTTTCGGTGGTGCCGGTGGAAACCGAGTTCGGCCGCAAGCGCATCATCGATCAATTCAGTTGCAACATGGATTACTCCTGTGTGCAAGGCTTCTGCCCGAGCCTCGTCACCGTCGAAGGCGGGCGCTTGCTGCGCGGCAAGCCGCTGGCGATCGAGGGCGCGGGGCTGCCCGACTTACCCGAGCCCACGCCGGCGAACCTGGACCAAGCCTTCAACTTGTTGATCACCGGCATCGGCGGCACGGGCGTGGTCACCATCGGCGCGCTCTTGGGCACTGCCGCGCATCTCGATGGCAAAGGCGCCACCGTGCTGGACATGACCGGCCTCGCGCAAAAAGGGGGCGCCGTGCTCTCGCATGTGCGCTTCGCACGCGAACCCAGCGCCTTGTACGCCGCGCGCATTGCAACCGGCGAAGCGCATGCCGTGATTGCCGGCGACTTGGTGGTCACCGTGGGCAACGACGCCCTCTCGAAAATGTTGAAGGGCGTCACCCGAGTGGTCGCCAACACCGGGCAGTCGATCACCGGCGACTTCGTGCGCAACCCTGATTACGCCCTGCCCTTTGCCGCCATGCAAAGCCAGATCGTCGATGCGGTGGGCGAAGGCGCCGCCGATTTCTTCGACGCCACACGCCTTGCTTCCTTGCTCCTTGGCCACTCCATCGGCACCAACATGTTCCTCTTGGGTTATGCCTGGCAAAAGGGTCTGGTGCCGGTGTCGCAAGTGGCCATCCAACGCGCCATAGAACTCAATGGCGTGGCGGTTCCCGACAACCAGATGGCGTTTCTGTGGGGGCGCCACGCCGCCGCGCATGGTGACGCCGTGGCGCGTCTGGCCGACAGCCTCGAGCCGGAGCTAGGCACCCACCGCCTGACGCTCAACCTCGACGAAGCGATCTTCCGGCGCCGCGAATATCTCGCCCGCTATCAAAACGAAGCCTATGCGCGGCGTTATCTCGCCCTGGTGGATGTCGTGCGCGAAGCCGAGGCGCGCGTCACCCCGGGACGCGACGACCTCACCGCCACCGTGGCCCGCGCCGCCTTTCGCCTGTTTGCCTACAAAGACGAATACGAAGTGGCGAGGCTTTTCACCGACCCGGAGTTTGCCGCCGCCCTCGACGCCACCTTCACCGGCGACTATCGTTTGCACTACCACTTCGCCCCGCCCTGGGGGGGAAAGCAGGACAAGGCCGAAGCGAAAAAGCGCCGCCTGGGGCCCTGGATCGCCCCCGTGCTGAAAACGCTCGCGCGGCTACGCTTCTTGCGCGGTACCGCACTCGACCCCTTTGGCCACACCGGCGAACGCCGCCGCGAACGCGCCTTGCGCGACCGCTATGAAGCCGACCTTCTGAAGGTCGCCGCAAACCTCACCCCAGAGCGCTACGACCCAGCCCTCGCCTTGGCCCGATGCGTCGATGGCGTGCGCGGCTTCGGGCACATCAAGCTCAAGAGCATGGCGGTGGCGGAGAAGAAACGGGAGGAGGCCATGGCAGAGTTGGCCGCGCCGCGCCGGGCGCAGCAGGCGGCTTGAGGGGGTGGGTGGTTGGGCGCTTGCGCCGCGAAATCGCGTGGCGCTTGGCACCGGTCGCGCACTGCGGATGCGCCTTCCCCCTGAGTTGAAATCGCCGACACACCGAGTATGAGGACGACGGCCCGGCCGCTCTACTCGTAGCCGCCCTCGCGTTGATGCCGGATGGCGAGGATCAGCGCCGTGTCGGCGGCAACGTCATAGCGATAGAGCGCAAGGTAGCCGCTGCGCCCGCGCGAGATGACCAGTTCGCGCAGACCGGCTTCCGCCTCTCGGCCGATCAGGGGATGTTGCCTGAGGATGGCGAGGCCGTCGATCAGCACTCGCGCGATGGTTGCGGCGGTTTGGGCATCCTGTTCGATCAGGAAATCGGTCAGGCGCTCGATATCGCGCTCGGCGCCGGGGGCGAGAACAAGGCGGGTCAAGATGCCGCTACACCTTGCGGGGTTTGGGCTTCCTGGTGCGCTTGCCTTCGGTCTTGGCAAGGATGTAGCTGAACACTTCGTCGGCATCGTAGACCAGGCCGTATTGGGCCACCTCCTGTTCGGCCTTCAGGGCTGAAGCGACAAAGGCCTTGCGGCGTTGGGCCAGCGCCGCCTGGGCTTCGATGGCTTCCACCATCCAGGCATGCGGCGTCTTGCCGCTCGCAGCGGCGGCGGCCGCGACGCGCTCTTTCAGGTCGTCGGGGAGCTTGATGGTGGTTGTGACGGTCATGGCGGCTCCGGCAAATCAGGTAATACCAAAGTATCACCTCGGTGGCGAGGCGTCAATTTGCCCTTATCGTCGCCGCCATTCTGCCCGGGCCTTGAAATTTCGGTCGCCTCACCTCCCGGAATCGCGAGGCTTTTCACCGACCCGGAGTTTGCCGCCGCGCTCGATGCCACCTACACCGGCGAATATCGTTGGCACCACCACTTCGCCTCGCTCTGGGGGGAAAGCAGGGCGGCGTCGAAACGAAGAAACGCCTACCTCTCCGAAGCGCCCCATTCAAGTTCATCCAGCCAGAGGCCACCAGTTTCGCCCCACCGCCCACCCGCCTTTCACGGATTCATCCCCACCTTTCGCTTCGCCACGCCCATCGCGATCCGGATTTCTTGATTTTCCATCCTCCCGTCGCTAACATGCCCCCGCGTAGCCCGATTCGGCTCGCGTTTCTTTTCGAGGTTCTTATGTTGGAGATAACAGTCGTCCGATAACCCGATCCCCGCGCCAGCGGTGCAATCAGGTTGTCGCGATCACAAACGAGTGGCAGGCCGCCCGCGGTGGTTTGCTGTTTTTGTTCGTTGAGATGACTGCAATTGGATTTCCAACATGACTTCTTTCAAGCCGAAGCAAACGCTACTTCATACCTTTGCCCAAAGTGGCGGCACCGCCGATGCCTGCGCTGACTCGGCGCACACCGCGTCTGTCGCAGGTGACCGCCTTGCGGGCTTTGCGCCGCCAGACCGTTTTTGCGATCCGGGCGCATCCATCGCCCGCGTGACGGCGGTCGATCGCGATCAATACCTCATCAGGAACGCGGCGGGCGAGTCGCCCGCGAAGCTGACGGGACGGGCCGCCTATGCCTGCGTATCCGCTGCCGATATGCCCTGCGTCGGCGACTGGGTCCGCGTGAAATTTCACGACTCGAGCGGGCAGGCGAGCATTCTTGAGGTGTTGCCGCGACAGTCGTTTCTGCAACGAAAAAGGCCGGGCGAAACGGTCGAATTCCAGATGATCGCCGCCAACATCGATGTGGCCTTCATCGTTCAGTCCTGCCACTTCGACTTCAATGTGCGCAGACTGGAGCGCTATCTGGTGATGGCGAGCGAAGGGCATATCGAACCCGTGGTACTGCTGACCAAGACCGATCTGATCACCCCGGCGGCGCTGGAGCAATTGATTTCGCGGGTTCGCTCCGCCGGCGTTGGCGCCCGCATCATCGCCTCGAGCAATGTCAGCGGCGAAGGCGTTGACCAGCTCCGCGAGCTGCTTCGCCCCGGCAAAACCTACTGCCTGCTCGGATCATCCGGCGTGGGCAAAACCACACTGGTCAACCGTCTGCTCGGGGCCTGCGGCCTCGCCACGGGGGCGGTGAGCCATTCCGGAGAAGGCAGACATACGACCACGCGGCGTCAGCTTTTGGTGCTTGAGTCAGGAGGTCTCCTGATCGACCTGCCCGGCATGCGCGAATTGGGAATGCTCGGCGTCAGCGAAGCAATCGATGACAGCTTTGCCGACCTTCAGGCGTATGCGCAGCAATGTCGCTTCGCCGATTGCACCCACAGCAGCGAGCCGGGTTGCGCCATTCAGAGCGCCATTGCGCGAGGAGAACTGGATGCGGCGCATTTTCTGAACTACCTCAAGCTCAAGAAGGAAACCGAGTTTCATGACCGATCGCAACGCGAAAGGCGCATGAAGGATCGGGCCTCCGGAAGGCTGTACCGTGCCGTCACCAAGGCCAAGGGGAAGCGAAGAGAGTATTAGGGCGCGGGTTTGGCTTCGCAAAAAGTCTCCCCGACCCGCAGGACATTGTTTCCTCGCCACGATCGCGCAAGGTGTACGGTAGATTGCAGGTTGCGACAACGAAGCAAACCGCCACCCCTCTTGCGATGCGCCGACCGGCCTAGTCCCCGCGCATGAGCGTCAAAAGCTCATCGGTCGAGGGCAAAGCCGCGCCTTCGCCGCCTTCGCCCAACACGCCTTCAGCGAGCGCGCGTTTGTCGTGGTGCAGTTCGACGATGCGCTCTTCCAGCGTGCCTTTTGCGACCAGGCGGTACACGGTCACCGGGCGCAACTGGCCGATGCGGTGGGCGCGGCCCATCGCTTGGTCCTCGGCGGCAGGGTTCCACCAGGGATCGGTGATCACGACATAATCGGCGGCGGTCAGATTGAGGCCGAAGCCGCCGGCCTTGAGGCTGATGAGGAACAAATCTCCCTCGCCGTTCTGGAAGGCGGCGATGCGCCGGCTGCGTTCGGCGGCGGGGGTGGCTCCGTCGAGGTATTGATAAGGAATGCCGCTCGCCTCGAGCGGTTCGCGCAACAGGGTGAGAAAATCGACGAACTGACTGAACACCAGCGCCTTGTGGCCGTTGGCGGCCAGCTCCGCCGCCAGATCGGCGAAGGCGCGAAGTTTGGCGCCGACGATGCCCATTTGCGGGCTGACGAGGCGCGGATCGCAGGCCGCCCGACGCAGTTTCATCAATTGCGCGAGGACGGAAAAGCGCGCCTGGGCACCCTCCTCCCCTAGCGCGTTTTCCGCCGTTGCCAGCGCCTGGCGGCGCAAGGCTTCGTAATGCGCCGCCTCGTCCGCCTCGGGCGTGATGGAGAGCACGAGCTCGGTGCGCGGCGGCAAATCGTCCAGCACCTGCGCCTTGGTTCGGCGCAGCACGAAAGGTGCGATCAGGCGTCGCAGCCGGCGTTGCGCTTCGCGGTCGCGATCCTTCTCGATGGGCGTTGCGAAACGTTCGGAAAAGCGCGACAGCGTACCCAGGAGGCCCGGATTGCAATAGCGCATGATCGACCAGAGTTCGGCCAGGCGATTTTCGACCGGCGTGCCGGACAAGGCCATGCGGAAATCCGCCGGCAAATCGTAGAGCGCCAGCGAACGCTTGGCTGCGGCGTTTTTCACCGCCTGGGCTTCGTCCGCGACCACGGTAAACCAGTGGCGCGTGGCGAACAATTCCTGCGCCTGTTGCATCAGCGTGTAGGAGACGATAACCAGGTCGCGCGGGCCGGCCTTCTCAATCATGGCGGTGCGATCGCCTTCGCCGAACATCATGGCGTTGAGGGTGGGCGCGAAGCGGCGCGTTTCGGCCAACCAGTTGCCGCACACCGAGGTGGGCGCGATGACCAGCGCGGGCCCGCCATCGGCACGGGCCAGCATCACCGCCAGCGCTTGCAGCGTTTTGCCCAAGCCCATGTCGTCCGCCAGACACGCCCCGAAGCCGGCTTGCGCGAGGCGCATCGCCCAGACAAATCCGTCCTCCTGGTAGGGTCGCAGCTCTGCTTGCAGGCCGGCGGGCAGCGCAATGGCGAGGTCTCGCGCCTGCGCCAGGCGCTCTGCCTTGTTGCGGAAGGCGGTGTCGGTTTGGGCTAGGGTTCCTTCGAGGGCCGCGTCGAGCCAGCCTGCGGCCAGAGTCGGCAGGCGCAGGCCTTCCGCCCCCGCTTCGCCTACCGCGGCGAGGTCGGCGAGGCGCTCGCGCAGTTCGCGCGTGAGTGCGGCATAAACGCCCTTGCCCATGGGCACGAAGCGGCTCTTGCCGACGGCCGCCGCCAGCAGTTCTTCGAGCTGAAAAACCAAACCCTCGTCGAGGCGCGCTTCACCTTTGACCGAGAACCAGTCTCGCGCCGTATGGACCCTCACGCTCAGGTGCGTGGCCTCCACGGTGAGCACCCGCACTTGCTGTCCGCGTGGCCAGTCCACCGCGCCCACCGCGGGAGTGGCGGGCAAGGTCTCGACCATGGCCAGCGCCTGCTCGGGATCGGCCACGCACCATTCACACACCGTGTCCCCGCGCCGAGGCGCCTCGAGAAAAGGCAGCGCGTCGAGAACGGCGCTGAGATAGGCGCGTTCGGCGTCGAGATCGCGCAAGGTGCCGATGCTCTCGCCTTTCACGGCGGCCATCACGCGCGGCCGCCCCTCGCCCGGCATGAGGCGCGGCCCGTCGGGTCCCAAAGGGGCGGCAACGAGGCGCAACATCAGGGTCTCGCCCTGGGGCGAAAGTTCGGCGCGCAGGCGCGTTTCGGCCGGCACTTCACGTGCCGCTTCGCTCGAATCGGACTGGATGTGAAAATGCGCCGCCAGCGACTGCAAGGTCTGCTGCAATTCCGCCTGGGCTGCGGCGGGCACTTTGAAATGGCCCGAGACGAGCTGGGCCGCCCGCCGCTGCGCCGGAGTCAGGCGGATGACGCGCACCCGCTGCGGCGAGTCGCGCACCACGGTGATGAAACGCAGGGCCTCCTTTTCGCGTTGTTCATCGCCGTCCGGGTAGTAGTCCCGAGCATCGTCCGGCGATTCGCCGCGCACTTGCGGAGTCACACGCAAGACATAGCGCTCCCCTTCGCGGGCGACTTCGAGTTCGGGCATGCCCTCGACCACGTCGACTAGGGTATCGGGGTCTTCGCGCAGCACCACTGCCGGATGACCGATCAGCGCGCCAATGGCGGCGGCGCGATCAAGAACCTGGCGGCGCGCCGAATAACGATCGCTCCGGATGGCCCGCGCCACCTTTGCATCCCAGGGTTCCAGCCGCTCGCTTCCCGCCAGTTTCGAGAGCGAGAGCGGCTTCGGCTTTCCCCAACCGCGCGGACCGCGCTTTTGTTCGAGGGGTTCGATGGCTTCGACGCCGCCGCGTTTGTCGAGACCCACGGACCATAGGATGCGCATCGCTGCGGCCTCGGACACCGTTTCCACGCCCAGGGCCTGCAGCGACGCCAAGACCGTGCGCCAGCTGTCTTGGCCCCCGGCGGCAAAGAAGGTCGCCGGGGCATCTCCACCTTCGAGAACCGCTTCCGCCGCGGCGACCTGGCCTTCGAGCCAGACGAGGCCGCAAGCGCGCAAACGCGCCCGCAACGCGGCAAGGGCATGGGCATGTTGGATTGCCGCCTTGCCGCTGGGCTTCCCCACGGTTTCAGCCCCAAGCCAGGCGCGTGCCAGCACTCGAAAGACATCGCCCAGGCAGGGGCCGCCGCGATCGAGATCAAAAACCTCCTTGATCAGCGCGCACTCGCCCAAACGCACGCCGATGGCATGCGCCCAAACGCCCCAGTGATGATAAGGAGAGGGTTTGCGCGAGCCGGATTCGCCGATGCAGAACTTGCGCGCCTTCTCCAACTGCGCGGGCGTCTGTTGGGCGATCAAGGAAAGCGGATAAAGCCAGGCGAGCGACTCCGGCAACGTCCGTTTCTTGGTCCTGACTTCGGTTCCGCGGCGTTTGAATGCGGCCTCGAAAGCGAGCTGCGCCTCCGACCAGCGCCCTTCGTGGACGTGCACCGCCGCCCGCAGCGCATCGGCCCCGCCGCCGTCCTCCGCGCGCAAGACTTCGAGCAGTCGGTCGTGCGCGCCGGCATGCAAAAGCCATTCGCCAAGCTGCAGGCGGAGATATTCGGGCATTTCGGTCCGGGCGGCTTGCAGCTGCTCGAGCGTCCAGCTTTGGATAGGCAGCATCTTCAAGTCGAATTGCTGGCAGACCGCAGCCACCGCCTCGCAGGCGATCGCCCATCGCCAGGCTGCAGTCAGGCGCGTAAACAGCACGGGGTCAAAAGGCTCGACGCAAACCTCGTGCATGACCCGAATCCAGTCGTGGCGGAGCGCAACCTTGCTCCTCAGCGTTTCCAGTTCCGCGCTCGAAGTACCGGCATAAAGCTCCAGCCGGACCGCCGCCAAGGTGGGCCCGATCTCCCAGAATGGCCAGCTGTAGAGCGCAGAGGTTTGGGGGTTCAGCTTTTCAGCGCGCCAAAAGGCCTCACGCAGGCTGCGGGCGTCGTACCGCTGAAAGATCTCGTGATAGAGCCTGATGCGCGCCTCATCCACCAGGCGCAGAAAACCTTGGCGGGTCTCATGTTCGACCAGCAAGCCGTCCTGCCTGAGTTGCAGCTGCGCAAGCTTCACCTGCTCCACGGTGTATTCCTTGGCGCTGCTTGATTTCCAATCCAGCGCATGCAGCAATTCCAAAGTCGCGGCTCGCGGCCGATAGCTCCACAAAAGCGCCATGGCGCAGGCGACGGCACGGCCATCCTCGGTCAGGCGTTCAAGAGCGGTTTGCGCAACAGGAGGCAATTCGGTCAATCTGTAGTCGAAAACTCAGAGGCGCGGTTCTGCCTGAAATCGGAAGTACCCATTCGGCCGCAAGCGGGTCGCGCGGCGATGCCGCGAATGTTAGCAAGTTCTATGGGTAGAAAACACGCCGCGGCAATGCGGCGATGGTACCAACTCGATTGGTTTGCGAACGGCTCGACCGCTGCCCAAAGGGCCTCGGCCGGGTTTATTCGCCGGCGCTAGGCTGGTTTCTTCCGCTTGCGGCGCTTTACCCGGCAAACGCACGCATGATCAGCCCTTCGGCCAATTCCCGCCCTTCATTTGCTCGAGATACCGATCGACGATTTCTTTCGGGCTCAAGCCTGCTGGTTGATAGCCTGCAAACATCATCACGATGTAGCCGGCATGGTTGCGCAAAAGCCAGGCTTCGGTGGGGTCGGTGGACTTGTGCTGCGACCGCGCCCACACGTATTGCAAAAGGTTCATGCCTGCGTCGTCGAGTTCCTCTTCGCTGCCCAGTGTGGTCTTGGTTTGGGTGAGGTTTTGCGCAGCATCGAGCGTGCTCAGCAGCTTACCCGGGAGGTCTGCCTGGCTGCTCGGCGTGGCCCGCCGGTCAGACCACAGCGCCGCGCTGGACTTCGCCGCGTCGGCGAGCGGCCGCCTTTCCACGCCGGACAAGCGCTGCGAAAAATTCTGCAGCACCGACTGGAAAACCAGTGCGAGTGAACGCTGGCTCTTGCCCCCGTTGGGTTCCAAAGGCGTTGCCAGCCCAAAATCGAAATGAACGCTGTTCATGATGCCGCTCCTGCCCGATGCCGCGAGCACCCGATTGGCGCCGGGGCATGAACAGCACTTTAGCGCCGAGCCCGCCGACGCCAGGACTGGAATAGTCAGCCGAATCGGCCCCAATTCCGCCGGCAAGCGCGATCCACATTTTGTCGCCTTCTTTGCTGAGCAAAGGGTAAGCTGCGAGCTTCGTGCAAACCCCACCCTATATCTTGCGCATTACCGCTCCGCTCTGGGCAGCCCCCTTTCGCCCTTTTTACCTCCTTGGCGCCGCCTATGCCCTGTTGCTGGCGGGCACTTGGGCTTACTCGGCACAAACGCCGGAGCAAGCCCTGGCGTGGCATGGACATGAAATGCTGTTTGGGTTTGCCGGCGCCATCGTCGCGGGGATATTGCTTACCGCAATGCCGAGCTGGGCGGGTTTGGCGGAGTGGCACGGCGGGCGGCTGATCGCGCTGGTTGCACTTTGGCTGGCGGGCCGATTTGCGTTTTGGTGCGAGGCTCTGCCCGACTTGCTTCGCGCCGTGCTCGATGCCGGCTTCTTTTGGCTGCTGCTGGCGCTGCTGCTGCCCGAACTCCTGCGCTTGAAAGACCGGCGCTTCTTATGGGTGCTGCCCATACTGGGCGTTCTGGCGCTGGCGCAAATCGTTTATTGGCATGGCCTTGTACTCGCGTCGCCGAAAGAGATGCGCGCCGGATTGCAGCTCGGCCTACACGGCCTGCTGCTGCTTTTTGTCGTCAAAGGCGGACTGTTGACGCCGATCTTTACCGGCAATGCGCTGCGCGAACGCGGCTTGGGTGACGCGCCCAAGTTTCTGCCCGAACTCGAATATGCTTGCGCGGTGGCCATGGTGCTACTGGCGGTGGCCGAAGCTTTGGCCACACCGCCGGCATCGCTTGCCACGGTGTGTTTTGGCAGCGCCTTGCTGCTCGCCTTTCGGAGCTGGCGATGGCGGGGCTGGCGGGTAGCAGACCTGCCCATGCTCGCGGCCATGCATCTCGCTTTCGGGTGGTTGATCGCAGCACTCGTGCTACGCGGCTGGGCGGCGCTCGATGCGCGCCTGCCTCAGGATGCATGGCAGCATGCGTTTCTGGTGGGCGCGCTCGGGCCGATGATGCTGTCGCTGATGAACCGCGTGAGCCTGCGCCACACCGGCCGGCCGCTGGCAGTGAGCCTGGCAATGCGCTGCGCCTTGGTGCTGGTCATGCTGGCGGCGTTGCTGCGCGTCGCGGCGGCGCTGCTGCGGCTCGATCACTTCTGGACGGCGGGCGCCATGGCGCTCTGGGCGGCGGCTTTCGCGATTTACCTCGCCCACTTCGCGGCTTTGCTGGTGGCACCCAGCCGGCCGCGCGCCGGCGATGCGGCGGCAGCCGCTTTGCTCAAACGCGAGTCGCCCCCGAGCGGGCGCGAATGATCTCCATCAAAATCGCCACGGCTCGCTCCCCGGGCGTATGGCCCCCCAAACTTTGCCCCAGCGAGGAGCAAAGAACTTGGTTGGTGATCGCCGCAGCCCCATGGGCGGCGGCCTTGTATTTCCCTGCCAGGCCGATGTAGTAGGCACCCCCTGTGAGCGCCGCTTGCAGGGCAGCTTCCTTGAGCGAAGCGTCGCGGGTGAAAATGGCCACGGCGAGCCCCTCGGTGAAAGGCGTTTGGGCGATGCTTGGCGCCGGTTCTTCCCGCGTCACTTTCACTCCCGGCAGCGCGGGCAAATCCTCCGGTGCCCAACGCGGCTCGCACAGTGTAACGGCGTAGCCTGCCAGCGCCGCCATAGGCGCCAATCGTCGCGCAAGGCAAGTTGCTCCCACCACCACCAGCGCCGCTTGCTGCACCCCGCAAGCTTTTGGCGCCGCGACCGTGCCCTTGAGACGCAAGCCGCGGCCCACCCCTGCCGCATGGGCGTCCAGCGCATCGGCCAGGGCGGCAATGCCCTCCCCGCGCGTTGCCACAGTCGCCAGCACCTTCACTTCCCAAGCGCCCTGGCGACGGCCGGCGAAGTTCACCCGCAAATCCAGCAGCGTGCGCTCAGCCGCAGGCAGGTCGGCCTTGTTCACCACCAAGAGGTCAGCGATTTCCAGCACCCCGGCCTTGATCGCCTGCACTTCGTCGCCCAAGCCCGGCGGGCAGATCACCAGCCGGACGTCGGCATACCGCGCGATTTCCACCTCCGACTGGCCGGTGCCTACCGTTTCGACCAAGACGAGGTCGAAGCCGGCGGCGTCGAAAACATCGATGATGCGCCCCGCGGAGCGCGAAAGCCCGCCCAGATGGCCACGCGCCGAGACCGAACGGATGAAGACGCTTTCGGTTTCGAATTCGCCCATGCGCACCCGATCGCCCAAAAGCGCGCCCCCGGTCACTGGACTCGAAGGATCGACCGCAAGCACCGCCACGCGTTTGCCGCGGGCCAGGTATTCGCGCAACAAGGCCGCAACCAAAGTGGATTTGCCCGCCCCCGGCGCACCGGTGATGCCGATGATTTGCGCCCGCCCGCAGTGTTTGCGCGCCGCCTGCCACAGCGCATCGGCGCCCGGCCGCTCGTTCTCCACGGCGGTGATCGCGCGGGCAAGCTGAAGGCGGGTGGCGAAGGCTGGGGCTGGGGCGTTCACGGCAAACGATAAGTTTTCATGGCCGAGCCAAAACGGCAAAGAGCGATGCTCGTCAGGCAGGAAAGTATAGTGAGCACGCGGCACAGCGCCAAGCACGGTGGCCGATGGCGATAGCGGCAAAAAGAGCGTCCCTCGATCCGGCGGGTAGCGGCCTCAGAGCGGCTCGGAAATTCCGTACTTTCGCACCATGCGAAAGTGAAAATGCAAAAATGCCGCCAGGGCCAGTGGAATGGCGAGAATGTGTGCGTAATAAGCGGCGCGCAGGCTGAAGTGGTCGAGCAAAAATTGCTGAATCGCAGCGCCGCCCGCCCAAGTGGCGAAGTAATCGGCCCAAAGTGAAAACGACCAATAGGAGCGCCAATCCCAGGGCAGGATGATGCCGGTCGCAACCAGCAAAAACACCAGAACGAGCTGAAAAACCCCGGTGAGCCACGTGAACTGCCGCGGGCTCTGGTAGGCCTTGAGATAAAACACGATCACCAGGTGCGAAAACACCATCGCCAGCAACAAGGTCGAGCCCCAGCGATGCAAGTTGCGCAAGAGCCAGCCCAGCGGCACTTCGGTGCTCAAGACGACGATGCTTTGATAGGCCTTGGCCGGATCCGGCTCATAAAAGAAGAGCATGGCGCCGCCGGTGAACACTTGCAGGATGATCAGAGCCAGCGACAGGCCGCCAAAACAATAAAAGAAATTGACGTGCGCCGGAATCGGCTTTGCCTTTTTCCGCGCCCAGTATTCGTGCAAACGCTGGGCGATACGCGCAGCGCTCAACATCACTGGCTCGCTGGCTGAGCCGGAGCCGGCCCTTTGCTGGCGGCGATGGCGTCGTCCTTTTGCATGCCGTAAGTGTCGCCGGTGAAATCGAGCTTCCAGGAGTTGCTGGTCTTGTCCAGCACCAGGGGCTGCTGCTGCTTCACTTCATAGTCGCCGCCGAAACTCGAAGGCAGTTTGAAACGGATCGCCACGAGGGCCTGGTTGCCTTTGATTTCGGCCTGGCCTACTTCAACCTTGAAATCGGGCGGGTAGTTCTTGATGATCTCCAAGAACTGGTTGGGGTGCAGATTCACAGCGGGCCCGGTAGTGAGTTTGTAGGCTTCGCTGGCAGGTGTGCTGCCGCCTTCGCGCTTGGCGGCACTGATCAAATCGTAGAATCGCCTGGCCACCGCTTCAGGCGATTCCGCCGGCTCGCCGCTGCCGCAAGCGGCCAGGCAAAGAAGCAGCAGCGGCGCAGCGCAGGCCTTCCCAATGCGAACGATTACCCCTTGCATGCCCTGATCTCCTGGATATTGCGATTTACCACACTACCTGAGGATAGAACCAATGCTCAACCATGAAGGTATTGTCCTTCAGATTGGGATTGAGGTTGCGATCCTTGAAGCTGTCGGGGGGCAGGCCCATGCGGTTTCCGGCGCTGATGTTGTGACAGGAATTGCAGCCCATGGTCGGCGACGGATACAAGACCGCATAAGAAGGAAGCAGCAACGCCGCCACCACCAAGCTCACCGTCACCCCTCCGATGACCGTCGCCAGCAGGCGCGGCCCTAGGAGCGATCGCAATCCTGCCAGGACAGGCAGGTCCGCCAACCGGTCTTTCAACGACGGGCGCGGGTGAGTGGGCCGGCTCTCGCGGCGCATCGAGCTACGGCGGAAGCAATAAGGCAGCGCGGCGAGCGCCAAGAGGCCGAGGAAGGGCAAATAGAATGCGAACACCGTCGCCCAGAAACCCTTGAACCAAAGGTAAGGCGCGTAAAAGAAAAGCACGAACCACTCGGCCATGGGCAAGTGCTCCCCCTCGAGCGGCATGGGCACGATCACCGGGTCTTGCGAGGGCATGGGCAGCACCAGCGCCAAAAGGCCAATCGCCGCAAGAAATGGCAAGGCCAAGAGCCCGTGCTCGACGAGATACAGCCAGAGCCCGCCCAAGCGCCGGTGGATGCGCGCCAGGGCGTGAATATCGATCAGCACCAAGGTGATCACCGGCAGCACCACCACGTGCACGACCAAGGCGCGGTTGAGATTGAAGGCATCGAGAAGAAACTGGCTCAGTGCCTCGCCGATCAAGGGAATTTCCGCAACGTAGTTCGGCACCATCTCCATGAACCAATAGCCGCGCCATTCCCAGGGCAGGATCATGCCGGTGACCAAAAAACCCAGCAGCGGCAGGAGCAGCAATACGCCGGTGAGCCAAAAGGTCTGGCGCCCCAGATTGAGAAAGTCCTTGCGCAAAAGGCTGCGGACGAGATGAATCAACACTGCCAGCCCAATGAGAAACGCGGCCCAGCGATGCACGTCCCGCACCCAGGCAAGGGTTTTCAGTTCGTTATAGAGATATTGGATGCTGGCGTAGGCGTCTTTCAGGTGGGGCGCATAAAACAAAGCCAGAGCCGTTCCTGAAACCAGCTGCACGATCAGCAGGCACAATGCGATGCCGCCGAAAAAATGGTGCCAGTGGTACTGCTTTATTTTCATCAGTAATCAAAAGCTTCGCCCTGCCCGCGGATGGCTCCAGGCAAGGCGGTTCGTGGAGGCTATTGAACGGCCTTCGCGCAGCGAAAACCGACGTAGTCTTTGCTATCGTTGGGTATGCTCAAGAGGCGGCTGGTGGTGGTGGCGTAGCCGCGATCTTCGAAGAAAGACCCGCCCTTGAGCACGAAATAGCGCCCCTCGTTGCTGGCCGTCCATTCCCAAACGTTTCCGGCCATGTCCAAGGCGCCGTAAGGGCTTTTTCCTTTGGCGCGCGAACCGACTTCGAGCGGTTGGGGCGGGTGGCCGCGAAAATCGGTCTCCCCGGTCACCGCAGCCTCGGCATCGAAATCGTTGCCCCAGGGATATTCCCGCTCATCGGCGCCGCGCGCCGCCTTCTCCCATTCCGGCTCAGTCGGAAGGCGCTTGCCGACCGCCTCGCAATGGTTGGTGGCATCGATCTGCGAAACCATGGTTGCCGGCATTTTTTCGGTGCCCGGCTCGAATTTATAGTCAAGGTTGAAGCGCGCGAATTCGCGGTTGGTCACTTCGTGTTTGTCGATCTGATAGGCGGGAAGCTCCAGCACCTTTTTGTTGCTGCCCTTGCCAAAGACGAACTTGCCAGCCGGAACGAGTACCATGTCCTCTCGCTCGCTCAGCCCGGCACGCTGCGCCGTGGGCTGACTCAAGGCCGCGCCCGCAGTCGAAACGCCGCCAAGCAGAAAAGCCAACAAACAAAACCCGCCCTTGATTTCCGTCGGAAGCCTTTCCATGACGCGTTTCCCCTTATGCCTGCCCAGTCGAGTGACGCTTCAGGCAGCGCATACCCGCCCGAGCCGCGTTGGAGCGTACTCCAGTGGTTGTCTGCTGTCGACACCACCAATGGCCCAGGCCGCCACGAAGAAGGCATGGGTTTGCAACTTCTTGACAGAAGTCAATTCGTCGCAGGTTTCGCGGAGTTCTGAACGACGAATCGTGCTGCGCCGCCTTCGCCGCGCTCGACTCGAAACAGCAGCGGGTGTTTGCTCGGCAGATTGTCGGGAGTAAACGAGGTCTTGCCGGTGCTGCCAACGAAATCCTGGCGCTTGAGCAAAGCTTCGCGAACCGCCGCCGCCTCGGTCGAGCCAGCCTCGACCATGGCCGCGGCGAGCATCAGCAGCGCGTCATAAGCGAGCGCCGCAAATCGATCGGGCGGCGTCTGTCCCAAGTCCTGCCCAAGCTGCGCCAGCGCGGGCGATTTCACTTCGGGTGCGAAACTGGAAAACACCAGGGCGCCGACAACGGCCTCGCCCCCGGCGAGAAATTCCGGTGAAAACAACTGTTCCCCGCCCAGCAGCGGCGCCTTTACGCCCGCCTGGCGCAGGGCATGAGCCAATTCGAGGGCTTCGGCCGCGCTGCCGGTAAAGATGATCGCCTGCGCAGCCTCGGCGCTCCGTTTGAGCGCGGCAAGCACCGGACCGAGCTGGTGCGTGCCGGTCAAAGTGTCGTAGGTGTCGGCACGCGCGACGACGCTCGCGCCGTGCTTGCCGAGCGCGCGAAAAAAGAGCGCGCTCAGATCAAGCGACTCATCGTTATCGGCCGCAGTGACCAAGGCAAAACGCTGGTAGCCAAGCGCCTGGACCGAATGCGCCACCAGGTCGTCGGTCGCTATTTCGTCGGGTACCGCAAAACGAAAAATGTAGGGGCCGCTCGCCTTGAGATGCCGCCGACTGCCGACCGAGAAGAACGGCACCTTGGCATCCGCCACCAAATGTATGGGCGCAAATGTCGACGAACCGGTTGGGGCGGCCAGGATGGCAACCACTTTCGCTGCCAACAACTCTTGCACTCCGCGAGTCGCCTGCTCGGTTCGACTGGCGTCGTCGAACGACAGGATTTCGACTGCCTGCCCGCCTATGCCTCCGCCCGCGTTGATGCGTTTGGCCGCCGCCTGGGCTCCGGCAAGCACGCTGAGACCAAAGGACGCTTCTTCTCCGGTGATTGGACCGATCACGCCGATCTTGACTGGCGCCGCGAGCTTTGGCGTCTTGGCGGGTGCCGGCGAACTGGCCTCCTTCGAGCAGGCGGCAATCAGCCCCAGTACCAAGATCACGGCGAAGCAGCGGCTCCATTGTTCGACCTTCATCTGTGTCTCCTCCCCCGGCAAGCTCCGTCTGTCCTGCGGTCAAAGCAGCTTGTCGATTTCCGCTCGCAACAATTGCTCGCCGATCGCACCGGCGTGCATGTAACTCACCTTGCCCGCTCGGTCGACAAAAAAGGTGGTTGGCATGCCGTAGATGCCGTAAGCGGTCTTGATTTCCCCCGATCGGTCGAGGCCGGCGGCGATGTGGACTTCCTTTTTGGCAAGAAACTCGCGCGCCTTGGTTTCCGTGTCCTCGACCGCGACCATGACGAAACGCACCGGTTTGCCCGAATAAGTCTTTGAGACCCGCTCCAGCATGGGAGACTCTTCGCCGCAGGAGACACACCAGGAGGCGAAAAAGTTGATCACCACCACCTTGCCGCGCTGCGCCCCCATGTCGAAACGCGCACCATCGAACAGCTCCAACACGAAGTCCGCCGCCCGCTCGGCCGCAGGCGGCGCCGGCGAGGGCTCACAGCCGGAAAAAAGGAGCAGGAGCGCGAGCAGGGGCGCCAGACGAAGCGCTCGACGCCGGCCCGCGTCAGTGTGCGTGGCCCGCATGTTCGCTCGCCGCGGGGGTGCTTTTGGCCCCGCTGCGGACTGCTGCCGGCACTTGCAGCGCCGCACCATCGCCGAACTGCAGCGTGAGGGTCAGGCGCTCGCCAAGCTGAACCGAACGTTTCGGCCCGATCAACATGAGGTGCAATCCGCCCGGCTCGAAGCGCGTCACACTGCCCGGCTTCAGCTCGACTTGCGTCAAAGACTCCATCCGCGCCGTCTGGCCGGAAAAGACCGTGCGGTGAAATTCCACGCGCTCGAAATCCGGACTCGACGCAGCGCGCAAGACATGAGGCTCTTTGGCTTCGCAGTGCAGCTCGAAGTAAGCGGCCTGCACCTTGGCCTGCGGGGGCGCCGCCTGCACCCAGGCGTTGCGCACAGACACTCCCGAAACCTGGCCGAAGGCCGTGGCGGCAAGACACCAGGAACCCAAAACGAGGCATCGTTTCAGAACCACGCCCATCGTGACTTCTTCCCCTTTTCGTAATCGGCCCGCAGCTTCGGAAATACCTCTGCGATCTCATCGGCGCTTTGGGGCGGCGGAAAGCGGGCAAACAACCGACCGGCCGGATCGACCAAAAACACGGTGGCGCTGTGGGCAACTTGATAACCCTGGCTCTGCGGCCCTTGCGGCCCCTTCTGAACGGCAAAAGGCGCATCGAGTTGCCGCGCCAAGGCTTCCAGAGCCTCGGGCTTGCCGGTCGCACCGATGAAACGCGGGTGGAAGTATGCCACATACGATGCCAGCTGATCGGGGCTATCTCGCTGCGGATCGACGGAAACAAAAAGCGTCTGCAGTAAACTTGCCCGATCCGGCGCTTGCTCGACCCTCCGGTAGGCATCGGCCAGCACTGCCAAGGTGGCCGGGCAGATGTCCGGGCAAGACAGGTACCCAAACAAAACCAAGGTCCACTTCCCGCGCAGATCGGCAGACCCAAACGTTCGGTCGCCGCTGCTGCGGAGCGCGAAATCGGATAACTCCGCCGGCTGCCAGTAAAGGTAACTCGCCAGCTCAGCAGGAACCGGAGAGGCCGGTTCGCGCTGCGTTTGCCAGGCCCACAAGCCTGCCGCAGCAAGGATGACCGCCAAAGCCAGCAGCACGGCCCGCGGCAAGAAATTGGGCACTCGCCGCATCACCTTTGCTGCCCTCGCTTGCGCCAAACGCCCAAGACCATCAGCCCCAGCCCGGCTCCGCCCAGCACATAATAAAAAGGGTCGAGCACAAAACCCAGAATCTCGGAGAGCATCGCCACGATCGCGCTTAGTGCGATTGCCGCGGAACCCAGCACCAGCATCCTGCTTCCCGGCCAAAGCGCGCGCTTCAAATCGGCAAGTCCTGCCGTATTTGCCGGTCCGCATTCACAGCGCGAACCCCAGGGCAAACGCCTTATACAGGGTCATCAATCCGCTGATGTTCAGCAGAGCGAGCGAAAGCAGAACCAGGGCGCAGAGGTCGGCCAGGAGACGAGCTCGGCGCCAGACCCAGAGGCTGCGCCGGATTCCGGCAAGAACGGCCAGCGAGAACAGCACCATGGCGAGGCTCGTGCCCAAGCCATAAAAGAAGGCCAAATACCAGCCCTCGCGCGCCGTGGGCCGCTGCGTCGCAAGAGCCATGATGTCGGAGAGCATCGGCGTAATGCAAGGCGAGTACATCAGCGCAAAAGCGATGCCCAGAAGCAGGGCGATCAGCGCCAGCAGACCCGGGCGATGCCAGATGGCGAGCCTTGCCCAGCGACCGACGCCAAAAAGGTAAAGGCTGACCAGCAGGATGTAGGCCCCGGCGACGATGCGCGAGACATCGAGGCGGGTAATGAGGGCCCGGCTCACCGGCAGGCCGGAGGCGATCAGCAGCGAATAAAACAAAGTGAAGCTCATCGTCCAGGCCAGGCAAGGCCAGAGTGTTTCCGGCAAAACACTTGGCGGCGCGCTCCGACCGGGGCTTACCAGATACACACCGACGATGAAGGCGAGGAAAAAAGGGCTGAATTGCAGGATGCACAACTGCCAGATCGAGAAGAAGGCGGTGAACCCGCCCCACAGCGCGTCGAATCCGTTCATCCGGCGAGTTCCTTCACCCACTGGCGGAATTCCTCGGGCTTCTTGGAGATATCGCCATAATATGCGCGCTTGACGATCCCCTGGCGGTCGATGAAAAAGACCGTCGGCGGAGCGCCCACCCCGTAGCGCTTGGCGATGCGATCGCCTTGGTCATAACCCGCCGGGAAGGGTTGCCCCCATTTCTGCACGAACTTCTCGAACTTCTTGCGGGAGTCTTGGATGCCGATAAGCAAAAAAGCCATCGAGTCGCTTTGGTGCGTCGCCGCCGCTTCTTTCAAAAGCGGCATGGACTGGTTGGAACATGGACACCAAGAGGACATGAATACGACCACCACCGCCTTGCCGGCATAATCTTCAAGACGGCGCGTGCCTCCTTCGAGCAGTTCCAGCGTGAACGGAATCGCTTTTTCGCCCACTTGCGGCATCGGCCGGGGCTCGTCGCTACAGCTCGTCGCCGCCAGCGTCACCAAAAAGCCGATCGCCAGACGCCTAAAGAAGTTTATCCAGTTCATGGCGCAAGAGCTGCTCGTTCACCGCCCCGGCGTGGAAATAGCGCACTTGGCCTTGGCGATCGATAAAAAAAGTGGTGGGCAATCCATAGACGCCAAAAGCTTTCTGAACCGCCCCGCCGTCATCCAGGCCCACGGGGAAAGTCACTCCAAAGCGCGCGATGAACTCCCTCATCTTGGATTCAGTGTCATCCACGGCCACACCGACAAAAACCACCTCCTTGGAGCGATATTCTTGACTGAGCTTCTCGATGGCCGGCATTTCCTCGCGACAAGGCAGGCACCAGGAGGCGAAGAAATTGATCAAGGCCGGCTTGCCCTGAAGCTCAGCCTGGGTCAACTTGCCGCCGTCCATTAGCGCCAGGGAAAATGCCGGCATGCGCTCCGATGTTTTTCGGCCGGACTTGGCCGGCATGTCTTCGGGCACCTCTTCATAAAGCAGCAGAACCGCCGCCAGCGCGATCACCAGCACCAGACCGGCCAGGCAAGCGGCAAGAAGGACTTGATAAGTGCGGCGGCTGGCCATGGTCTAGTCAGTGAGCGGCGGGACCGGCAGCCGCCACAAAAACACTCTGGTGCCCAAGCCGCCCAGGCGCAAGGTCACTTCCATTTCCTTGGCCTCGGCGCGGTCGATTGCGGGGAAGACGAGCATGCCCTGATTATGGTGTTGTTGCCCGTCTCGGTAAAGCACCTCCCAGCGCAGGGCGGGCCGGGGTGGCTCACCGTCGGTTCGAAGCTGCGCCATTTGCGCCAAGTTCCACTCCGGCACTCGCCCGGAGTGGGTATTGACGAAAACGACAAAAACCGCATCCCGTGCCGGCACCGCCGGCAGATTGCGCACGCCGAGGTACCGCAGGAGCCGAGTCTGCTCCCGAGGCACGTAAATCAAATCGAGGAAGAGATCGCTTTCGCCGAAATCGCTGCGCCAGAGATATTGCTTGACATGCCGCATCGTGGCCGGCGGCAGCACGGTCGGAACGTTGCTCAGAAAGTGGGTCTGCAAATAGCGAAGGATCAGCTCGGCCAAGCGTTCGTCCAAATGGGCTCGATCTGGAGCGGCCATGCGGGCGACCACGCCCTCCCATTCGGCAGCCGTCTTGGGCCCCTTTTCGATCACCTCTCGCCCATGGCAGCGGCGGGTGCAGGAGCGTTGATAGAGGCGCCGAATTTCTTTCTCGTTCAGCCGGTCCACCCAGCCGTAGCGGTAGGCAAGCGTTCGTCCCTCGTCGGCCAAATCGCCCCAAGCCGCGGCAACCGACTGACCGCTGAGCGACACATAGGCAACCAGCCCCAGCCCCGCGAGCAGCAGCAGGAACAACGCGGCACTGAGCAATAGCGGCGCGAGCGGCAGTTTCATGACATCTTCCGACGCGGCCATAACACGATCAAGGCGCGCGCTCTTGTACCGGAGGAGGCGGTTCTCTTCTGGGTTGGGGCGCCGTCTGACAGAAACCCTGTGCCGGCACGTCGAGCGCCGAGTTGAATTTGCTGGAAAGATTCTGGAAGGCGACCAGCGCCGTGAGCTCGATGATGGCCTCGTCGCTGAACTGCCTCTTCAAGCGAGTCATCAAAGCGGCGTCAACCTGCCGGTCGCTGAAGGTCATGGCCTCGGCATAAGCCAAAGCCGCTTTGCTCGGCTCGTCGAAGAGCGAAGAAGACTCGAACTGGGCCAGCGCCGAAAACTGTTCCTGGGTCGCACCGCGCTCCAGTCCGAGCGCCGCGTTGATGTCGACGCAGAAGGCGCACCAGTTGATTTGCGATACGCGGACGGTGATCAAGGTGCGCAAGGCCGGGCTCAGCGGCGAAGCCTTCCGATCCAGGGCCGCGTAGAGCAAAGAAAGTGACGCAAATACCTTGGGCGTGCGCCCCCAGAGCTTGGCCGGCTCGAGCTCCTGACCATAGCGGCGGCGTTGGTTGGCGAAAATCAAACGCACGTACCAGGGGTAACGCTGCTGCGGCGGCGTCTCGATAGCACTCATTTTTGCTTCCCTTGGGTCGAGTCTGGGTCAGCCCCGCCGAAAAAGACTTTCTTCACCCCCACGTAGATGCCCAGAAACATCAGCGCGGCCCAAAGCGCCAGACCCGACCAAAGCAGGCCCCATTCCAGATCGTCGAAGCTGCGGGTGTACTGATAGACTTTGCCGTTGATGCGCTGCAGCGGAGTAATGCGCGCATCCTCGCCATAACGCGCGATGAAGTCGTCGATGATTTGCTGCTTGGTCAGGCCGCGGGCGATCATTTCGCCGATTTCGTTCTTCCATTCGAGTCCGCAGGTCATGTTGCAGTCTTCGAGCACCAAAGGGCACTCGCAAGGACAGGCCAAGTCCTTGGCCACTTCGTTGACGCTGATCGCAGCCGCGCTCGCGCTCCAGCTCAAAGCCGCAAGCAGCCACAGCAGGTTTCCGAGCGCAGCGCAGCGGAGGAAACGAACCATCATGATGTCGGCGCGCCCCTCGTTTTCCGCTTCCAGAACAACCAGGCCGCGACCGCCAAGACGATCAGCGCGCCGCTGCCAAACAGCGCATAGACCAAGACCTTGGCCTGGCGCTGCGCTTCGTAAGGCGCACTCCCCAATTGCTGGGGCCTCATCGAGGTGTATTTCAAATCGACTGAAGGGCTGGGGTCGGTTTTCTGGTAGCGAATCTGAAACCGAGCCTCCTGCCCAAAGGAAACGTTTTCCAGGCGATAAAACACATGCTGAAAACCACGGATCAAGCTGGTGCTTGGCGTATCTTGCGGTGGCCGAGCCTCTTCGGGTGCTTGCACGGTGAACGCGCCGCTGCGCAGCGGTTCCTGGATGTCGACCTCCAAGCTCTGGATGGGGTGATTGGCCTTGATGACGTAGTCGACCGCCTTCTGGGACGCCGAGCCCGCGCGCTCGGCGGTGTGAAAGGCGAGGTAAAAATTGGGATAAGGCAGGGTCAAGCTGACCTCATCGTGTTCGCCCCGGGCTCTGGTCTGGTAGAGCTGGCAAAAGTGCTGGCCCTCGTGGGAAAGGCTGCACGCATCGCTGATCACCGCACCCTTTGGAATCAAGAAACTCGTCTTCAAGGGAAACCCCGGCGCTTGGGCGAAGCGGCCGTCGTAGATCACCAACATGCTGGGGTCGTCATACTCCGGCATCAAAGCCACTTTCATGCGCCCGATCAGCAGCTTGCCGGGATCGACCTCATCGCTTCGGCCCGCGCGGTCGGCGCAGCCAGCGAGCGCCAAACCCAATAGCACCGCAGCGGCCGCGTGGACCAGGCAGATCGGGCGCAAAGCGGCCAGCGGCAAATTCGGAATATCGGGCATGAACTGCTCCCGGAACAAGCGGGGGAATGGCTGGATTCTATACCGCCGCTCGGCTCCCCTCCAGCCGAAGCGGCGAGACTCTGTCGCCAAGGCGAGCGCGATCAAGTATCGAGAGCCGCCGACTTGCTCGGCTGCCATTTACCCGCTACAGTGCCGGCAGCAAAATTGCGCCTGGCCAGGGAAACCCTGCAGCAGAAGGCAGTGGCGGGCGCCTAGCAGCTGCCATCTTGTTTGGACCCTAAGCATCCATGGTGAACCCGAAACTTCGCCGACGGCCGGTTTGCGCGCAGCCGCAGCGGACCGGAAGGCCTTGGTGCAGCAGGGATGTAGCGCCTTTGGATTGCGTCATACGGGCCTGACGACGGCCACCGGGAAACATGAATTCGCCTAGGCTCCTTCCCTCATCCCAGCCCCTCTCCCGCCCAGCGCGGGAAAAGGAAACGGGTGCTCCGCTCCGCAACGCTCACGTCAAATGATCGAAGTTGAACACCTAACCAAAGATTACGGCGGCTTTCGCGCCGTCGACGACATCAGCTTCACCGTCGGCAAGGGAGAAATCCTCGGCTTTCTCGGACCCAACGGCGCCGGAAAAACCACGGTGATGCGCATTCTCACCTGCTTCTTTCCGGCCACCAGCGGCACCGCACGTGTGGCTGGCTTTCATTGCTTCGAAGACTCCCTGAGGGTGCGCCAGCGCATCGGCTATTTGCCCGAGCGGGTGCCTTTGTACGAAGACATGCGGGTCGATGATTACCTGCGTTTTGTCGCCGCCATCAAAGGCGTTGGCGCCAAAGAGATCCGCGGCAAGGTGGCGCGCGTCACCGATGACTGCGGCCTTGGCGAGGTCTCGCACAAGCTCATTCGCGCCATCTCGCGAGGATACCGACAGCGCCTGGGCATTGCGCAGGCGCTGGTCAACGAGCCGGAAGTACTGATTCTCGATGAACCGACGGTAGGACTCGATCCGAAGCAGATCAAAGAAATCCGCAAGCTCATCAAAGAGCTCGCCGGTCGCCACACGGTCATACTCAGCACGCACATCCTCCCCGAAGTGAGCCTGCTTTGCGAGCGCGTGATCATCATCAACAAGGGCAAGCTGGTGGCGATCGATCGCCCCGAGAACTTGGCTGCGCAGCGCGCGCGCAAGGTTTATCTGCGCATCGAGGGCGACGCCGGAACGATTGCGCGCGCCCTGGCGGACCTTCCCGGCGTGGCCAGTTGCAGCACCGAACCCGCCGCCGGAGCAAGCGCCGGCTTTGTGGTCGCTTTCGCCGACGAAAAACGGGGTCGCCAGGGCATCAGCGCGTTGATCGAACGCAATCGCTGGGACCTGCTCGAGATGCGGCCCATCGAGACCAGCCTGGAAGACATCTTCATCGAACTCGTCACCCAGGAGGAGGCATGAACGCGATCCGCCAGGCCGCCCCAGGGGCGCGCAGAATCCTCGCCCTTGGGGGCAGCGTCCGAGCGCGGCGGTCGTCTGGGTCTGCAGGGCGGGGGTTGGGGCGAGGCTTGTGCGCAAAGTCCGCCCCCGGCCAAGAAATCGACCGGAGGACAGCGCAATGAGCCCGCGCAGCGTCGGCATCATTTTGCAGCGCGAGCTGAAATCCTATTTCAGCTCGCTCACCGTATACGTGGTCATCGTGATGTTCCTCTTGATGACCGGATACTTTTTTTACAACCTATTGGCGACCTTTTCGGTGGTGAGCTTTCAGGCTCAGTCGGACCCCATGCTGGCCCGGCAATATCAGCTTCTCAATATCAACGAAACCGTGATCCGCCCGCTTTTCGGGAGCATCAGCATCATCTTGCTCCTGATGACGCCGCTCATCACCATGCGCCTTTTCGCCGAAGAAAAGAAATCAGGAACGATCGAGCTCTTGCTCACCTTTCCGGTCAATGACATCGACGTGGTGCTGGGCAAATATTTCGCTTGCCTCGCCGTGCTGCTCGCCATGATTCTGCTCACCGCTGCTTACCCCGTTATGGTAGTAATGCTCGGCGAGCCGGAAATCAAACCCATACTCACCGGCTACTTGGGACTCGTTCTGCTGGGCGCTGCCGCCATTTCGCTGGGCATCTTCACTTCCTCGCTCACCGAAAATCAAATCGTGTCCGCCTCGATTTCTTTTGCCGTCCTGTTTTTCTTCTGGCTGATGAGTTATTCGGTGCCTTTGGTCTCGGCGGGTATGGGCCAGGTTCTGGGCTATCTTTCGATCAACGAACACGTCACCAGCCTCGCCAAAGGCGTGATCGATACCGAAGATATCATCTACTACCTTGCCTTCATCGGCGTCTTTTTGTTCCTGACCCTGCGCAGTCTAGAAACCAATCGGTGGCGATGATGCAACGCAAAGGTTTTTTTCTGCCTCTGGGGCTTCTGGCCGCCCTTCTGGTGATCGCCGGATTGATTACCTACGCCATCACCGGCGCCATGGGCAACCTGCCGGTGACCATGATTTGGGTGGGGCTCTTGCTCCTGCTCTTCTTCTTCTATGTTTACTTTCCCGAGATTCGCGGCTTCATCGCCCAGCGATCGACCAAATACGCGCTCAACACGGCGGTGATGAGCGCGGTATTCCTGGTGATCGTTGCACTGATCGGCGTCATGTCGATCAAGTACAAGCTGCGGCTCGATTTCACCGCCGACGCGCGCTACACGCTCTCGGCGCAAACCATCAAGATCCTGAAGACGCTGCCCGGCGAGGTCGAGGCGCTGGCTTTTTACCGCAGCGATGAGCGCACCCGGCAGGCGATGCAAGACCTCTTGAGCGAGTATGCCTATCACTCGCCCAACTTCACCTTTCGTTTCATCGACCCGGATCGCGATCCCAGCGAAGCGGTAAAACACGGCGTGACCTCTTACCGGACCACGCTGCTGAAGTACCGCGACCGCAAGGAAACGCTCGGCACGGAGTCCGAGAACAAGCTCACCAATGCGCTGATCAAGCTGGTGGCCAAAGACACCAAGGTGTTCTATTTCCTCAAGGGCCATGGCGAAAAGCGCATCGATAGCCAAGAGGAAAGCGGCTACAGCACCCTGCGCGATGCCATCCAGGCGGAGAACCATCAAGTGCGCGAGCTGGTTCTGATGAGCGCTGAGCGCGTTCCGGATGACGCGGCCGTGGTGGTGGTGGCCGGGCCGGAGGGTGATCTGGTGCCGGCCGAGATCGAAAAGCTCGGCGCCTTCGTGAAACGCGGCGGCCGCGTGCTTTACCTGCTCGATCCCGGAGGTGCGCCGGCATTAACCGCGCATTTGCAAACTTTCGGCTTCGAGGTGGGTGGCGATTTGATCATCGACAAGATGAGCCAAGTTTATGGCGCAAACTTCCTCATGCCGGTGGTGGTGGCCTACTACAAGAACCACCCGGTAACCCAGGACTTCGAGCTGGCCACCTTCTTCCCCATCGCGCGCTCGGTGAAAATTGCCGAGGATCCCGCCAAGGGCCGGTATCAACTGGCTTTGACCAGCGATAAGAGCTGGACCACGCGCAGCAAGCTCAGCAAAGAAGACGAACAGTTCGACCCGGAGCGGCACACTCGCGGACCGATCAGCGTCGTCGCTGTCGCGGCCGTCGAAGCAGCGAGCCCGGGCACCAAGAACTCCGCCCCGGAAGGCATTCAGACTTGGGGCAAGATCGTGGTGGTCGGCGACTCCGATTTTGCCAGCAACAAGTTTTTGAAGACCGCTGGAAACCGGGATTTCATGCTCAACACGCTCAATTGGCTGGCCGAAGAGCACATCCTGATTTCCATACGCAAGAAGGAACCGGGCTTGTCGCCTCTGATGCTCACCGCAGTGCAGGCGCGCGTGGTCTTCTGGGTGTCGGTGGTGATCGTGCCGACGCTGGTTCTGGCGCTGGGCGTCGCCGTCGCCGCGCGCCGTAGGCGAGCGGCGTGAGTTTATTCAAGAAGACGCTGTTTTGGGTCATCGTATTGATCGGCCTGGCCGGCGGCTTTTTTCTTTTCGACCAGCGCCAGGAAACCGTCAAGGAAGCACGCGAGGCGGAGCTCAAGCTCCTGCCGATCGCGGTGAAAGACATCCAGGAATTCTGGATCAGCCGGCCGGCCGAGAAGTTCGAATTGCGCGCCCAGCGCTCGCCCGAGGGTTGGCAACTGACCCAGCCGCTGAATGCGCCGGGAGACGCCAAAGCGATCGAGAAGCTGCTCCACAACGTAGTCACCGCGCGCAAAGACGCCATTCTGTTCACCACCGCCGATCCGGCGAAACTTGCCGAGCTGGGCTTTGGCGAGCGGGACGTGGAAATGGGTATCAAAACGGCTGGCGCGGAAACGGTCATGGTCCTGGGAGAAAAAGGCCCCACGCACAACATCGCCTACCTGATGTTCAAAGGGCGCCCAGAAGTGTTCCGCGTCCACTCGGACTTGAAGAAAGAGACCGGCAAAGACGCCTATGCTCTGCGCGACAAGACCATACTCGATTTCGACCCGGTCAAGATGCGCCGCGTGGAAATCGCCAAACGCGGCGAACCCAGGGTCGTGGTCGAGCAAGATCGCGCCCGCTGGAACCTGGTCGAGCCGACGCCCGGGCGCGCATCGATGGCCAAGACGCTGGAACTGCTCTATGCGGTGAGAAACAGTGAAATCAAGGCCTTCGTCAATGAGCAGGCGAGTGATTTGGCGCCTTATGGCCTCGCCAACCCGCTGCTTCAGATCAGCGTGCTGCAAGAGGGCCAGACCATGCCGCATATCCTCACCATCGGCGACAAAGATCGCGCGCAGCGCGCCTATTTCGCCCGCACCAACCGGGTGAAGAAGATCATCGATGTCGAGGAAGAACTGGTCAACACCCTGCTGCTGGGCATGAACCGCCTGGGCGAGGACGAGAAAGCGGCGCCGAAATAGGGCGCGCCGAATTTTTTTAGGCCGAACCGGCTACCGCCGTTTCGCCTTTGGCGCGGGTCGCGTCGGTATCCCGGGCGGCCCAGTGCCGAGCGCTGAGTATCCGCTGCGCCAGCGCGTGCCCGCGGGCCAACCGGTCGCGCACCGAGACGCCGCCGCGGTAGTTCGCTTCCAGATGCAGGCCAGCCAGGCCCTTGAGCCGTGCGTCGATCGCCAGCATCCGCCGCGCGTAGGCCCCGTGATAGAGCGGCAAAGCCTGGGGGTGACGGTCGATGCGCAGCATCTCGGGCGCACCGCGAATCCCCAGCAGAGGGCGCAAAGTGCGCAAGGTCTGGTCGAGGAGTTGCTCCTCGCTCCAGTCGATCGCGCCGGGAAAGCGCGCGCCCCCGAGGTAAGAGGTGACCAGCGCGCCGCCCGGCGGAGCCCGGTCGGGAAAAAGGCTGCTCATCCACAAGTTGCCGGTCAGCACCGCGCTTTCCGCCCGAGGCGCCAGAAACCCGGCGCCATCGAGGGCGTGGGCAATGGCCTCACGCGCGAAACCCGTGTGCACCAGAGCAAGCGGTGCATATTCGATGCCGCGCAGCAGGCCGGCCAGTTCTTCGTCGAGCTCCTGCACCAGACCCGCCGCAGCGGGCGCCGGCGCGGCGACGATGATTTCTCTGGCCATTGCCTCCTGTTCGCCCAAGGCCGTGCTCCCGGTGACGCGCCAGTCGACGCCATCTTGCATCAGCTCACGCACCGTGCAGCCGGTCACCAGGCCGATTCCGGGATTGGCCGCCAAGCGATCGACCAGCGCGCTCATGCCGCCTTGAAAAGAAAAAACCTCGCTGCTGTTTGCCGCGCGGCGCTTGAGCATTCTGCTGGCCAGCATGCCCACGGCGAGGCTGCCGAAGCGCCTCTCCAGCGCAACCAGGCGAGGGAGCGCCGAAACGGCACAGGTCTGATCCGGGTCTGCGGCCAGCGTTCCCGCAACAAACGGCTCCATGGCTTTGTCGAGCACTTCTTTGCCCAGGCGCCGGGTGATGAACTGGCTCACCGTTTCGCCGGCTCGCGCACTGGACCACACGAAGGGCTCGGCAAGCAGGCGCAACTTGCCCTTCAAACTCCAAATCGGCGAGGCGATCAAAGCCGCGGGCCGCATCGGCAGCGCTTGCAAGCCTTGGCAATGCAAGAGATAACGCCGCGCTTCGGCGGCGGGTTGGCGCCGCGTCTTCAAAGGCTCCAGACCCGCCGCCGCCACGAGTTCGCTGACTTCGGGCCGGAAATTGAGCACCATGGAGGCCGCGCGCTCGGTGACAAAAGCGCCCTGGCGCGTGGTCTGGATTTTCCCGCCCGGCCGCTCATCCGCTTCCCACACGCCGACCGAAAGTCCGCTGCGCGCGAGCCACCAAGCCGAGGCGAGGCCTGAAATGCCGCCGCCGACGACCAGAACGTCATACCGTTTCATCGGGCCCCACCACCGAAGGCGGCTCGTTTCGCTGCGGTTTCTTCTTTTCATTGGTCGCAAGCTCGGCGCGCATTTGGGCGATGAGCTCGGCACCCAGGGTGTCGCCCGGTTCCGGGCGCTTGACGACGAAGTCCCGAATCGCCGCAAAGCGTTTGTCCGCTTCCGCATTGCCCTGCAGACGCGGCACGCGCTCTTTGGCGATCGGATAAGCGTCGAAGCTCAGCTCGGTCATGCCGAAGCCCTTCATGCGCTGCACCGCGCGCAGCATCGCCCGGTTGCGAAACCGGGTGAGGTCATCGGGCTCGATGCGCGCCAGGCCCTCTCGCCGAGCGCCAAATTCGGCCGCTTTTTTGATGCCGGCGCGAATGAAATCCGGCGCCGCCAGAACGCGCGCCAGAGCCTCCGGGCTCCACTCGACGCCACCGGACAAACGATCGATGGCCGCTTGCGCGTCACCCGCTTCCACCCTTGCCCCGCGCCGGCGCCGAGCAGAATCCTCGGCCGCAGCTTCCAGGGCCGTCGAAACGAACAGGCGAACACCGCCGGGTTTGGTCGCAAGAAAATCGGTCAAGCGCTGCCTGGCTTCGTCTTGCCAATGCATCGTGCGCTGCTCTGCAGGCTCGGCCAAAAGGCGTTCAAAGAGCTTGACGTTGACTTCCAATCGCCCCTCGGCGCGAGCCAACTCTTCAGCGATGGCCCGCAGGCCTTCTTGCAAGAACGAGGGCAAGGCGGCCAGGCGAACGCGGGCCTCTTCGCTCCAGGGCAGCGGCACGGCCGGCGAGCTCGAACTCGTTTCGTCGGCGCGCTTGGTCAGCACCTCGTCTTTGGCCCCTGGCCGCGGCGGGCCGGCATCGCCAAAACGCTTCGCCGCCAAGGTCGCCAAATGTTCGGCGCACACAACTTCTTGGCCGATCTCGCGCACATAATTCTCCGCGCGCTGTTTGACCATCTTGCGCAAGAAACCCGGAACCCGTGCCAGGCGAGCCTCCGCCTCCGCAGTCCAAGTGATGTTGCTCGGCGTTTCTCGCAGCGGCTCGACCGCCTCGCCTGCCTGAGGCGAATAATCGCACCAGGAATCCGCCGCCATCAAACCGTCCCCTTGCGCCAAGGGGCGCGCCCGACAACCGCCGCAGAGCAGACGGTATTCGCACGCGCCGCATTTGCCTTCGAGCTGCGGCCGGCGCAAAAGCAAAAAGCGCTCCGAGTTGTCCCAGATGTCCCAGAAAGCGCGCTCGCGAACGTTGCCTTCGGATAGCGGGATGTAAGGACAGGCGGTGACTTCGCCAGTCGGCGAAATACGGGCGTAATGGATGCCGGCCAGACAACCTCCGCCTTCGTAGCCGGCGGCCCGAGTAAGCGCCGAGGCCGGGTTGCGCTGATAAGCGATGCGCTTGAAGTGCGGTGCGCAACGGGCGCGGATGAGCAGGTCTTTGCTTCCCTCCTGGGCGCGAACGAGTTGCTCGAGCACGCGCTCGTAGGTCTTGGGACTGATGTCGGACATTTGCTCGCCGCGGCCGGTGCAGACGAGAAAAAAAACATTAAGCACCCGAGCACCGACGGCACGCGCGAAATCGATCATTGACGGCAACTCTGCCGCGTTGGCTTCCGTCACCGAGAAGTGAATCTGAAACGGCAAGCCTTCACGCTTGCAGGCCTCGATTCCATCGAGCGTCTTTTGCCATGCGCCGGGCAAGCCTCGAAAAGCGTCATGCTGCTCGGGTCTGAGCGAGTCCAAGCTAATGCCTATGCCCATCGCACCGGCCGCTTTTAACGCGGCAACACGCTGACTGCTCAGCCCCAGGCCGTTGCTTCCGATCACCATGGCCAGGCCCAGCGCGGCACCGTGTGCAAGCAGGGCTTCGAGGTCGCCGCGCAGAAGCGGCTCGCCGCCGGTCAACACGACCATGGTGTCCCGGCTGCGGGCCGCAATCTGGTCGAGCAGCGCCCGCACTTCACCACTGCTGATTTCGTCAGGCGCACCTTCGCGCAGCGTTCGCGCGTCCATGTAACAATGCGCGCAAGCGAGGTTGCAGCGTTGAGTCAGGTTGATGGCGAGGAGGTAGAGCGGATTCGCCGCCGCGCTCGCCTCACCCGGGAAGCGCCGGACCGGCGGCTGTGCGAGTCCTTTGCTGCCTTGAGCCGCGCTCGCCTCTCGCTTATCCATTGGATGTCTCGCGTCGCCGCGCTCCGGGCGCGCTGCTCTCGGTTCGCTCGCGACCGCGCTTCGGGGTTTCCCTAGGCGGACTCGCCACGGCCGCCCCCGCGATCCGGCTCCGGCTTAGCGCCGGCCCCATGGGCGAAGGGGCATTTACCGGCAGTGCGCGGCGCTCCCTTTTTCTCGCTGCGCAAACGCTCTTCCATCGCCTCGCGCGCCCGCTTCAAGCCGGCCTCGGCCACCTCCAAGGTGATCGCCCACTGGCCGTTCTCCCGGGCATAGGTCTCGATGGTGCGTTTGGCACCGTCCCTCATGAAACCCTCGGGCACTCGCATCAGGCGGGCGAGCGCGGCGGCGTGCCAAGAAGGCTCAGGAATACCCGCCTCGACCTCAGCATCGGGCTTAGGCTCTTGGGCGTCGAGGAAAAAGCGCAAATGCCTCGCCTCCACGCTCGGGCTCTTGTCTTCTCGCGCCTTCTTTTCGGCACGCATGCTGAGATTGCCTCGCACCGCCAGGTCCGCGATGCCGCGCAGCAGAGAAGTTGCGTCTTCCGACCAGCGCAGAATCGATGCCTCTTTTGACCGCAGTTCTCCGGCATCGTGGGCAGCCACGACTTCGCCCAAGGACTCTTCTGCATGCCTGGGCATCAAAGCTGCCGTGGCTTCATCGACGATCTTCTGGGTAATGACGGTGTGGCCGCGCTCTTGCGCGTAGCGCAGGATCGCCATGCGCGCCATATTGCGCACGAAAGAGGGAACGCGCTCCATCTTCGCTTCCGCTTCGTGGGTCCAGGACACGGTGAGCTCGCTGACCAGATCGATGTCGGGAACGTATTCGCGGCTGCTGAGCCAGACGGCGCAGTCGACGCTTTCGAGCAGTTGCTCGGCATTGCCGCCGATGTCCAGCTCCGCATCGGCGTGAATGCCCAGCTTGCCAAGCACCAGAAGCGACGCTTGCCGTTTGCGCACGTATTGGGCGATGGCATCCTGCGGTTTGCCGGCGAGGAGTTCGGTCTCCACCTCCACCCCCAGGTTCTTGGCCATTTGCGCGGCGATACCGAGGTGGCTCTGGTAGATGCGCGCCAGCCCCGAATCGATGATTTCTTCGTGCAGCTTTTCCTGTTCTTTGAAACGAAAGACTTTCCCCGCTTGCTCGGAGAGCACCCCCGCGATGCGGTTGAACGCGACATAGTGGTAATAGGGGTCGAAAGCGGCCACCACCTTGATCGGCGCCGACCAACTCTGAGCGAGGTGCAGCGCGGTGACCAGGCCGCCGAAGGACTTGGGCGAGCCATCTACGGCAACGACGATGGGACCGGCTGGCACTTCCCGGTTCGGTTCTTTGATCACCAGGGTGTCGATGTTTGCCCGCCGCGACACGCGCCGGGCCACCGTGCCCAGACGAGCGGCTGCGGTCGCCCCCAGACCCAAGCTGCCCAGCACCAAAAGGTCGTAGGCTCCTGAATTCGCCTCCAGCGCCAGCTCCCGGTAATTCTTGCCCTCTCGGGAGCAGCGGCGGAAGGGCAGAGCCAAGGCGCGGCAGGCGTTCTCCGCCTGATCGAGATACGAGTCGCTGATGATGGACAGGCCTCGGGTGATCAGATCCTCGTGCACCACGCGCTGTCGTTCCAATTCTTCTTCTTCGCGGAATTGCTCCGGCAAACCGCCCTCCATCTGGCGGAAACGGCGATCATGCAGCTTGGCGGCAAACACATGCACGCCGGTAAGGACGGCTTGCGGATTCAGTGCGGCCAAAGCCAGACCGCTGCGCAATGCAGCGTTGGCGTGATCCGAGGAGTCGAGCGCGACCAATATCCGGGCGTGGGGTTTCACTGCCATGGCCGCCTTTTCGTCCCTAGCGCTTGGTTCGCGGACCGCTTCAGGGCTCACCTTCCCGTCCTTTCGCCTATCCCACGGTTCTGCTGACAAGCGCAGACTCTGGCTCTGGCGCGAACCAGAGGCAGGTTTTTTGCGCTTGCAAGTTCCCGTCAATGAAAAAGGCACACGCAGGATCGCTGGCGACCTGGTGTGCCCCTTGGTGCTGCATCCGCCGACCGGCCGGCTCAGGCAGCCAACCGACCTCCCTGCGTTCTGCCAGATCGGCGGCCTCTCAATTGCTGACTTTCAGCTTGATGTCGGTCGGTTTGGCGCGGTTGCCGCCTTCCACAAAGCCGCCGCCCACCAATGCGGTGCCGCCGCGGCCCGCCATGTCGGACTCGATGGTCTCCTGCACTTCCTTGAACTCGGCGCTGGCGGTTGCGTTCAGGGGATTGACGTCCCCTTTGATCGGTTTGAAGGTGGATTTCGGACCGAGATACTCGGCCACACTCTTGGGCGGGTTGACATCTTGCATGGCGCGAATGAAGGCCACGATGTTCCAAATGTCCTGATCTTGCAGAACATTGCCCCAAGCCGGCATGGACGAGGACAAGGAAACCGCCTCGCCGCCACCCTTGATCACGGCAAAAAGCTCCAGGTTGGTCTTCTTGTTCATGTAGTCGCCGCGAGTCAGCGTGCGCGGACGCGGGTTCAGTTCAACCGCGCTGGGCCCGTCACCGTGCATCATCCAGCCGTGGCAAGCGACGCAGTAGGAGTAGTAATAAGTTTTGCCATGATTGGGATCGGTGCCCGCCACCAAGGTCGTGTCGAACTTCGGCGACCAGTTGTGCACCCATTGGTCATAGGCTTCGGCACCCGGCGCGGGCTTCTTGACGCGATCCCAGAGCTCGGTCTTGTAGGAGCCCTTGGCTTCGCCGTAGCCGCTTTCGGTCTTGTAGGTCTTGAGGTCGCTGTTGGCCCGCTTGCCAACGCCGGTAAGATAGTCAAAGGGCGCTACGCCATACGTGCTGCCGCCTTTGCCTTTTTCATGGTCGGTCGCTTCCTTACCGAAGGATTCGGCCGCTTTCTTGACCGCCGCGTCGCTTTGCGTCGGGCATTCCACCTTCACGCCCCCAGCAGTGCACCGCTTTTCCTTGGTTTCCGCAGCCCAAGCTCCGGAAGCGGAAACCAGGAACAGGCCCAGGCCCGCCGCCGTCAAAGCCGTCTTCAAGTAATTGTGTTTCATCGCACTTCTCCCACGTGGATGAGCCCTCCCTCGGAAGGGCTCGGGGATTCAAATGAGCATCACGAGAACCTATTGAGCCTTGACGCGTTCGGCAATGGTAATCTGCCCTTCTTCCAGCAGACCTGCCACCTTCTGCGCTTCGTCGTACTCGCCAACGGCCAAGTTGGACTGGCCTTTCTTCGGATCATCGACGAAGAAGGTGGCGCGCATTTCGAGGTGCAAGGGGCCGCAGAAGTGGGAGCAGAAGATCTCGTATTCGCCGGCCACATCGGCAGTGAACTCATGCACCGCGGTGACGCCGCGCGGCAAATCCATGTTGGTGCGCAAGCCGTAGGGTCCGTAAATGACCAGGCCCATGGTTACGTCCGGGTTCTTGGTGATGCCGGCCGCCTTGTCGATGTTGGTGGCGTAGAGCCGCACGCGGTCCCCCTTGTTCACGCGCACTTGACGCGGAATGTAGCCATAGCTGAAGGCCTTCATGTGCACTTCCTTCACGCCGTTGACCACTTTCACGCCCGGAGCGGTGTTGTCTTTCGGGATGATGTAGCGCTTGACCTTGGCCCGGTGAGCCGGATCGAGCACCGGAGTATTGCCTGCCTTGAGCAGTCCGCCGCGCTCGGCTTCGCCGCGGGTCCAGTCTTTCACCAGATAGGACATCAAACTCTTGGCGTTATGCGGCTCACCGTCCACCGGCGTGATTTTGAGCGTCTTGCCATAGGTCGGGCTCTTTTCACGCGCATCCCACATTTCGAAGTTCACCGGATACACGATGCCGGTCGGGCTGAAGAGACCGGTGGAGAACTTGTTCAATGCCATCACATAAGAGTTGTCGGCGGATATCGAAATGTGGCCGGTACGATAGTGGGTGGGGATCTCGTCCACCACTTCGAGCTTCTTCAGGTCGACCTTGACGTTGGCATCGGCCACGAAGCAGCTCTCATAGGCATATTTCGAAGTGAGCCCTTCGGGTTTGTCGATGCCCGGCCGATAAGCGCCGCCATCCTTGTTGTACACGTCCATCACCGAGTGCAGCGGGCCGGCACAGGTCGGCAGAACTTTCTTCACCGCCAGCTTCTCGGTGTCGATGATGGTCATGGTCGCCGAGAGCTTGTCGCTCACCAGAACCATCGTGCCTTCCGGAATGGCGTCGACGCCATGCGGGTTCTTGCCCACCGGGATTTCTTTGACCAGCTTGAAGGGGCTGGTCGAAAAAACGCCCACGGTCGAGTGGTAATAGTTACCGGCAAACACGTACTTGCCGTCCTTACTGGCGTCAAGATAGTCCGGCGCGCTGGGCGAAGGACCCCAGTCGATCACTTCGGTCTTGCCGCTGGCGATTTCCGTTTTGGCCATCTTGCCGGTGTACTCGCCGGTGCTGAAGAGGTGCTTGCCGTCTTTGCTCAGCGTGATGTGATGCACGCCGAAGGGGAAAGGCAGGGCGATGATGCGTTCCATGAAACCCGTCTGCAGATTGAGTTCGCAGATGGTGTTGGCACCTTTGTCGTTGACGTACATGAACTTGCCGTCGGGCGAGCCGTTTTTGTTGCCCGCGGGCAGGCCGCTAAAGACGTTCTCGTGCAAATCGACGCCGCAGTCGATATGGCGGAAGGTGCGAAAGCTTGGAATGCCGATCACCGCCACCTTGCCGTCCAAGCCGCCCGATGCGTACAAAAGCATCGGGTCTTGCAGCGGAGCATCGGTGAATTCCTGCTTGGCGTTCTGCCAGCCGGGAATCACCGCTTTTTCTGCCGCCATGGGCGCAGTCGCATGCCAACACGCGGCGGCGAGCGCACCCAACATCACGACTCTGTACTTGCCTTTCGCTTCCATCATCGTTCCCCTGTTCAAGAACCGCCAAACCCCAGAGACAGGGTCGGTTCAGCCGATCGCTGCTTCACCTGCCATCGGCACGACACGACCACACGCTCGCTCACTCATCTTGCTCCAGCCATTTCATTGCACGCCCGGCGCCGCCTTCCAACCGTCGAGTGCCGTCGTCAAACGGCCTGGTTCGCCAAGCTGCGACAAGATGTCGCACTCTGCGAAGTTTACACACCTCTACTGCAAATCGCGTATTCGACCTTGACGAATGTCAAGGAGTACTCATCGCCCCTGCGCTCTTGCGCAACACCGTTCAGCGACCCACCGATTCGACGCCCCCATTCCGTTCGAGACTGCGTATGGCACCCAGGGCGAAGACCCCCGCCCCCAGAAAAATCAACATCAGGAACTCATAGGCCGGAACACCGCCACGCAGGGTAAGCAAGCTATCCAGCACGCCCAGCATGATCAAGATGGCGCCGAAGAGCTTGGTGATGGCGCCTTTTCGAGGTGGAAGTGTTTCCATGAGGCCCCCGACTCAGGTTCTTGCCGCCGCTTTGGCAGCGTTGCGAGCCCACCACAAGAGCAAACCGGCGATCAGCAGCGCCACGATCACGCCCGCAATCAGCGGCTTCGCCCCCGTGTCGGGCTTGATCAGCAGCCAATACCAGGTGGTCATGGTGTGCTTGGACCCTTTTTCGCTGTTGTTGCTGCCGTCCCAGGAGGCAAATGCGATGGGTATGAACTTGCCTTCGACAAATTGAATGTCGCGGTCGGTTTCTTGGGTCGTCAGCGGCCTTTGTATCAGCACGCGCCAAGTGCCGTCTTCGTAGCTGCCTTTGGCCTGCAAGCCTGCAGCCTTCGCATCGCGTTTCTCGATTTCTTTGAATCCGCGGCTGTTGAGCAGCGCAATCGTCTCGCCGTCGCTTTTGCTGCCGCTCTTCCAGTGCCAGATATTGACGGGATGGGCCGCGTCCCCCATGCCGAAATACGGCTTCTGCATATCGGACGGAATGACCACGGGAAGCTGGATCGCGACACCGTCTTCGGTGAGCGGCGGATCGCCAATTTTTTCCGCCGCATCGTCCCCTGGGATGCTGCGGGTGCGATCGTCCCATTCGAGCAGGATGGCCACGCCCTTGTCGTTGTAGAGCGCGCGCACCACCATGGTGTCGTTGGACGGAGTGAAATACCGCTCCTTGCCGATGATCTGGGGCACGAGATAGAAGGCGGTCGGCACAGCCTTCTTCCAACGCTCGTCTTTCGCATCGGCCGGCAGATCCCCTGCCGTTTTGTCGGCCTTGACCACGGTATTATTGGGATCCACCGCCAAGCCGGTCTTGGCCAGCGAGGCGACATAATTGGCCACATGCCAGGCTTCTTCGATCGAGAGCTTCTTGCTGCTCTTGGGATCGGAAAAGCTGGGCATTTCGGTTCCAGGTATGCCGGTCGAAATGCGGGTGAAGATGTCTTTCGGATCGGCGCTGCCGCGGTAGGTCCAGGGTTTGGTCAAATTGCGCGGCCAGGTGCGCTCGCCTCCGTCGCCCTTCAAGCGCTTCGCCAAGACGCCTTTGCCCGATTTTCCATGGCATTCGACACACCGATCGCCGTCTTCAAACAGCTTCTTGCCTTTTTCTATGCTCTCGGCCGAACTGGATACCTGAGTGCCGTAATCGACCAGCTTCGCAGGGGGCTTGTCGTACTGCGCAAAGGTCTTGACGTAGGCCACCAGATCCCACATCTCCTGTTCGCTCAGGATATCGCTCCAACCGGGCATGGCGGTACCCGGCATACCGTCGCGGATCATGCGGAACACGTCGTCGTCGCTGGGAACCATGTCGTCGAAAACGGACGATTTGATCTTATAGTTCCCCGAGGTGAAGTCCCGAGGCGGCGGATTGAGGAAATCCTTGGACGCACCCGCGCCGTCCCCATCGGCGCCATGGCACCAAGTGCATCGTTTTTCATAGACCACTTTGCCCTTGTCGGCGGCGCCCGGTTTCGCGCTGGCCATACCAAACGCCGCCAGCGCCAAGGTCATGGCTAGGACCGCCTGGCCCAGCATCAGTTTCGACTTGCGAGAATGCCGATTATTCATTTGCCCAGGACCTCGGTTGCCTGCCGGTGTAGTTGTACAGGAAGAGAATTACCTTCCAGATTTCATCTTCGGTAAGGAAGTCCTGCCATACCGGCATGGATGAAATCCAAGGCGCGGCCTCGCCCGGCAGGCCCGGCCCGCCAGTGGCGATGCGCCAGAACAGGAAGGACTCCTGGAGCTGCGCGATGGTGCCGACGTCTTGGAAATTGAGCGGCGTCGGGTTCAGCCCGGCCGCGTAGGGTCCCTTTCCGTCGAGCTTGTCGCCGTGGCAGTACTGGCAGTTCTTGATGTAGACGTTACCGCCCTCGTTGACCAGAGCCTTGAATTTCTCAGGATCTTCCTTTTCGAATTTCCGATAAGGGTTTTCGAGCGTGGTGAGGTTGTAGCTCTTGCCGTAGGCCTTGAACTTCCCCGGTGGCGCAGGGTGGATGGTGCGCAATTCCACCGGCGCCTCGTAGCTCGGCGACATGCTGAAGTAGATGTAGAGCCCGCCCAGCAATGGAAGGATGACGAAGACGACGTTGCGCAGGAGTTTTTTCGACGGATCTTCGACCAAACCTTTGATCGGAGCCACCAGTTCGCGCGCGCCTTCTTCGGTGAACGTGAAGACCATCAGCGCGCCCGCCACCACAAAAACCATGTACATGGTGAGCAGGCTCTTGGGAATGAGTTGCCCCAAGACGAAGTCGAAGAACACGATGAAACCGAAATAAACCCCGGCGATCACCAAAACCAACTGCAATAAACGGGGGATGCGGCGCTTCGGTGTGGAGTTCATTTCTTCTGCCCCGCGAGATAATTCACCAAAAGCTCCAGTTCCGATGCCTTCATCTGCTCGCCGTAGGTTTTGGGCATCATGCCCGGCGCGTACCCTTTGGCGACCACGGCATCCGGGTCGATGATGGCCTGGCGCAGGTATTCCTTGTTTTTCGAGGCGCCTATGGTCTTGAGGCTGGGTCCGATCGTTCCGGCCTGGTCGCCGATGACGTGACAGGCTCCGCAGCCGTGTTTGGCGACGATGGCCTCGGGTGTCTTGAGCGGTGCTTCGTCGGCCTTTGCGGCATCGCCAGCGGCAGCCGGCGCGTCCATTTTCGGAATTTCTACGGTCACTTCGCCGCCGCTCGAATCCTGCAGATAAGCGACCACCGCCTTGACCTCGGACTCGTTGAGCCCGATCCCTCCCCCGGTCACGTCGGGCATCGGACTTTCCGTGTCGTTGGTGCCCGATTTGCCGAAGCCGGCGACGACAAAGGCCGAGGGCTTGACCAGGGACTCATGCAAATATTCTTCGACCGTCTTCGCACCGCCCTTGTAGCGCGCGTCCTTCAGCCGCTCGGCGGAAACCGCGGCAACCTTATCCAACATCGGCGCCCGACCCATGGCATTGTGGCAAAGCGTGCAAGTCCCCTTGCCGTTGAAAAGCTTCGCCCCCAAAGCGACGAACTGATCCATGGTCATGGCGCCGAGGTCCAGTTTGGCTTCCTGCGGCGGCGGTTCCGGACGAATCTGCGGTATACCGAAGTTGGAGAAACTCCAGAATCCGGCCATCACCAGCAAACTGAAAATGACCACCTTGAAGAACATCATCATGCCGGCTGCTCCTTCCAATAGCCTTTGACGTCCGGATGTCGGCCGCTGATCGTGCTCAGCCAGAACACAAATATGACCATGGCCATGAAGATGATCGTCCCCACGGTCACGACGCTCGCCGCATATCCCAAGCCGGGCGTGAAAGCATCGGGCGAGGCGTCGCGGAAGATGTTGGAGACATGCCAGTGCTGCCGTATCCCGGAGCGCACGTAACCCATCAATCCCATCAGCCAAGTAAACGCAACCGCCAGGAGGAACAGCGCATACTGCGAGCGATCGGACATGCGCCCCCAGCGCAAGGGCGCAACTTCTTTGGCGCCTTTGTACATGAAGAAATCGATCACCGTGCTGAGGATGATGATGACCAGCGTGGTCAGCACCTGCGGAATCGAGGCCGCGACTTTGTACACGGTATTGGTGAAGTAACCGTAATAGACTCCCAATATGACGATGTTCAGGAGGCCGGCACCGAAAAGCGCCACTTGCGCGGCGTTGCCGGCGCCAACCCAGGGAACCGTGGCGATCTTGTTGGCGCGCCGGTAGAACATGAAGCTCAGGAAGGTAAACACAATCAGGAAATTCACCGCGGTATTTTTCGCCGGCATGATGCCCAGAGCCCCGAGGTATTTGTGATAGGGGCCGCCCAGCCCCTTGAGCTCCGAGTTGGTGAGCACCAGCGTGTGCGGCGTAAACCAGACCAGAAAAGCGCCGACGAGGACGATGGCGATGTACTTGATGTTCGGATTGTAGCGATGGGCACCTTCGCTGCGCCCCATGCCGCACCACAGGTAATAGTTGGCCGATAGAAACAGCGCGCCGATCAGCACCGCTTGAATGATGAACAGCCAGGCAAACACGCCGCCCATGAGCGTAATGCCCATCTGCTGGCTATAAGCGTAGATTTCCGCCGTCAGGTAATAGCCGGCAAAAGGCAGGGGCAGCAGCGCCGAAATGGCGATGAAGTTGGCGTTGTAGCCCATCCAGTCGTAGTGCGCGCGCTCGGCTGCCTTCTGCGCGCTGAGAAACTTGAAGGCGGCGTAAGCACCGACGATCGAGCCTCCGTAAGCGACGTTCGCGACCACGCGGTGGATATTGATCGGATTCCACAAATAATTGTGAATCGCTGCCCAAGTATTGCCGTTGAATACGCCCTGGGCATCGACGGCAGCCGGGCTCATCATGAAAGTGGTCCAGGCGTTCGCCAGGAACATCAGTTGCAGACCCACGGCATTGAGCAGCAAGCCCAGGGTGAGATGCACCCATTTCTTGTTTCCGCCCTGCAGCCAGTGCCACCCGTAGTAATAAACGTACAGCACCGCACTCTCGGCGAAAAACAGCAAGGCATAGGCCCACATGCTCTCCTTGAAGATCAGCGCAAGGTAGTTGAACAGATGGGGATAAAAAAGCACCAGCCCGAAGCAAAGCAGGCCCCCCAAGATCGCCGTCAGCGAGTAGGCGCTGATGCTCACCTTGATGAATTCATAGGCCATGTTGTCGTAGCGCCGGTCGCGCGTCCACATGCCGATGGCTTCGATGATGAAGACGAACATCGGCACCGCCACGACAAAAGCGCCGAACCACAAGTGCAGCTGCGCGATCAGCCACACCGCGACCCGAGAATTCACTCCTTTGACGGTCGGATAGTCGGCGGCGGTCAGTTTGGGCGCGGGCGGAAAACTCGGCTTCGCCGCCGCCGCATCGGCGGCGGTATTTCCCGCCGGGGCGGCGGGTGCTGCGGCGGCGGTAGCGGCCGGCTTGGCCGCATCGTCGGCAGCCGAGGCCGGCGTCGGAAACGCGAATGCTGCCGCCAAGGCCAGCCAGATCAGCCCCAAGAGAAACGCGATGTTACGTGTCAGCACAATCAACTCCTGTTCCAGAACACGCCTGCGCACCCCTTGCGGCCGGCGCGGCGTGTCCTTGCGGGGGCGAACTAATGGCTGTAGATCAGCGTCAGTCCATGCAGCTTCATGATGGAAAAATCCAGCGCCAAGAACACCAGGGCAAACACAGCAAACGCGACAAGGAAGGGCAGCAGTTGCTTGATCATGGTGTCAGGCCCTCAAGAACCAATAAAAAAACGCGGCCAGCGCGAGGGTTACTACCCCAAACACAGCCGGCCCCAGCCAGGGAGGTCCGCAATCCTTGGCCTCACATGCTTCATCGAACTTCGCACTCATCACTTTCCCCTTTGTGGCTGCACCCGCGCGCACCCCCGGCTGGCGGCACGCAAAAGCGCCCAGCAAACGCCGCAATCTGATGGCGAAGGAAAACCGGAGTTGCGGCTCGCCCGAGCACCCTCATTAGGCTTCATTCGCCGCACTACGCCGCGGCCACGCGAGCATTGGGTGCCGGGCCTCCCCTCACCGCGAAGGCGCGCCCGGTCCACCCAAGCGGCAGGCTAAAAGACGTAGAAATACAGGATCAAGCAGACAAACAAAGCGTTGACCAGCAAACCGGTAAAGATCAACGCATCAGCCAGAAACTCCCTGCTCCAGAACCCCACTCCTTCGGCTCCCCTTACTTCGCTTTCCCCTTGCAATTACACAGTTTTCGGATATGCGCGAGCAATTCGTCAACTTCGGCAGCGCTGAGCGTGTTGCCCCAGGGCGGCATCAGCGGCGACTTGCTGATAGCTGGTCCGCCGTCTTTGATGACGCTCCGGATATCCTCGTCGGAACGCTTCTCCATGTCTTCTTTGTTAGTGAAATTGCGCGGATCCGTGGCGAAGTCCTTGGTGACGTTGATTCCCTTGCCGTCACCCGCGGTGCCATGACACTGCGCGCAGTAGAAATCAAAGGTCTGCTTCGCATCGGCTTGCGCCAAGCCGGCCGCGCCCAAACCGCAGGCCAATGCCAGCGCCGGCAAAATAACCATTCGTTTCACGAGTCTATCCCTCCGTGCTTGGCCGAGCGTCATTGGAAAGACGCCACAAAGGCGGCCACGTTTTCGATGTCTTTCGGGTTCAGGACACCGGCAAAGTCCGGCATGTCGCGAACCGGCTTAAAGGTCTTGGTATTGGCGAGATAGGCGTTGATCCAATCTGGATTCAGCCGCTTGCCCGCACCGACCAGGGTTGGCCCGCTCAGCCCGCCCTGTGCTTGGCCCTTGGCGGGATAAGTGTGGCATCCGGTGCAAGGCATTTTTTTGGTGAAAATGGCGCGGCCCTGGACCGATTCCTTGGGTTGTATGACACCGGCCTTGACCGCGGGGCTGGTCAAGCTCATCAGGTAATCGGTCAATGCGGCGGCATCGGCGGCCGATGATTTGGGATGGTCCCCGGCGTTTTTGTCCTTGATCGAGTTGTACTTCAGCGGTCGAATCGGAACGGGCTTCTGCAACCAGTCGCTGAGCCACGCTTTCTGAAACTTGCTTCCGGCATACCAAAGCTCGGGGCCTTTTTTGGCCAGTTGATCAGCGATGGTTTTTTCTTTTGCCGGACCATCCGTGTAATGACAACTGGCGCAGTTCTTTTTGAATATCGCATCCCCTCCCGCAGCCTGAACCGGGCCAGACATCAGCGCCAAGGCTCCTGCGAGGGTTACGACGCCTGAAAGCAAATTCATATCGCGTCCCTTCTCAATGCCGAAGATTGGAAAAAAAACCGCTACTGAAACTGCAACACATGGCTGCAGGGTTTTTACACTTTGGCTTTGATGAATGTCAATTGTTTGCGCGTGGATATTGCAGCGCAATAGCGCATTTGCGTGACCTTGATCAATACCGACCAAGTCGGGCGCAGAACCAGCCGGCTGAACCGCGGCGAATCGCCGCTATTCTTTGTAAGAGCCCGGGGCTCTTTTGTCTTTGAGGGCGACCTCGATGGGGCGTTTGTCTAGCGGAGTCTCCGCCAGCCGAATTAGCGCCGCATCCCCCTGCAGCAGGCGCTTCAAGTTGTGCTCGCCCCAACCGGCCTCCCAATTGCCCACCATGGCATTCCATGCCTGGGCAATAGCGACCGCTTCGGCATCGGAAAAGGGGCGGAAGACTTGTTGCTGCTGATTGCTCAGCTCGACGTATTTCTTCATCGTGTGCGCAACCACAATAAAAGGCGGTCCGCAGCGCGCGCAATATTTGAGTATCTTGTCGGCGTTGTGACATCCGGTGCAGCGCCCGTAAGCGATGCTGATGGCTTCTTCGGGTGTGTAGGCGAGGTAGCCGCGGTATTTCGCTTCGGCGAGGACGCGGGCGGAAAGCGGATTGGGCACGAGCGCAAGCCCGGCGATCGAAGCCACGACCGCAAAAACCGCGACGGCTGCCCAATGACCAGTTTTCAAGACCCCGCCTCCTGCCTCTACCAAAAGCCTCGGAAAAAAAATATTACCGCAACCAGAGTTTGGGCACGATACTCGTATCGAGCCGGTTTAGCGTGCCTTTTTCGGTGTCGGCAAACCAAACATCACCCTTGCTGTCGAGCCCGATACCGGCTGGCCGGCTTTTCCCGGGGTCGGTGTCGATCTCCAAAAAACCCTTGCTCGACGGATCGAAGACGCCGACTTTGCTACTGGTGCGCAGGGTGAAATAGATCTTGCCATCACGGGCCGCCGCCAAACTTTCGATGACTCCGCCTCTAGGCAAGGAGAAAGCGGAGAACTTCCCTTTGGTTGGATCGAAGGACATCAAATTGCGCCCGATGTGACCGCCAAACCAGAGCAGGCCGGCCCGATCGACCACCAGGTCGCGCGGCGACTCGAAGGCATTGGGCAAGTCCAACTCGCGCATCACGCCATTCTTGGGGTTGAGGCGTACCAGCTTATTGCCTTGCGTGAGCAGAAACCAAACCAAACCCGAGCGATCCACGGCGATGCCGGCCGGGCGGCTGTTCGGCGTGGCAATGGCGAACTCGCGGAAGCGCTGCTGGCGCGGGTCGAACATGCCCACCTTGTTGCCGTAAAACTCGGTGAACCAGATCCGGCCTTCACCGTCGGCGGCGACCCGCGAGGGCATGCTGTCGACGCTGGGCAGGTCCCACTCTTTCCAGCGCGAGCTTGCCGGGTCGAGCACCGCGAGTTGGTTGGCGTTCGACTCGACCACCCAGATCGTTCCGTCCCGGTTGACCGTGAGGTCCGCGGGAAAGCTGTTGGGTGTCGGTAGCGGGTGCTCGGCAAAGCGACTTGCCGCCTTCTGGTAACTGCCCAGGCGATGAAAATTGGACTGAATGTACCAAACGGTGTCGCGCTGGTCGATCACCAAGCGCGTCGGGAAGGCATGCGCCGTGGGAATGGGGAAAGCCTGCAGCGCGTTCGCCGAGTCTGCTCCCGAAGGGCTTGCCGCGAAACCCGCTCCAGAAAGGACGGCGCCTGCGCATACGCACCAAACAAGCGCGACGGAAAAGCGGCTGAACGTCTTCAAGGGAAGCAAGCAACCCGCATCTAGGCTTGGCGACGCCGAAGCGCGCGCGCGGCCAACCAGGTGCCTGCCCCCAATAACAGCGCCAGTCCGGCCAGAACGGCCCACCCGTTGCGGGTCAGGTCGCTGGGCGCAGCCGCCGGCGCCGGCGGCAACCTTGCCTGGCCCGAAAGAGGCACGCCCGATCGCAACGCCTCTTCGATCGCCAGGGTACCCAAGCGCTTGGCGTCGGTGGCGCTTTCAGTAAACCACAGCCGACCGCGCCCCCGGTCCAGCACCAGCTCCGCGGGCAGGCTGCCATAGGTGGGAATGTCGTACTCTCGAAACTGCGCCGTCTGCGGATTGAAATAGCCCACCTTGTTGCCCTTGTACTGCAGGAACCAGATGCTGCCCTGCGCGTCGTTGACCAGGGCCACCGGAGCGCTGCCCGGCGTGGGCACGATCACTTCGTCGAAGCGCTTCTTCTGCGGCGTAAACACGCCGATGCGATTGGCCGTGACCTCGACGAACCACACCCGCCCCTGCGCGTCGATAGACAAGCGCCCGGGGTTGGAAAACGAGGTCAGCACTTCGTGTTCCAAAAATTGATTCTTGGCCGGATCAAATTCGCCGATTTTATTGGTGTTGGCCTCGACGAACCAAATATGCCCGTCGGGCGCCTCCGCCAAGCTGCGCGGATGGCCATTGGCGGTGGGGAGCGGGAAACCCTTGAGCGCGAAGGTCTGCGGATCGACGCGGTAGAGGTGGTTCTTGTTCGCAGCGAAGAACCAAATCACCCCCTGGCGATCGACCATCAGCTCCTGCGGAATCGCCCGATGGGGGACCGCGAGCTTGGTGAAATACCCGTCCTCGGGCGTAAAGCGGCCAAGCAGGTGCGGTTCTTCACTACCCTCCGCCCAACGATTGACGGTAAACCAAATTTCCCCCTTGGGACCCGCGGTGACCTGCGAAAAACCGACTTTGCCCCAGGACTCCGGGAGCGAAAAAATGGAGAAGGACTTCTTGTCGGGATCGTACATCGCAAGCTTCTTGCCCACTTTCTCCGAAAACCAGAGGCGCCCGACGGGGTCGATCGCCATCGACTGCGGCGAGTTCAAACCCTCGGGCAGAACCAGTTCCTGAACCGGCCCAGCGGCCAACCCGCCCGCTGCCGGATGGGTCGAATCGTGGCCGTGGCCTTGCGCCTCGGCGCGCAGCGCAAGCGCGGCGCCGCCCAGCCAAAGAACCCCCAGCCATACCAGGCCGCGAGCCAAGGCTGCGCCCCGCTTCTCGTACCCGCCGATCGTCATTTCGTTCTTCACCATGTCATGGTCGGTTCATAAAAATGCCGCAGCTGCCAATTGGCGTCTTTGTAGGAACCGCCCTCGGCGCCTTGGTGTTCTTCACTGCCGATATTGTAGCGGCCCACTTCGATCTGCTGCCGCCGAGACTCTCGCAGATAAGCGGCCACGTCGGCCGGCGGCAAGGCCTGCCGCGCGCCCATGGTCGGGTTATGGCAAGACGGGCAACCCAAAGTTTTCGCCGGTCCGCCACTGCCTACCACTGCGCCCGCGGCGATCAGCCAAACGCCGGCGGCGATCAGAAGAAGCGGCAGTTTCGCCGTCGCGCCGGCGCGTGATCCAGCATCGGTTCTAGGGCGAAAAAGCCAAGGCACCGACAGCAGAAAAACCAGCAGAACCACAGGAATCCAAAACGTGCCCAAGGTTTGCCATTTGGCCAAATCACCGGCGAGAAGCCAGAAAGGCTGGAAAACCAAGAAGAGGTACCACTCCGGTGACGGCACCCACATGCCCTCATCAGGCAAGGGAGGCATGGCCGGATCGACGGGCACTCGGAAAACGAAGGCGAAGAACAATAGGCCGCCCAACAGAACCGCGACGAAAGTCCCCGCCCGCAGCGCATGGCGCGGCCAAAAGGGATAGAACGACTGCGGATAAGGCGGGGCGTATTTCGCCTCCGGCAAAATGGCTGGCTGCTGCTCCTTCACCGATCGATCCTCTGCGACAAACCGGAAACTCCTGGGAAGTCCCAGGGCACCCGCCAAGGGGCGGCCCATCATACCCGGTTTTTTGCGACGGCGAAGTCGGTTCCTCTGGCCCCCGGCGGGCGAGGTCTTGCATCCCCCGGCTTCGGGTGCCATGCTATAAAAAGTCGGGATTCCCTAGGGATGTCGTGTAGCAAGCCACTGGCTTCGGAAATCGAAGGTGGCCGCAGCTTGGTCCGAACCGTTAATCAGAAACACCGTTCGAGATTGAGAAGGGGGAAGGCACATGGACGGTAGGCTGGAGCAATACCGGCGCTTCTATGGCACGCGCCTGACCTTCGCGGGCATCGCTCTGCTGGCTTGGATCGGCAGCATTTTGCTCCTGTCCCTGATCTTCTCCAACCCCTCGCCTGCCAGCGGCAGCTATCGTATCGGCGTGTTGATCCTCGATCGCTGGACCACGCTGTTTCCCTATCCGGTCACGATCCAGAATCTGGAGCATTTGATCTTCTTTCTCGGCCTGGGGGAACTGGCAGCGCGCTGGACGGTGGCCCGCCGCGAGCTCGCCTTCGGTAGCGAGCGCTACTTGCCCGAAGATCCGCATACCGTTCTGGAACCAGCCGACCTGGGGCCGATACGCCGCAAGGTCATGGATCGTTTCGACGCGGAGAACGGTTTCTTGCCCTCGCTCATCGACCTTTGCATTTTGCAGTTCCAGGCCACTCGCTCCGTGGACCAGGTAGTGAGCGTGCTCAACAGCAGTCTCGAGCTCATCGCCCATCGCGTAGATCTTCGGTACCAGCTCTCGCGCTACTACGCTTGGCTGATTCCCACCATCGGTTTCATCGGCACGGTGGCGGGCATCGCCGCGACTCTGACGATCGTGGCCAAAGGCAACCCGGACATGGCGGCGCTGGCGGCGACGCTCGCAGTTGCTTTCGACACCACCATCGTCGCGCTTCTGGAAAGCGCGGTTCTGGTGTTGTGCATGAACGTCGTGCAGGGGCGCGAGGAGCGGGCGGTCAACTTGGCGGGAAGTTATGTGCTGAGGAACCTCATCAACCGCCTTTACGTCGACAAGGCCGCGCATTGAACCGGACGCCGCCCGCATGAAGCCGCGCAACCGCGAAATCAACATCTTCAACCTGTCGATGATGGATGTCATCGCTGGTGCGCTGGGCGCCTTCCTGATCCTCTTTCTGCTCCTGCAGCCGTATTACGGCAAAACGTCCAAAGCGCCGCCCTCGCCCCCCGCGAAAAACATGCGCGAGGCGCAGCAACAGATCGAGGACCTGCGCGCCAGAGTGCAGCAGCAGCAAAAACAGTTGGAAATGACCAACCGCGTCACTTTCGCGGTCGGCAAGCAGTGGCGCGCAGTGGACCTCGATTTGTGGGTTTACGACGTGACGCGAAAGCAATGGAACGGACCGAAAGGAAAGCAACTGCCCGGGTCGATTCAACCGGATTGGGCGTTCTACGACATGCGCGAAAACGAGAATTCTTTCGCCGAAATGTATACCGTGATGGTCAGACCCGAAGGTCTCTACTTGGTCGCTCTGCACTGGCACAGCGGCAAGCTCCCCGCCGAAGCATCGCCCCCCCTCATTGCACCATTTGGTTTCTTCCGCGCAACGCCGGCGCCCTTGTCGATCGCGAAGCTCGATTTTACTTACTTGGAGCGACCCGGAACGCTCAAGATCGTCGCCGCGGCCCGGGTTACTCCGGAAGACGTCGTCACGCTTTCCATCAACGAAACTTGGAGTGGCGGGCCATTTCCGCCCGCCACCAATCAGGCGTTGGCGCTGTTGCAGAAGGAATATCCTTGAACATCTCTCCTGGGAGGTCACATGCTAACGTCGAAACGCATACGTTTATGCCTTACCGGCATGACCACGGGTTTGTTCGCATTGCTTGGTGTACCTGCCGAGGCGCAGAATAGCCCCGTGCAACTGCAGGGGCGCGTGGAAAAATGCGATTACCTCGAAACACGGCGGGTGAAGCTTGAAGTGCACGGGTGTTTGGTGAAAGCAGACGACGCCAGACGCAGCACCATCGAGGCCGCCGAACAGCAGCGGAAGAACGCCGATCGATCTTGCCGAGGTGAAGGCCAGTGCCGCGGGCGCAACCGGCTGGCTCGGGACACGGCGTCACGCGACGCTCAGGAATCGTACCGGCAGACCTCGGCCGAATGCCGCAAGCTGATGTCCGACCACCAAGACCAATGCCGGGCTCGGAGAACGACTTCGGGCAAGGGTCAAGGTGGGTCGGGTAAGAGTGAGGCCGGCGAGCCGCCGGCGGCTCGGGGCGCCTCCGGCGCGCAGGACGGCGGCGGGTTATCGGCCCCACTGGCTGCTCGCCCCACCAAACCAGGCATCGAATCGGACCGAACCACTGCCACGCAATCCAGCGCTGCAGGAGGCCTGGAGATCGCCCCCGCCGGTGCAGCGCCCTCGACTGCAGCCGGTAAAGGCCCGGAAACTTCGCGCCGCTAGACCATGCCGCTATTGCGCTGCCCGGAAGGGCACACCTTCGATCCGGCCCAAAGCGCGGCTTGCCCGATCTGCGGCGCGATCGTTCCGCGCGCGGCAAGCGAGGACACATCGATCAAGGAAACCGCCGCGCCTGCGTCTCCAGCGCCAAGCTCCCCGCTCAAGGAGGATGCCGGCAAGCTTCTGCGCGCCGGCGCACAAACTGCCGCCAAAGCCTCGCAAGTCGGCCTCGCGGTGGCCGGCAAGGCTGCGACGGTCGGCGCCAAAGGGGCCGCGACCGGAGCGCGTTGGATCGCTCGCTTGCCCTGGGGACTCTGGTTCTCGTCGCTTGGGGCTTTGCTCGGAAAATTTTTCACTGCCTTGGGTTTGAAAGGCGTGGCGGCTGCCTTGCTCGTCTTCGTGCTAGCCGGCGGAGCATGGTGGTGGTGGGCAGGCACAGGGGAAGTCCGCATCGTCCGCTTCGAATTCCCGTCCACCGTTGCACTGGGCGAAACGGCCAACGGTTACGTCGAATACAAGAATGCCCAAGGAGGCTTGCGCAAGGTCTTCGTGAAGGTACTGCACCTGGACGGACGCACCATGGAACTGGCCCCGGCAGGCGATGGGCTTGCCCAAGGCATGCTCCCCTTGCGCTTGAAAGCCAGCGATGCGGGCGCCAACCAATACGAAATCCGCCTCATGGACGCAAAGGGCAGGCTGAGTGAATCGGCAACCCTGACAATAAAAGTCGAAGGGCGCCGTGCCCAGCCGGAGACCGCCCGCGGCGACGCGCCTTTTTATGGCAGTGGCGGCAGCAACGAAGGAACTCGTTCCTCGGGTGCCGGGAGCGCCCGGGAGCGCCCGACTGTCAGCGTGACCGTCCCCGCGACGGGCGAGCAAAGGGGCAATGTACGCTTCGAGTTTGGCGGCCGAAGCAGCGGCGATACGCGAGCCGACTCGTCTCGCTCTCGCGGGATCGATCTTTCGAACTGACCATTCACTGAGGGCTTCAGGTCTTCACCTTCCTGGAGAACGCCTCGCGCTGGACCCGATTGAGCAAGACCCGAGCCTAAGACTGATCGCCAGCGGTCATTCGTCGCCAGAAGGCGAGTCAGTCGAACGCGATGCCGTAGTCCTGGCCCAAGTCCCGGCCGTGCCCATCGTGCAGCGGTTGTCGCAAAAACTCGGTTGCGTCGCGGGACTTCCCTGCAAAGTTCACCTTCCTCGTCGCCCGAATCACTGGTTTGCTCCCCTCAGTTAGCAGCTGCCCGACGACGGCGGAGGAGGGGACGCTGTTGGGCGTGTAACGCGTATGCAGCAGGACGCGGCCCGACCGCTCCACCAGCACCAAGTACCAGCCCTCGCCATAAACACCCATCAAGGGCGCTTCAGCATGGATGATCCGGGCGATGCCTTGTCTGCCCAGCGAAGTCTCGGTTCCCGTCAAACCCAACAGGGTCCGGCTCCGGATAAGGGTTTCGGCGAAGCGGCTGCGCAAGGTCTTGCTCTGCGCGCGCAGGCACTTCGCCAAGGCATCGAACTCGGCAGGCGAAAAACGCGAGGGCGGCAGGTAGAGCGTGTCCCCCGATTCATAGAACCCGTGTTTCACCTGCGCTTCCCGACTGCGGTCGAGTTGCATGCCCAAGTCTACGGTATGCGGCTTGTCGGCCTGCAGATAGGGGTCGAGGTTGCGATAGTGATTCTCGAACCACAATGCGGGCAGCGTTTCGCCCTTGTAGCGGTAACGAATGTCCACCCGCGACGAGCCGGCCTCATTTTCCGCAAAAGGGCGCGCGTCCACAACAAAAGCGCCCGCTCCGCAATCGAATTCCACCACCATTTGAAAAGACGCCGCTGCCGCGCCGATCGCCGGGCATAGCCCTAGGAGCAAAGTCATGCCTCTTCGCCCCCAGCGTTGAGCAAGCGTCAGGTCCTTCGAAAAGTCCTCGTTCGTGGCGGTGCGTTTGCGCATGATCTCCCAATCTCTCTGGCGACCAGGACGTCAATAACCCGCATTGTACTCGGGCTCATTCTCAGCCAGGCAATTCGACCTCGATCCGGCCGTCGTTCAAACGCGCCGGGAAGGTGGCCACCGGCTCGTAGGCGGGGGCGGACAAAGCCGCGCCGGTCTTGACATTGAAGCGCGCGCCGTGGCGCCAGCAGGTAATTTCTTCGCCGCAGAATTTCCCGGAGGTGAGTGCTTCATCCTCGTGGCTGCACAAGTCCTCGATGGCGTAGAAATTCCCGGCCACGTTGAACACGGCGACAGCGAGCCCGTCGTCGGTTTCGAATTTGGCAAAACCGCCCGGTGGTACATCCGCAGCCGAGCCCACAACAACCCAAGTGCCCATGCCGGCCTCGCTCAGAACAACCCGGTTTCGAGCCGCGCCGCCTCGCTCATGCGATCGCGGCTCCAGGGCGGATCCCACACCAGCTCGATGTTGACGTCCTCCACGCCGGGAATGGCGCGAATCTTCTCCGCCACCTCCTGTTGCAGCGTTTCGCCCATGCCGCAGCCCACCGCGGTGAGCGTCATGTTCACGAACACCTTGAAGCTCCTGGCGCCTTCCACGGGACGGGCGTAACAATCATAAATGAGCCCCAGATCAACGACGTTGATGGGAATTTCCGGATCGTAACAAGTGGCCATTTGCGACCAGGCCGCGCTTTCCACCTGTTCGCGGGTAATGTTATCGGCGCAGAGTCCGGCCAATGCCGGGTTCACTTCGGGCTCCTTGCCCAGGGCGTCGGCGTCGCGCCCTTCAACGCGATACATACTGCCGTTGGTCACCACCGTGAAGCTGCCGCCGAGGTGCTGGGTGATGGTGACGAGATCGCCCTGGTTGAGTCGCACCGGCGTGCCCCAAGGCACCAGCGCGGCGTCGCAGTCTCGGGTCAGCACTACATCTTCGCTTGGTCGCATCTTTTCTGCCTACTCGATATTGCCGCGCATCATTCGGTCTTGGCCGTTTCGCCGCTGCCCAGCACTGCATTGTGCAGCGTGTGCCAGGCAAGCGTTGCGCACTTGACGCGAGCCGGGTATTCGCGCACGCCCTCGAAGACTTCGAGTTTGCCCATGCCGGTATGGGGTGTTGGCTCCGCCTCGGTAAGCATGGCGTGAAAGGCTTCGAACATCGCTTCGATTTCAGCGAGCGGCTTGCCTTTGATCGCCTCGGTCATCAGCGAAGCCGAGGCGGTGGAAATGGCGCATCCTTGGCCCTGAAAACGCACTTCGCTCACCACCCCGTCCTTTACGATCAGGTAGAGCGTGAGCTGGTCGCCGCACAGCGGGTTGTGCCCGTGCGCCACTTGCGTAGCCGCGTCCAGCGCGCCGTAATTTCTCGGCTGGCGGTTGTGATCAAAAATCACCTCCTGGTAGAGATCGCGCAAATCGCTCATCGTGGCACCCGCAAGGTCAGCGTCCGAACATCGCGACGACCTTCTTGAGCCCCTCGAACAGCACGTCCACTTCTTCGCGGGTGTTGTAGAGGCCGAATGAAGCGCGCGCCGTTCCGGGAATGCCAAATCGCGTCATCACCGGCATGGCGCAGTGATGTCCGGCACGAATGGCGACACCCTCGTGATCGAGTATGGTGCCGATGTCATGCGGATGCACGCCCTCGAGCACGAACGATAGAATGCCGGCCTTCTCGCGTGCCGTGCCAATCACCTTCATACCCTTGATCTCCGGAACGCGCTCCATGGCGTGATCCAGGAGCCGCGCTTCGTGGTCGTGGATGTTCTCCAGCCCGACTCGGGTGAGGTAGTCGAGCGCCACACCAAACGCGATGCCGCCGGCGATATGGGGCGTCCCCGCCTCGAACTTGTGCGGCAGGGGGGCATAGGTCGACTTCTCGAAAGCCACCGTGGTGATCATATCGCCGCCGCCTTGCCAGGGCGGCATGGCCTCGAGGATCGTCTTTTTCGCGTAAAGCGCGCCGATCCCGGTGGGACCGTAGAGCTTGTGGCCGGAGACGGCATAGAAATCACAATCGAGTGCCTGCACGTCCACCCCGGTATGCGCTGCCGCCTGGGCGCCGTCGATCAGCACCGGAACGCCTTGGGCGTGCGCCGCTTCGATGATGCGCTTCACCGGGTTGACTGAGCCCAAGGCATTCGACACATGCCCGACCGCGACCAGTTTGGTGCGCCCTCCCAAGAGCCGCTCGAACTCTTCGTAGATGAATTCGCCGGCATCGTTGATCGGCACCACCTTGAGCACCGCGCCGGTCTGCTCGCACAAGAGCTGCCAGGGCAGGATATTGGAGTGGTGCTCCATGGCCGAAATGAGAATTTCGTCCCCGGCTTGAAACCGGCTGCGCCCGTAACTCTGCGCCACCAGATTGATGGCCTCGGTGGTGCCGCGCACGAAGATGATCTCTTCGGTGCGCTTGGCATTGAGGAAGCGGCACACGATCTCGCGCGCGTTTTCGTAGGCCGCGGTCGCCTCTTGCGAAAGCGTGTGCACACCGCGGTGAATGTTGGCATTGGTGCGCTCGTAGTAATCGCTCTCGGCTTTGATTACCGCCGCAGGCTTTTGCTTGGTGGCGGCATTGTCGAAATACACCAAGGGCTTGCCATGAATTTTTCGCGCCAGGATGGGAAAGTCTTCGCGCAGACGATCCACCGGCAGGTTTCCCAAACACGCTTCCTTCTGGACTTGGGCAAGCACAGCGGCATTCATAGCAGTCCCTCCAGCATTTGATGCTCGGGCATGCGAGCGATGAGCAGTTGCTCGAGGCGCTCGCGCACCGCGGCAACAGGAATCTGTTCGATAATTTCCTGGGCAAACCCGTGGATCAGGAGGTTTTTTGCCAAGTCGAGGCCTACGCCGCGGGAGCGCAAGTAGAAAAGCATGTTTTCGTCGATTTGCCCCACCGTGGCGCCATGGCTGCACTTCACGTCATCGGCGTAAATTTCGAGCTGGGGCCGGGTGTCGACTTCCGCGTCGCGCGACAATAACAAGTTGTGATTGGCTTGCGCGGCGTCGGTGCCCTGGGCATGCGGATGCACCACCACGCGCCCGGTAAAAACGCCATGCGATGCGCCATCGAGAATGCCGCGATAAAGCTCTCGGCTCACGCCCTGCGGGCTGGCATGGTCGATGGTGGTGAAATGATCGGCGTGTTGCCGCCCGCCCAACACGTAGAGACCGTTTAACACCGCTTCGCAGCCAGGCTCATCGTAGCGGGTGGCGATGCTTTGGCGCGAAAGCGCGGCGCCGAAACTCAGGGCATGCGAGTGCAGGACACTGCCGCCGGCTTGCCGCACTTGCAGCGTGCCGATGTGTTGGGCTTTGCCGCCTTCGCGCTGCAGCCGAACATGCTTGAGGCGCGCTTCTCGATGAAGCGCGACGCGGGTGAAAACATTGGCAAAGTAGCTCTCGTCGGTGAGGCCCAAATGCTCTTCGAATACCGTCGCGGCAGCGCCTTCCCGAGCAAGGATGACGCAGCGGGTATTGCTCAGCACTCCTGCCCGAGTGACGAGATGCAGCACGTGCAGAGGTTCTTCCACCACCACGCCCTCGCCCAGATCGACGAACACGCCATCCCCGACCATGGCCGCGTTGAGCGCGCCAAAAGCGTCGGCCTCCACTTGTCCCGCCAACGCGCCTTCCAGCAAATGCGGCAGGGTGGCCAGGGCTTCGCCGAGACTCTTGACCACGGCACGATTGGGTAATCTGCCCAAAGAGGACAGGCCCGGTACAAAATGACCGTCGACGAGCACCAGGCGATGGCTTGCGCCGGCCAGAGTCCACGCGGCAACGTCGTTGACCGCACCGGGCTCAGCGGCCGGCGTGAAAACCTGTTTTTCCAGCACCGAAAGTTTGGTGTATTTCCACGCCTCGTTGCGCGAGGTCGGCAGCCCGAGCTCGGCAAAACGTTGCGCATTTTGGTCGCGCCACGCGCGCACCCAAGGCAGCCCGCTGCCAGCCAGCCGGGGGGCCACCGCCGCCTGGGCGCTGAGGTAGCGGTCGACGGCGGCGTTCACGCTTGCCCTCCTTGGCTTGCCTTCGATTCCTGCCGCACATGGTTCGCGGCCAAGGCCGCTCCTACCAATCCATCGTCCGCGGCGGTACCTCCTGTGGGACGTCTCACCTCGTTCGCGGCCAAGGCCGCTCCTACCAATCCATCGTCCGCGGCGGCGCCGGTAGGAGCGGGCTTGCCCGCGATTGGCGCGATTCGTTTGTTCATGCCCCGCGCCCCGCGTTAGCGCGCTGCGGCTCGATCCAGCCGTAGCCCTTTTCTTCCAGTTCCAGCGCCAGTTCCTTGCCTCCAGACTTGACGATGCGCCCCCCGGAGAGCACATGCACGTAATCGGGAACGATGTAGTCCAAAAGGCGCTGGTAATGGGTGATGACCAGCATAGCGCGCTCTTTGCTGCGCAAGCGATTGACTCCGTCGGCGACAATTTTCAGCGCATCGATGTCCAGCCCGGAATCGGTTTCATCGAGAATGGCAAACTTCGGCTCCAGCAAGGTCATTTGCAGAATTTCGTTGCGCTTCTTTTCCCCGCCGGAAAAGCCCTCGTTCACCGAGCGATAGAGGAACTCCGGGTTCATCTCCACGCCCTGCATTTTGGTCTTCACCAGGGTGAGGAAATCCATGGCGTCGAGCTCGGGCAGACCGCGATGCTTGCGCACCGCGTTCACTGCTGCCTTCAGCAGGTACACGTTGGAGACACCGGGAATTTCCACCGGATACTGAAACGCCAGAAAAATGCCCTCCCGCGCCCGCACTTCGGGCGGCCAAGCGAGCAGATCACGGCCTTCAAATAACACCTCGCCGCCGGTGACTTGATAGTTCTCGCGCCCGGCCAGCACGTTGGAAAGCGTGCTCTTGCCCGAACCGTTCGGGCCCATGATGGCGTGCACCTCGCCCGCGCCGATTTCGAGGTCTAAGCCCTTGAGGATTTCTTTGTCTTCCACCTGGGCTTGCAAATTGCGTATGCTGATCATGCTGGTCATCGTTTCATTCCACTTAAGGTCGGGAGTCCGGAGTCGAGAGTCGAGAGCCGCGAGGAACTGTCGTCTGGTAGGAGCGGGCTTGCCCGCGATGAACCGTTGAGTAAGCCCGGACTGTCGTCTTGTAGGAGCGGGCTTGCCCGCGATGAACCGCTGAGTAAGCCCGGACTGTCGTCTTGTAGGAGCGGGCTTGCCCGCGATGAACCGTTGAGCAAGCGCGGACATCGATCGCGGGCAAGCCCGCTCCTACCCATCCCCGTGTCCCTGCGACTCTCCACTCTCGACTCTCCACTTCTCTACCCCACCGATCCTTCCAAACTCACTCCCAAGAGCTTCTGCGCTTCCACCGCAAACTCCATCGGCAATTCCTTGAACACTTCTTTGCAAAAACCATTGACGATCATCGACACCGCGTCTTCGGCCGCAATGCCGCGCTGTTGGCAATAAAACAATTGGTCCTCGCCGATGCGCGAGGTGGATGCCTCGTGTTCCACCCTCGCTGCCGGGTTCTTCACCTCGATGTAAGGAAAGGTATGCGCGCCGCAGCGATCGCCGATCAAAAGCGAATCGCACTGGGTGTAATTGCGCGCCCCTTCTGCGCCTTTCAGCACTTTCACCAGGCCGCGATAGGTGTTCTGCCCTCGCCCGGCGGAAATGCCCTTGGAAAGGATGGTGGACTTGGTGTTTTTGCCCACATGGATCATCTTGGTGCCGGTGTCGGCCTGCTGATAATTGTTGGTGAGCGCCACGGAATAGAACTCGCCCACCGAATCATCGCCGCGCAGAACCACGCTCGGATACTTCCAAGTGATCGCAGACCCGGTTTCCACCTGGGTCCAAGAAATTCGCGATCGGGCGCCGCGGCAATCGCCGCGTTTGGTGACGAAGTTGTAAATGCCGCCCTTGCCCTCCTTGTCGCCCGGGTACCAGTTCTGCACCGTGGAGTATTTGATGTAAGCGCCTTCCAGCGCAATCAGTTCCACCACCGCGGCATGAAGCTGGTTTTCATCGCGCTTGGGCGCCGTGCAACCCTCCAGGTAGGAGACGACCGCGCCTTCGTCGGCGATGATCAGCGTGCGCTCGAACTGCCCGGTGTTTTGCGCGTTGATGCGAAAATAGGTGGAAAGCTCCATCGGGCAGCGCACCCCCTTGGGGATGTAGACGAAAGAGCCGTCGGAGAACACGGCCGAGTTGAGGGCGGCATAGAAGTTGTCTCCCGGCGGCACTACCGAACCGAGATACTTCTGCACCAACTCGGGGTGATCGCGCACGGCGTCGGAGAAGGAGCAAAAGATGATCCCGTGAGCGGCGAGCTTGTCCTTGAAGGTGGTCGCCACCGACACCGAATCGAACACCGCATCAACGGCCACACCGGCGAGTGCCGCCCGCTCGTGCAGCGGCACGCCGAGTTTTTCGTAGGTTTTCAGGAGCTCCGGATCGACCTCGTCTAGGCTCTTGGGCGCCTCCTTCTGCGACTTGGGCGCGGCGTAATAGTAGATGTCCTGGTAGTCGATGGGCGGATAATGCACTTGCGCCCATTGTGGATGCGGCAGGGTCAGCCAATGCCGAAAAGCCGCCAGGCGCCACTCCAGCAGAAACGCGGGTTCGTTCTTTTTGGCCGAAATCCTGCGCACGATGTCTTCACTGAGACCCTTGGGGAACTCCTCCATTTCCACCGCGGTGACGAAGCCCGCTTCGTATTCGCGGTCGAGGAATTGATCGATCTGGGTTTGGGGTGTGCTCATGTTTGTTCTTCCAACTTAGCTCCGAACCTCGACCGGAACGCCCTTGAAAAGCGTCCTGCCGCTGCCTCGGGGCCCGGGCGAGCGAATCATGTCGGCCAACGAAACGCCTTCCAGCGCTTGGCGCACGATGTCATTGATGCGCACCCAATTGGCCCGCATCACGCACGAAACTTCCTGGGCGCAATTGCCTTCGTGGCTGCTGCATTCGGTCAGGCCAAAGGGCTGCTCTTCGAGCGCATCGATCACTTCGGCAAGGGTGATCGCTTCCGGCGGGCGCGCCAAAGCGTAACCGCCGCTGGCGCCGCGGTAGGCGATCAACAGCGAGTTCTTGGCCAAGGCCTTGAGAATCTTGCTCACGGTTGCCGGACCGAGCTGCAGGGCTTCGGCCAATTCCGCGGCGGAATGCAAATCCTTGGGCCGCTCGGCCATGAAGGCCAGCATGATGGTGCCGTAGTCGGAAAGTTTGCTGATGCGCAGCATGTGGGTTCGTCCAATCAGGCCGCCAGCGCCTCGCCAGCGCAGCCTGCCTGCTTTGCGATGGCGAGGCGGCGTTGTTCGAAGCGCGACAGATCGGTCTTGCCTTCGAGGCGATCGTCGCGCTCGAGGCGCGCCCAATCGGTGCGGGTGAGGTATTGGTCGGCCAGGGGAAAAAGCAGCTCATCCTCCATGTCCAGCCGTTCCCGCTGCGCGGCAGCCCAGATGCGGGCATGGCTGCCGATCGATGCCAGCCGAATCGCTTCGCCCCGCCGCGCCGCCTGCAGCAGCCCGGCGAACTCCTCGCCGATGATCTCCAGGCGCCGATCGACCGCGGCAAACTCCGCCATCAAGCGCTGGGTGCCGCGACCGCGCCGCGCAAGGACGTCCAAGAGGCGCGCTTCCACGGGGTGGTGAAAAGCGCGTGGGTACTCGGAGATGAAATCCATGATTTCCGCGAGGAGGGCGATATCCACCGCCGCGCGCAAAGCGATGCGCCGGCCCTGCGCCTCCACGAGGGCGACCAAGGGCCGCAGGCTGGCGTGTTGTGCCTGGAGCGTGCTCAGCAATTGGCGCATGGTTGCAACTCCCGCCGGGAGGGTGGTCCGGCATATGGGACTATTTTAGTACAATTTATTCTTTCCGGGCAACAATTACCGCTCGCTTGCCCCCAGCCGCGACCCCTTCGACGGCCTGGTCTTCTATTTGGCTCTTGCCCGCCTCTGGGTGGATTCGTCTCGCCTAGACCTTCGAGCTTCGCGCGATGACTCGCTTGACTTTTTCCACCAGAACCTCCGGCGCAAAGGGCTTCACGATGTAATCCGAGACGCCGCTCTGAATCGCCTCCAGAACTTGCTCGCGCTGGCCCTCTCCGGTGAGCAGAATGAAGGGCAGCGCTTTTAGACTCTCATCCGCCCGGACTTCTTTGAGCAAGGTGATGCCGTCTTTGACCGGCATCATCCAGTCGCTCACGATCAAGTCGATGCCGCCCCCGCGCAGGGCCAGCATCGCCTGGGCGCCGTCGGCTGCCTCCACCACTTGCAGGCCGCCCAGCTCGCGCAGCGCTGCGCCGGCCACCGCTCGCATGGACAGTTGATCGTCGACCACGAGCACCCGCATGACCCCTCCCTAACCCGCCATCGCGGGATAATCGGCGTAACCCTTGCTGCCGCCTTTGTAAAACGCATGAACATCCCAAGGAGCGAGTTCTGCGCCCCGCGCCAAACGCTGCGGCAGATCCGGATTGGATATGAAGGGTTTGCCAAAGGCGATGAAGTCTCCGGCGCCTGTATCGAGCGCCGCTTCGGCCTTGGCGCCGTCAAACCCGCCGCAAAGCACGAGTTTGCCGCCGAAAGCCTGGCGCAAAGCCTGAAGCAAGGCGTTGCCGGGCTCGTGTATCCAAGTGCCGGCCTGATCGTAGAGATGCAGAAAACCCAGCCCCAGACGCTGGCACAACTCGGCCAAATACGGGTAAGTCACCAGCGGTTCGGGATCGGGCCGCATGTCGTTGCTCTGGCCGTAGGGGGAGATCCTCACCCCCACTCGGCGCGGACCGAGCACTTTGCATACCGCGGCGAGCGTTTCCACCAGCAGCCGATAGCGGTTTTCCAAGCTGCCACCGTATTGATCCCTGCGATCGTTCAGAAAGGGACAGCGAAATTGGTCGAAGAGATAGCCATTGGCGCCATGCACCTCGACGCCATCAAAACCGGCTTCGAGCGACATCTCCGCCGCGCGCGCGAAATCGAGCACCACACCCCTGGCCTCCTCCCCGCTCATGGGGCGGGGCGGCTGGCAGGCTGCGCCCTGGATGCCCCCCGTTTCGGCATCGGGCACGAAAACTTTGGTCTGAGCCGCGGCCGTGCTGACCCCCAGCACCGGCGAACCGTCTTCATGGTTGGCCGCATGCGCGACACGTCCGCAATGCCAGAGCTGCACGAAGATGCGCCCGCCTCGCGCATGCACCGCGTCGGTCACCCGCCGCCAGGCACGCATTTGTTCGGCCTGGTAGAGCCCGGGCGTGTGTGCATAACCGCGGGCATTGGCGGAAACCAGCGTGCCCTCGGAGATGATCAAGCCTGCGCCAGCGCGCTGGGCATAATACTCGGCCATCACTTCGGCGGGGACGCAGGCCGGCGCCGGCGCGCGGCAGCGCGTCATGGGGGCCATGACCATGCGGTTCTTCAGGGTCATCCCCCCCAATTTGCCCGGCGACAGGAGTTTGTCGGGATTCATGGATTTTGTCTCGGCTTCGGTAACGATGCCTCATTGTCGCAGAATTGACGGATAGGCTGCACTCCTGGGCTTCGCAGTCGACCTCAGATTTCCATCATGCGGCGGATCACTCGGTTGAATTCCGCCACCCATTCCGGCGAAAACTGGTTGTCGCAGGCGTTGACTTCGGCTATGGCGCGGAGCATCGATACCCGGTGGCCCCGATGGCGGTGTTTCAAAGTGACGGCCTCAAAGGCATCGGCGATGGCGAGTATCTTGGCGCCATCCACGATCGAATTCTCGGTGAGCCCCTCGGGATAACCTTTGCCATCGGGCATCTCGTGGTGTTGCGCCACCATGGCCGCAGCGCCGGCCCAGCCTTCCATGCGCTGCAAGAGTCCCGCGGCGAAGCCCGGATGCATTTGCAGGAGTTTGCGGTCTTCGTCGTTGAGTTGCCAAGATTTCAACCACATGCCGTCGGGCAGGAACATCATCCCCAAGTCGTGCATATACACCGCCGCCTCGAGCTGCGCCGGGTCCACCGCCTTGCCCGCCATCTCGTTGGTTTCTTGCGCCAAGCGCAAAAGCCTTGCCGAGCGCCCTTTGTACAAGGGACTGCGCGCCTCGAACTGCTGCGCGATGCTGCGGAAGAAGCGCAAATCTTCAGCCACCGCCCGTTCGGCCCGAGCAATGGCCGAGGCCGGCGCGCGGGCAATGACCTGCCGGCTCGCCGGCCGGTAGCCGGTGACCTGCTCGATGAACTTGGCGGCCCGGTCGTCGGCCACCGCGGCCGCTGTTTCGGACAACGCTTCCAGCCCCTCGACCAACACGGTCAGGCGCAGGGGCGCCAGCGGCCGGCCGCGCACCATGGCTTCCGCCGCCAGTTCCAGGCGGTCGATGGCCAATAGCAGCGCCTCGCCCAGCACCTCACTGAAGACGAGCTCTGCCGCGCGCAGGCGGGTAAGCAGATTTTCGATCGGGTGGGTAATGGCCACACCCACTTGCACCCGGGTGAGCGAAGCATTGCCTTTGATGTTGTGTATGGCCCGAAAGAGGTCGGCCATGATCGCTCGATCGGCCGGGTTGTTCACCAGTTTGTGCACGTCGCGCTCGATTTCCGGCGCGCGCTCGGTGACGTCGGACAGAAACTCTTCGAGCATGTAGCGGTCGGGGCCGCGGGCTTCGATCAGGGCGGATAATGTGGCCATGGCTCCTCCTTCCCAAGGGGATCACAGAGCTTAACGGCAAACCGCGCCGGAAGTTGAACCCGCCGGGGCGTCTTGCCAGGCGGAAAGACTTTGGGCATAGTGCGCGGCCTTTTAGGCTCCCAGAGCGACCCAGTTTAGCTTCCTGGCCCGCGGACCCACTCCCCTCTCAGCTCACGTCGCAGGGATCACCAATAGCCCGGCAAGGTTGTGCAGCGCGTGCATCAGAAACCCCTCCGACCAACTCGTCCGCATGCCGGCGTGAGGGATTCTTGCCCTTAGGTAAGAACAAAAGAGCCAGAAAGCGACCCATAACCCAACGACGAATACTGGGCTCTCTCTAAAAGGCAAATGAGCCAATGCGGCCGCGCCGCCCACCCAGAAGGCAGGCCAACGAAGCCGTGGCATGCGGTCTACGCAAAACTTGAGCACCCCGATTAACGCCGCTGTTTCTATCGCAGGCGCCAGCACTACGCCGCCCATAACCGCCGGCAGTCCCCAACTCGACGTCTTGGGCTCATATTCAAGGAAATCCATGTCGGTCCACGACACCCATAAGAGGGCAAGCGCGAGCGAGAAATTTGCGACGAAAGCGAGCACCCCAAGGAGGGCAGGCAGCAAGACCATGAAGCTCTTCGTTCGCAGGCTTTGTTCAAACCAAGTAAATGCGTACATGCTTACAGAGCCGCAAAAAGTACATCGCCGGTCAGGGCGACCGCGTCGAAGCCTCACTCCGTGGAGCCTCAAGTCGTCCCATTACTCTAGAAAAGAAGAATCGAAAAACCGCCTTTGGAGGGATTGACAAGGGGGCGTGCCCCCTTGCTCCTACAAGGGTTTGTTCGCCGTTTGCCGTTCGGCTAGCCATCTACTTTGGTTTCAGCGTTGCCGGTTTAGGACTGACGAGTTGCCGCGTCATCCGACTCCCGATCCGAGCCGTTCACGGCATCGACGCTGGATGGGTTGGTGTTGCTCAGTGAGCCCGGGCCAACCACTCCGAACCCGCGAGTAGAGCTGCTTGCGGACGGAATGCTAAGAGATCGCAGAGCATCGTAGGTGGCATTACCGATAACACCATCCCGCGCGGCACGGAAGATCTGTCCTGCCAATCCCGCGCCCGCGCCGACCATTGCTAGCTCGGCTTCAGTGAGCTTGACTCGTTCAGGGCGAAAACGACTTTGCATGGCGGTTTTCATTTCCTTCTCCTCAATTGAGAGTGTATACAAGAACGCAAACGCGAGGAGGTATCGACATCATGGCGCGAGACTTCCTGCGGAGTGCCTGCAGTGGCTCGGAGGGGAGGCCCACGGAGCTTTTCCTGGACTTCCTTGTTCAGCCACGCTCTCCGAGGATAGGGTTGCCTCCCATGGTGCGCAATCGGTCGAACGGCCGATTGCGCACCGCCGAATTTTCTGGTCTGCGACTCCACCGCGCGGGCCACGACGACCGAACCCGGACCAGGTAATGGAGTCTGGAAACACTTCGCGCTCCCATACACCACAGATGGGCCGATTCGCACTCAGAAACGAAAACCGGCACGGCGGATCAGACTTGCAAGGATCGGCCCAATTCTGCATAGTTCGCGGCTTTGCTTGCTGCCTACCAACTATGCTGCCCCCCATCCCCCACCGCCTCGCCGCCGAACTCGCCGCCCGCCCTGCTCAGGTCGAGGCCGCCATCGCACTGCTGGACGAAGGCGCCACCGTGCCCTTCATCGCCCGCTATCGCAAGGAAGCCACCGGGGGGCTGGACGACACGCAGCTGCGTTTGCTGGCCGAGCGGCTGGCCTATTTGCGCGAACTGGAAGAACGACGCAGCGCCATCCTCGCCAGCATCGAAGAACAAGGCAAACTCAGCCCCGAGCTGCGCGCGGAAGTGCAAGACGCCGAAACCAAACAACGGCTCGAAGACCTCTATCTGCCCTACAAGCCCAAGCGCCGCACCAAGGCGCAAATCGCCCGCGAGGCCGGACTCGAACCCTTGGCCGATCTGCTCCTCGCCGACCCCACCCGCGACCCGCAGATCGAAGCGCTGGCTTTCGTCGACGCCGACAAAGCTGTGGCCGATGCCAAGGCGGCGCTGGACGGCGCCCGGTTCATCCTGATCGAGCGTTTCGCCGAAAACGCCGAACTCGTCGGCCGCTTGCGCGAGCGGCTGAAAGAGCAGGGCCAGCTCGTGTCGCAAGTGGCCCAAGGCAAAGAAACCGAAGGCGCCAAGTTTCGCGATTACTTCGCTTACCGCGAAGCCTGGAAAGAGATTCCCTCGCACCGCGCGCTGGCGCTTTTTCGCGGCCGCAACGAGGACTACTTGCGCCTCGCCCTCAAACTGCCCGAAGACCTCGCCGAACCGCCTCAGCCCAACCCTTGCGAAGCGATGATCGCCGGCACTTCGGGCATCCGCGACCAAAAGCGTCCGGCCGATGCCTGGCTCCTGGAAACCGCGCGCTGGACCTGGCGGGTGAAATTGGCCCTCACCCTCGAACTGGAATTGATGGCTGAGCTCAGGGAGCGCGCCGAAGCCGAAGCGATCCGCGTCTTCGCCCGGAACTTGAAGGACTTGCTGCTCGCCGCGCCAGCCGGCCCGCGCACCACCCTGGGCCTCGATCCCGGTTTGCGCACCGGCGTGAAGGTGGCGGTGGTCGATGCCACCGGCAAACTGCTCGATACCGCCACCATCTACCCGCACGCGCCGCGCCATGATTGGGACGGCAGCGTCCACGCGCTGGCCGGCCTCGCCGCAAAACACCGGGTGGAACTCATCGCCATCGGCAACGGCACCGCTTCGCGCGAAACCGACAAACTCGCCGCCGATCTCATCAAGCGTCACCCCGAACGCAAACTCACCAAGGTGATGGTTTCCGAAGCCGGCGCCTCGGTATATTCCGCCTCGGAACTCGCCGCCCGCGAATTTCCGGAGCTCGACGTCAGCCTGCGTGGCGCGGTGTCGATTGCGCGACGCTTGCAAGATCCGCTGGCGGAACTCGTCAAAATCGAACCCAAAGCCATCGGCGTAGGGCAATACCAGCACGATGTCACGCAAATGCATCTGGCCGATGCCTTGGACGCCGTGGTGGAAGATTGCGTCAACGCCGTCGGCGTCGACGTCAACACCGCTTCTGCAGCCCTGCTGGCGCGCATTTCGGGCTTAAGCAAAATGCTCGCTGAAAACATCGTCGCCCATCGCGACGCGCATGGACCGTTTCGGCAGCGCCGCGAGCTGGAAAAAGTGCCCCGCCTGGGCCCCAAAACCTTCGAACAAGCGGCCGGTTTTTTGCGCATCAACAACGGCGACGACCCGCTCGACGCCTCCGCCGTGCACCCCGAAGCTTATGAGGTGGTGAAGCGCATCCTCGCCGATGCCAGGAAAGGCGTGCGCGAGTTGATCGGCGACCTTGCCACGCTCAAGAAAATCGATGCCGCCAGATACACCAATGCGCGCTTTGGCCTGCCCACGGTGCAAGACATTCTGCGCGAACTGGAAAAACCTGGCCGCGACCCGCGGCCCGAATTTCGCTCCGCCACTTTTGCCGAAGGCATCGAAGAACTCAAGGACTTGCAACCCGGCATGGTGCTGCAAGGGGTGGTCACCAACGTCGCCGCCTTCGGTGCTTTCGTCGACATCGGCGTGCATCAGGACGGCCTGGTGCACATCTCCGCCCTGGCCGACCGCTACGTCAAAGACCCGCATCAAGTCGTGAAAGCAGGCGATATCGTCAAAGTCAAAGTGCTCGAAGTGGACTTGCCGCGCAAACGCATCGCCCTGACCATGCGGCTGGCGGACACGCCCGCCCAAGGCACCAAAACGAAACCGGCGGCGGATTTCCGCGCGCCGAAATCAGCCCCGCCCGAACCGCGCCGCGGCAGTGGCGCGCTGGCCGAGGCGCTGGCGCGGGCGAAAACACGGCAGAGTTGAAACGCGGTCTTGGTCCGGCGCTGATCAAAGAACATCGGGCGGATGGGACAACGAGGGTTGCCTTCTCAGCCGGCGCAGAAGTAGCACCAATTGAGCGGCGAGGTAGGCGAGCACCAAGCAGTGAAAGATGATGAATGCCCAGCGCATGGAAACCAAACTCGGGTCGGTGATCGGTTCTGCGATCGCGCGAACCGCTTGCGCCATCGCTGCAACATGCAACAGGATGGAGACTCCGATCAGCGGCCACACGGCTCGAAAGCCCGCCGGGATGAGCATCGCCAGCAAAAAGCTGCCCTGGAAGGCGAGGACCAGCAGCATGATCGGCTTGGGCGCAAACACAAAGGGCACCAGCGAAACCAGGGCCAAGCCGATGGCGATCCGTTTTTCGGTCTTCGAGGGCTGGAAAGGCGGGCGCATTCTTCGATACCTCGGCAATCATGCGATCTGCTGCCCAGCGGGCAACGGCTGCCCGCTGATCTTGTGACTCACCCCGCCCCGTCCCGCAAAGCGGCAAAACGGGGCGGGGTTACCGCGCTCATCATCTAGACCCGCGGGTTAAACGTGGTCTGTCCCCAATGCTGTTCACTTAACGGATTTTCGGTTATGCTCGCCCCATCGTCATCCGT
>CAZFEK010000014.1:0-55918 GCA_964517465.1 uncultured Alcaligenaceae bacterium
GCAAAAACACCACTGACCACACCACCCGATGCCCGATGATCTCCAGCGCCGGCACCGCCAGCATGGCTTTGAAATAAAGCGGCGTGAGGCCCCAGATGGCATAGGCGCAAGAGGCCGCCAACACGCCGTAGCGGGCTTCGCGGCGGGTGTGGGCGATAAGTTGAGGGTCGCGGGGCATGGCCGGACGGTAGGGGCAAAAAGGGCTGTTGATATGGCGATCCGCCGCCTGGCGGTGGTCACCGTCGAAAGCGCGGAGAGTACGCGAATCGCCTGGCCGCGTCGAGCCGCTTGCCATGCGCCAAACGGTCACCGCGAAGACCGCAACCAACCAGCGGCCAAAACGCCGCTCCGCCGATCGATCGGGGGAGCAACCCGAAGCGAAGCCCAAGGCCGCTTGACTCGATCCGTACCATACGGTATGGTACGGTCATGCCGCGCCCCGTGCCACGCCGCCCTGTCCCCCAGCCCGCCGACGCCCGGACCCGCTGGCTCGACGCCGGCCTGAAGATTCTCGCCAACGGTGGCTTGGATGCGCTGCGCATCGAACTGATCGCGCGGGAGATCGGGCTGACCAAGGGCTCCTTCTATCACCACTTCGCGTCCCGCGAGGCCTATGTCGAGGCTTTGCTCGAACACTGGGAAGCCCAAAGCACGCGCCGCATCATAGAACTGGCCGAAGCCGCTCCCAGCCTCGGCGCCAAGTTCGACCGTGTGAACGCGCTGGCCGATGCGGTCGACCATCGCCTCGAGGTCGCCCTGCGCGGCCTGGTGCAGCACGATGCCCGCATCGGCGCCATGGTGAGGCGGGTGGACAAGCGGCGCATCGCCTATCTCGAAGCACTGTCGCGCCACATCGGCGCCGACGGCGAGCAGGCCCGCTTCCTCGCCGAACTCGGTTATTTTGCCTTTGTGGGCGCCCAGCAGCTCGGTCGCCTGCCCCACCCTTCGGCTTGGCATGCCCGGCAGCGCGCGCTGTTCGCGCTCGCGGCAGCGGCAGCGCCGCGCCCGCATGCCGCGGGAGCCCGAGTTTCACCCAGGAGCAAACGATGAACTTCACCCAAGCGGAATGGCAAGTCCTGCGCCGCACCGTCGCTCGCGCCGGCTTTTGCGCCGTGGCGAGCGTCAACGCCGACGGCTCGCCGCACCTCACGCCCATAGGCTCGGTATGGCTCGAAAAAGAACCGGGCAAGGCGATGATGTTCCAGCGCTTCACTCGCCAGTTGCCCGAGAACGCGGCGCACGAGGAGCGCATTTGCCTGCTGGCGACGCGCAACGATGCCTGGTTCTGGATCAAGGCCCTGATCGCGGGGCGCTTCGCCACGCCGCCCGGGGTGCGCATCCTCGCGCGCCTGGGGCCGCCCCGGCCCGCCAGGCCCGAAGAGGTCGCCCGCTTTCATGGGCGCATGAAGCTGTTTCGCTGGACTCGCGGTTTTCGTTTGCTCTGGGGCGAATTGCGCCTGGCGCGCGACCTCTACATCGAGGCGGTGCTGCCGGTGGTCATCGGCCCGATGAGCAAAGCTGTGTGACAATGCGCCAGCGACTTAGCTGCCGCGATTCCTTCTCCCCTTCAACGATCACACCAAAATGAACGAAGCCATTCTGTTTGAACGCCAAGGCGCACTTGCCACACTCACCCTCAACCGTCCGGATTCCCTCAACGCGCTCGACTTCAGCATGATGGAGGCTTTCGTGGCGCGCACCCGCGACATTGCCGCCGATACCAGCCTGCGCTGCGTCATTCTGCGAGGCGCGGGGCCGCATTTCATGGCCGGCGGCGACTTGCGCACTTTCGCCACCCGCCTCGAAGATCCGCCGCAAGTGCGCCAGGCCGCGTTCAGCAAAACGGTCGACGACTTGCATGCCGCCATCGAATTGGTGCGCCGCATGCCTCAAATCGTCATCGCCAGCGTGCACGGCGCAGTGGCCGGGTTTGGCCTGAGCCTCATGGCCTGCTGCGACCTCGCCGTGGCCGCCGAGGAGAGTTTCTTCACCTCGGCCTATCGGCACATCGGCCTCACGCCGGACGGCGGCGGCACCTATTTTCTGCCCCGTATCGTCGGCCTGAAAAAGGCCATGGAACTCATGCTGCTCGGCGAACGCTTCAATGCGGCCCAGGCCCTGCGCCTCGGTCTGGTCAATCGCGTGGTCCCGCAAGCCGACTTGGCTGCTGCCACCCAGGCGTATGCTGCGGCCATACTGAGCGGCCCCTTCGCGGCAATCTCCGGCGCCAAGCGCCTGCTCAACCAATCGCTGGAGGCGCGCCTGTCCGAGCAATTGCATGCCGAAGCGCTGTCCTTCGGCGCCTGCACGGCGACACGCGACTTCGCCGAGGGCATTGCCGCGTTTCTCGAGAAGCGCCCCGCCAAATTCGATTGACCCTTACTCAAAACACAGAGGCACCCGTGAACTCCCTGCAAGGCAAAACCCTCTTCATCACTGGCGGCAGCCGCGGCATCGGCCTGGCGATCGCATTGCGCGCCGCGCGCGATGGCGCAAACATCGTCATCGCCGCCAAAACTGCCGAGCCCAATCCCAAGCTGCCTGGCACCATTTACAGCGCCGCAGCCGAAATCGAAGCCGCCGGCGGCAAAGCGCTGCCGCTGCAAGTGGACATCCGCGACGAGGCGCAGGTCTATGCCGCGGTCGAGAAATCGGTGGCGCATTTTGGCGGCGTCGACATTCTGGTAAACAACGCCTCGGCAATCAGCCTCACCAGCACGCTGCAAACGCCGATGAAGCGCTTCGACTTGATGTTCGGGGTCAATGTGCGCGGCACTTTCCTTTGTTCCCAGGCCTGCTTGCCCTACCTCAAGCGCGCCGCCAACCCCCACATCCTCACGCTATCGCCCCCTCTGGACATGTCCGCCAAATGGTTCGCCCCGCATGTCGCGTACACCATGGCGAAGTACGGCATGAGTGAATGTGTGTTGGGTATGGCAGAGGAATTCCGCGCCGAGGGCATCGCCGTCAACGCGCTGTGGCCGCGCACCGTGATCCACACCGCGGCATTGGCGATGATCCCGGGGGTGGACCCGGCGCATTGCCGCAAGCCCGAGATCATGGCCGACGCGGCACAATTGGTGCTCACCCGCGAAGCGCGCGGCTACACCGGACAGTTTTTGATCGATGACGAGGTATTGCGCGCTGCAGGAGTCACCGATTTCAGCGGCTACGCCGTGGCGCCGGGCAATGCGCTGCTGCCTGATCTGTTTCTCGACTAGACCTATGCCGGACATGCGGGAACCAAAAAGGCCCTTCCCTTGGCAGCAGACCGCGAACCAACCCTCTTGCCAACAAGGAGAGGAACTCCCTCGTTTATCCCCCGCCAGGAACAAGGGGGCGAGCCCCCTTTGTAAATCCCCCCAATTCAGCGCTTCGCTTCGATTCTTGTCCGGAAATGTGAGGACTCCAGGCCTTAGCGACTCGAAACGGCGGGAACGAGCTTCTCGATGCCAGCCGAAGGCCGCCACCCGGAAGTCTTGGCGAGTCTCAGGTAAATCGGCCGCTCGATGCGCCGATAATAGACGAGACTGAAGGCAATGGCCGCGGCCCCCGCGGCAAGAAGCACCGCGCCCATCGAACCGGGATGCGCATGGCCCGGGGCGCCAGCCTTGGCGGCGTGGGCGAAACCCAGCAGGAAGGCATAATGGCTGAGGTAGAGCGCGTAAGACGCGCCGCCCAAAGTTGAAAGCCAGCCTCGATGTTCAATGCCTTGGTTCTTCAAAGCGATGCAAAGCGCAACCAAGGCCGCGCCGCCGCCTCCGAAACAGACGGCTCGCGCGAACCCCCACATGGTCTGTTCGATCCCGCCCCAGGCAAGGAGCAGCAGCGCGGCCAGCGCCGCGGTGAGCATCACCGCACGCCCGCGCAGCCGGTCGCTCACCGAAAAAAGCGCCGCACCGACAAGAAACTCAAGCACAAATCCGGTCGCAAATGTTGCCCAGACCGGCGGTCGAGTGAGGAGAAAAACACTGTAGGCAGCCGTTCCAAGCAAAACCAGCCGCAAGATCCGTTTTCGCCAGGGGGTCTGCACCAAGGCAATCAGCACCGCAAAAGCGGCGTAAAAACCCAGCTCGAAGGCAAGCGACCAGGCTTGACCCACCAAGTGCTGGTCGATCCGAGTCGAGGTCAAGAAGATGCTGTGGAAGACGCTCGGCGCGGCTGGGTGAACTCCCGGCGCGAGCCTCGAATGCAGAAAGATCAGCGCCAAGATCGGCCAATAACCGGAAAAAATCCGCAGCGCCCGCTGCTCGAAGAACCGCAGCGCGCTGAAAAAACCGGCCGGCCTATCCGCCGTGCTCAACGCGATCACATAGCCGCTGATGACAAAAAAGACATCGACGCCCCCGTAGCCTTGGCCAAATAGCGCAGCGCCCGGCAGCGGCATGCCGGTATGATCCTGAAACACCACCTGGGCGTGAAAGGCCAGCACAGCCAATGCGGCCAAAGCGCGCAGGCTTTGAAGGTTGTGATTGGTTTGCGAATCGGTCGCCATCGGCTCCGCGCGAGCGCCCCGAGCGTCCGCCCTGGCCGGATTTTCGTTCAAGACTCGCCCGATGGCGGCTCGATCTTGCGTCGCGGCTTCTTGACCACGATAGTCACTTTGCGCGGAGCGCGCTGCTCCTCGTCCGCAAAACGCGCTTCACGCAGCGGATTGATCTCCTCGCCTCCCCCTTTGCGCCGCCGCGCCGAGCGCCCTTTCGGCGCTGCCGCCGGGGGGTTGGCCAGCGCGCCCGGTCCGCGCCTGGGCCGTTTGGCCGCCGGCCCTTTGGATCGCGGCGGCTTCTCGGACGGAGTGCGCTCTTTTTGATCCACCAACGCGCGATTGCGCGCCCGGCGCCGCAAAAGGCCGCTGCCCCGCCGGGATTTTGGTTGCCCTGCCGCAGGTGCGTGTCCCCCTTCGGGTGCGGGCAAGGCGGCGTTGATCACTTCCGGCGCGGGTTCCGCGAGATCGAGCGGGTTGTCGTCCTCGGTTTCGTCGTCCTTGCGCAGTTCGTCCACCCTTTCGGTGTTGGCATCGACTTCACGCATCAGGCGCCGCACTTCGTCGGGCTGCAGCTCTTGGAGCTGCCCGCGTTTCAATTGCGGCGGCAGGTTCAGGGGTCCAAATCGCGTGCGCAGGAGCCGCGTCACTTCCAGGCCCACCGCCTCGAAGATGCGCCGCACTTCCCGATTGCGGCCTTCCGAGAGCGCCACCTTGTACCAGTGATTGGTGCCTTCGCCGCCGCCGTCGGATAGAGCCAACAGGCGCGCCTCTCCGTCTTCCAGTGGGATGCCCTGCAGCAGGCGGTCGGCAATTTCGGGCGGTATCTCGCCATGCAGCCGCACGGCGTATTCGCGCTCCACCTCGTAGCGCGGGTGCATGAGCTGATTGGCAAGCTCTCCCGAGGTGGTAAAGATCAGCAGCCCCTCGGTGTTGAAGTCGAGCCGGCCGACCGCGTTCCATTTGGCGCCGCCGATGCGCGGCAAGTTGTCGAAGACCGTGGGACGTCCTTCCGGGTCATCGCGCGAAACGATTTCGCCGGCAGGCTTGTGATACAGCAGAACGCGCGGTTCGCGCATCGCCCATCGCAATTGAATGAGCTTGCCGTTGACGCGAACTTGATCCCCCGGGCCCACTTTCTGGCCAATTTCGGCGGGCTCGCGGTTCACCGTGACCCGCCCCGCGATGATCATTTCTTCCATCGCGCGGCGCGAGCCGAAACCGCACTGCGCCATCAGCTTGTGCAGGCGTTGCGGCTCGGTGAGCAGCTCCTCAGTGGAGCGTTTGCTGGGGCGTTTCGAGTTCGACTGGTTCGAGCGGCTCCGGCGCATCGTCGGTTGCGCCAAGGAGGGGGCTCGCGAGCGATTGCTCGGCTTCGGCGGCCTTGGTGGGGGCATCGGGTTGCTCCAAAAGGTGCCCGGGATCGAGATCCGCGAGCGGGGGCAGCTCAGCGATCGAGCGCAAACCCAGATCGTCGAGGAAATGCTTGGTCGTGGCATAAAGCGCGGGCCGGCCTGGGGTTTCCTTGTGGCCCACGGTTTCAATCCATTGGCGGTCTTCGAGGGTTTTGACCACATTGCTGGAAACGCTCACACCGCGAATGGCTTCGATGTCGCCGCGGGTTACGGGCTGCCGGTAGGCAATGATCGCCAGCGTTTCCATCACTGCCCGGGAGTATTTGGGTGGCTTCTCCGGGCTGAGGCGATCAAGATAAGTCTGCAGTTCTGGTTTGGCTTGGAAACGCCAGCCGGTCGCCACCAGTTCGAGCCGTATCAGCCGCTCGGACCAGTCGCCGCGCAAATCTTCCATCAGCCGGCGGACCAGGTCCGTTTCCAGCGGCGGCTCGAAAAGTTGTCCCAAAAGTTCAGTGGACAAAGGCTCTCCGCTTGCGAGCAGCGCCGCTTCAAGCACCGACTTGACCTGTTTCAGTTCATCCATGGTTCCCCAAACGCAACGCGATGCGCGCTGCGGTATTCCCACTCCGGGTTCTTGCGGTTCAAGCCACCTGCGGCAAGGGCTCGAACTTCAGCTGAACGTAGATGGCGGCAAAAGGTTCCGCCTGAGCGACATCCACCAAACCCTCCTTGGCGAGCTCCAAAATCGCCAAGAAGGTCACCACCAGTTGCGGCACCGTCGCGTGCGCTTCAAACAGGCGGACAAACTCCACGAAACCACCGGCTTCCAGCGCCTTCAGCACCCTGGTCATCTGGGCGCGCACGGAGAGTTGTTCGCGGGTGATCAGGTGATGGCGGTTGGCACTGGCACGGGCGATCAGCCCGGCCCACGCCGCTTTGAGGTCCTCAGCACCAACCTCGGGCAGGCGCGCGCCGACCACCCGCTCGAACCAGACGTGGGCAACCGCAAAATCGCGCTCCACCAAAGGATGCTCGTCCAGGCCGCGGGCGGCGAGCTTCATTTGTTCGTATTCTAGCAGGCGCCGGACCAATTCGGCACGCGGATCTTCTTCTAGCGCTTCCGCATGCACCGGCCGGGGCAAAAGCATGCGCGATTTGATCTCGATCAGCATCGCAGCCATGAGCAGGTACTCCGCGGCCAGCTCAAGCTGGCTCTGGCGCATGAGTTCGACGTAGCTCAGATACTGCCGGGTGAGCTCGGCCATGGGGATGTCGAGCACATCGAGGTTTTGCTTGCGGATGAGGTAAAGCAAGAGGTCCAGCGGCCCTTCGAAGGTCTCCAGAAAAACTTCCAGCGCCTCGGGCGGAATGTAGAGGTCGGTGGGAAGCGCCAGCAGCGGCTCGCCGCGCACCCGGGCCAGAGGATGCTGAACCGCGGCGAGTTCGGAAGCGCTGGATGTGGTGGTTTCGAGTTCCACGGAGCCGGTCGATCAGGTGTAAGAAAGGCCCATGGCCTCGCGCACGTCGCGCATCGTTTCGCCGGCCAGTTTGCGGGCGCGCTCGCAGCCGTCGGCGATGATGCTGCGCACCAGTGAGGGATCGTCGAGGTACGGTTGCACGCGCTCGTGCATGGGCGCTTGTTCTTCGATGATAGCGTCGATCACCGGCTGTTTGCATTCCAAACAACCGATGCCCGCGCTCTTGCACCCTTCTTGCACCCATCGCTGGGTCTTTTCGTCCGAATAGATCTGATGGAAAGGCCATACCGGGCACTTCTCCGGATCGCCCGGATCGTTGCGCCGCACCCTTGCGGGATCGGTGGGCATGGTGCGCACCTTGCGGGTGATCACCTCGGGATCTTCGCGCAAAAAGATCGAGTTGTTGTAGGACTTCGACATCTTCTGGCCGTCGAGCCCGGGCACCTTGGCGGTTTCGGTCAGGAGCGCCTGAGGCTCGGGCAGGATGACCCGACGCGAGCCTTCGAGATAACCGAAGAGCCGCTCTTTGTCGCCCAGACTCAGGTTCTGCGCCTCTTCGAGCAAGGCCCGCGCCGAAGCCAAGGCCTTTTCGTCGCCCTCCTGCTGAAACGCGGTGCGAAGCTGCTCGTAGAGTTTGGCTTTCTTGGCGCCGAGTTTCTTGACTGCCGCTTGCGCCTTTTGCTCGAAACCCGGCTCGCGGCCGTAGATGTAATTGAAGCGCCGGGCGATTTCCCGCGTGATTTCGAGGTGGGAAACCTGATCCTCGCCCACCGGGACCATGTTGGCCCGATAAATCAGGATATCGGCCGATTGCATCAGCGGATAGCCCAAAAACCCGAAGGTAGAAAGATCTTTGTCGGCCAGCTTTTGCTGCTGGTCTTTGTAGGTCGGCACCCTTTCCAGCCATCCGACCGGCGTGATCATACCCAGAAGCAGGGTGAGTTCGGCGTGCTCCGGCACGCGCGATTGGATAAACAGCGTGGCCCTCGCCGGATCGAGGCCCGCTGCCAGCCAATCGATGATCATGTCCCAGACCGAATCTTCGATCACTTCGGCCGATTCGTAATGCGTGGTCAAGGCGTGCCAGTCGGCGACGAAGTAGAGGCATTCGTACTCCTCCTGGAGACGTATCCAATTCTTCAAAGCGCCGTGGTAATGGCCGATGTGCATGCGGCCGGTGGGGCGCATGCCCGACAAAACGCGATTGGCAAACATGATTTCAGCGAGAGAAAGGTCCGACGATGAGACTAATCAAACTGATCGTGCCGGAAGCAACCGGCCAGAGCAACAACCCCAGCACATTGGTCACCAAAAGCCCGAGAACGATAAAAAGCCCGAAAGGCTCCATGCGCCCATAAACTTCCGCCGCTCGTCGCGGCAAGAGGCTGTAGAGCAGCCGCCCGCCATCGAGGGGCAAAATCGGCAACAAGTTGAGCGCGATCAGCATGACGTTAATTTCCAGCCCAAATCCGGCCATGGTGGCCAACGCTTTGCTCGAACCCAAGCTGTTGGTGAGCACGATCGCCCAGGCGATGGCCATCACAAAATTGGCCCCCGGCCCCGCCGCCGCCACCCAAAACATGTCGCGCTTGGGGTGGCGCAAGTTATTGAAGTTTACCGGCACCGGCTTGGCCCAACCGAAGATGAAGCCACCTCCGCCAGCAACTTTGGAGAGCAAATAAAGCCCCAGCGGAACGGCGATGGTGCCCACCGGGTCGATGTGTTTGATCGGATTGGCCGTCACCCGCCCCAGCAGGTACGCGGTGGCGTCGCCGAAAATCTTCGCCACATAGCCGTGCGCCGCCTCGTGCAGCGTGATGGCCAGCACCGCTGGCAGGGCGTAGAGCACCACGCCTTCGAGCAAGGAAACATCCATAAGCGGCGCATTTTAACCTAGAAAAGGCAGTTAGACGCAGCGCAGCGTGCGCCCCCCGCTTAGGCGAACCAAGGCGCAATCCGGGCCAGCTCTCCTTCGCATGGGATCCTTGTCACGGAGATGAGCCGGCCTTGCCGCCCCGCGGGTCATGCCAAACCCAGGCGAGCCGGATCGCCCAACCCATGCCGCGTGACCATGGGCGGGTCGACGGCGAGGTCGACCACGGTAGTCGAAGCACTGGCGCAGGGGCCGCTATCGATGACCAGATCGATTTGTGCCTCCAGGCGCTCGCGTATGGCTTCGGGCTCATTGAGCGCCTCGACTTCGCCGGGAAGAATCAGCGTCGCGGAGAGTATGGGCTCGCCCAGCTCGGCAAGCAGCGCTTGGGTTACACCGTGTTCGGGCACCCGCACCCCGATGGTGCTGCGCTTGGGATGCTGCAAGCGCCGCGGCACCTCGCGCGTGGCAGGAAGCAAAAAGGTGTAGCCGCCGGGAGTACCTTGGCGCAGGATGCGGAATTGCCAGTTGTCGAATTTTGCGTAACGCGCCACTTCCGCCAGATCGCGGCACACCAGAGTGAGGTGGTGTTTCTCGTCCACACCGCGGATCTGGCGTATGCGACGCATGGACTCGGCGTCGCCGATGTGGCAACCCAGGGCGTAGCTTGAATCCGTAGGATAAGCAATGACACCGCCGCCGCGCAGAATGGCCACCGCCTGGCGCACCAAGCGCGCCTGCGGGTTTTGCGGATGGATTTGAAAGAGCTGAGCCATGCTGTATCAAAGAATCCTACTCGGCACCTCACCCTGCGCTTGGTGAAGAGGCCTCAGAAGTTATAATGGCCGGCAATTGTATCCCAAGCGCGCCGGCCGAAGGCTGGTGCCCGCTCAAGCGAAAGGCCCGCTCGCTCATGAACCTGCAGCAGCTGCGCTACCTGTGCAAAGTGGTGGACTGCCAATTCAACATCTCCGAGGCAGCCGAGGCCATCCATACCTCGCAGCCGGGTATTTCCAAGCAAATCCGCGCCCTTGAAGAAGAACTGGGCGTGACGGTGTTCGTGCGCCACGGCAAGCGCATCACCGGACTGACCGCGCCCGGCAAGGTTGTCGCGCAAGTGGCCCGGCGCGCCCTGATCGAGTTGGAAAACCTGCGCCGCGTCGGCGATGAATTCCGCGCCGAAGACAGCGGCGATTTCACCATCGCCACCACCCATACCCAGGCGCGTTATGTGCTGCCGCCGGTGATTCAGAAATTCGCCGCCCAATACCCCAAGGTGCGGCTGCTGATTCACCAAGGCAACCCCACGCAGGCAGCGGAGCAGGTGGCCGGCGGGGACGCTGATCTCGCCATTGCCACCGAGGCCTTGACCACTTTCGAGGAACTGGTGACGCTGCCTTGTTATCGCTGGAACCGGGCGGTGATCGTGCCGCAAGGGCATCCGCTCTCGCTGCAAAGGCCGCTCACCCTTGAGGCACTGGCGAAGTACCCCATCGTCACCTACGACTTCAGTTTTACCGGCCGCTCGCAGATTAATGCAGCCTTCGCGCAAAAAGGGCTCACCCCGCGAGTAGTGCTGACTGCTCTTGATTCGGACGTGATCAAGACCTACGTCGAACTGGGCATGGGCGTGGGCATACTGGCGCAAATGGCCTGTGATACTGAACGCGACCGTAGCTTCGAAATCCTCGACGCGAGCCATCTTTTCGCGCCCTCGACCACTCGCATCGGCTTGCGCCGCGGCGCCTATCTGCGGCGCTACGTTTACGATTTCATCCACCTCTTTGCGCCCCACCTCAACCGCCGCAGCGTGGACGCGGCCTTGGAAGGCGGGCACGAAAACTACGAGCTTTAGCTCTTTTGGTGGGCCGAGCGCACGCCGGCGCGATGGCGGCTCAAAAGACCAGCGTGCTCCACGCCGGGTCGAGGCACTTGACCACAAACGCCGTCGCGCCGACCGTCCCGGCATAGGCATCGATGAACGGCCCGTCACGCATGCCCGCCTGCCGCAGAGCCATGGGGCAGGCGTAGAACAAAGCACCGGCGTCGCTCGCATCGCGCATGAACGCGGCGATAGATTTTTCTTCACCCGGCCCGGCAAACAAGGATTCGGCGACACCCGGTGCCAACAGGCGCACGGCGGCACCGCTGAAATGCACTTCGACGGCAACATCCATGGCGCCTGCCGCCGCGGCATAAACGAAAGGCGCGGCGCAGCGCGCGGGCTCCTCGGGCGTCGTTGCCCAGAGCAGGATGGCGAGTTTTTCTTTCTGTTGGCTCAAAGCATTCACGGCAGGCACTGAGCTTCGGGATCGCCGCTTTGCACGTGCCGGCAATACGCCGCGGCGTCGACGAGACGTGTTGCATCACGCGCCCAATCGAGGGGCAGGCCGCGGATCATCCAGCCTTCGCCATAGGGGTCCTGGTTGATGATCGCCGGGCGATGCTCCGCGGCTTCGTTGCCGGCGAGTAGCCGCACGCCCACCGGCGTATGGATGGCCAGCACGGTCTTGGCCGATTCCACCGTGCCTATGCCCCGGCCTGCCGCCGCTTCGGCGCCTCTGGGCTTGGGCGTGAAGGCGAGGACTTCGCCGGTGAGGAAAAGCCCGTAGGCGGTGGCGCCGATCACCACTTCTTCGCCGTCACGCTTCACCCACATGTCCCAATTGGTGTCGTAAAGCAGCCCTTCCGGAATGCGGCCGCGAAAGCCTGTCTTGTCAGGAAGGTCGGCCAGGCGCGCAGACCCGCCGGGCTTCGCCGCGTCACCGCTCATCGGTCCGGCTCCAAAGAAATCGTGGCGGAAGAGAGTGGGAGTCGAACCCACCCGGGATCGCATGGCGACCCCTCCCGGATTTGAAGTCCGAGCGCCCCACCGGGGTGCGATCTCTTCCAGAAAACCCTTTTTACCATTGCCGCGGTTCCGCATCGCGCAACAAGTGGTCGTCGCGCACGCGGCGAGTGTACCCGACCCGGTCGAAGAATTCGAGGATGTGGATGGCCACCTTGCGCCCGCCCCCGATTTCATCGCGCAGCGAGGCGGCGCGGGCAGCACCCTGCGCTTGATGCAAACCCGCGACGCGGCAGGCCAGATCGCTCACTGCCGCGGCGCTGAAATAATGGTCATGCGCCACGGGATAGACCTCCCCCACCCGGGCGACACTTTTTAACATTCGGCGCACGCGATCCTCGGCGACGCCGGTGGTACGCGCAAGGTCGCGCACTCGCGGCGGGTTGTAGGGCGCGGCATCGACGAGGGGTTTGAGCGCGAGCCACAGTTCGCGGTCGGCTGCGGCCAGTTCGGCGCGATGCCCGGGCAGGTGCAGCCAGGCGCCTTGCGTCTCCAGCTCGCCGGAGGCGTCGAGTTCGCTCAGCAAGCGATCAAAGACGACGCGCGACAAGCCGGGGGCGGAGAGGCGGCGCAGGCGATCGCGCTCGACGCCCGGCATATCCGGCGCGCGGACGTGTTCCGCGGCAGCGGCATCCAGCACGCGCCGGCGCAATTGCGCCCACGCCTCGCGGCCAAATCCAAGGCGCCGCTCGCCCTCGGCGACAACCACGAGATCGAGGCTTTGCCACAAGGCCTCGGCGCGCTCCCGAGATGCATTGGCCTGGAGCATCTCGGCGGTGAGCTCAACGCCGCTGGGCCGTTGCGCCAGCGCCAAAGACAAGGCGGGCGCCGGATCGGACTCGGCCAGCGCAGTGAGGTACGCAAGGCGCTCGGGTTTGCGCTTGTGGCGCGCGGGCGGCAGCACGTCGAGCAGCACGCCGCCGCCTAGGCTGCGCGTGGCAGATTGATCGCGCAAAATGAAGCGGTCGCCGCGCAAAGCGCCGATGGGTCGCTCCAGCACAAGTTCGACGAACATGGCGTCCCCGGGCGCGAGGCTCTCCCCTTCCAGCAGCGCCACTCTTGCCAGCACGTCTTCGGCACCCAGGTGGCAGTGCACCGAAGTCCAGTGTTTAAGCGGCGCCGCTTCGCCGGCCAAGAGCCGCAAGCGACCTTGCACCCGCTGCACCGGCAAATGCAACTCTGGCGCCAACACCCACATACCCCGCGACACCTCGCTCTTTTCCAAGTCGCCAGCGAGATTGAGCGCCAGGCGCTGCCCGGCCTGGCCGGTTACGCTGGGCTTATCCTGTGCGTGCAGTCCGCGCACCCTCAGCCGGCGAGCGAGCGGCGAAAGGCAAACCGTGTCGCCCACCCGCACTTGGCCCGCATGCGCGGCGCCGGTGACCACCACCCCCACTCCGGGCAGCGTGAAGCAGCGATCGATCGCCAGACGAAAACCGCCCTCATTGGCCCGGACCGGGCATTGCGCCGCGGCAGCAGCGATTGCCTCATGCAGCGCATCTATCCCTTCTCCGGTTTGGGCCGAAACCCCGCAAATCGGAAAAGCGCCCAAATCAAACTCGGCCAGCAGGGCGGCGACCTCAGCTTGCGCCTCGGCGCGGCGCTCAGGCGCCACGGCATCGATCTTGGTCAAGGCCACCGCGCCGCGCGTGAGACCCAAGAGCGAGATGATCGCCAAATGCTCGCGCGTTTGCGGCATGGGTCCGTCGTCTGCCGCCACCACCAAGAGCACGAAGTCGATGCCGGTGGCGCCCGCTAGCATGTTGTGCACCAGGCGCTCATGTCCCGGCACATCGACGAAACCAATTTTGCCGCCGTCGGCATAGGCATAACCCAAATCGAGGGTGATGCCGCGCGCTTTTTCTTCTTTGAGGCGATCGCAATCGACGCCGGTCAGTGCTTTGACCAGCGTCGTCTTGCCGTGATCGATATGCCCTGCGGTGCCGATGATCATGCCGAAGAGATTTCCTTGGCCATAATGCGATAGCGAAAGCTCGCTGGATCAAGGCTGTCGCGCCTTCCGCCTGCGGTTTCAGCCTGTGGATACATCAGGTAAGGAAGCTCAGATCCCCGCGCGCCAGGCAGCTTGACGTCATGTGCGAAGTTGAAGGCGAGCCAATTCATCTCCCACGCGCCGAAGAGTTTCTTGCGCACGTCGACCACCAGCGGATCGCTCATGGTCAGTCCCGGTTTCTCCTCCAACACGACTTTGCGCACGTCGGCCGGATCGACCGGCACCCAGCCGAAATCGTTGAGCCACACTTCGGCGCGGCAGTGTTGGGCCTTGGAGACATCGCCGCTTTTGCCCAGGCTCCTGTAGCCAAAGCGCGATTCGGCCACCCGTATGCCGTAGACATCCCGCGCCGGCAGCCCCAGCGCGCGGGCAAGGCCGACGTACAGGGCATTGAGATCGGCGCATTTGCCGGAGAGATTGCGCGTGACCAACATGCTGCGGATATCGCCGATGCCGCAGCCCAGAACATCGGGATCGCGAAAGGTGTTGTCGCAAATCCAGTCATAAATGCGCCGCGCCTTGTCGAGGTCGCTCGAAGCACCCTTGACGATGCCCAAGGCCGTTTCGCGCACGATGCCGTCGATCGGTACGAGTTTGGTGGCGCGGGTATAAAGCGCGCGTTCGATGGGGTCGAGCGGCACCGGTTTGGCAGCTCCCGCAAAATCGATCGACCGGTCGCGCGTGGCCACCTGGCTCACCAATTCGATCACCGGTGCTTGGGTGCCCGCAGGCCATTGCGCATGCAAGATCTTGGCGCCATAAACCGGCTCGCTCACCAACTGCACTTGCGCAGCGTTGCCTTCCCAGGTGTTGCCAAGCACGCGTATCCAGCCAGCATCATCGATCGCCGGCACCGGCAACCAAACCTGCGTGACCCCTTGCGCTTGGAGCACTTCCACCCGCGTGCGCAATTCGAAACTGCGCCAGCCTTGGCGCGATGACGACCCGCCGGCCATCGCGGCGGCCAGGCGCGGGGGGGTGAGTGCCAGCGCGGCGAGCGCAGCGCCCGTGCGAAAGAATGCGCGTCGATCAGTCTTCATCATCAAACTTCCTCCTTCATTTCGTGGATCGAATCAGCTTGCGCAGAACCTGCGACAAAACGGCCGAACCCCCGACGATGGAGGGACTTCTTGGCCAAGAAAATCCGCCCTCAGGCGGGTGGATCAAGGCGGGCCAAGTGCTCGCCAAAAACGGTTTCATTCTGGGCATCGAGACAGCGTAAATCCAGGCGCAAGGCTTCTTCGGCGATGTGCCCGAGGACCGGCGGGTCGAGCCGCCGCAGCGCGCGGTGAAGTCGCTGCAGGGCACCGGAGCGTTTTCCCCGAGGCCTTGCCACCAACGCAAAGCTGGGCAGGCGGTTGACGGGCAGCGAACCCGAGCCGATTTGCGAGAGCGTGGGTTCGACCGTCGCCAGCAAGGGCCAGTTCGCCAAGGCGGTATGCCAGATCGGCAGAAGCCGCTGGGCTTGCTCGCGGATTTCCTGCTCGGAACGCGTCAGGAGGCGCAAGACTTCGAGCCGCTGCGGCAGGCGCTCCGGATCGCGATACAGAGCCAGCGTCGCCTCCAGCGCGGCCAGCGTCAGTTTGCCCACACGCAGGCAACGCTTGAGCGGATTCTTCTTGATTCTGGCGATCAAGTCGCGGCGCCCGACCAGCAGGCCGGCTTGCGGCCCGCCCAAGAGCTTGTCGCCGGAGAAAGTGATGAGATCCGCGCCGGACGCGATCGACTCCTTCGGCGTCGGTTCATGCGGCAAACCCCATTGCGCCAAATTCACCAGCGTGCCGCTGCCCAAATCGACGACGAAGGACAAACCGTTCGCGTGCGCCACCTGCGCCAATTCCGCTTCCGGCACCGCGGCGGTAAAACCCTCGATGGCGTAATTGCTGGTGTGCACCTTCATCAGCAACGCCGTGCGGGCAGTGATCGCCTCTTCGAAATCGCGACGATGGGTGCGATTGGTGGTGCCGACTTCGATGAGCTTGGCACCGGCGCGGCGCATGATGTCGGGCACGCGAAACGCGCCGCCGATTTCCACCAGTTCGCCGCGCGAGACCAGCACTTCCTTTTTCTGCGCCAAAGTATTGAGCAGCAGAAAAACCGCCGCCGCGTTGTTGTTGACCACCGTGGCGGCCTCGGCGCCGGTCAGCTCGCACAACAGGTTTTCGACGATATCGTCCCGATCGCCCCGCCCGCCGCTCGCCAAATCGTATTCCAAGGCGCAAGGCGCGCGCGCCGCGCGGGCGATCGCCTCGACCGCGGATTCAGGCAACACCGCGCGGCCCAGATTGGTATGCAACACCGTGCCGGTGAGGTTAAGCACCGCTTGCAAGCGCGGTCGCGTGCGGCGTGCGACGTGTTCTAGGATGGCGCCGAGCAGCGCACCCGATGGCGGCAGCGGCGCGCCGGCTTGCATCGCCTCGCGCGCCCTGGCCAATTCAGCGCGCGCCGCGGCAGTGACCAAACTGCGGCCATGTTCAGCGAGGGATCTTTGCAATGCCGCCTCGGACAGGAGACGGTCGACGGAGGGAAGTCTTGCCAGTTCGTTCATGCTTTCACCCGGACCGGGCAGAAACCAGTAGCGGCGCATTCTACCGGGGTAGCAGCGCATTGGGAAGCACTGATCTCCAAAACCGGGCAGCCTGCGGCTCCCCAAGCGTCCGCCTGCGCTCGGCCGTCGATTCGTCGCCGGCCCGTTGCGGGTGATAACGTTCGGCGCTATATTGTTATCATCATGATCCGCACCCAAGTCAGCCTCTCCGAAGCCGAGTATTCGGCCGCCAAGCGCGAAGCCGCGCGGCTGGGCATCTCCCTGGCCGAGCTTCTGCGCCGTTCATTGCGCGGCGTGTTGCCGGCGAACGGAGCACAGCCTTGGATGCGCTATGCGGGTATGATCGAAAGCGGCGATATAGCGGCCAGCCAGCGCATCGACGATATCGTCTATGGCCAGAAAAAATGAGGCCTACGTCGATACCTCGGCGCTGATCGCCTTTGTCGATCGCTCCGACAGCCACCATACTCTGTTCCGTCAGCTCTTCGCCAGTCCTCCGCCTTTGTTCACCTCAACTCTGGTTGTGGCCGAAGGCCACGGTTGGTTTTTGAAGCGCTACGATCGCCTCCGGGCGCTGCAGTTTCTGGCGTTAATCGAGGACCTCAAGCCCCTGCGCGTTCACGCCGGCGGACCCGCCGGGTTGGCGGCCGCCACAGCCCTCTTGCGCCGGTTTTCCGATCAGGAATTGACGCTGGTCGACGCCCTTGGCTTGCACCTCATGCTTCTGCACAAAACCAAGTGTTGCTGGTCCACCGATCGGCATTTGCGACTGACCGGCACGCCTTTGGTCATCGACGAACTTTGAAATCACCCCGCTTTTCAAGAAAGCAAACATGAAATACAAAAAAGTCTTGTTCGCCGCACTGGCCGCCCTCGTGCTTGCGGGCGCCGCGACCTGGTTCAGCCTCGACAAGGAAACCCGGGGGCTGTTGCAGGCGATACCCACCAACCGCGATGTCTTGTTCTGGAGCCAGGCCCAGCGCGATGCCGCTTTCCGCGCCCTGGACCGCTTGCCGATATTGGCCAAGGCGCGCGCCATCCCCGCCGGTGGCACGCCCCGGCCGCTGCCGCCCGGGCCGCCGCTGCCCCCGCTCGCGGTCGATGTCGACACATTCATGGCGAGCCAGCGCAACGCCGCGCTCATCGTCGTGCACGATGGCAAAGTGCGGCTGGAACGCTACGGCCTCGATTTCGACGCGACCGGACGCTGGACGAGTTTCTCGGTCGCCAAATCGATCACCTCCACCCTGGTGGGCGCAGCCATCGCCGATGGTTTCATCAAGAGCATGGACGACAAAGTGAGCGTCTATGTGCCGCAGATAAAGGGCTCGGCCTATGACGAGGTGAGCTTGCGACAGTTGTTGACCATGACTTCCGGCATCCGATGGAACGAGGATTATGCCGACCCCAAGTCGGATGTCGCGCGCTTCAACAACCATGAGCCCGAGGAAGGCCTGGAGTCATTGGTCAGCTATTTGCGCCGCCTGCCGCGCGAGGTGCCCGCCGGCACGCGCTGGCATTACAGCACCGGCGAGACCAACCTCGTGGGCATCATCGTCGCGCAGGCGGTAGGCAAGCCGCTCGCGGAATACTTGTCCGAGAAGATTTGGAAACCGGCGGGCATGGAACAATCGGCAACCTGGATCCTCTCGCGCACTGGCCGCGAAATCAGCGGCTGCTGCATCCAAGCGGCAACCCGTGACTTCGCGCGCTTCGGTTTGTTCATTCTCGATGGGGCGCAAGTCCAGGGCAAAAGCGTTCTGCCCGCAGGCTGGCTCGCCGAAGCAACTACCGAGCGCGTAGGCATAGGCCGGCCCGGATATGGCTACGGCTATCAATGGTGGACATTCAGCGACGGCTCGTTTGCGGCGCGCGGCATTTTCGGTCAGAGCATTTTCATCGACCCGAAACGCAAGCTGGTGATCGCCGCCAACGCCAACTGGTCCGGCGGTGCCAGCCACAAACCCAGCATCGAGGAAAGGCGGGCTTTTTGGAGCGCGGTGCAGCGGGCCTTGGACGACGAAGCGGGTGTGAAAGGCTGAGACTCAGACGACGCGTCGAGCTTTCGCCCTGGTCGAGGGGAGTCTCGCGGTCCGCGCCAAGCCTGCTAGGCGGCTGTTTCCAACGGAACTTCCCAACCGGGGAAGACCAACACCGCGGGATGGCATTTGAGGGCGCGAGCAAGAACCTTGGCACGCTCCACACCGAGATTGACTCGGCCGTTCTCAATGGCGGAGATCGTCGATTGTGGAATACCGGTCAGTTCGGCAAGATCACTCTGGCTCAACTCCTGTAACTCCCGAATGATTCGGACCGACTCACCGACCGAGACTTCAATGCGCTGCCGCGCGGGACTGTAGTTTTTCATCTCAGGGCCTCCGATAATCGTGGGCGGTCACTTGAACCACTTGAATCAACAAGACTTCGGCAACGACTTGGTAGATTACTCGCCATCGCAGCCCAAGACGCGACGAGCGGCAGCCTTTCCACTCGCCGGACAAAGCTTCGTCATGAAACCCTTTGATTTGGCGCAAACCGAGGGGTCCGGAAAGACGCGCGATGTCTTTCCATTTCTCGTAGCGTTTCAGAATCTCAATGGGAACGTCCCCGGAAAGTTGCTTGTTGACTCGACGATGTTCTTCAATTCGCCACATGTCATATTATGACTATACTACAAATGGTATGTCAAGCCAGGATTCCGCGCTCGGAGATCCGCGCGACCCTCCGGGAGCCGGGTGTCGCCACAGGCCCCGGGAGTCCGCGAGCAGGCAAATCCGATACAAGGCTTGCCACAGGTTCGTACACACCGTCGAGCCGGCCTCTCTTCGTTTTGCCCTGAAACCAGACTTTTTTGTTGCCCGCGACTTGGCCAGGCTGCGCATGGCAACCTTGCGCGTGCCGCGATCGCGGTTCAGGATGCCGAGCGCAGGCGGTAGCCTTCCTTGGCCGCCCGCGCTTTCTTCGCTTCCTCTCGCGTATAAGCCCGCCCCGACCAGAGCATGCGATAAGCGACTTCTTCGTTGCCGTTTTCACACAGTTCAAGAACGCGCCGAAAAAGCGGCTGGAAGGTCTCGGAGCGGTGGCTCTGTTCGTGTTCCTCGAGCGAGTTCCAGAAGGTCACCACCAGCGCCTCGCGATCCTTGAGCGGCGTGGCAAGGGCTTGGCCCACGGTGGAACCTTCGTTGGAAATCTGTCCGGTGTTCATCACCACGAAGCCGCCGATGAAACCGGTTTCCGAGTGGTAGGTTTTGACGTTTTCGCAGAGTTCGGCCACGCGCATTTCCAGTTCGTCGACCGTGAACTCCGCGCGTAAGACGACGCGGTTGACGGTGACGATGCCCTCGTCGCCGAATCCTTCAATGAGTGCCGACATGATCGCGCTCCTCAACTTTGGCCGCTTACGCGCGCGGCGTCTGCGCCTCGGGCAACAGGGCCTGCCAGGACGAATCGAAGGCCGATTCGAGATCCGGAAGGGGCAGGGGCTGCTGGTCGATCGCCGTGCGTGGCAGCGCGCATGCCTGCAGGAGGGGGAAACTCGCCGAACCGGTTTGTTCGACTTGGTTGCAGAGGTGCTCGAGGGAATGCATGATCGATCTCCATGGGTGGGTCACGGCACCAAGATATCAATCCATACTCTTTTAGTCAACTATGGTCACAATAGCCTGGCGCCATCCACAACAAGGCGGCCTGGCCGCCGATTGCTCCGCGTCGGACTCGGCCACGCCCGGTCGCGTAACCCCCAAGTAACCCACTTGTTCTTGGCATTCGCGCCGATCGAATGTCATGCTGCACAGGCGTCTTGAATAGTTGTCGTAGCGTGGTTGCACGCACCTTGGCAGGCAGTCCGAACGGGGCCACGCGTGGCCGCACGGGGGAACACGGTGCGGTTCCTCCTCGGCAATTCGGGGCACCCAATTGGCAAGCGCGGAGTCGCCTTCCCGCCGGGAATCAGAGTCCCGCGTGCCGGTCGCTTCGCTCTAGCGACACGAAGGCTGGGGACCCGTCCCGATTTCCGTCGGCACCGCGCCGGATCGGTTCGGCTAGGGCGGCACCCGTTGGGACCGCATTCGCATGCGCCATCGATGAGGGAGAGCCATGAAGCGGCAAACACCATTTTTCCGAATTGCGGCCCTCGCGTTCTTGCTGGCCATCGGCGCGCCCACGGTCATCGCGGGCGATGTTCCGCAAGCGCTCTTTGACAAAGCGGCGCACAGCGGCACGGTGCGGGTCATCGTAGAGCTTCGGGTCGCCACCGTTCCCGAAGCAAAGCTCGTCAGCGATCAAGCGGTCGCCGCGCAAAGAAACGATATTGCCGCGGCGCGCGCGACCGTCTTGAAGCGCCTGGCCGGTACGGGCCATCGCACCATGCGCGAGTACACCACTATTCCCTTCGTGGCGTTGGAAGTGGCGCCAGACGCCTTGGCCGCGCTGGCGGCATCGACTGATGTGGTGGGCGTGGTGGAAGACATTTTGCTGGCGCCGGCGCTCAACGACAGCGTGCCGCTCATCGGCGCCGATCAGGCCTGGGCGGCCGGCTACGACGGCAGCGGCTTTGTCGTGGCCGTGCTCGACACCGGCATCGAGAGCAGCCACCCCTTTCTTGCCGGGAAGGTGATTGAGGAAGCCTGCTTTTCCGCCAACGCCAATTGTCCGAACGGGCTGACCACGCAGACCGGGCCGGGGTCGGGAGTGCCCTGCGCTTACGTGCCCGTTCACTGCCGTCATGGCACGGCCGTGGCGGGTGTTGCCGCTGGAGCGGGTGCCGGCTTTTCAGGCGTCGCCAAAGGTGCACGGCTGATGTCGGTGCAGATTTTCTCGCAGCAAACTGGAAGTCCATGCACTGGGTGGGGTGCCGATCCATGCGCTCTGGCTCTCACCTCGGATACGGTCGCAGGCATGGAGTGGGTTTATCTGCTGAGGGCGGTCCACAATTTCGCCGCGGTCAATCTGAGTATCGCGAGTTTGACCACGGGCGGCTCGGGTTGGGTCTCCCCATGCGACAGTGCCCTGGCCGCCATGACCGCGGTAACCGAAAACCTGCGTCTTGCGGGTATCGTCACAGTCGCAGGTTCAGGTAATAACGGATTCCCGGACGCCTTGACGTGGCCGGCATGTATCTCCAGCGCCGTGAGCGTGGGCTCCACGACCATGGTCGATACCGTTTCCGCATTCTCAAACTCGGCCTCGTTCCTGTCTCTGCTGGCACCTGGCGAAGAGATAACGACCTCGCTGCCTGGCGGGGGATTCTCCGTGAACGGTTGGGGGACCTCTTACGCCACCCCGCATGTGTCCGGCGCCTGGGCGATCTTGAAGCAGAAGAAACCCACTGCCACCGTGAGCGAAATTCTCAATGCCCTGGTCCGCACCGGCCGCCCGGTGCTCGACACCCGTAACGGCATCACCAAACCACGTATTCAGCTGAACCTGGCCTTGTTGGACTTGTCACCTGGCACGCCCATTCCTACCCTCTCCGGGTGGCCTCTGGTTGGCTTGGCGGGCCTGCTGGCAATGGGAGGCCTTAGCGCCTTGCGCGGGCGGTTTGGGCGGGGCGAGGAGACAGGACGCCGTTCTTCCTGACCGACCGGTCAACCCGATCAAGCGGGCCGGACGACGACTCAAGTATGGCTTGATCCTGATGGAGCATCTTTTGGGTTGCGGCGCGGAACGATGATCGTGGAAATGTGCTGAGTTCGCCGAACCCGATTCGATTCCGCGTCAAGGAACGCTCAACTTCCGCGCGTGGGCTTGTGTCTTCTAACGACGAGGAGTTCAAGATGATTCGTTTTCTTTGGTGGGTTCTTGGAATATCTGCGGCGCTTTTTTTCTCGGGTGCCGGCTTCGCCGCGCAGCGAACCTTTGTTTCCGTTCTCGGCAGCGACGCCAATGTCACCTACAGTTGTTCCAACTCCCTGCCCTGTCGGGGGTTCACAGCTGCACTTGGCGTGACCGATGCGGGTGGTGAAATAGTGGTCAAAGACTCGGGCGGGTACGGCCCGGTCATCATCACGAAGTCGGTCTCCATCATCGCCAACGATGGTGTCTATGCCGGGATCAGCGTTTTTTCCGGTACCGGCATCGAAATCGCGACACCGGGCGTCGATGTCCTCCTCAAGGGTTTGACGCTCAACGGCTTGGGCGGTTATATCGGCATCTCCATGAGCGATGGCATACGCCTGACCGTGCTCAACTGTCTGGTTCGGAACTTCAGTCTTGACGGTGGGGTGGGCATTAGCGTCGACGCTCCTGGTTTGGCTCGGGTGTTCGACACCGTGCTCCTGGAAAACGCGACCGGGGTGGCCATCGGGAACGGAGCAACGGCGGTGATTTCACGCACACGTTTTTTTGGCAACGCCTTGGGTCTGGATGTCCTCGCCGGCGCAGCGGATGAGACGACCACGGAGGTAAGCGCCTCGGAAGCAGGCCAAAACGGGAACGGCTTCCATGCCCGGGCACTTGCCGGCGGCACCGTGAAACTGAACGTCAAGGACTCCGTGCTTGCGAAGAATGGCGTCGGTGGCCGCACCTCGAGCACTGGCGGGACAGTTCTATCCACCTATACCGCAAACCTGATCAGCGGTAATAGTGGCGCCGGCCTATATGCCGAGGGAAGCGGCGCAAAGATTGTCGCCATCGGCAACACGCTCAGCCAGAACAGCTATGGACTCGTTCAGACCGGCGGGAGCGCGGTGGTCTCCACCGGAGACAACGCGGCTGCGGACAACACCTCCGGACCGAGCTCGGGCACGATCACCCCAATGAGCAAGATTTGAAGCGCCCAAGCTCCGCGCCGGTCGCCGCCTTCGAAGTGCAGCTAGGCCAGGATGCCGAAGTCCCTTGCCAAGACGCGCCACTCAGGCGTTTCCCGCATTTCCTCGAAGGTCGGATCGACGGGCGCACAGATGAAATTGGCGTCGCGCTCCCTTGCCGCCCGCTCCAGCCAATGAAACGCGGCGGCATGATCACCGAGCCGCGCGTGGACCATGGCCACCTGGTAGGGCGAGACGTACTTGTCGGAGAAGGCTTCTCTCATGTGGTCGAGCAGCGCCTTCGCTTCCTCGGTTCGCTTCAGCATCGCCAGCGCCTGCGCGCGGCCGCAGCACCCAATGGAAAGATCCGGCGCGAACTCGGAAGCCCATTGGTAGTGGACGAGCGCCTCGTCCGGCCGTTGCAGGCACAAGTAAGTGAAGCCCAGCAGCGTTCGCGCCAAGAGATTGCGCGAGTCGACATCCGTAACCGCGAGAAACTCGGCTTCAGCGGATTCGTATCGCCCCGAGTAAAGCGTGAGCAGGGCCAGATGGCAGCGCAGGGATTGGTCCAGTGGATCGAGTTCCCGCGCCAGAAGAAACTCGCGTTCCGCATGGTCGAAAACACGTCGGAACATCAAAGCGTGCGCGTAGGATTGGTGGGCGTAGCGGGCGCCGGGCGCGAGGCGTATGGCTCGACGGTACATCGGTTCGGCGGAGTTCCAGTCGTATTCGAAGCGAAACAGGATACTGGCTAGCGCCGAGCATGCCTCACTCAAGTCCGGCGCGATTTCCAAAGCGCGCTGCGCGGCTTGCTTGGCAACGCCAATCGTTTCCGAGGAAGCAGCCGTCCAGGCCACCACGCCCAGGTGCGCCAAGGCCAGGCCGGAATGGCCCGCGGCGAACGCAGGGTCAAGCCGAAGTGCGCGCGAAAACAGCTCGATCGCTTTGCGATAGCCCTCGACGGATTGTTGGCGCAAAGCGAATCGCGCTCGGTCGTGATAGTCCTTCGCCTTGGCACTTGCGGTCGCGCCTAAGGGTGCGGGCAAGGCCGGTGACGATCCGAGCGGCGCCATGCTTGTCGGGGTCCGGGTGAGAAACTGGATCAGTTCGCGGGTGAGTTTCTCCTGCATGCCAAAGGGAGCACCGGGGATTTCGCAGTAGTGGCCCGACCAGACCAGCGCACCGTCGCGTGTGGCTTCGAGCCGAACGCTAACCCGCATCCGACCGGCCTCTCGGATCACGGTGCCGCGAAGTACGGCACCGACGCCGAGAGCGGCCCCGATCACGCGATGGTCGGTCGCTTTGTCCTGGAAGCGCGCGGCCGACGTTCTCGCCACGACCTTGCACCCCGGCGAGCCCGCAAGCGCGTCGATCACGCCATCGGCCAAGGCCTGGCAAAAAGGTTCGGCTTTTTCGTCACCGGTCGCGTTGACCATGGGGAGTACCGCCACGAAGCGCGCGTTCGCTTGCCGCACGGCGCGAGGGTCGCGCCAGGATATCCGCGGCGCGTAGCTTCCCAGGGGAATGGAAATCTCGAGATAGGCGTCCTCCCCCTCGTCTCGATAGTACTGCGCAAGCCGCTCTCTTAGGCGCCCGGCGGTTACGCGCACGATTGGATCTTTGCGCGGATCGAAACTTCCGGCGTCGCGCCCGAGGCAGTCGATCGCCACCGCGCTTTCCTTGAGCTGCGTGGCAGGATCGCGCAAAGCGCTCTGCACCAAGAACCGCAAAAGACGTTGCTGCTGCAAACACTGTCGAAAAGTCTGCCCGCCGACAATGCGTTCCAGTTCGGCACCAATGAGATCGATTGGCACCGCATCGGTTGAACGAATGGTTTCCGGTTCGACCGGCATGCTCAGTCTCCGCTCAGGGGAACCGCGCGACCAGTGCGCCACCAGGCTGGCGGTGAAGCACGACCCACCTGGCAATTGACGCAGGCACACGGTTGCTCATGAGGTGAAACTTTTCGCTGAACCCATCGCAGGCAATGTTGCCCGCATACTTCCCAGCCTGTCAACGCAGCAAATTTCCGTTAGCTGCGGCGAAGAGACGCGCAGCGGGCGTTCATTCGATTCGCGTCATCCGTCACGCAATTCAATCAAGTATAGTTGTGACTTGTGTCATTGCCAAGTCGCGCGCCTGTTTTGCCCAGTCTTTTGAGCATACGCGGATACAACCGTTCGTCGTGAGTGGCGTGGCGGCCGCTGCCGATAGCCAACCCCGAAGAGCCCAAATCAAAAATAACACCGCAGCGCCAACTGCCAGCGCGCCGACTCCGGCAGCGCGCCACAATTGCTCAGCGGGCTGCCGCGGGTGGCTTGCCATTGCAAGGCGTAGTCGATGCGCTCGGCGCGGTAGCGCGCTTCCAGCCAGGCACGGCGGCTGTGGTCGGCCAGATCGAGGTTGAGCATGGCACTGAAATCGAGCCGAGGCAGCAGCGCGTCTTGCCAATTGGCGCGAAAGAACAAAGCGTGTCGGGTCGGCAATTCCTGCGCCCCCGCCACCCAAATGCGGTAGCGTCCGTAAAGCAGGCGCGGGCCTGCGCGCAGCCCGCGCCACTCATCGCGCTCCGGCGCCGCGCCGTTGTATTGCGCTTCCGCGCTGAGCGAGAGTTTGTTCCCGGTGGTGTAGCTCAGGCCGGCGGCAAGGCGATTGCGCCAGGTTTCGGGAGCGGGCAGTTGCCACGCCTCGCTGAGCTGCGAGCGACGGCGTCCGCCGGACCATTCAAAATAGGCCACGGTGGCCTGTCCGAAAAGACCCGTCAGATTGAAACCCCATTGCGCCGAGCGCCCCTCTTCCCCATACACCAACCATTGCGGGTTGAGCGTTTCGGTGATCTTTTGGCCCAGGACCAGCATGCCGCGATTGCGTGTATTGGTGGCGCCCCAATCGAGGCTGAAACCGTCGCGGCTTTCTTCGCTGCGGATGCGCGGCGAGGCCAGCAGCGTCAACGCCCCGCCCTCCCAGAGTTTCTGCCCGCGCAGCATGACGCTGCCTTGCCGATTTTCTTTCATGCTCGCCGGGTCGATGGAAACGATGGAACGCAGCGCGCCGCCGCGAAAGTAATCGGTGGGGTTGTAGCCCATGGCCACGCCGAAGCGCGCATTGATGCGCCCCAGATCGAAAAGCCAATCCGGCGCAGGACGCCAGGCAAGATAGGCCTCCTTGAGGGTGTTGATGGCGGTGTCGCCGCCGCTTTGCGCGGGCCAACTCGCGTCCAGACGATCGGCCAGCACCGCTCGCCATTGCGAAGAAAAGGCGTGATCGATTTGCAGATCGAGCGACAGGCGTTGCTCGTGGCGCGTCGCCCCTCCTGCGCGTAAGCGCGCCGCACCCAGCCCGACTTCCGCGAAACCGCGCCAATCGCTGGCGCGGGCCACCGTTTCCGGCGCTTCGTCGGCCAGTCGCAGCGCGTCGGCATCATCGGCGCGGGCCGGAGCCGCCGCGACCATCAATAGAACGAGGCCAAAGCGCAGCCTGACCCCGCGGCGAAGGAAAGTGTGCAAGGCGAGGGCCCTTCACTCCGGCCGGAAGCGCGGCAGATAGTCGCGCTGCAACCAGGTCTCGGGCACTTCGCGCTTCACCCAATCGGAATAACGCATCACCGTCACCCAATCCGGTTCCAGTCCGTCGATGATCACGGTTTCGGTCGGCCGCTCGACCCCGAAGGCCTTCTGGTAGCGACGGTAATAGGCGGTTTTCAAGAGCTTGCCGCTTTCGGTGTAGAAACGCGCTTTCACCGGCCGGCTGTCGGCCACATCCACCCACATTTCGATGCGGTGATAGGTCGCATCCGGCGTGCTGGCGGTCAACCCCAATTTGTAGCAGCGCCGCGGCTTGCGCTCGCCGTCTTGGGTTTCTTCTTCCACCGCGGATTCGGCTCGATAGTCTTTGGCAAAGTTCACCGTGACCACGTCGCCGTTGGAAGCCTGGCCCAGGAGGCGCTGCTGGGGCGACAGGCGTATGCTGGCCTGGCTTGCCGGGTCGTAGAACCACATGTCCTTGCCGTTGAACAGGATGAGTTTGTTCGCGTCGCGCGCCGGCGCCACGTAGCGCACCAGGCTGCGGAACTGACCACCGCGCGCATCGGCCTTGGAGTAGATCGCCAAGCTGCTGCTCTCGGTTTGTTTGCCTTGGCGATATTCCACCAAGGTGTTGGTCAGCCCGAAGGCGTGATCGGGGTTGCGTATGGCGTCGCTGGCGGCGAGGATGTCTTGCGGGCTGCGTGCCGCCGCGGGTGCGGCCGCGAAGATCAGCAGGGCAAAGAAGGTGGCGGTTAGCGTCTTCATTTTGGTCTCTCAAACTCCGGTTTCAAGCGTGACGCAAGGCATCGACGATTTCCAGTTTCGCCGCGCGGCTCGCCGGCCACCAGGCCGAAGCGACGGTCACCGCGATCATGCCGGCGACGCTGCCCGCCAACAGCGGCAAGTCCTGCCAAACGCGCACCAGGATCAAATAGGCGTAGGAGTAGCCCGGCGGCGTCCAGGCCCAGCCGCTGTGGTTGATGAGCCAAGCCAAGCCCAGCGCGCAGGCCAGACCCGCCACCGAGCCGATGGCGCCAAGCAGCAGCGCCTCGCACAGAAACAGGCGCCGTATGCCGGAGCGGCGCAGACCCATGGCACGCAGCGTGCCGATTTCGACGGTGCGCTCCATGACCGCCGTGCCCATGGTGTTGCCTATGGTGAACAACACGATGACGCCGATCAGAAGCGCGATGAAGCCGAACATCGAGGCCATGAATTCGTCGGTTTGAAGATACAAGGGATTGAGGGTCTGAAAGTCGAGCACCTCCAGCGGCTCACCGGCGAAGTCTCGGGCCAAAAGCGCGGCGAGCTGCGCCCTTGCGGCCGGCATTTCGCGCGTATGCCGCAATTGGAGGATGATCGCCGTCGCCTCGGGCCGCCCCGCGCCGTAGATGAGCTTCTGCGCCTGGGCCAAATGCATGGCCATGAAGATGTCATCGAGCGCTTTGATGCCAAGATTGCTGGCCTTGACCACCGTGAGGCTTGCCACATTGGGCGCCCCACTGGCAGAGGCGGCCAGCATCTCGATTCGGTTCTGCGCCCCTTGCGGCTGCTGCGCCTTTTCCAAGGCCGAAAGCGCGAGCACGTCGTCGGGCGCGGGCGCCCCGGTCGTGGCATGCTCCGCGGCGGTCGCCTGGCGGCAGTTCGGCACTTCGAGCGTGGCACACAATTGCAGCTTGCGGGCCACGCCGGTACCCACCACCACGGCGTCTTCGGCCGCGCCCTCCAGCGCCAGGGGTTGGGCGTAGCTGATCATGCCGTAGTCGTTCCATTGCAGCATGCGGTTGCGGTCTTTGGCGACCAGCCCGCTCGCAACCACCGAGCGCGATGCGCCAGCCGAGTAATTGCCGGCGATGCCGCCCAATTGCAGAGTGGGTGTAGCCACCACCACCATAGGCGCCAGCACGGGGTCATGCTGGATGGCCGCGATGAGTTCGCGATAGCGCGGCATGCCGTAGGCCGTAGGGTTGTCGCTGCCATCCAGGAAGTAGCCGCGGCGCTGCACTTGCAAATGGCCGCTTTGTTGCACGAAACCCGTTTCCATGCCGAACAGAATGTTGGAGCGATAGCCCCCGAAAAGCAGGATGGCGGTGAGGCCCACCACCATGGCCAGCAGCGTGGCCAGCGAACGACGGCGGTTGCGCAACAGATTGCGCAGGGCAAGCAACCAGGTGTTCATGCGGCCGCCCTGCCCTGCGAAGGCGCAGTGCGCTGCTCGATGCCGTCGATACGGCCGTCGCGAATGAAAATCACATCGTCGGCCTCGGCGCGCACTTGCGGGGCGTGCGAAGAAAACACGAAGCTCGCCGCATGTTCGCGTTGCAGTGTGCGCATCAGCGCGATGATGGCGGCGCCGGTTTGGCTGTCGAGGTTGGCCGTCGGTTCGTCGGCCAGCACGAGTTGCGGCTCGGTGGCCAGGGCACGGGCAATGGCCACGCGCTGGCGCTGGCCGCCCGAGAGCTGGCCGGGGCGGCTGTCACCGCGCCCGGCGAGACCCACCGCGTCGAGCAAATCCAGCACCCGTTTCTTGCGCGCCGGGGCGGGCATTTTGGCCAGCACCAAGGGGTATTCGATGTTCTCGAAGGCGGTGAGGACGGGCAACAGGTTGAAGGTCTGGAACACGAACCCGATATGCCGCGCCCGAAAATCCGACAAGGCATCGTCGCTCATGGATTGCACCGCGCGCCCCGCCACCGTGATTTCGCCCTGGTCGGGCCGATCGATGCAGCCGATGAGATTCAGGAGCGTGGTCTTGCCGCTGCCCGAGGGACCGGACAGCACCGTAAACACGCCCGGACGAAGGTCGAGACTCACCTCGGCCAGGGCCGGAACGGTCACCGCGTCGAGATGGTAGACTTTGCCGACATTGCGCAGACTGACAGGATGCATGCGTGCTCCGAATGCGGTTGAACTGCGCGCATTGTAGCCATCGCCTGAAAGTAGCTCTTGAATGTTTCCGACATCGTCAGCGGCGAGCATGCCGCAAGCCCGCAAGCCTCGCCCTGTCGCGTCGCCCCAAGTCTTGCGCGCGGTGCCACCCTGGCCGCTGCCGCCAGGCTCGCCGATCAGCGCGGCGCGCAACGAAATCTGGATACCGCGCACGGCGCTGGCCTCCTGCGTGCTTGCCGTGATGTGCCGCGACACGCGTGGCGTCAAGCTTGCTGAGGGGCAACGCTTCAATCACTTCCCGGTGACGCCGACTTGCTCCCTCACCTGGTATTTCAGCGGTGCGGCGGAGCTGCTGGCCCCGGACGCGCCACCCCAGGCCGACAGCCCCCGCGCGCCGCTGGGCCGCATCACCTTCGCCGGCCCGTTCACGCGCCCCATCGTGGTCCGGAACCCTGGGCCTATGCATGCCCTGGTGCTGCTGCTCTGGCCCGACGCCCTGGCGCAATTGACGGGCCTAGACCCCAGTGCTTTTCTCGATCGCTCGGCGCCGGTAGACGAAGTATTCGACGGGCCCTGGCTAGAAATGTGCCGCGCCGTCGATGAAGCGCCGGACGACGCGCAACGCGTCGCACTGATCGAATCGTTTTTGTTGCCGCGCTGGCGTCGCGCGCGCCCCGAAGGCGCCCGTGCCAGCCGCCTCGTCGCCGATTGGTCGCAGGCCCTGGCGCTGCGCGCCGCCACCTCCGGCCTGGGCCGCAGCCTCCGCCAGGCCGAGCGCCGCATCAAACAATGGACCGGGCAAGCGCTGCGCGATCTGCGCGGCATCGGGCGCTCGGAACGCGCTTTCTTCGATGCCGTGACCGGCGTGAAAAGCGGCGAAGTGAACTGGAGCGAAGTCGCCGCCAACAACGGCTTTGCCGACCAATCCCATCTTTGCCGCGAAACCCGGCGCATCACCGGCTTCGCCCCGGATGAACTGCGCCGTCGCGTCGCCACCGAGGAGGGTTTCTGGGCTTATCGCTTATGGGGGTACAGCGAGGGGGTGGGTGAGGAGTGAGCCGCGACGCCGAGCGGCGATGGAGTTGGCCGAAGCAAGGATGCCCGAGAGAGTTGTTTTGGGGTTGATGGTCGAATCTTGCCCCGCGGCGAAAGACAGAAAGCCTCGGGCGAGGCCAAGCTGATCGCGCAAGCGTTTTCGTTCGCCCCAAGATCACCCAAACCGAGGACCGCAGGCGGAAGTCAGTTTCAGACTCATAGTACAATTGCCCCTGAAAAGCCGCGGCCTGGGGCGCCGCGGTTTCGCTTAGCCCTCCCTGGGAGGAATCCATGGAACCTGTCTTGCTGCAACAGGCCGGCGCGGGAGAAAACTGCGCGCTCGTCGAGACCTGCGCGATCAGCATCGAGTTGCGCAATCGCATCTCCGAACTCGAACGCAACGCCAGTGTCGACCCGCTTACCGGTCTGTGGAATCGCGCGCATTTCGAACAAATCGTCGAGAAGGAACTGGACCGCAGCGTGCGCTACCATCAGCCGCTTTCACTGCTGCTGCTCGACATCGACCATTTTCAGCGCATCAACGACGAACACGGCCGCCAGGCCGGCGACGCGGCGCTGCGGGAGTTTGCGCGCGTCACCCTGGCGGCCACCTCGGTCTGCGACGAATATTTCCGTTGGGGCGGTGACGAATTCGCCGTGCTCACCATCGGCACGGGTTATCGCGCCGCGGCGCGTCTGGCCAAGAATTTGCGCGAGATCGTGGCGAACCACCGCTTCCCTGGCGTCGGCCGGGTCACCGTCAGCATCGGCGTCGCCGAGCACAACTCCGCGGAAGAAACCCAAGACTGGCTGCGGCGCGCCGAAACGATGCTCGGTTCGGCCAAACAAAAGGGCCGCGACCGGGTGTTGGTGGACCCGCAAGGCAGCTCGGACCAATGGGCCTCGAATCGCAGCATCTCGGCCTTGCATCTGGTCTGGCATGAGGCTTACGAATGTGGCGAGCCGACCATCGACGGGCAGCATTACAAACTGTTCGAATTGGCCAATCAGCTCATCGAAGAATTCCTGGCCAGCAACGACAACTTCGAGCGCATCGCCCCGGCCTATGAATGCCTCGCGGAGCACATCGCCGAACATTTCGCCGACGAGGAGGCAATCCTGTCGCGCAGCGGTTATGCCCGCCTCGACGCGCATCGCCGAGCCCATGCCGGCCTTTTGGGGCACGCAACGCGCCTGCGCGACGCCGTCCTCAACGGAGATGCCCGCCTGGGGGCGCTGATCGAATTCATCGCCGACGACGTGGTGGCACAGCATTTGTTCAAGGCGGACCGGGATTTCTTTCCGCTGTTCTCGCGCTTATGACGCGGCCGACTTCGGGCAAGTCTCGGTTGCCTGCTTGCCGCCTGTGGTGCCGCGAGCCCCTCAGGAAACGGCGCTCTTCCCCGCCTCCCTACCCGCCCCGTAGTCGATGGGCATCGTCAAAGTGAAGGTCGAGCCCTGCCCCAAGGCGCTGCTGGCGGTCAGGTCACCGCCCAGCAAGCGCGCCAGGTTGCGACTGATGGAAAGACCCAGGCCGGTGCCGCCGTACTTGCGGGTGATGCTGGTATCCGCCTGCTGAAATTCGGCGAAGACGCGCCCCAGCGCCTCTTCGCTGATGCCGATGCCGCTGTCCGCCACCGAAATGGCCAGCATCTGATCGGACAAGCCCTGCCGCACCGACAGCACGATGCGGCCCTCGTGCGTGAACTTGGCGGCATTACTCAACAGATTGATGATGATCTGTTTGACCTTGTCGGCGTCGGAGTAAACCGGCCTGACCGATCGATCCATGGTCGTTTCGAGCGCCACACCCTGCTTCAGTAGGGGCGCCGCCAGGCTGGCGCATTGCTCGGCCAGTTGACCGATGTCGAAATGCGCCGGGGTTACCTCCATGCGCCCGGCTTCGATTTTGGCGATGTTGAGCACCGTGTTGATCAAGCCCAACAGGTGCTTGCCGGCAACTTTGATCTTGCCGACATCGGCCAAGGTCGTGGCATTGCCGCCGGTTTCGGCCAGTTCCTCCTCGATCATTTCGCTGTAGCCGATGATGGCGTTGAGCGGCGTGCGCAGCTCGTGGCTCATGGTGGAGATGAAGGCGCTCTTGGCGCGATTGGCTTCTTCGGCCGCGGTGCGCGCGGCCTGAATTTCCGCAAGCATGCGCGCGCGAACCGAAATGTCACGAATGATCCCGGTAAAAAAGTAGCGCCCGTGCTGCTTCCAGGCGGAGGGCGTGAGCTCGATCGGAAATTCGCTGCCGTCCTTGTGTACCGCGGCGAGTTCCATGGCCTTGCCCAGGACGCTCGGCTTTTCGGTTTGCAGAAACCGCCGCAAACCCAGGCTGTGCCGCTCGCGGAATCGCTCCGGGATGATCAGTTGAATCGAGCGGCCCAGCACTTCGTCTTCTTCATAGCCGAAAATCTTGGTCGCCCCGGCGTTCCAGGAAATGATGGCTTCCTGCTCATCCATGGAAATGATGGCGTCGTCCGCGGTCTGGATGATGGTGCGGTATTTTTCCTCCGACTCCAACAATTCCTGCTCGTGCTTGAGTTGCGTGGAGCGCTCGTGGCGAATCGCTTCCTGGGCTTTTTTTCGCTCGGTGATGTCGGTGTAGGTGGTGACCATGCCCCCGCCAGCCAGCGGCGTGCCGACGATTTCCATGGTCGTGCCGTCGGGGCGCGTGCGCTGGTAGTGGTGCGGTTCGAATTTGCGCGCCAGCTCCAAACGGATGCGCACCTGGGTATCGGTGTCCCCCGGGCCGTATTCACCGCGCTCGGCGTTGTAGCGAATAAACGCCTCCAAGGTCATGTCGCTTCGGCTAAGGTGTTCCGGGAAGTTAAACAGTTCCAGAAAGCGCCGGTTGCAACCGATCATGTTCAGCTCGGCGTCGACCACGCTGACACCCTGATCCATTTGATCGAACACCGCCCGCAACACCCGGTTGGCCTCCTCGGCCACCGATTGCGCGACCTTGACTTCCGCCAGCATCCCCGCGCGAGCCGCGGTGTCGCGCATGACGGCGGTGAAGAAATACCGGCCATGCTGCTTCCAAGCCGAAGGCGTGAGGTCAATCGGGAACTCGCTGCCATCCTTACGCAGCGCGGCAAGCTCCATAGTCTTGCCCAGCATGGTCGGTCTGTCGGTTTCGAGAAACCGCCGCAAGCCCTGACTGTGCCGCTCGCGAAAGCGCTCCGGGATGATCATCTGAACCGAGCGGCCCAGCACTTCTTCTTCCTCATAGCCGAAGATTCTTCTTGCCCCGGCGTTCCAGGAGATGATCGCTTCGTGCTCATCCATCGAGACGATAGCGTCGTCGGCCGTCTGGATGATGCTGCGGTACCTTTCCTCCGATTCCCTCAATTCCTGCTCGTACTGCAGCAGCGTGCTGCGATCGCGAACGAGCGCGAAATGGACTCCCGCACCGACATCGCGAATCCACAGGACAGTCAGTTCGATGGGAATTTCCGCCCCCGACCGGACCAGACCGCGGGTCCTCATGGTCCGGTGAATCTTGGTGGGCAGAGTTGCTTGCGGAACGCTGGGCCAGTTCTCGGCCTCGGCCACATCGGGGTAATCGGGGATGATCGAGGTGATGCGCCGCCCCATGAACTCATCCTGAATGAAGCCGAAAACCGCCAGGGCCGCCGGATTCCAACCACAAATCACCTGCGCGTCGTCGACGACCACCACGGGATTGGGCGTCGTGTCCCAAAGGGTCTGTAGAAAGATGTTGAGCAACTCAGTCTGTCTGTCCATCGCCCGCAACTGCTCCTTCGCGCCAGTGAACAGCCGAGACGGAAGAAACGCTACCCGAGATCCTTTGGCAAGATCGCGAGCCAAAGCTCTTCTTCGATCGGCTGGCTGAGGTTGTTATCGCACCCCTCGTCGATGGGCCGCAGTCTACCATCCTCCAAGGCATAAGCGGACGGCCAAGCCATGACCTAACTGTTGCTAGGCAAGCGAGGTGGTCACATCACCGCGCTTAACACCACGCGCTGCGCCACCGCTCGCACTTCTTCCCTGCGTCCATGGCCAGGTAGCGGAAGCTCCTCGACCACGAGCAAACGCGCGTGCGCCGATTCGTCGATACCTCTTTTGACCGCGCTGCGGTTGCGATGAAGACGGATGGAAACCTCGGTCATCGAACCGGGGCTCACCTTGATTTCGCGAAACGGCGCCATACGGCCAGTTTCTAAGATGATTTGGGGTAGGCAAAGGCTGGAGGGGTGTTTGCCCGCCCCGCAGTCATTTGTGCTGCGGCCCGGAATACCCGGACTTGTCCCCGAATACCGATTCGTCTGGCAAGGCAGTACTCCCCTTTAAGCCATATTCGGTCCTGCGCCAGCAAAGCAGACCGGGCATTCGATGAACACGACGCGCAGCCACTCCTATGCCGCAACCGACAACAGGTCGGCTGCCGGATTCATGTGCTGCGTTCAGGCGACGACTTCCAGGCCGCGTTTCTGCACCAAATGCAGCAACTTCAAGGCCGTGCCCGTGGGACGCTTCTGGCCGATCTCCCACTTCTGGACGGTCGAGAGGCTGGTGTTCAGAAGTCGCGCGAAGACGGCCTGGCTGACACGCGACGCCTCGCGAATCCTCTTGATCTGATCCGGCTGCAGTGGCTCGACCGGCGGCAGGCACAACTGGTCAAACTCGCGCAGCGTGACCCGATCCATCGCGCCAGCCTTGTGCAGACCCTTAGCCGTCTCATGTACAGCTTCGAGAATGGGAGATTTCGTCTTACGCATTGCATTCCACCTCAATCAGTTCGTCCGCCTGCTTGGGTCTCGTGACCGGCTGCTCGGTCAGCGACATCGTCGGACGTTTTTGACTTTGGTGCCGACCTTTACCACTGCGGAGGAGCCTTTGACCGGGAGTTTAACCCGCCCACTGAAAGATCGTTTCATGTGCCGATCGTCCGCTGTAATTCCGTACCCGACCCTCTCTTGCGCGGTGCGCCGCGCTTGGCGTGTCAAAGGCGAAATTACCTCTCCCCTCCCCCCGGCACCAACAACAAATTCGGCCCGCTGCGCGTGAAGCCCGCCTCGTCGACCAGGATGTCGAGCGCCAGGGTGGCGAGGTCGTCGGCCACGGCATCGGCGGCGGCGTCTTTGTCGCGGCGCACGACTTTGAGATAACACTTGCACACGTCGCAGGTTTCGGCCTGCACCAGGCCCTTGTCGCCTTCGATTTGTTGATAGGCGACGGCACTTTCGCCGGCGTCGCAGGCGCTGCATTGGGCGCGGGTGAGGTGCCATTCGGTGTGGCATAGCGAGCAGTGCAGGTAGCGTCGGCCCGGTAGTTCTGAGCTGGCGCCGATGACGCTCACCGAGGGCAGCGAACCGCAGCAGGGGCATACGCCAGGAACGTCGAGTGTTTGCAGTTTGTTTGCGTCGAGTTGGGAGGCGAGTTTGACCCAAAGGGTTTGCAGGGCCGCGGCGACGAAAGGCAGTTTGTCGCTGTGTTCGCCAAAAAGCTCGGTGCGCAGCACGCGCGTGGCGAGGGCTTCGAGTTCTTGCGGCGACATGGCGCTGAGTGCTTCGAGTGCTTGCGCGGTCGCGGCGTTGGCCTGCGGACGCAGTGCGGTGGCGATATGCGCCAGCGCTTCGCGCCAAGCCGGGGGGCGCGGCCAGGTCTGCGCGGGCAGCACCGGCATGGCGTGCTCCAGGCTCAGGGCGAGCGCGGTTTCCTCCGGCAGGGGCAATTGCGGTAGCGCGGCGAGGGCTTGCTGCTGCGCCTCGGCCAATTGCGCCATGAAACCGAGGTAGTCGGCAAGGCTGTGGCCCGTGGCCAAAGCGCGAAAGCGGCGCGCGGCATGGGCGAAGACGTCTTCCACGGCAGGTAGCAACACGCGCGGCGCGTCGCCGGTCGCTTCGGGAATGGTGCCCGCTTCGATGATCTGGGTCATGGGGAGCTTTCGAATTCGATCGATGAAAAACAAGCCCCGCGGGCGGCAACCCGCGGGGCTTCATCTTCTTGCGGCGCGCTTACTTGCCGGTCATCTCGCGATACCAGGCCCGATGATGCTGCCGGGCCCAGGCGCGGGTGACCGTGCCGTACCACATGGCGCGAATGGTGCCTCGCACCCAGATGGCGGCATAAACGTGCACCACGATCAAGGCGATCATGGCCGTCGCCGCCACGGCGTGAACCACCGCGGCGAAACGCACCAGGCCAATGGGTGGCGAGAACTGCGCTTTCCACATCAGCAGGCCCGAGACGGTAAGCAACACCACGCCAAGCACGGTGAGCCAGAACATCATTTTTTGGCCGCCGTTGTATTTGCCTTGCTCGGGCATGTTCTGGTCGTTGCCGTCGACCATTTCGCCGATGCGATCCAGCCACTCTTTGTCGGTCTTGGTCATGACGTTGAGCCGGTGAAAGCGCAGGAACATCAAGACGAAGAAAAACGCCATGAAGACGCCGATATAGGGGTGCAGGATACGCGCCCAGGTGCCGCCGCCCAGGAGGTTGGCAAGCGGATAAAACGCCGGATGGAAAAACGCCAGACCGGACAGGGCAAGGAGTATGAAGCTGATTCCCACCACCCAGTGATTGGCCCGCTCCTGCGGCGTGTAGCGTTGGAGGTCTTTCGGATCGCGGATCATGATGCTGCCTCCGCCGGGCCGCCCCAAGGGGGCAGCAAGTCATCGAACCGGAAGCCGCAAAGCGGCTGAACCGTATTCACCCCTTTCCGCGGGAAAGGGGTCGGGGGATAGGGAGCGTTCATGATGTTTCCTTTTCGGCTTCCTTCTCGGACTCTTTCGAGACCTCGTTCGGACCTTTCATCACGTAATGGAAGAGCGCACCCAGCGCCACCGCACCCAGCGCGAGCGAGGCGAGCGGCTTGGCCACACCCTTCCACAGCGACACCAGCGGGCTGATCGCGGGATTGGCCGGTAGACCCTTGTACAGTTCCGGCCGGTCGGCGTGATGCAGCACGTACATGACATGCGTGCCACCCACGCCCGCGGGATCATAAACCCCCGCTTTGCCGAAGCCGCGCTCTTTCAAGTCCGCCACGCGTTTGCCGGCATAGGCCAGCATGTCTTCCTTGGCGCCGAACTGAATGGCGCCGGTCGGACAGCTTTTCACGCAAGCCGGTGCCTGACCCACCGCGACGCGGTCGGAGCACAGGTTGCATTTGTAGGCCTTGCTGTCTTGCGCGGAAATACGCGGCACGTTGAAGGGGCAGCCGGTGACGCAATAGCCGCAGCCGATGCAGTTTTCCTGATGAAAGTCGACGATGCCGTTGGCGTATTGCACGATCGCGCCCGGCGCCGGGCAGGCTTTGAGGCAGCCCGGGTCGGCGCAATGCATGCAACCATCCTTGCGGATCAGCCATTGCAGCCGGCCGCCCTCTTCGATTTCCGCATACCGCATCACCGTCCAGGACTTGGCGGTGAGGTCGGTGGGGTTGTCGTAGAGGCCGACGTTGTTGCCGACTTCGTCGCGCAGGTCGTTCCATTCCATGCAAGCCGCTTGGCAAGCCTTGCAGCCGATGCAGGTGGAAACGTCGATGAGCTTGGCCACTTCGGTGGTTTGGCGCACCGAAGGCGCGGGCGTGGTGGTCGCCGAGCGCTGCTTGATGTCTAGGGATTGCAGTGCCATGGTTCCTCCGCAGGGCCGCCCCAAGGGGGAACGACCAAAGTAAGGAGCGGGCGGAGCCCGCGAACCGAATTCACCCCCTTCCTCGGGAAGGGGGCTGGGGGAAAGGTTCGTATCATGTGTCCTCCTTACGCCTTCTCGATGTTCACGAGGAACGCCTTGTATTCCGGCGTCTGGGAGTTGGCATCGCCAACGTTGGGCGTCAGCGTGTTGGTGATGTAACCCGGCTTGGTCACGCCCTTGAAGCCAAAGTGCAGCGGAATGCCCACGGTATGGACCTTCTTGCCATCGACATCGAGCGTGCGGATGCGCTTGGTCACCACCGCCACTGCCTTGATGTGTCCGCGGTTGGAACGCACCTTCACCTTGTCGCCGGTTTTGATGCCCTTCTCCTTGGCGAGATCTTCCCCGATTTCCACGAAATGCTCGGGCTGCAACACGGCATTGATGTGCGCGTGTTTGGTCCAGAAGTGGAAGTGTTCGACCAGACGATACGTGGTCGCCACGTAGGGGAAGTCCTTCGCTTTCCCGAAGGTATCCATGTCACCCTTGAACACCCGTGCCGCGGGGTTACTGAGCGCTTTGGGATTGTTCGGGTGGAAGGGATTCTTGTCGAGCGGCGTTTCAAAGGGCTCGTAGTGCTCCGGGAAGGGGCCATCCGCCATGATCGGCGAGAAGAGCCTCGCCACGCCTTCCGGCGCCATGATGAAGGGCATCACCTTCTCTTCCGGCGCGGCGTTGGGCCGCATGTCCGGGATGTCGTTGCCGCCCCAGGCGCTGCCGGTCCAGCGCAGCACCGGCCGCTTCGGATCCCACGGCTTGCCGGAGAGGTCGGCCGAGGCGCGGTTGTAGAGGATGCGCCGGTTGGCCGGCCAGGCGAAGCCCCAGTTGAGCGTCTGGCCGAGGCCGGACGGATCGGAGGCGTCGCGCCGCGCGGTGAGGTTGCCCGCCTGCGACCAGCAGCCGCCGTAGATCCAGTTGCCGCAGGAGGTGGAACCGTCGTCGCGCAACATGGCGAAGCCGGGCACCTGATCCCCCGCCTTGACCAGCACCTTGGTCTTGTCGGACGGATCGGTGACGTCGGCCAGTGCCTTGCCGGAAATCTCCATGAGGAGTTCTTCAGGCGCGGGTTTGGTCGGCACGCGATAAGGCCAAGCGAGATTCAGGATGGCATCCGGGAATTTGCCGCCATCCTTGGCGTACATTTCTTTGAGTTTCAGATAGAGCGCGGCGATGATTTCGCTATCGCCTTTCGATTCACCCGGGCCGTCCGATGCTTTCCAATGCCATTGCACGACGCGGCCGGAGTTGGTGAAGCTCCCAGCCTCCTCGGCAAACAGATTGGCCGGCAAACGGAACACCTCGGTTTGAATCTTGGCGGCATCGACTTCATTGAATTCGCCGTGATTCTTCCAGAACTCGGAGGTGTCGGTGGCCAAGGGATCGATGATGACCAGGTACTTCAATTTGGCAAGGGCATCGCCGATCTTCTTTTTGTTGTTCATCGACGCCAGCGGATTGAAGCCTTGGCAGACGAAGCCCTGCATCTTGCCCTGATGCATGCGTTCGAAAATCGCCATGGCGTCATAGGCCGCGTCTTTCTTGGGCACCCAGTCGTAGCAGAAGCCGTTTTCTTTGGTGGCGGCTTTGCCGTAAAAAGCCTTCATCAGGCTGTTGAACCACTTCGGGAAGTTCTGGGGAAAATTCATTTGCCCCGGGCGCAAGGCCTTGGGCGTGCGCTTGGTCAGATACTCCTCGTGTGTCTTGTCGGCGTCGGTGGGGGCCGAAAGGTAACCCGGCAAGACCTCGGAATAGAGGCACATGTCGGTGATGCCCTGCACGTTGGCGTGCCCGCGCAGTGCGTTGATGCCGCCACCGGCCATGCCCATGTTGCCCAGCAAAAGCTGGATCATGGCCATGGTGCGGATGTTTTGCGAACCCACCGTGTGCTCCGTCCAGCCCAGGGCGTAGAGCACGGTCATGGTCTTGGTGGGCGAGGCGGTCTCGGCGATCATGCCGCAGATCTTGAGGAAGTCGTCCTTGGGCGTTCCGGTGACTTGGGACACCAGCTCCGGCGTATAGCGCGAGTAATGCTTCTTCATGAGCTGGAAGACGCAGTTCGGATTTTGCAGGGTCTCATCGACCATCGCAAAGCCGTCTTTGTCTTTCTGGTAAGCCCAGGAGCCTTTGTCGTAGCTGCGCTTCTCGGCGTTGTAGCCCGAGTAGAGGCCGTCCTCGAACTTGAAGCCCGGGTCGATCAAGAACGAAGCGTTGGTGTAGTTCTTGACGTACTCGTGGTGAATCTTGTCGTTGGACACGAGGTAGTTGATCACCCCGCCCAAGAAGGCGATGTCGGTGCCGGCCCTTATGGGGGCGTAGAAGTCCGACACGGCGGCCGAGCGCGTGAAGCGCGGATCGACCACGATCAGCTTGGCTTTGCGGTCCTTCTTGGCCTCGATGGCCCATTTGAAACCGCAGGGGTGTGCTTCGGCGGCATTACCGCCCATGACCACAACGAGATCAGCGTTCTTGATGTCCACCCAATGGTTGGTCATCGCACCACGCCCAAACGTCGGACCCAGACTGGATACCGTGGGGGCGTGTCAGATGCGTGCTTGGGTGTCGAGCGCTACGACTCCGAGGCTGCGCAGGAACTTGGAGGTCAAATAACCCGGTTCATTGGCCGCGGCGGAACTGGCCAGGAAACCAAAGGTGTTCCAGCGGTTGACGGTGGTGCCTTCGGCGTTCTTCTCGATGAAGTTCGCGTCGCGGTCCGCCTTCATGTGTTTGGTGATGCGGGCGATCGCCTCGTCCCAGGAGATGCGCTTCCACTCGTTGCTGCCCGCCTCGCGCACTTCGGGAAACTTCAAGCGGTTGACGCTTTGCACCATGTCGCGCAAGCCGGCGCCCTTCGGGCAGAGCGTGCCGCGATTGACGGGGTTGTCCGGGTCGCCTTCGATGTGGAAGATCCGGCCTTTGACGTTTTTCGCCTTGTCGCCCATCGAGTAGATGAGGACGCCGCAGCTCACCGAGCAGTAGGGACACATGTTCCGGGTTTCGGTGGCGCGGGCAAGCTTGAAGTCTCTGACTTCCGCCAAGGCCTGGGTGGGCGAGAAGCCCAGCATCGCGATGCTGGATCCCCCAAGGCCGGCGGAGCAGATCTTGAAGAACTGCCGCCTGTTGACTTGCATTTTTTCTCCTCCTGTTAGACGAGAGTCGAGCGGGTGCTCAACGGAAGAACGATAGCACCATTCGTGCCATGGCCATATGTCCGCGTAGCGATTGGAGGTCTCTTTGTTGCGTTGCAGCAAAGTGCGTCAGTTTGTCTCAGTTCGAGTCCCGCGCCTGGGACATTTTGTCTCAGTTGCTTCGCCGCCCGCGACACCTCAAGGGCGCTTGCACGAAAGGGCGGCATCACCCATCATGACCGCCTTTCCGACCGGGCATGCGAATCGAGGGGATTCAGGTATGGCGGAGCAAATGCCATCGGGTGAATTTGCCCACTGGCGGCTCTACACCGCTTTGGTGGTCGACGACGAGGAAGGCATGCGCCGCTTCCTCGAACGGGCACTGGCCGGGCGTTGTGCCAGCGTGGCAGCAGCGGCCAGCGTGGAAGACGCCGAGGAGCTGATGCGCCGGCAGTATTTCGATCTGGTCATTCTCGACATCGCCTTGCCCGGCAAATCCGGCGTCGAATGGCTGCACGAATTGCGCGAGCGGGGTTTCTCCGGCGACGTGGTGCTGATTACCGCTTATGCCGATCTGGAAACCGCCATCGACGCCTTGCGCGCCGGCGCCTCGGATTTTTTGCTCAAACCCTTTTCTCTGGCCCAGATGCTCAATGCGGTGAAACGTTGCTTCGACCGCTCTCGCCTGGCGCGAGAAAACTACGTCTTGCGACGCGAGGTGCGGGAGTTGGCGGCAGGCGAAGAGCGGCTGGTGGGCCGCTCGGAAACCACCCAGCGGCTGTGCGAGCTGCTGCGGCGCATCGCGCCGACACCCTCCACGGTGCTGATTCAAGGTGAAAGCGGCACCGGCAAGGAAGTGGTGGCGCGCATGCTGCACCGCATGAGCCCGCGGGCGTCGGGCCCCTTCGTGCCCATCAATTGCGCGGCGATTTCGCCCGAGATCATCGAGTCCGAATTGTTCGGGCACGTCAAAGGCGCCTACACGGGCGCCAGCGGCAATCGCGAAGGGCTGTTCTTTTATGCCCGCGGCGGCACGCTTTTTTTGGATGAAATCTCCGAATTGCCGCTACCGCTGCAAGCCAAACTCCTGCGCGTGCTCGAAGAGCGGCGCGTGCGCCCGGTAGGCGGCGAGAGCGAAATTCCGGTCGATGTGCGCATCATCGCCGCCACCAACCGCCAGCTTGCCCGGGAAGTGGCCGAACATCGTTTTCGGCAGGATCTTTTCTATCGTCTGCAAGTGGTTGAAGTCGATTTGCCGCCTTTGCGCGAACGGCGTGATGACATTCCCGACTTGGTGGCGCATTTTCTGCGTCAGATCGGCACCCAGCAGGGTCTGGAACCGATCGCCCCCGATGCGGAAATGCTGCGCCTCTTGCAGGCTTACGATTGGCCCGGCAACGTGCGCGAGTTGCGCAATTATCTCGAGCGTTCGCTGATCCTCGGGAGCTTTCATTGGGATCGCGGCCCCAGCGCGCAGGGCGAGCGAGCCGCGGGTGACAGCCTGGAAGCGGTCGAACGCCAGCACGTGAAATCGGTGCTGGCCGCGGTCGGCGGCAACAAGTCCGAAGCCGCGCGACGCCTCAAAATCTCCCGCAAGACTCTGGAGCGCAAGTGTCAGCAATGGGGAATGTAGCCTCGCCGGCGGCAAGACGCGCAGCGATCGACGCGGCAAAGCGCCATCGTGAGAGCTCCCGAGAGCACAGCCCCCTTGGAGCGCCAGAGTGAGCGCCACGCCCCAGCGGCTCCTGACCGGCTCGATCCGCAACCGACTGCTGGCGCTTGCCCTCCTGCCTTTGGTACTGGTGTTGCCCGCCCTCTTGGCGGTTCTGATTTACGTCGGCGGCAGCGCCTTCGACCGCCTGCTGATCACCAAAGTGCAAAGCGACCTCATCGTCGCCCATGGTTATTTCGATCGGGTGCGCGAGGCCGTTGGCAGCGGTGTCGCGGCGCTGGCCGATTCGGCCCAACTCGAACGCGGCATCGCGCGCCATCTCGGCAAGCCCGATGACGAGCTCACCCAACTTTTGCGCGGCGCGCAGCAGCGCCTCAAGCTCGATTTTCTGCATCTTCTGGATCAAGAGGCGCGTATCGTGGCCACCACCAGCGGGCTGCCCAAGACTCACCCGCTGCGCGATTGGGGCGTGGTGCGCGACGCGCTGCGCGGCCGGGCCAGCGCCGAAATCGAAATCTTCGAAGAGACTTACCTCGAAGCCCTGGCGCCGGGCTTGAAGCAGCGCGCCCACACCCCGCTCGTGCCGACCACCGGTGCTGCGCCCACCGAACGCAGCGCGGAAACGCGCGGCATGGTGATCCATACCGCGGCACCGGTGTTCAACAGCCAAGGCGCTCCGCGTTTCTTGGTGGTGGGCGGTTCGCTCTTGAACAAGAACCTCGACTTCGTCGATCGCATCAACGACATCGTCTATCCCGAAGGCTCGCTGCCTCTGGGCAGCCTGGGTACGGCTACCCTGTTCCTGGACGACGTGCGCATCGCCACCAATGTGCGCCTCTTCGAGGGTGTGCGCGCCATCGGCACGCGGGTTACCCAAGTGGTGCGCGATGCCGTGCTGGGCCAGGGCCGCACCTGGCTCGACAGCGCCTTCGTGGTCAATGAACACTACGTCTCGGCCTATGAGCCGGTACTGGACAGCGGCGGCAAACGTGTAGGCATGCTTTACGTCGGCTACCTCGAAAGGCCCTTCGCCCGAGTGAAGCACTACGCCCTCGCCGCGGTGATTCTGGTCTTTCTCGTCAGCATGGGCGCGGCCACCATCGTATCGCTGCGCTGGGCGCGGGCGATTTTTACGCCGATCGAGCGCATGCACGCCACCATGAGCGCGGTGGAGAGCGGCGAAGAAAGCGCGCGCGTGGGCACGGTGGAGAACGGCGATGAAATCGGTGAGCTGGCCACTCACCTCGATCATTTGCTCGAACGCCTGCATCAACAAACCCTGTCCTTGCGCGAGTGGGGCAACGAGCTCGACCGTCGCGTGGCGCAGCGGACACAGGAACTGGCCGAAGCGCTGGAAAACTTGCGCTCCACGCAAAAACAGCTCGTGTCTTCGGAAAAACTCGCCGCCGTAGGCCAACTCACGGCGGGCGTAGCTCACGAGATCAATAACCCGATCGCCGTGATACAGGGCAATATTGAGATCTTGGCCGAGGTACTGGGGGAACACGCCGATCCGGTGCGGGAAGAAATCCGCCTCGTCCGCGAGCAGGTGCACCGCATCCGGCTCATCGTCACCAAACTTCTTCAGTTCGCGCGGCCGGCCGAATTCGCCGGTTACCTGCAAACCGTGGACCCGCGGCAGGTGGTGCAAGACAGCTTGGTGCTGGTCGGCCACCAGATGAAAAAAGCCAACATCACGGTGACCGAAGTTTACCGAGCCAGAACCTCGATTACGATCAACGCCAATGAGCTGCAGCAAGTGTTGATCAACCTCATGGTCAACGCCCTGCAGGCCATGCCGCAGGGCGGAACGCTTTCCTTAAGCACCGAAGACTGGCGCGATGCCGAGCAGCGACGGGGTGTCCGAATTTCGGTGGGTGACACCGGCGTAGGCATCCCACCGGAGGTGCTGGACCACATCTTCAACCCCTTCTTCACGACCAAAAAGACCGGCGGCAGCGGCCTGGGTCTTTGGGTGAGCCTCGGCATCGTCGAGCGCTACGGTGGCCAAATCAGCGTGGAAAGCAAGCTCGGCTCGGGCACGACTTTCACTCTGCGCTTGCTCGCCGAGCCACCCGCGACGCGAGAGGAGGTGCTCGATGCCAGCGTCGAAACGGTTTAGGCGGCAAGCGATTGCCAAACCGGGAGCCGCAGCAAGGAGCCGCTCCTGCCGGCGCGCGCCGGCGAGCTGACCACCAGAACGCCGGGCAGAAAAGCCGAGACGACCAAGTCGGCTTTGCCACTGGCGCGCCAGCCGTCTCCCGGCGCCAAGATCACGTCGTCCGCGCTGCCCCCGACGGTGAGCCAAAGTTCGCCCGATGAACAGAACAAATCCTGCCCCGGAGCAACGCGGAGTTCGAGCACTTCGCCTGCGCCGATTTCGTAACGAGTCTCTTGCCAAATCTTTGCCATGATCCTATGCTCCATGCGTTTGGTGCATTCATTGCACCGGCACCGCCAAGATAATCTCGCTGCTGAAATGGATCAAACGATCTTTGCTCATTCTATGCATGAGTATTTTGCATGAATCGAAGGCAGCTTCCGCCGCTCGATCCTCTGCTGGGCTTCGAGGCGGCTGCCAGGCACCTGAGTTTCACGCGAGCAGCGAATGAGCTGTTCCTGACTCAATCCGCCATCAGCCGGCAAGTGCAAACCCTCGAAGAGCGGCTGGGGGTGAAGCTCTTCGAACGACACACCAGACGCTTGGTGCTGACACCACAGGGCGAAGCGTTGTACCAAATTGCCAGCGCAATGCTCGACCGGCTCGCCTCCCTTGCCGGCGAATTTCAGGCCGGCCGGCGCCGCCCGAAAGTCAACGTCAGTTGCAGCCTCGGTCTTGCCTCGCTCTGGCTGGTGCCGCGTCTGGCATCGTTTCAAGCCGAGGAACCCGAGGTCGACGTGCGCATTTCCGCCGACAACCGTCTGGTGGATCTCACCCGCGAAGACTTTGATCTGGCGCTGCGCTACATCGCGCCCGATGCGGCACCGCCCGGCGCGGCACTGCTGTTCGAAGAAGAGGTATTTCCGGTGGCCGCGCCCAAGCTCGCCTCCCGCATCTCAGCCCGCTGGGGCGCCAGCGACCTGGCGCAGATGACCTTGCTCGAATTCGACGACGAGCGGCGCGCGCCATGGATTACCTGGGAGCCCTGGCTGGCCGCGATGGACCTCTCCCAGGCGAGGCCAAAAGCCGTGCTGCGCTTCAATCAGTACGATCAGCTCATCCGCGCCGCCATGGACGGAAGTGGCATCGCCCTAGGCCGCGGGCCATTGGTCGCGCAGCTCATCGCGGAAAAGAAACTCAAGGCGGTGCGAGGACCGCGGCAAACCATTCCTGCCCGCGGTTATTTCCTGGTTCACGGCCGAGGGCCGGTGCGCCCGGAAGTAGATCGTTTCGCGCAGTGGCTGCGTCGCGAAGCACGCAAGACGCTACCCGCTGCCTGAACGTCCCACCGGGGCGCCGGCCATGCGCCGGGCTTACTTGGCGATTTCTCGCACCAGCCTTATGCCCAGCCGGCGATCGCGCCGATCGGCGTCGTTGCGGTTGCGAATGCTGCAGCGAACGTAATTCTCCCGGCCGTCGAAAGATCCTCCACGCAGGACGCGATGTTCTCCGGCGACGTTTTGGACAGGATCAAGTGCGGCAAGATCGGTTCGATAGGGGCTGGCAAAAGTATCCTGCACCCACTCCCAGACGTTGCCGCTCATGTCGAACAAGCCGAGCGCATTGGCTTGTTTCTTGCCGACCGGATGGGTCAGCTTCGCGCCCTGGGCCTTGAACCATGCGATCCGATCGAGCTCCGCCGCCCCCACGGCGCCGGCATAGACCTGGTCCTTGCCGCCGTCGCGGCAGGCGTACTCCCATTCGGCCTCGGTCGGCAGGCGATAGCTGCCCTGCTTGCGGGCATTGAGTTTCCCGATGAATTGCTGGGCATCGTTCCATGACACCATCTCAACGGGGCAGTCGTTGCCGCAGGTGTTGTGATGGGACGGGTTCTCCCCCATCACCGACTTCCACTGGCCCTGGGTAACCTCGTACTTGCCGAGTTCGAAGTCGCTGACACAGGCTTTGTGCACTGGGCGCTCGTGCTTCTCGCCGGTGTCGCTGCCCATCTGAAAACACCCGCCCGGCACGCGAACGAATTCGAAATTCAGCGCTGCCGGCGCGCTGTCGCCGCTGCTGGTTGCACCGACATCGGCGCCTAAAGCCCGGTCGGCAAATAAGCCCGTGCCGGCCAAAGCGAACAAACCGCCAATGATGACCCCCTTCGTTGTGCTCATTTGACTCTCCTCAACAAGGAAATCCGGATTCCTGGGCGGCAAGAGTTCAAGTGCCGCGAAGGACATGGTAGCGCAAAATGATCCGAGCAAGAGTGCCATTTTGAGTCACCGCGACGACGGCCCTCGGTGATAAACCGCGGGCGGCGCAACGCCCTCCCGACCGGGCGCGAAACCACTGCGGGAAATTCAGGCCAGAGCCTGCAACCGCTCCGGCGCGACTTCGACGGCCTGCGTCGCCCCCGCCAGCGACAAATGCCCATCCTGTATGGTGCAGACCAAGTCCATGCTGCGTACGGCCAGCCCCGCCAGGGCCTGAGTCGCGGGATAAGGCAGGTTCAGCACGGCGAGGTTTTCGAGGCGGGTGAGTTTTTCTTGGTTCTGGTCCCACCAAACTTTGGCCCCTCGTCCGCCATAGGCGACGACTACGACCTGTTTCGCGCGACCGCAGGCTTTGCGCAAGGCGCGCTCGTCAGGCAGGCCCACTTCGATCCAGGTCTCGATCGCCCCGGTGAGGTCCTTTTGCCATAAGGCGGCTTCGTCTTCACTCGACAAGCCACGGCCGAACTCCAGGCGCTCATGGGCAAACAACGCAAAGGCAATGAGGCGCACCATCATCCGCTCGTCGGTCTCCGACGGATGCCGCGCCAGGGTCAGCGAGTGGTTGGCGTAGTAGTGTCGATCGAGGTCGGCGATCTGCAGCGCGGCCCTAAAGACGGTGGATCGCAGCGCCATGGTTCACTCTCATCGGAGTCAAGTTCGCCCCAAGGCCAGTTCGCGACCGGCATCGAAAGCCAGCCGGTTAAGCTCTACGATCTGGTCGCCCTTGCGAGCGAAGCGCACCAGCAAGCAGGTTTTGAGCACCTCGGCGGGAAAAGGCAAGGCATCGGCGATTGCGCCCAGCATTACGCTATTCACCAGGCGCATATCGCCCAGCCGGCGAGCGACGGCGCCTGCGTCGAAATCGCGCACGGGATATCCCTTGGCGAGCATGATCCCGACCGGGTCGTCGGGATAATCGTAGAGACCCAGCGTCACCACCGGAGGTGTCAGGCGCAAGGTGTTCACCAGCACCAGCCCCCCAGGGCGCAAATAATGCGACCAGCGCATCGCTTCGGCCGGCTCGAAACCCAGCAGCACATCGGCCTCCCCGGGTGCGATCTGAGGCGAAAGCACGCGCTCGCCGAAGCGCAAATGTGAAGTGACCACGCCGCCGCGCTGTGACATGCCGGCGACCTCGGTCTTCTTGACGTCGTAGTCCAGGCTGATCGCCGCTTCGGCGAGGACTTCGGTAGCCGTCATCACACCTTGCCCGCCGATGCCGACGACGAGAATGTTGGTGGTCTGCCGCCCTTTCGCATTTGTCATCGTCGCCCCCTTGCGCTCAGTTCGGCGCGCTCGCGGCACAAGCGCGCGCCAGGCTTTCGACCGGCACGATGGCTTCCGGAGCGCAGGTTTTCATGCACATGTCGCAGCCCGTGCAGGCAGCGGTTTCGATGCGCACGAAAGCAAGGTCCACTTCTTTGCCGCTGGGTTTGACGACTCGATCCCGGCGCGTCACCAAAATGGCCGGGCAACCGACCTCGACGCAATTGCCGCACCCGGTGCACTTGTCTTCGATCACCGCGAGCGGCCTGAGCTTCTTGTAGTCGCCGATCAGAACACAGGGCTGGTCGCTGATGATTACCGAAGGCTCGTCGCACTTGATTTCTTCGCGTATGGTCTTGAACAGTACGGGCAGTTCATAGGGGTTGACCACTCGAATGCGTTCCTTGCGCACCCCCAAAGCCTCTACGAGCTTGGCAAAATCGACGCGCGGCGCGGGTTCGCCGTGAATGTTGCGCCCGCTTCCAGGGTTATCCTGGCCACCGGTCATCCCCACCGCGCGATTGTCGAGCAAGAGCACCGTCACATTGCCGCGGTTGTAGGTGATATCCAGCAAACCCTGCATGCCCATGTGCATGAAAGTCGAATCGCCGATCACGGCGAGGATGCGTTTGTCTTTGTCGGCTTCGCCGCGCGCCTTGTCCAGCCCCAGCGCCATGCCCATCGAGGCCCCCATGGAGATGCAGGAATCGAGCGCATTCCACGGATGGCCGGCGCCAAGGGTATAGCAGCCGATGTCCCCGGTGATGATGAGATTGCGCAATTGCGAGAGCGTGTAGTAAATGCCCATATGCGGGCACGCCGCGCAGAGCGTGGGCGGCCGCGGGAAAACCTGGGGAGCCGCCGCCGGTTCGACCCTGCCGGCGTCCTCCCCCAGCAGCGCCGCGACCGCAGGTCGCAACACCTCGGGGGGCAGCTCGCCGGTGCGCGGCAGCAGGTCTTTGCCGTGCACTGCGAGTCCCGCCGCCTTGAGTTCCGTTTCCAGCAGCGGTTCGGTTTCTTCGATCACCAGCACCTGATCACACAACCCGGCCAACTGACGCGCCATGCCCAGCGGAACGGGGTAGCTCAGTCCCAATTTCAGCACCGGCGAGTCAGGAAAAGCCTCGCGCACATGCATATAGGCCGGGCCTGAAGTGATGAAGCCGATGCGACGATCATCCCCGGGTTCGATGCGGTTCCATTCTTCGCTTTCACTCAGCTCCCGAAGGGCGCGCTCGCGCTCGAACAGGCGCGGCAGACGCGCCCTGGCAAAACCGGGCACCATTACCCAATGCGCGGGGTCTTTCTTGAAGCCCGTGCTGGCGCGCGCCTCACGTTCGGCTACCCGCACCCGGCCCTTGACGTGGCAGACGCGGGTGGTGAGGCGCAGGATCACCGGAGTCTCGTATCGCTCGGACAGCGCGAATGCGGCCTTGGCCATGTCGTAGGCTTCTTGCGAGTCGGCCGGCTCGAGGATGGGCAAATGTGCGAATCGCCCCCAGAAGCGAGAATCCTGCTCGTTCTGGGACGAGGACAAACCGACGTCGTCGGCGATGGCGATGACCAGCCCTCCCGCAACGCCGGTCACGGTCAGAGTCATCAGCGCATCGGATGCGACATTCATGCCCACGTGCTTCATGGCGCAGAAGCTCCGCGCGCCGGCCATGGAAGCGCCGACGGCAACTTCGAGCGATACTTTTTCGTTGACCGACCATTCGGTGTAGATATCGGGGTAACGCGCCAGCTCTTCCTGGATTTCGGTTGCTGGAGTTCCCGGATAAGCGGCGGCGACTTTCGTGCCCGCTTCCCAAACGGCGCGAGCCACGGCTTCATTGCCGGAATAGAACAAACGCTGCTTGGTCGCAGCAGGCGCAAGAGCGGGCAAGGTGGATTCCCCTTCCAAAGGCTCGGACGATCAAATAAATGATACCGGCACTTCAGAGCACCACCCTGCGACCGTATCGGACCAAACCTTACCTGAATTCCCACCGCGTTGCACTTGATGTGCGTCAACGCCGCGCCGCCCGGAAGACCCCACGAGAGCCTTCTAGCGGCTCGGCTGACCTACGTAGGTAAAGGGTATGCGGGTGCTGGTCTTGAGCTCTTCCATCACGACGAAGCTATTGGTTCGGCGCACGCCTTTGAGGGCGGTGAACACCCGGTCGAGAAATTCCCGGTAAGCGAGCATGTCCCGGACGCGCGCCTTGATCAGGTAATCGAAGGGGCCGGTGACGAGATGGCACTCCATTACCTCAGGAATGTCGAGCATGAGCTTGCGAAACGGTTCTGATTGCGCTGGAGAGTACCGATCCATTTCCACTTCGATGTAGGCCAGTAGCCCGGCATTGAGCGCAGCCGGATTGAGCAGCGCCGTATAGCCGCTGATGTAGCCCTCGTCCTGCAGGCGCCGAACCCGCTCCAAACAGGCTGCCGGGCTCAGGTTGACCCGGTTGGCCAACTCGGCGTTGGTCAGCCGCCCCTCCGCCTGCAGGTTCTGCAAGATCTTGATGCCAATTTTGTCGAGCATACTTCCCTCCTTTCGATCGCGTTCGACTAATCTTCGCAAAGACATTATTTTTTCCGTATATTATTTTGCACATTTTGGGTTGTTGTCAATCTGCACTTATGCTTGCTATTCTCTACGGAAGATTCATCGAATCAATGCAGGTTTCCCCGAAAGGAGCGAGGTAATGAAAGTTGTTGTCCTTGGTGGCGGAGTTCTGGGCATCACCACGGCCTATTACTGCGCCCGCGCCGGCCATGAAGTGAGGGTCTTGGAACGCCAGCCCGGACCGGCGCTGGAAACGAGTTATGCCAACGCCGGCGAGATCTCTCCCGGCTATGCGGCGCCCTGGGCCGCCCCGGGTATTCCGCTCAAAGCGATCAAGTGGATGTTCCAGAAGCACGCGCCGCTGGTGATCTGGCCCCGGCTTGATCCGGCGATGTGGCGCTGGGGCCTGATGATGCTCGCCAACTGCACCGCGGCTCGCTATGAACTCAACAAAGGTCGCATGCTTCCTTTGGCTGCCTACAGTCGCGACACCCTGCGCGAGCTGCGTCGCGAAACCAAAATTCAGTACGACGAACGCAGCCTAGGCACGCTACAGATGTTCCGCACCCAAAAGCAGCTTGACGGTGCCGCGCGAGACATCGAAATCCTCAAGCGCTACGGCGTGCCTTACGAAGTATTGGACGTGGCCGGCTGCGTCGCCGCCGAGCCTGCGCTCGCCCGCGTGCGAGAAAAAATTGCGGGCGGCCTCAGACTGCCCGGGGATGAAACCGGCGACTGCTTCAAGTTCACCGATGCGCTTGCCGATCTCGCCAAGAAGCAGGGTGTGGACATGAAGTTCGGTGTCTCGATCACGGCAATCGCGGCCGAGGGAGACCGCGTCACCGGCATCGAAACCGATCAAGGCCGTATCGTCGCCGATCGCTACGTGCTCGCGCTGGGCAGCTACTCCCCGCTGCTGCTCAAGCCGATCGCCATCGACCTCCCGGTCTATCCGGTCAAGGGTTATTCGATCACCGTTCCGATCACCGATGCCGGCGCCGCGCCGGTCTCTACGGTGATGGACGAGACCTACAAGGTGGCGGTAACGCGCCTGGGTGACCGCATCCGCGCCGCGGGCACCGCCGAGCTCGCCGGCTACAACCTGAAGCTGCGCGAATCGCGCCTCGATACCATCAAGCATGTCGTGCGCGATCTTTTCGCTGCCGGAGGCGATCTGGCTCGTGCCGAGGGCTGGTGCGGCCTGCGCCCCATGACGCCGGATGGCACACCGGTGGTGGGGGAAACACGCTATCGCAACCTCTTGCTCAACACCGGCCATGGAACGCTCGGATGGACTATGGGCTGCGGATCGGGCCGAGTGATCGCCGACCTCATCTGCGGCAGGAAGCCCGAGATCTCGACCGAGGGGTTGGGCTTGGAGCGCTATCGCTAGGGCTCTTGGCTCTGTTGGGCAAACGCCCGGTGAATGTCCTCGATCACGCTGGCGCAGTCCTCGGTGGCGATGCCGAAATGGTCCAACACATAAGTGCCCGCCTTCTGCCATTCGACGCCGCGTGCTTTGCCGGCGAAAAGCTGGTAAGCGTGCTCTCCCAGCAAAGCCGCGCCGATGAGATTAAGCGGCTCTTTGGCGAGTTCGTGCGAATCCGGGTCGAGCACCGCGAACTCGTGGTGCATGCGGATCGCTTCATAGACGCTCTCGGAAAGGCCCCATGATCGCGCGAGCAGGTAACCCACCAAGGCGTGATCGACACCGATGTGTTCGGTCTCGACGTCGGTGAATTTGCGGTCCAGCGCGGCATTGGCCAAGCCCAGCACGTCACGGTATTCGGGGAAGCGCCGCATCAGCACGGCAATGCCGCAGTCCTGAAAGAGCCCGTAAGTATAGGCCTCATCACGATCCATTCCTGGCAGGCGCTTGGCGAAATGAGCCGTCGCCAGCGCCACCCTGGCCGACACATCCCAAAACCGCTCCATCGACGGCTGATTGGGCCCGCTGAATGCGGCGCGTAGCGCCAAACCGGTCACCAGCTGGGTGATGGTTCGCAACCCCAGGAAATTGACCGCTTGCTGGACCGAATGCACCCGGGTGCGCAAGCCGTAGAGCGACGAGTTGGCGGTCTTGACGATGGCCGCCGATATCCCCACGTCGCGCGCGATCAAGTCCGCGATGCGCCGAAAGTCCGGCTCCAGGCGTGCAGTTTCGAGCGCGAGCTGGGTAAGAAGCTCGGGTTTGGCGGGGATGCCGACGGACGCCGCGATTCGCGTCGCCTCGGCTTCCAGGAGATGGCTATCAGTATGCACGTTCACGCCCCCGCGTGGGCAGTTCGCACCGGTTTCGGCGCAGCGCCTAGCCCGCAGAACCTCGCCTCACTTTTGTATTCTAGAACTGCCGCAAAAGCGCAGGCGATTCCGCTCATACCCGACGAGCGGCGCCGATCAGACTGCTACGCCCTCGAGATCGTGCTCCGTGCTGCCAACGACCCGCACTTCGATCAAGCTCCCGGCCTCAACTCCCCGCAGGCCGGCGATGTGCACCACACCGTCGATCTCCGGAGCATCGGCGTAGCTGCGTCCCACGGCACTGCGGGCGTTCACCTCGTCGATGAGCACCGGCAAGGTCTTCCCTATCCTCGCCTTCAGCCGCCGGGCACTGATGCCCTCTTGTACCGCCATGAATCTCTCCAACCGCTCTTGCTTCACCTCTTCCGGCAATGCGCCGCCAAAGGCATTTGCCGCGGCGCCTTCCACCGGCGAATAGGCGAAACAGCCGACACGGTCAAGTTGAGCCTCTTCCAGGAATTCAAGCAAAGCCTCGAATTCGGACTCGGTTTCGCCTGGAAAACCGACAATGAATGTGCTGCGCAGCACGAGATCCGGGCAGGCGCGACGCCATGCTTGGATGCGATCCAGGGTGTTTTCGGTATCCGCCGGTCGCTTCATGAGCTTCAGGAGGCGCGGGCTAGCGTGCTGAAAGGGTATATCGAGGTAGGGCAAGATCTTCCCTTCGACCATGAGCGGCAGAAGATCGTCGACCGAAGGGTAGGGATAGACGTAATGCAGCCGGATCCAGGCACCCAAACTTCCGAGCGCTTGAGCGAGTTCCTTCAACCGCGTCTTTAGGGGTTTCCCGTTCCAGAAGCCGGTTCGGTATTTCAAGTCGACACCATAGGCGCTGGTGTCCTGCGAAATCACCATTAGCTCCCTCACACCGGCCTTTACGAGGTTCTCGGCCTCGCGAAGGACCTCACTTACCGGCCGACTCACGAGGTCGCCTCGCAAGGAAGGAATGATGCAGAAACTGCAGCGATGATTGCAGCCTTCGGCAATTTTTAGATAGGCATAGTGCCGCGGCGTCAACTTGATTCCCTGAGCCGGCACGAGGTCGGAATAGGGGTCGTGCGGGCGCGGCAAAGCCTGGTGTACGGCTGCCATGACTTCGGCGGTGGCCTGCGGTCCGGTGACCGCCAGTACTCTGGGAAAGGCCGTGCGCACGTAGTCCCCTTGATCCCGCGCGCCCAGACACCCGGTCACCACTACTTTTCCATTCTCTGCCAAGGCCTCGCCGATCGAGTCCAGGGACTCCTCTACGGCCGCGTCGATGAACCCGCAGGTGTTGACCACGACGAGGTCCGCTCCTTGGTAGGTCGGCGAGATCAAGTACCCTTCCGCCCGCAATTCGGTCAAGATGCGTTCGGAATCCACCAGGGCTTTGGGGCAGCCCAGGGAAACAAACCCGACTTTGGGAGGCGCGGACGCGCGGCGTTTGCTCAAAGATAATCTCCTGCTCTGCCCGCTGACCGGCCTACCGATCGGCACCGTGGGTAGAAACAAAAGCGCGCATTTTACTCTTGCCTGCGGGCCGCGCAGAGGAGAAGATGCGCATGAGGAGAGATCGTGTCGAAGAGAGCTCTGATTTGGGTCATTGTCCTGGGCGCTTTGGTGGCCGTCGCAGCGGCTACTAACCCGGCACCCGAAGCGCATCGGGAGCGTATCCGCGAAGTTCTGGCGGAACGCAGCCTGCTGGCGAAGGTTCTGGGCATCAGCGCCATGACCGCGTTTGCTTCGGCCTACCATCCTTTGATCGTGGCGTCCTACACCACCGTCAATGGCCGTGTGATATCGGTTGGCGCATTCGGCATGGTGCTGGTTTTGGAGCCGAAAACCTAGGCCGGCCAGGCCGGAACCCGTTGCCGCCAAACGTTTGCCAAGGGCCACCGCCGGTTCTTGGGTCACCCAGACCACCCGTTTTCACCGACCAGGAGAAAACATTGATCCGGGCGCCGGTTTTGCCGGATCTACGAGGGCTGATCCCCTTGTTCGAATTAAGCTGAGTTTGCCGTTTGCGGTCGCCCGGCGAGCCGTCCGGGCCAAGACAAGGGCACCGGCGAAGCCGGGCGAAACGCGGCGCCTGCGCTATGCCGTTTCCTTGGCATGGCCGCTCCGGCGCCGCCCGGCGAGCCGTCCGGGCCAAGACAAGGGCACCGGCGAAGCCGGGCGAAACG
>CAZFEK010000014.1:56018-81812 GCA_964517465.1 uncultured Alcaligenaceae bacterium
CGGCGCCTAGCGATCCTCTTTGGTCCTGACTTTGGCGGCAAGGGCTTGGCAAAGGACCCCCCGTCATTTCTCAAACCCGTCCCGGTGTATTTCCGGTTACCATGCCGGTTGTTTCCCGGGGGGGATCATGTTTCGCACGCTCGACCGGCCCGCGCTCTGGGCCGTTGCACTCTCTGGCGCCGCAATCCTCGCCGTAACCATGGGCGCGCGGCAATCGCTTGGGCTTTTCGTTTCTCCCATCAACACCAGCACCGGGATGGGAATCACGGCCATCAGCTTCGCCCTGGCGGTGGGCCAGTTCATGTGGGGCGCGGCCCAGCCGGTGGCCGGTGCCTTGGCTGATCGCCATGGTCCGGGCCGGGTGCTCGTTGGCGGCATTTTGATTCTTGCCCTAGGCAGCGCGCTGACCCCACTGGTCAGCAGCGCTTTCGGCCTGGTGGTCATGCTCGGGGTACTTTCGGCCATCGGGTCTGGCGCCTGCAGTTTTTCTGTGCTCATCGGTGCGGCGAGCGTTCGACTGCCTCTTCCGGCTCGGGGCGCAGCATCCGGCATCATCAATGCGGGGGGATCGTTCGGGCAGTTCGTGTTCGCGCCGGTCCTGCAAAAGCTCATCCAGACTCTGGGTTGGATGGGTGCGATGTGGTCCATGGCGGCAATTTGCCTGGCCGCGCTGCCCCTGGTAGGTAGCTTGCTTCGCGCCCCCAAAGAGCCTACCCCGCCAGCGAGGAACCAGCCTGGAGGCCTCCTTGCTGCGGTTCGCCAGGCGCTGTTCGATCGCAGTTATCTGTGTTTGCACGCCGGCTTCTTCACCTGCGGATTCCACATCGCATTTCTCGTCACCCATTTGCCCGGAGAAGTCGATCTTTGCGGGTTGCCGCCATCGGTCGCGAGCTGGTCTTTGGCGATCATCGGTCTCGCCAACATCCTCGGTAGCCTTTATGCCGGTCATGCGATTTCGCGTCATCGCGGCAAGCACGTCTTGTTCTGGATGTACGGATCGCGAGCGGCCCTGGTGGCCTTATATCTGATGGCGCCCCGCAACGAAATCACTTTTTATCTTTTTGCCGCGGGGCTTGGTTTTACTTGGCTGGCAACGGTGCCGCCTACGGCATCGATCGTTGGAAAGCTCTTTGGTGTGCGGTATCTCGCCACCCTCTTTGGTCTCACCTTACTTTCCCATCAGATCGGCGGGTTCCTGGGCGCCTACCTCGGTGGCCTGGCCATCGTCCGACTCGGCAACTACGACGCGATGTGGTATGCCGACATCGTACTCGCCGCCGCCGCGGCCTTGGTCAATCTCCCCATTCGTGAGGCCGCAGTGCCAAAACCCGCCGCGGCGTGAAGCGAAAGCACAGCCGCTTTACTTCTTCTCGGCGCTTTCTTCGGGCGCCGTCGCGCCCTGGTTGGGAAAGCCGGGAAAGGGAAAGGAGGAAAACATCCCGCGAGCCTGCTTCTGCATTTGTTGCTGCATTTCCAGAAACACGTTGGCACTTTGTTCGAGGTACTTGCCCATCATGCCCTGCAAGGCCGGCGTTTGCATCTGCAGGAACTGGCGCCACAGATCAGGCGTCAGCATCATCTTGTCGCCATAGACTTGCCGCGCCTGCTCTTGGAGTTTCTCCTGGATGTCGACAAAGGCTTTGATGTTCTTTTCAATGTAGCCGCCCATGATGCCTTGCAGCGCATTGCCATAAAAGCGAATCATCTGCGCCAGCATGTCGCTCGAAAACATCGGCACCCCGCTGGATTCCTCCTCGAGAATGATCTGCAGTAGTATGCTTCGGGTCAGATCGTCGCCCGACTTGGCGTCGATGACTTGAAAATCCAGCTGATCGAGCACCATCTGTTTCACATCGGCCAAGGTGATGTAACCGCTGCTCGAAGTGTCATAGAGACGCCGATTGGGGTATTTCTTGATGATGCGAACCTGCTCAGGCATGAGATCTCGCTCCTGGAATTTCTAACCGCTGGTGGGTAAGCCCCTGTTGTGCACCTGCGAAATTCCCGCCTTCGTCATCCCGCCCGGGATCTTCGCTGCGCCGCCTCAAGCTCGGTCTCTCGACATCAAGCCGGATTACCGATCGGCCATTATAACTCACTGATTCAAAATCAATTCAAATTTCTTTTCCCGAAGCCTGGTTTTTTTGTTGCAATGCAGCAAATTTCTCTTGACTTTGGCCGGTCGTGTCCCTATACTTTGAATTGTGCAGTGCAGCAATTCCGGTGAACAGGTGGTTGGATTCACTTTCCCCACCCCGAAGGCTGTACGGGTTTCTTAATCGTAAGTCCAAAGGAGTCAAGCATGTACAACGCTACCGAGCAATTCGCCGAACTGAACAACGCCACTCTCGAGCAAGCCATGCGCCTGGCGCAAGTCGCTCTCGACAACACCGAACGCTTGGTCAAACTGCAACTCGACGCAGCCAAAGCCACTCTCGAAGACAATGCCAAGAACACCAAGGCACTGTCGGAAGTCAGGGACTTCCAGGATTTCGTCAATTTGCGCACCAAGTTGACCGAATCGAGCGTCGAGAAAGCCATGGGCTATTCGCGCAGCGTTTACGAAGTGGCCTCGGAAGTTCACGCTGAAGTGAGCAAGCTGGTCGAAGACGGCTTGGCGGCCTACACCAAGAACATCGCCAACTTGGTGGAGAAAGCGGCCAAGAACGCCCCCGCCGGTTCCGACGCCGCGGTGAGCGCGCTGAAGTCCACCGTGGCCGCAACCACCGCCGCAATCGACACGCTAACCAAGGCAAGCAAGCAAGTTGCCAGCTTCGCCGACGCGAGCGTGAAGGCCGCCACTCAGGCGACCACCACCGCAGCCAAGGCGACCACGGCGCGCAAGGCCGCCTAATTGCAGTGAGGGGCTAGTCAGCCCCGGTATGTCTCCTTCTGTATCATTATCCTCCTCCTGAATGATACAGCCTCACCCGCGGGGCAACCCGCGGGTCTTTTTTTGCAACTGCGCGCCGCACGGTCAGAACATGTGCTGCCCGCCGTTGATGGCGATATTGGCCCCGGTCACAAAGGCCGCCTCCTCCGAGGAAAGGTAAGCGACCAGGCCTGCCACCTCTTCCGGCTTCCCTAGGCGTCCCATGGGAATCTGGGGAATGATTTTGCTGTCCAGCACATCCTTGGGAATAGCCATGACCATCTTGGTGCCGATGTAGCCCGGGCTGATGGTATTGACGGTGACGCCTTTGCGCGCAACTTCCAAAGCCAGCGCCTTGGTGAATCCATGCATACCGGCCTTGGCTGCCGAATAATTGGTCTGGCCAAAGGCGCCTTTCTGGCCGTTCACCGAAGAGATGTTGATGATGCGGCCCCAGCCGCGATCGACCATGCCATCGCAAACCTGCTTGGTCATGTTGAAGACGCTGTCGAGGTTGGTCTTCATTACGGTGTCCCAATCAACCTTGGTCATTTTCTTGAAGGTCATGTCCCGGGTAATGCCGGCGTTGTTGACCAGTACGTCGATAGGTCCGATTTCCGCCACGACCCGCGCAACGCAGGCCGCCGCAGCATCATAATCAGCTACGTCGCAAGGGTAGGCTCGAAAGCCGTAGCCCATCTTGTTCATCGTTTCGAGCCATTCGTTGGCTTTGGTGTTGCCCGGCGAATGCGTGGTTACGACGGTATATCCGAGGCGCGCGAGCTTGATGCAGATTGCCTCTCCCAAGCCCCCCATGCCTCCGGTGACCAATGCGATTCTTTGTGGTGTCAATGCCATTGCGCTTCTCCTAGTCGTCTCGTCTTACTTCGAGCCGATTCCCGTAGCGCGGCAGCGCACCGGGACCGGTTCGCCAAAAAACTCAGTCTGGCTTCTCCAGCACATAGGTGCCGGGGGCGGCTTCGAGCGGCGCATGGAAGGCGTCCCCCAGCAGCTTCGGCGCTCCCACCAAACGTCCGCTATGCTCGGCGAGCCACTCTGCCCAGTCGGGCCACCAGCTGCCGGGCACTTCGCGCGCTGTTTCATCCCAAGCCTCTGGGTTCGGTTGCAGTTCGCCACCGAACCAGTAGCTGCGTTTGTTCTTGGACGCTGGGTTGATGACCCCGGCAATATGGCCGGAGGCGCCCAGCACAAACCGTTTCTCTCCACCCAGCAAAAGCGCGCTGCGATAAGCGGCCCGCCAAGGCACGATGTGGTCCTCTCGGGCCGCGAGCACATAGGCATCTTGACGAACGCGCCCCAGATCCACCGGAACTCCGCACACTCTTAAGCCGCCGGGTTCACGCAAACGGTTCTCGAGGTACATGTTGCGCAAATAGAAGACATACATCGGTCCTGGCAGATTGGCGCTGTCGCCATTCCAATAAAGCAAGTCAAACGCTGCGGGAGTCCGCCCCTTGAGGTAGTTATTCACCACGAAAGACCAAACCAAATCGTTCGCGCGCAGACTCGCGAAGGCGGTTGCGAGCTCGGCGCCGGACACTCTCCCCCCGGAAAGCAGCGCCGGTTCACGCGCTCGAAGATAGTCTTCCTCGATGTAGACGCCGATATCCCCGGGCTCCGAATAGTCGAGCATGGTGGTGAGCAGGGTGAGGCTGGCCACGCTTTTGTCGCCCTGCGCCGCCAGGACAGCAAGCGCGCAGGACAGAAGAGCACCGCCGACGCAAAACCCCAGCGTATTGATCGTTTTGCTGCCGCTGACCGATTTGACGATGTCGATGGCTGGGAAGATGCCCTGATTCAAGTAGTCGTCGAAAGTGAGGTGGGCGAGATGGGTCGGAATGTTGCGCCAGGACACCAAGAACACCGAAAATCCCTTCGCCACGGCAAAACGCACAAATGAATTTTCGGGCTGCAAATCGAGGATGTAATACTTGTTGATACAGGGGGGGATGATCAGGAGCGGCCGCGCATGAACCTTCTCCGTGGTCGGCGTGTACTGAATGAGTTCGATGAGTTCGTTGCGAAATATCACCGCTCCCGGAGTAGTCGCCAGATTGCGGCCCACGGCGAAAGCTTTGTCGTCGCTCATGGCGATGCGTCCTCGCCGCAGATCGTCCGCGAGGTTCGAAAGCCCTTGGGTCAGGCTCTTGCCCTCGGTAGCCAACGCGAGTCTGAGCGCCTCCGGGTTGGTCAGCAAGAAGTTGGTCGGCGCCAAGGCGTCGACGTACTGATGCACATAAAATTGGAGCTTGCGCTTGGCCTCCGGATCGCCTTGCCAACGATCCGCGACTTCCTTCCAGAACTCCGCGTTGACCAGGTAGGCCTGCTTGACGAGGTCAAAAAAAGGATAGTTGCGCCACTCCTGAGCATGAAAGCGCCGGTCACCCTCTTGGGGTTCCGCCACCACGGCACCACCCTCGCCCGGCTGCCGTTGCACGGCGCACTGCCACAATTCGGTCATGCGCCGTTGATAGCGCTCGGTCAGCTCGGCCCAGGTTTCCGCTTCGATCCCCAAAGGCGCCGCCATACCCTGCCAGGTGGGTAACATCCCGGGCAGAATGGGAATGCCATTGCCGTTTTTCTTCTCCGCACCGCCATGGCCGCTGGCGACCTCGCTGCCTGAACCGGGCATCCAGAAATGAAGCCAGCGCTGGCCTGCATCCTGCCACGCTTTTCCCAGTTCCTGCCAGTCGAAACTCTGCACGATAGCCCTTGTCAGACCCGCCCCTGCGCGATGCGGGCGATTGATCTTTTGAGCTAGTGTAATCGTTCCCTGGCGCGCATACAATCTGCCCGGGTGAGCTTCACGCTCAGTGGCCCAGGAAGAGATCAACCGCGGCGATGAGAGCGATACCCGAAACGATCAGGGACATTTGCTGCACCGTTGCCGCCGGGCCCGCGCGCCGCTGCAGGCCCGGGATGAGATCGGCGACCGCCACATAGAGCATGCTTGCCGCAGCCAAGGCCAGAATCATCGGAACCCAGGATGTCACTGCGGCCAGTGCGTAATAGCCGAGCACACCTCCTGCTACAGTGGCAGCACTCGTGCCCAGGTTGAACAAGAATGCCTGCGCTCGGCTGTACCCGGAGTTGAGCAGCACCATGAAATCGCCCACTTCCTGGGGAATCTCGTGCGCAATGATCGCTACCGCGGTCACCACGCCAAGTTGGAAATCGCTCAGAAATGCGGCGGCAATCAGAATTCCATCGCTAAAATTATGAAAAGTATCGCCCACCAGAATCATCAGGCCTGCGCGCCCGTGGTCGTCGGCATGGGCATGATGCGCGCTGCTTTCTGCCACCTCAGGATGCGAATGGCGCCAAAGAACTAATTTCTCCAGCAAAAAAAAAGCCAGAATGCCCGCCAGCACGGTCATCAGCGTGCCTTCGGTGGAGCGGCCCGTTCTCAGGGCATGGGGCAACACCTCCAGAAAAACGGCGCCCAACAGCGTACCCACAGCGAAGGCAATCAAGCGAGAGATGCTCGCGGCGCGCATCGCCAGAGTGACGGACGCAGCCAGCACACTCAGGATTCCGCCGGCGAGGCTCGCCAGCAGTATGGCGCTCAGCGGGGACATGCGCCAAGCCCTCGCCGCCCGGCCGCTGCCAAAACAAGCCGGAGCCTGGCCGAGTCAACGATTTGCCGCCGGCGGGGAATCGGTTTCATGCTTCGCCGCCCAACGCGCCGACGAGATCGGGAACCAGGCCGAACAGCTCCCCGGACAAAATGGCAAAATCGGCATCGAACTGTTCAGTCATCGCCTGCCCTTGCCGGCTCGCCGCCTCCTTCAATTCCTCCGCGAATGCCAGGCGCTTCAAGCGCAACTCTTCGTCGAGCACGAAGGAAACGTGATCTCTCCAGGTCATTGCTAAGCGAGTCACCTGCATGCCCGCTTTCAACTGCGCCTGAAGCTCCTTTCCCTCCAAGGCGTGGCGAAGGTAGCGGACGGTGGACTTCTCCGCTCCCGGGGCGCGCAATTCCGCTTCTCGATCGATGGCGAATCCATCGGGCGCGTCGCTGCTCGCCAGCCATTCCGTCATCGCCGATGAGGGGGAGCGTACCGTCGCCAATGGGGCCAGCGCCAAGCCATCGATGCTTTTGCCCAGCAACTCGATCACTTCATCGCCGCGCGCACTGCCCGCAGCGTCGATCAGCAGCCATTTGGCGCCAGGATCGAATACCAGATGACAGCGGCTGCGCTTGACCAAGGCGCGCGGAGCAAGTTCATCGACCAAGCTCTCGCGCATTTCGCGAAGCTGTTTGCGCCCTGGCGCAAAACCTTGCTTCTCAGCCACTTGTTTGGCTCGTTCGCGCAATTCCTGGTTGATCACGGAAGCTGGGAGAAGCTTCTGCTCCAAACCGAAGGCCAACATCCAGCGGCCCTGCTGCGCCTCGATCAGGGGCCCGTCTTCCGCCGCAGGAGGAATCCATCCGCGGCTGGCGAGATCGAGCTTGCCGCAGGCCTGCAGCGCGTGCTGGGCGAGTTGTTCCTCGATTTTGGCCTGAGATTGCTTTCGCCAATCCTTGACGCGGTAGATGAGCAGATTTCGGAACCACATGGCGCGCGCAAAAAAGGTGCCATTGTACTCGCTGGGAGGATTCTGCGTGGGGCCCGTCCGGTCGGCCCACCAACTCGGGAGCGTCGAGCGTCACGGCAGCGCGCAAAAAAACGATGGCGAGATGCGTTCGCGATCCCAGAGCACCACGTAAATCGCCCATGCGCCGAAACCCGCGATCAGCACTGCTGCTGCTCGGCGCCAGAATTCGGTCGGTGCGCGTCGGGCACGACGCAAGAACCAATCCGCCAACAGCAGATTGGGCAGAGTGCCAAGCCCGAAGACCAACATGAGAATGGCGCCCCAAACCGCACTGCCTGAGAGCAGAGCCAGCGAGAGGGCTCCATAGACCATACCGCAGGGCACCAAGCCCCACGCCGCACCCATGGCCAGACGCGCCCAACTCGAACCGCTGCGCACTCGCGTTCCGATCAAGCGGCGCAGCGGCGCGAGCAGGCCAGCGGCCCGGCGCTCGATCGACGGCCAAGCCTGCCGCCCCCCCCAAAGGCGCCAGGCAAGCCATATCATCACCAGACCGGCCAGACCGTACACCGATAATTGCACCAGGCGAAGTTCACGCCACGGTAGCAGCGCCCCGCTTGCCGCGCCGGCGATCGCTCCGAGCACGCAGTAAGAAAAGATGCGCCCGAGATGATAGTTCGCGATGGAAGACACGCGCCCCGAGCCGGCGCCAGGGAGAAATCGATCAAGGGAGAATGCCGAGATCACTCCGCCGCACATCGCGGCGCAATGCAGCCCGCCCAATGCGGCAAGGAGAAACACACTCACGAGCGATGTCCATGGCATTACGCCCATCTCCCTCAAGTAAATAGGGTTGCCGCAAGAGCAAGAGGTGCTGCTACACTGGGAGCACCCTTGGTCTTCGAGCGAGGGTCCGCCCCCTTACGGATGTGTTCATGCCCAATCGCGTCAAAAGACTTCCCGAAAAACCTCTGCCGGCTTCCCCCAGGCCGCAGACTCCTTCCTCGAGCGGTTTCCAACTGCATCAACTGAAAACTGCCTGCTCCAGTTGCAGCATGCAGGAGCTTTGTTTGCCCGGCGGCCTCGGCGTTGAAGAGATCCGCGCTCTCGAACGATTGATTACCGCTCGTCGTCGTCTGAAGAAAGGGGAAACGGTATATCAGACGCGAGATCTTTTCGTCGGCATTTACGCCATCCGCTTCGGCTCGGCCAAGACCGCAATTCTTGCCGCGGACGGTCACGAGCAAGTGAGCGGATTCCATATGGTCGGGGACATCGTTGGGTTGGACGGCATCGGCACCGAGCAACATACCTGCGAATGCACGGCGCTGGAAGACACCGAGGTATGCCTGCTGCCATTCGCCAAACTGGAAGAATTGGCCCGCATCGTGCCTTCCCTGCAACAGCATCTGCACCGGGTGATGAGCCGCGAAATCGTGCGCGAGCACGGCGTGATGCTTCTTCTGGGCAGCATGCGGGCTGAAGAACGCCTCGCCGTGTTCTTGCTCAATCTGTCGCAACGTTACCATCGGCGCGGTTACTCGGCTAGCGAATTCAACCTTCGCATGACTCGGGAAGAGATAGGCAGTTTTCTCGGACTGAAACTCGAAACGGTTAGCCGGCTCTTCTCCCGCTTTCAGGAGGAAGGCCTAATCGAGGTGCAGCAACGTGCCGTGCGTCTCTTGGACCTTCAAGCGCTTAGGCGGATGGTCAATCAGCCAATTTAGCCCGGTTTACCCAGCCGGAATTCAGCCTTCCCGACGGCCGACCAAATCGCCGTTGAGAAAGGCCGCGAGCGCTGCGCTGGCAAAGCCCATGGCCCAGAAGCCAAAAAATCCCATGGTGTAGATGGCTACACGGCTCAGCTCCAGCGGGGCTCCGAGAAAATGTAAATCGAAAGGGTCAAAGACCGAGAAGAAGATCGCCTCGGCCACTCCGGCGACCAGAAAAGCCGGCCAAAGCAGGCGCAATAGCTGCCGCGCAACGCCGCCCTCGCGCCCAAGAGTCGGCTGCTTGAGGTCCTTCAGTTCACGCATCATCGCCCTGCTCCCAAGAACAGTTCCTGAGTCTGCGGCCAGTGCCATACACCTTCGAGGCGAAACGCCTCGCTCTCCAGAACCACCACCCAGCGCCCTGGCGCAAGTTCTGCAAAGGGCGCGCCGTAAGCGCCATCGGCCTGCGCCACCAGCTCCGTATTCCGATCGAGCTCCGGCCGAGCGGCATGGCGGAGCAACAATGTCCAACGCTCAGGCGTATCGAAGCGCCCGTGAATCTCGACGCGCAAACGGCCCGATGTCGGATCGGCATTAAGCTTCGCGAGCAAGCCGGCCCTCGCCGCAGCCTGCTCACGATCGAGCCGCCGCTCGACGAGGAGACCTCTCTTGTAGTAATCGTCGGTCACCAATCCGTCCGGATGCCTCAGCGCCAGCCAGATCGTGACCACACCCGCGATTACGACCGCTAAGGGCCCGGCCATCAAGGCCCAGGGCGCCGCTTCGCGGTACCACGGACGCGAAGGCGAGGCGTTCTCGTTCATGCAAACACCCCCCCCCGCGCCTGCCGCCGTGCGCCAGGAGCAGCATTGTCTGGCCGCCTGTGTTTCTTGGCCAAAGCCGCGCTTCGGTAACCCCGCGCAAACCGCGGGCTTGCCGGCAGAGACCCGGTCAGGACGATCATGACTTGGGCAATAGGAACACTGATTTTTCGTGGGTCGATACCGCCCGACCGCCGATTGCTTCGATATGAAACATGATCTTGTTGGATCCCGGTTTTCCGGCCCCTTGCTCCACTTGCAGACGCAGCGGAACGGCAAGGGTCGTGGCCGAGTCTACCGCGATAGGAAGCTCCACGCCCACTACCTTCAGCCCGGGAAGTCCGCTTGCCTGGATCTGGTAATTTCGCTGCAACTCTTCGGTGTTCATGATCTGAAGGCGATACACGTTTTCGATCAGGCCCGGGCTCACTTCTCGCGCCAGGGCTCCGCGATCGCGTATCACATCGACCTTGAGGGGGTTGCGCATCGCCAAGCCGGCCACGAGCGCCGCAAGGACCAGCGCAACCAAGCCCCCATAAACGAGCACGCGGGGACGCGTGACCCGGCTCCAAATGGCCTTTGGGTCGAGTCCTTCGGCCAAGGCCGCCTCGGTCGAGTAGCGAATGAGGCCCCGCGGATAGGACATCTTGTCCATTACCTGGTCGCAAGCATCGATGCAGGCGGCGCAACCAATGCATTGGTATTGCAGACCGTCACGAATGTCGATCCCAGTGGGACAAACTTGCACGCAGATCTTGCAGTCTATGCAGTCGCCCAGACCGGCTGCCCGGGGGTCGACTTTTCTGCTGCGCCCCCCTCTTGGATCGCCCCGCTTTTCGTCATAGGTAATGATCAAGGTATCCCGGTCGAACATCACGCTCTGGAAGCGCGCGTAGGGACACATGTAGATGCACACCTGTTCGCGCAGCCAACCGGCGTTGCCATAAGTGGCGAAACCGTAGAAAAGGATCCAAAAGGTTTCCCAAGGCCCGAGCGAAAAATCGAGCAACGAATCCCCGAGCCTGGAGATGGGCGTGAAATAGCCCACAAAGGTGAAGCCCGTCCAAAAGGCAATTGCAATCCAGACGCCATGTTTGGCAATCTTGAGAGCGGCTTTGCGCGCACTCCAAGGGGCCCGATCGAGCCTCATGCGCGCGGCGCGATCACCCTCGATTTTCTGTTCCACCCACATGAAGATTTCTGTGTAGACCGTCTGCGGGCAGGCGTAACCGCAAAACAGTCGCCCGGCGAGCGCCGTGAACAGAAACAGAGCCAGCGCGGCGAGAACCAGCAGGATCGCGAGAAACACCACATCCTGCGGCCAAAACACCCAGCCGAAGAGATAGAACTTGCGCGTCTCGAGATCAAACAGCACCGCCTGGCGGCCATTCATGCCGAGCCAGGGAAGGCCGTAGTAGATCAACTGAGTGAAGAACACCAAACCCCAACGCCAGCTCGCAAACCAGCCGGTAACCGCGCGGGGGTATATCTTGCTGCGAACCTCGTAGAGATCCACTTCCTCCCCCGACGCAGGAGCCGGGGACAAAGGAATGACGCGGCTCGCCGGCGAGCGGGATTTGGCTTGAGACGACGGCGGCTCCGGGCGCTGCGTTTCGGTCATTGTTTGCGCATTTCCCTTTCGGGCGCGCGCGAGAGGCTCCAAACATAGGCCGCCACAAGATGAATCTTGCCTTCGCCCAAGAGCTCTTTGTGCGCCGGCATGCGCGTCTGACCCGGAACAAGGGCACTGCCGCCGCGGCCCTTCGCGACGGTTTCGGCGATCGTCTGCTCGCTCCCTCCGTATAACCAGATTCCGTCAGTGAGATTGGGCGCACCCAAGGCGGCCATGCCTTTGCCATCGGCGCCATGACAAGCGGCGCACATCGCCTCGAACGGGCCTTTGCCCGCCGCCGCAAGCTTGGCATCGTGATGCTGCCCGGATAACGATCGGACATATTGGACGACGTTCTTCACGCCTTCGTCGCCCAGGGCCGGACCCAGCCCCGGCATCACGCCATCCCGGCCATCCGCGATGCTTGCTTTGATTTGGTCCGGCTCGCCGCCATACAGCCAATCGGTGTCGCGCAAATTGGGAATGCCCTTGGCTCCCCCCGCGTCGGAGCCGTGGCATTGCGCGCAGTTGTTGAGGAAGATGCGCAAGCCCATGCTTCGCGCCTGCGCGTCAGCGGCAACCGCGGGAAGGTCCATCTTGAGATAGCGATCGTAGAGCGGCCCGTAAACTGCCTCGGCCGCCGCCTTTTCCCGCTCATATGATTGCGTTTGCGTCCAGCCAAGAAGGCCGCCATACAATCCGGTGCCGGGATACAGCGCCAGATAGGCCAGCCCAAAGATCACCGTGAGGTAAAAGAGCCACGCCCACCAGCGCGGCAGCGGGTTGTTGTATTCGGAGAGATCTTCATCCCAGACGTGCCCCGTCGTTTCGACCTGGCCTTCGGTTTTGCGAACTACGCTTTGGGCCTTGAGCAATACCGCGCAGCCCAGCACTGAAAGCACGGAAACCACCAGTATGGCAACACCCCAAAACCCGGACACGAAATCGCTCATGACTGGATCTCCCTGATTCCTCCAGTCACCTGCCTTTGCTCGTCGGGCAGCGCGAAAGGCAGCCGAGACGCAGCGTCGAAATCCGCCTTGCGTTTGCCGCTATATGCCCAGATGACGATGAGAACGAAGGTGGCAAAAGCGGCTACCGTCAAAATGCTGGAAAAAACTGGATAGTCCATGGTGTTCACCGTTTCGATTTAATTGCGGTGCCGAGGTTTTGCAAATAGACGATCAAGGCTTCGAGCTCGGTGCGTCCTTCGACCTCCTCCTTGGCTTTGGCGATTTCTTCGTCGCTGTAGGGAACGCCCAACTTGCGCAGCGCCCTCATTCGAGCCTCGATGCCCGGCGCGGAGACCTTCGCCTTGGCAAGCCACGGATAGGCAGGCATGTTCGACTCGGGAACCACGTCGCGCGGATTGTTCAAGTGATCTCGATGCCATTCGTCCGAATAGCGGCCGCCCACGCGATGCAAGTCCGGACCGGTGCGTTTGCTGCCCCACTGGAACGGGTGGTCGTAGACGAATTCCCCGGCCACGGAGTAATGACCGTAGCGTTCGGTTTCCGCGCGGAAGGGCCGAATCATCTGCGAATGGCAGTTGTAGCATCCCTCGCGCAAGTAGACGTCGCGCCCGGCCAGTTGCAGCGGCGGGTAGGGCTTGATCCCCGGCACCGGCTTGGTCGTCGAGTTCTGGAAATAAAGCGGGACGATTTCCACCAAGCCGCCCACACTGACGACCAGCACGATCAGCACCACCATCCAAGTCAAGTTGCGCTCAATCAGGTCATGGGAAATTTTCATGTCTGCTCTCCCTCTCAATGCGCGCCGGCCGTCGCCGGAATCGGCGCATCGTAAGCGCGCTGCCCGGCGATGGTTTTGAAGGTGTTGTAAGCCATGATCAGCATACCGGTAAAGAACAACGCGCCTCCGGTCAAACGAATGGCGTAAAAGGGATAGGTCGCCTTGACGCTTTCCACGAAAGTGTAAGTGAGCGTGCCGTCTTCGTTGAGCGCGCGCCACATCAGTCCTTGCATCACACCGGCAATCCACATTGCGGCGATATAAAGCACGACGCCGATCGTCGCCACCCAAAAATGCAGGTTGATGAGCTTGACACTATGCATCTCGGTTTTCCCGAACATGCGCGGCACGAGGTAATAAATCGAGCCGATGGAAATCATCGCCACCCAGCCCAAAGCACCGCTATGCACATGCCCCACCGTCCAATCGGTGTAGTGCGAGAGCGCGTTCACGGTCTTGATCGCCATCATCGGGCCCTCGAAAGTGGACATCCCGTAGAAGGACAAGCTGGTGATCAGGAATTTCAGGATGGGATCTTGGCTCAACTTGTGCCATGCCCCCGAAAGGGTCATGACGCCGTTGATCATGCCGCCCCAGGATGGAGCCAGAAGAATGAGCGAAAAAACCATCCCCAGACTTTGTGTCCAGTCGGGCAGCGCGGTGTAATGCAAATGATGCGGGCCGGCCCACATATAGGTGAAAATCAGCGCCCAGAAATGCACCACCGAGAGACGATAGGAATACACCGGCCGCCCCGCCTGCTTGGGCACGAAGTAGTACATCATGCCCAGAAAGCCCGCCGTCAAGAAGAAACCCACGGCGTTGTGACCGTACCACCATTGCACCATCGCGTCCTGCACCCCGGGATAACAGGAATAGGACTTGAAAAGCTCGACCGGAATTTCGCAGCTATTGACGATATGCAGCAGCGCCACGGCCAGGATGAATCCGCCGAAAAACCAGTTGGCGACGTAGATATGCGGTGTCTTACGCTTGGCGATGGTGCCGAAAAAGACGATCGCATAGGCTATCCATACCAGCGCGATCAAGATGTCGATCGGCCACTCCAGCTCGGCGTATTCTTTGCCAGTGGTATACCCGAGAGGCAGCGTGACGGCGGCGAGCACGATCACCGCCTGCCAGCCCCAGAAGGTAAATGCGGCCAATCCATCGGAGAAGAGCCTCGCCTGGCAGGTCCGCTGGACGGCGTAATAGGAGGTGGCAAACAAGGCCGACCCGCCGAAGGCAAAGATCACCGCGTTGGTGTGCAGAGGACGCAGGCGACCGTAACTGAACCAAGCCGTATCGAAATTCAACTCCGGCCACAGCAACTGCGCCGCGATGAGCACGCCCACACCCATCCCGACGATGCCCCACACGATCGTCATGAGCGTGAACTGGCGCACGACCCGGTAGTTAAAAGTGGCTGTTGCAGTCATATTCTTGCTCCCATCGTTAATCCCCTCGACCCACAGGCGCCGTTGGCGATCTTAGTGGACCCAGGGGACGGAAAACTTGATTTATCTCAATCTTTGCCCGAGCATCCCCCGAGCACCCGGAAGTAGCGCCCAGCGTTGCCCGATCGAAAGCGGCCTCGCCTGCGATGGCGCTTTGCTGAGGCGCATCGTCGTCCAATAGGATGCGCGCTCCCGCCGCATCGAGATCATCGAATTGATCATGTTTCACCGCCCACCAAAGCGCCACCGCGATCGACATCGCCAGCGCGACGGACAGAGGAATCAGCAAGGACAGGATTTCCACGAGATCTACCTCTGCGGCACGACTGCATTCGGCCGGCGGCGGCGCAGGCGAGGTGGAAACGTGCGGCCAGCGTCGTCGCATCTCAGCGGATCGTCCTCTTGGCCTAGCCTGACCCTGCCGTCCTTGGCGCTCCCCATGATCTTCAAGCTCCCCGCCGCGCCAGGCGCCCGGCGTTCAAAACGACCAGCATGGAGGATACCGCCATTCCGACAGCCGCGATCCAGGGACTGGCCCAGCCGACAGCCGCTACCGGAATCGCCACCAGGTTATAGCCGAACGCCCAAGCCAGGTTCTGACGCAGTACTTTGAGGCATCGCCGTGCCGCGACCAGCCCTTCGCCCAGCGGCAGCAGGCTGGCTCCGAGCAGCACCGCGTCGGCGGTCTCTTTGGCCAAAGCCGCCCCGCTACCCAGCGCCACGGCCGCGTGGGCTTGGGCGAAGCCAGGCGTATCGTTCACTCCATCGCCCACCATGACCACGACCCGCCCGTCGTCTTGCAGGGTTCTGACGAACGCCTGTTTCTCTTGCGGCGTGGCCGCGGCCCGGATGCTCGAAATACCCAGGCTGTCGGCCCATGCCTCAACTGCTTCAGCCCGATCTCCCGAAACCAAATGCAGGCGCAAACCGGCGCTGCGAAGTTCTCGCACCGCCGCGGCCGCATCGGCGCGCGGAGCGTCATCGATCACCAAACCAGCTTGCCACGCTCCAGGGCAGGCCAAAGCGACCAGATTCGCTCCGCGCGGGAAAGTATGCAGGCCGTGAGGAATCGGCTGTGCGGCCATTTCGCCCACCCACTCGACTTGGCCGAGGCGATACCGGATGCCGTCGATCCTTCCTTCCACACCTTTTCCGGGGAGCTCTTGCCAATCCTCGGCCATTGCGACCCCTTCACTGGGCAATGCGCTGGCAAGCGGGTGGCGGCTGCCGGCTTCAAGGCGCGCCGCGATCTCCAGCAGCCGCTCGCGAGGCAAGCACCCGAGTGGTCTGATCTCTCGCAGCGCGGGCTGACCCGCGCTGAGCGTGCCGGTCTTGTCAAGAACCACGTCCGTGGCGCCGGCCAGGGTTTCCAGAGCCTGAGCGCCAGTAATCAGCAGACCGCGCTGAGCCAAAGTGCCGTTCGTCACAGCAAGCGCCATCGGCGCCGCAAGCGACAGCGCACAGGGACAGCTCACCACCAGCACCGCCACCAGGATTTCCGCCGCCCGACCGGGATCTAGCAGCAGCCAAACGCCCCCGGCCAACGCGGCAAGAACCATCTGAGCAAACACAAAACGACCGGCTACCGCGTCGGCGATCTGCGCCAAGCGCGGGCGCGCCGCGAGTGCCCGATCGACCAGATTGCCGATCGCCCAGAGGCGCGTGCCAGTCCCCACCGCGGTGAGGCGCACCACCAATGGCGCGCTGCGGTTGACCGATCCCGCCCACACCTCCTCGCCTACGGTCTTGACCACCGGCCAGAATTCGCCGGTGAGCTGGGCTTCTTCGATGCGGCTCTGGCCCAAAGCGATCGATCCGTCTGCCGGAATCACCTCTCCCAAAGGAACCAGGAGGTGGTCGCCCACCCGCAATTCGGCCACGGCGACCCGCTCGCGAGGGGCTTCAAATCGCGGCCCGCCGAGTCGGGTGCAGACCGCAGGCAGGTTAGGGGCAGCCAGGCGCAAGTTTGCGGCCGCTTTTTGCCTAGCCGAGAACTCATAGAAGCGCGCCGCAAGCAATAGGAATACGAACATGCTGACGGCATCGAAATAAACCTCGCCCTGACCTCTCAGGGTGGCCACGACGCTGGCGCCAAACGCGATCAGCAGCGCCAGCGCAACCGGCACATCCATCCCGGCGCGGCGATGAAGCAGGTCGCGCCAAGCGCCGGAAAAAAAAGGCGAGGCGGCGTAGAGCACCACCGGCAAAGTCAGTATCATGCTTGCCCAGCGCATCAGGCCGGCCGCCTCCGGGCTCAAGTCGGCTCCCGAAAAATAGGCCGGGTAGGCATACATCATCACCTGCATCATGCCCAAGCCGGCGATACCCAAGCGGGTAAGCAGCTTACGCCGCCCCGCCCTTGCCAGGGCGTCGGCGCGTTCTGCGTCGAACGGCGCGGGACGATAACCCAGCGCGGCGACCGTCCCCATCACCTCGGAAAGCCGCGTTTGGGGTTCCAGCCACTGCACCCGCAGGCGTTGCGCCGCAAAATTGACCTGCGCCATCCTCACCCCGGGCAGCCGAAGCAAACGCTGCTCGTTGAGCCAAGCACAGGCGCCGCACGCCATGCCCTCCAGGGCAAGCAGGGCCTCGCGGCTTCCGTCGGCATGGGTCTTCACCCAGCCCTGCTGGATCGCCGGGCGATCGAACACTGTCCAGTCTTCGCCCGGCTCAACGGGCGGCTTGCCGACGGAATGTGTGCGCCGCTCGTAGAATCGATCGAGACCCGCCTCGTGAATCATGCTCGCAACCGCTTCACACCCGGGACAGCAGAAGTCCCTTTCTCCGCCTCCCACCTTGGCCCGATATCGAGTACCCGGGGTCAGCGTTTCGCCACAATGGAAACAAACCAGCGGCTCAGAAAGTTCGCCGAGAGAGGCTTGCGGGCGTGCAGTCGCGGATAAATTCATGGGGAAGGCGCGGGACCAGACTCGGAGATCTACCCTGTTTCGATCGCGGATTATAACTCTTGACCCAGATCAATTACCAGAAGCAGACTCAAGACGCCGCGGGAATGCCGCGAACCGCCCGGCGCTGAGTTCGGTTCGGATCGAAACCGCAATTGCGTCAGTGCCTTTTCGTCGCACCATTTCTTTGCGCCGCCAAGACAACTTTGTTATAAGCAATAGCGAAGACGGGCGGGGACCTCGCTGCCCTCAAAGCAAGGAAAACGATGAAACGTGTGGATGATTACCGGCTGCAGCTCGGACACCATCAATTGGTGCCCATCGTGATCGGCGGCATGGGGGTGGACATTTCGACCGCGGCGCTCGCCTTGGAAGGCGCGCGCCTGGGAGGCGTCGGGCATATTTCTGACGCGATGATTACGACCGTTTCCGACCGTCGCTACGACACTCATTTCGTGCGCGATCGCCTGAAGCGTTATCGTCCGAACATCGGCAACTCCGACAAATCGAGCGTTCATTTTTCTCTCGACGAAGTGGCCGAAGCGCAGCGGCTGCACGTCGCGCGCACCATGGAGGCAAAGCGAGGCGAAGGGCTGATTTTTATCAATTGCATGGAGAAGCTGTCCATGAACGCGCCTCGGGAGACTCTCAAGACCCGCCTGCATGCGGCTCTCGACGCAGGGATCGACGGAATCACGCTTTCCGCCGGCTTGCATCTGGGTTCCTTCGGCTTGATCGAAGATCACCCCCGCTTTCGCCACGCCAAACTGGGCATCATCGTCTCTTCGCTTCGCGCCCTGCAGCTGTTCCTGAAAAAGACCGCGCGAATGGGCCGCCTGCCCGACTATGTCGTGGTTGAAGGCCCGCTCGCCGGTGGTCACCTGGGCTTTGGCATGGATTGGGCCCAATTTGACCTCGGCACCATCACCGACGAAGTCCTTGCCTATTTGCGCGAGCATCAACTCGGCATCCCCGTCATCCCCGCTGGCGGCATTTTCACCGGCGGCGACGCGGCCGGTTTTCTCGCCATGGGGTGCGCCGCAGTGCAAGTGGCGACGCGATTCACGGTCACTCAGGAATGCGGCCTGCCGGCCAAGGTGAAACAGGAGTATTTTCGCGCCAACGAAGACGACATCGAGGTCAACACCCTTTCCCCGACCGGCTACCCGATGCGGATGCTGAAGAGAAGCCCCGCCATCGGCGCCGGCAACCGCCCCAACTGCGAAGCCTACGGTTATTTGCTTGATGGCAAAGGTCACTGCGCCTACATCGATGCCTATAATCGCGAGGTGGCGGCACACCCCGACGCCAAGAAGGTCTCAGTCAAAGACAAAACCTGTCTTTGCACCCATATGCGCAATTTCGACTGCTGGACTTGCGGCCACTACACCTACCGGCTCAAAGACACTTCACGCCGCCTTCCCGACGGGCATTACCGGCTTCTGAGCGCCGAGCACGTGTTTCGCGATTACCAATTCAGCACCGGAGCAAACATCGCTTTGCCCGAGTGAGCGAGGAATCCGCCCATGGCCCAAACCGATCCCGACAAGCTCTTGCTGATCACCGGCGGCTCGCGCGGCTTCGGGAGGGCGCTTGTTGACCAGTACCGGGAGGCAGGCTGGCTAGTGTTGGAATGGTCCCGCAGCGGCGCCGGCCCCGCGCATCGCGGCGCCAACTGGCACACGGTGGAGTCTTCGCCACCCGAATTGGAGAGCGAAATGTCCAGGCTTGCGGACAAGCCTTGGGCAGAGGCAGTAGGCATCAACAACGCGGCGCAAATCGAGCCGGTGGGTTATGCCGGAACGCTGGACGACGCCGAATTGGTGGCCGCGCTCAACCTCAACTTCACTGCCGGCATTCGCTTCATGGCGGCTTTCCTGAAGCATTTTGGCCCCCGCAGCGGCCGCCGAGTTCTCGCCAATATCTCTTCCGGCGCGGCGACCCGCCCCATCCCCGGCTGGTCCGCTTACTGCGCTGCAAAAGCGGGCACGGAACACTTCGTCCGCACCGCCGCGGCAGAAGAAAACGAACGCGCCAATCCAGTCTCCTGCATCAACATCAACCCCGGGGTCATGGACACTGCCATGCAAGCGAGCATTCGATCGACGCCCGGCGCGCGTTTTCCGATGGTGCAGCGCTTCCTCGATCTGCATCAAAGCGGACAATTGCGCCAAGCCGCTGATATTGCACGACGCACCCGAGCCATCCTCGCCGGCGCCTTGCAAAACGGTGAAACCTACGACGCCACGCGCTGACCCGGCTGCCACCATCCGAACTGCGGCACACTTGCGCCGCGGGTGAACCGGGGCGCGCCCGCATGCGACAAAACTAACGATAGGGCCGCTTTTTGGTCACTATTCCGGTGTTAAGCCGACGCCTTCCGGGCCGATATTCCAGTTGTGGCAACAGGCCGCTTTTCTGGGAACCGGGAGCGTCTGACCACTGCCCAACGCGGTAAGGCTGCGCCGGCCCGGCAGCTCTAGCCCAAGGAGAGAACATGGACGTCTTTGCCAATTTCACTCAGCGCTACGAGAGAACGCGGGAGGAAGAGCTTTCGCTCCAGGAGTACCTTGAACTCTGCCGCAGCGACCGGGGTGCCTATGCAAGCGCCGCAGAACGCATGCTCATGGCCATCGGTGAACCGCAAATGGTCGACACCCGGCATGATCCGCGGCTTTCGCGCATTTTTCAGAACAAGATGATTCGGCTCTATCCGGCCTTCCGCGAGTTCTACGGTATGGAGGAAGTGATCGAGCAGGTCGTGGCATATTTTCGCCACGCGGCGCAAGGTCTGGAAGAGAAGAAGCAAATCCTCTATCTCCTGGGCCCCGTCGGCGGCGGCAAATCCTCCATCGCCGAGCAGCTCAAGCTCCTGATGGAACAGGTTCCTTTCTTTGCGCTCAAGGGCTCTCCAGTCAACGAATCGCCCCTCGGGCTTTTCAACGCCGACGAAGACGGGAGTATTCTTGAAGACGATTACGGTATTCCGCGCCGCTATCTCAACAAGATCATGTCGCCGTGGGCCGTGAAGCGCCTGGCTGAATACAACGGCGACATCCGCCAGTTTCGGGTAGTCAAGCGATTCCCCTCGGTGTTGCAGCAGATTGCCATCACCAAGACCGAACCCGGAGATGAGAACAACCAAGACATCTCGGCCCTGGTCGGCAAGGTCGACATTCGCAAACTCGAACAATACGCCCAGGCCGATCCCGATGCCTACAGCTTCTCGGGTGCGCTGTGCCATGCCAATCAGGGCTTGATGGAGTTCGTCGAGATGTTCAAGGCGCCGATCAAGGTGCTCCACCCTCTACTCACCGCAACCCAGGAGGGAAACTTCAAGGGTACCGAAGGGTTCGGAGCCATTCCCTTCGATGGGATTATCCTGGCCCACTCCAACGAATCGGAGTGGAAAATGTTCAAGAACAACAAGAACAACGAAGCGTTTCTCGACCGCATCTTCATCGTCAAGGTGCCGTATTGCCTGAGAGTGTCCGAAGAAGTGAAGATCTACGAAAAACTGGTGCGGAATTCTTCGCTTGCGCAAGCGCCCTGCGCTCCCGGAACGCTCAAGATGATGGCGCAGATTTCAGTGCTCACGCGCTTGAAGGAACCAGAAAATTCGAGCATCTTTTCCAAAATGCAGGTCTATGACGGGGAGAACCTCAAAGACACCGACCCCAAGGCAAAGTCGATCCAGGAATACCGCGACTACGCCGGGGTGGACGAGGGGATGACCGGAATATCCACGCGCTGGGCCTTCAAGATCCTCTCGCGGGTCTTCAACTTCGACACCAGCGAAGTGGCCGCCAATCCGGTGCATTTGTTGTACGTAGTCGAGCAGCAGATCGAGCGCGAGCAATTCCCGCCGGAAGTCGAACAAAAGTACATCGCTTTCCTCAAAGAGTATCTGGCACCGCGCTATGTCGAATTCATCGGCAAGGAGATTCAGACCGCCTATCTCGAATCCTATTCGGAATACGGGCAGAACATCTTCGATCGTTACGTGACCTTTGCCGACTTGTGGATCCAGGACCAGGAATACCGGGATCCGGACACCGGAGAATCTTTCGACCGCTCGGCGCTGAACAACGAACTGGAGAAGATCGAGAAACCGGCGGGCATCGCCAATCCCAAGGACTTTCGAAACGAAATCGTCAACTTCGTGCTGCGGGCGCGAGCCGCCAACCACGGCAAGAATCCGCTCTGGACCTCCTACGAGAAGCTCAGAGTGGTGATCGAGAAGAAGATGTTCTCGAATACTGAAGAACTCTTGCCGGTCATTTCCTTCAACGCCAAGGCCAGCGCCGAGGACGCCAAGAAGCACGAGGAGTTCGTTTCGCGCATGGTCGCCAAGGGTTACACTCCCAAGCAGGTCAGGCTCTTGTGCGACTGGTACCTGCGAGTGCGCAAGTCGTCTTGATTGCACGCCCCCGGCGGCGCAACCGGCCGCCGGGGTTCTCCCCCAACCGGATGCCATGCAACAGCTCATCGATAGACGGTTGAATGGTAAGAACAAGAGCGCGGTGAATCGCGAGCGCTTCTTGCGGCGTTATCGCGCCCAGGTGAAGGACGCAGTGCAGCGCGCGATCAAGGGGCGCAGCATCAAGGACATCGAGTCGGGCGAGAAGATCTCGATCCCGACCAAAGACGTCTCCGAACCCACTTTTGGTCACGGCCGCGGCGGCGTTTGGGAGACGGTGCATCCGGGCAACGAGGAGTATGTTCCGGGCGATCAGTTCGATCGGCCCAAGGGCGGCGGCGGCGGCAGCGGCAAGGGCCAAGCGAGCAACGAAGGCGAAGGCGAGGATGACTTCTCCTTCGAGATCTCCAAAGAGGAGTTCCTCAATTACTTCTTCGAGGACCTGGAATTACCGAATCTGGTAAAGACCTACCTTACCTCCTCGCAGGAATTCAAATCGGTGCGAGCCGGCATCACCATCGATGGAACGCCGACCAACCTGCACGTCATCCGCTCCTTGCGGGGGGCCATCGCTCGCCGCATCGCCCTCGCGGGTTCGAAGATCGAGCTGCTCAAAGAACTCGAAGCCAGGCGCGAGTTGCTGCGCAAGGACCGAGCCGATCACGGCGAAGAGCTGCGCCTGCTCGACGAGGAGATACACGTCTTGCGCTCGCGCATCCTGGCCATTCCTTACCTCGACCCGATCGATCTGCGCTACGTCAGTCGCGTCAAGCAGCCCAAGCCCACCAACCAGGCGGTGATGTTTTGCTTGATGGATGTCTCAGGCTCGATGGACGAGGCCAAGAAAGACATGGCCAAGCGCTTCTTCATCTTGCTCTACCTGTTCCTTACCCGGGCCTACGACAAAATCGAAGTGGTCTTCATTCGGCACCACACCCAAGCCGCGGAAGTCGACGAAGAGGAGTTCTTCCATTCCCGGGAATCCGGCGGTACCGTCGTATCCTCTGCCCTGAAACTCACCCACGAGGTGATCGAGCGTCGCTATCCCACCGCCGAATGGAACATCTACGTCGCGCAGGCTTCCGATGGCGACAATTGGGACAGCGACTCCCCCGTTTGCCGCGAGTGGGTGGAGGAAAAGCTCATGCCTTTGGTGCAGTACTTCGCCTATGTAGAAATCACCGACGGCCCGGAGCAAAATCTCTGGCGTGAGTACGCCAAGGTCAAGTCGGTGAATCGGTACTTCGCGATGCAGAAGATCAAGGAACCGGCGGACATCTATCCGGTGTTTCGAGAGCTCTTCAAGAAGCAGTACAAGTTCGCGGAATGAACGAGATCCTGCAGCAGACCGCAGCTACCGCCGCTCCCGCGGGTACGGCCGGGCCAGAGGTTCTGCCCTGCCCCTCGGACTGGACCTTCGAGTTGATCGAACGCTATTACCGCGAGATCGATCGCGTGGCGAGGCGCTTTCAACTCGATACCTACCCCAATCAACTGGAGATCATCACCGCCGAGCAAATGATCGACGCCTATGCTTCAGTGGGCATGCCGGTCAATTACCACCACTGGTCATTCGGCAAGCACTTTCTTTCCACGGAAAAAAGCTACCGCCGCGGCCAGATGGGTCTTGCCTACGAAATCGTCATCAACTCCAATCCCTGCATCGCCTACCTCATGGAAGAAAATACCATGACCATGCAGGCTCTGGTGATCGCGCACGCGGCTTATGGACACAACTCGTTCTTCAAGGGCAACTACCTGTTTCGCACCTGGACCGACGCCAGTTCCATCATCGATTACCTGCTATACGCGCGGCGCTACATCACGGAAATGGAGCAGCGCCATGGCGTCGACCTCGTCGAGGATTTGCTCGATTCCTGTCATGCCCTGATGCACTACGGTGTGGACCGCTACAAGCGGCCGCAAAAGCTGTCGCTCGCGCAGGAAGAGACCCGGCGCCGCGAGCGGGAGATGTACTTGCAATCCCAGGTGAACGAATTGTGGCGCACTTTGCCGCTGCGCGCCGAAGCGCCCGCAGAATACGAAACCGAGCGGTTCCCGCCCGAACCGCAAGAAAACCTGCTCTACTTCATCGAAAAGAACGCGCCTTTGCTTGCCCCCTGGCAGCGCGAAGTGGTGCGCATCGTGCGCAAGATCGCGCAATATTTCTATCCTCAACGCCAAACCCAGGTAATGAATGAGGGCTGGGCAACCTTCTGGCACTACACCATACTCAATCAGCTCTTCGACGAAGGCCTGTTGGAAAACGCCTTCATGATGGAGTTTCTCCAATCGCACACCAACGTCATTTATCAGCCGCCGGCCACTGCCCGCTGGTATCACGGCATCAATCCCTATGCCTTGGGTTTTGCCATGTACCGCGACCTGCGGCGCATATGCGAGACCCCGACGGAAGAGGATAAGGCTTGGTTTCCAGATATCGCCGGCAGCAATTGGCTAGCGACGCTCGACTTCGCCATGCGCAACTTCAAGGATGAGAGCTTCATCGCCCAGTTCCTATCGCCAAAGCTCATACGCGACTTCCGCCTCTTCGCCGTGCTCGATGACGATCACAACGACAAGCTGGTGGTCACCACCATACATGACGAATCGGGCTATCGCGATCTGCGCGAGCGGCTGGCCGCGCAGTACAACCTCGGCACACGCGAGCCCAATATCCAGGTCTGGGATGTCAACGTGCATGGCGATCGCAGCCTCACGCTGCGCCATGCCGAGTATGAGCGTCGGCCGCTCAGCGACGACACCCAGGCGGTGCTCAAGCACATTGCCAACTTGTGGCGCTTCAACGTGCGGCTGGAGACCGTTTCGCCCTCCGGGAAGGTAGTTCATACCTACGAACGGCCCTACGACAAGCGCGAGCATCGGCGCTAGCTCGGCTATCGACAACGAGGCTTGACCCGAATCAAGATCGGCCACGCAGCGCGCCCCAAGATGACTGACGCATGACACAACCCAACTGAACGGCTTGTAGTTGGCCAGGTTCCGTGTTATCTATTTCCCCGAAATCGCTATCACTTTTCGCGGAGAACCTGCCATGTTGCGCCTGTTCAACTGGGGAAAACGATCGGACGAAATCGCGCCCGGAGATGAAAGGCCCCGGTTCGCGCCGGCTTCGGCCAGCCTCAAACCTGCGGCTCCGACCCAGGAGATGCGCTATTTCGCCGGTCTGATCGATAAGCTCAAACGCGACCACCAGGCATTGATCACTTCTTTCTTGTCCGTTCAAGCCAAATTCAGAGCCGGCGACATCACTTCCAGTTCGATCGAACTGAACCGTTTTCGGGTGGCGATCAACTCGCACTTGACCATGGAGGGGGTGAGGCTCTATGCCTATCTCGAACGGGAATTGGCCCGAGACCAAGCCAACCAAGCGCTCGTGCATGATTTTCGGGAGGAGATGGACGGCATCGGCCAGAGCGTGCTTGGCTTTCTCGCCAAATACGCCGAACTCGCACGCAATCCCGCTTTGGCCGAATCTTTTGGCCGCGACCTCGAAGCCGTGGGCAAGGTTCTGACGCAGCGCATCCAACGGGAGGAAGCGGTGCTCTATCCCTTGTATTCGCGTTCACATCAAACCTAAGCCGGACAAGCCCGAACCGAAGAGGATCGCCGGGCGGCGCCGGAGCGGCCACGCCAAGGAAACGGCGTAGCGAAGGCGCCG
>CAZFEK010000015.1:0-77152 GCA_964517465.1 uncultured Alcaligenaceae bacterium
CGATCACCACCGCCTCGCCGCGGCGCGCGAGCAACAAAAGCTCTTCGCGACGCACTGGCGCCAGGGCATCGCGACTGGCGAAATTTTCGCGCACGATGCGCTCCACTTCGGCCAATTGCCGTTCGGCGATGTGCCTCATGGCCGATACCAGCGCCATCACCTCGGGGTCGGCCAGGCGGTAGAAAACCTGCAAGCCCTCCTTGCGGGAAACGGCGAGGCCGCAATCCTTCAACAACAAAAGATGGTGCGAAGCATTGGCCAGCGGCAGGCCGCAGGCCTTGGCCAAAGCATCGACGCTGCGCTCCCCTTGCGCCATGGCTTCCAGCAACTCCAGGCGCAAAGCGTGCGCAACGCCTTTGCCGACGCGGGCAAGGTGTTCGAAGATTTGTTGTTTGGGGCCGTGAGAGGACATGGGCGCATGTTACCGAAAAAGCCCCTGCCTGTATTTGGGTCCGCGGCGCCGGTGGGACCAATCGCCGCCGCGGTCAGCGGGCCCGAGTGAGTCACCCCCGCATGAATGCGGGGGCTTCCTCGCCACGAGCCAGAACGGAGGCTGGCGCCTCCGAATTGAGGATCTGTCTCGCTCACCCCGCCATCAATGGCGGGGCTTGCGCTCGACCCGTGGTCAACACTTCAAGCACGCTTCCGTCGGCAGTCCCTGGCGCAGCCAACCCGGGCCTGCCGCGCTGCCGGCCATACCTTCCTTGACGTTGTAAACGCGGGTGAAGCCCTGCGCTTGAAGCAGATTCTGCGCCTGCGTGGTGCGGTTGCCGGTGCGGCAGATGAGCGCGATCGGCGCGTTTTTGTCGCCCCCGACCAGTTGCAGGATTTCGCGCACCAAGGTTTCTTGACCGCGATAGAAATCGACGACCGCCGCACCTGGTGCGATGCCGGTTTGTTTCCATTCCTGCGGCGTGCGGATGTCGACGAGCTTCACCTCGCCGGCTTTGGCCGCCGCAAAAGCCTGCGCTGCGGTCAGGTCGTTCTGGTCGCCAGCGGCGCTGGCGAAATGACTAGTCAGACTCATGGTGATCCCCATCGAAATTGCCAATAGAACTGCGTGTTTCACTTGCCTTCACTCCTTTCGATCGCCCAGCGTTTTGACGCACCCATGCCCATGCCGTTCCCCACCGCTTGCGAGACTGCGTGCGAACCACGTCCGCCCTCAGGGCGAGGACGTGAACTCGCCGGCCAGGTCCTGCGCAAGCTGGGCGCTCGCCAACACCAAGCCGCGCGCCATGCTGGCATCGAGCATCTGGCCGCGCGTCATGGCGCCGAAAGCATAAAGCCCGGCTACCGGTGCGATTCTACCGTCGCGGCCGCGCCCGAGCACCTCGCGTGTTTGCGGGTCGATCGCCACACCACGATAGACCCCTTCAGTGAGCACCAGCCACTGGCTTGCGCACAGCGCCCGGGCCAGCGGCGCCGGGTTGCGCCGGTAATCCCCCTGCTGCCCGCGCGCATCCACCACGAAGTCAAAATCCGCGCGCCGCGTTTCGCCGCGCTCGCCATTATGCGCGAGGTGCCAGCCGCCTTTACCCGGGTCGCGTTCGAGGCGATAAGATTCACCCAGCTTGATCACTTCGACCACGCCCGCCTCCATGAGGGCAAGCAATTTTTCTGCATTGCGCGCTGGTTGCGTGGCGGCGTGCAGGAAAAAAAGCGTGGTGAACTCGTGATCGAAGCGCGTGCGCTCGCTTTCCTCAAGGCAAAGGTAAAGCCGGCCTGCCCAGGCCAGGAGTGGCGCGAGCACGGTTTGCCAGAGCACTTCGCCCTCGCTGCCGTCTCCTGCGCGCGCTTCGCGCAAAAATGCCGTTAGTTGTTGGACCGCAGAGCCACTGGGCGCGACCATCCGCGCCCAGTCGAATGCTCCGCCGTAGGCCAGCCGCAGCTCGGCATCGAGCAGGCTCATCACCTCGTCGAGCCGCAGCGTACCGCACTGCTTCGCAGCCAGACCCGCCAGCGCCGCTTCGGTCAAGATCTGATTGGCCCGGTGGCCCCGCCGGCCGCGCACCCGCGGCAATTGTCCGCTGCGCGAGCACAAGCTGAGGTGTCGCGGTCGCGGCGGTGGTCGGTATTCGAGCCGCCCGTCGCTCGCCCGCCGAAAAACACCCTCGGCGCTGAGGGTCAAGGCCGTCTCGATCGCTGACAGACTGCTGCCCAGCACCAGCACGCGCGCGCCGTCTGGAATGCCCTGCGCCAAGGCCGACGCCGGCCAGACCGACGGAAAGAGATCAGCCGCGCTTCGCTCGGCAAGCCAGTGTCCGGTCGTCAGAAGCACCCGGGCAGCCACGAACTCGCACGATGTGTCTGCTTCGAGACGGCGTGCCATGATTCGAAAACCTGAGTCGAGGCGCTGCAGATCGAGTGCTTCGCATTGCGTTTGCACCTCGACCTCGATGCCCTGCTCACGCAAACTCGCCAGCGCCTGGGCGCAGCGTGCATGGAGATACTCGCCCATGACGGCGCGTGGAAAATGCTCACAGTCGGCGATGTCCGCGCACGCCAATTCGAAATGGGGCGCCCATTCGGGATGCTCGGCCGCCAGCTGCTCGCGGTGCTCGGAAATCCAGTGCTGGAAATCTCCCGGCGCATCTCTGCACAGCCCCATCTGCGCCGCGCACATGTTGGTGATGTGAAAGGGCAGCACGTAGTCGGCATTGTGCGGGAGACCCGGACCCAATCGGGACTGGCGATCGAGCACCAGCAGGCGCAGCCTGGTCGGGCCCGCACCGCCTTGCCGACCCGCGGCCTTCAGCGCCTCGCCCAGATGCCAAAGAAACGCCGTGCCCGACAACCCGGCACCGATCACCGCGAGGTCACAAGTCAAAGAGATCACCGCCGCCTGTCAGGCAAAAGAAACGCTGCGCCGCTCAGTGCTCGTGCTCGAGGCGCCAACGCGCCAAGCCTTCGAGCGCATCGGCCAAGCGAGGCATCAGGCGCACCGGTTCCGGCGCGTGCAAACGCTCGATAGCCGCGCCGCCCGCCCACAGTTCGCACGAGGTTTCGAGTCGGGCGCGCAGTTGCTTCAAGAGCGGCAGCACTTGCCGCAACGGAAACGCCGCGGAAAACGACAAGGCGACGATATCCGCCCGTTGCGCCCGGGCCGCGAGGGCAATGTCCGCCAGCGGCGTTTGCGTGCCCAGGGAGATGCAGCGCGCGCCTTCCAGCGTGAGCAAGGCCTCGATCATCAACAGGCCCAGCACGTGCTGTTCTTCCGGTACCGTGGTGAGCAAAACCCGCGGCTGCCCGTCGCCTTGGGGCAAGGCACCGATCGCCTGTCGCAGCAGCGCCTGCATCTGTTCCGTGTAGAGGTGTTCTTCGAAGACCTCGATTTCGCCGCGCATCCAGGCTTCGCCGACGGCGCGATTGAGCGCGCTCACCGTTTCCAGCACGAAATGCTGCAGGCCCTGGCGGTGCAAAGTCTGGCGCAAGGCGTTACTGACCGCCGGCAGATCGTGTTGACGAATCAAGGGCACCAGTGTGGCGGTCACCCCGCCCTCGGCCGTCGCGGCCTCGGGTGCAGCCCCCGGCGCGCCGAGCTGCGCCAAGTCGGCGTCACTCGCCGCCAACAAGCGCCCCGGGCGCAAACCTTGGCCCATCAGGCGTTTGATCAGCCGGAGCTTTTCGACCTGTTCCAAGGGATAGGCGCGCTCGCCGTTCTGGTCGCGCTCGGGCCGCGGGAAGCCGTAGCGGCGCTCCCAGACCCGCAGCGTGTCTTTGCCGAGCCCGGTTTCCCGTTCGACGGCGGCGATGTTCATCAAAGTTCTGTTCATTTTGTCCTGGACAAATGCTTGACACGGGAAAACTTGAGGCCTATAGTAGGCTCACTTTTCCATTTTGTCCAGGACATTTCATGCAAACCCTCGCCCCCTTCGCCCTTGCCCTGGCGCTCGCCACCGGCGTAGGTTTCGCTCTTAGTTCAGCCGCCTCCAAGGCCGATCCGGCAAGCGCCCAAACTTGCCAGGTGGTCCCGGATGAGCAAACGAAAGCTGGGCCGGTCTGCCGTTTCGTCTTGGACAACGCCTCTTGGCAAGCCTATCTGTATTGGCACCAGGAGGCCCGCCAGATGCAGCCGGCGGCGTGTATCGGAGATTGCTCCCCGGGAGCCACGACCGCGCGTATCAGCCTGACCCGCCCCCTCATCCTCGCCCACCCCTACTGACTTTGGAGATTCGCATGGCTACCGCGACTTTGATCCCGCCTTCCCTCGCACCCCTCACGCCCGAGCGCAGCCCTTTATCGCAGCGTATCGCCGTGGTCGGCTCGGGCATTTCCGGCCTGTCCGCCGCGTGGCTGCTATCTCGCCGCCATCGCGTCACACTGTTCGAAGCCGAGCGGCGCCTGGGCGGGCACACCCACACGGTGGACGTGCGCCTCGACGGCCAATCGTTTCCGGTAGACACCGGCTTTCTGGTCTTCAACCACCAGACCTATCCGCAGCTCACCGCCCTGTTCGAGCATTTGGGCGTGGAAACGGTGGCCAGCGAAATGTCTTTCGCGGTGTCGCTGCGCGACCCCGAGCTGGAGTGGGCCGGGTCGAATCTCGCCACGGTGTTCGGGCAGAAGCGCAATCTCTTGCGGCCCGAGTTCTGGCGCATGCTGGCCGACATCGTTCGCTTCAATCGCGAGAGCATGGCGTGGCTTGCAAACCATGGAGACGAGGCGCAGACGTTGCGGCAGTTTTTGGAGCGGGGTCGCTACAGCGCCGCGTTCGCCGATTGGTATTTGCTGCCCATGGCCGCGGCGATCTGGTCCTGCCCGGCAGCTCAAATGCTCGACTATCCCCTGGCCACCTTCGTGCGCTTTTGCAACAACCACGGCCTGTTGCAGATCTTCGACCGCCCGCAGTGGCGCACGGTAGCAGGCGGCGGGCGTGAATATGTGAAGAAGCTGGCTGCGGGTCTGCGCGACGTTCGCCTCGGCATTCCCGTGCGGCAGATTTTGCGCACCCGCAGCGACATGCTGGTGGTGCATGACCAGGGCGTGGAAGAATTCGATCAAGTCGTACTCGCCTGCCACAGCGACCAGGCGCTGGCACTCCTGGGCCGCGATGCCCGCCCCGCGGAAGCTGAAGCGCTGCGCGTCCTGCGCTACCAGAACAACCACGCGGTGCTGCACACCGATGCCCGCCTGCTGCCGCGCGATCGCTCGCTTTGGTCGGCCTGGAATTACCTCGCGCAGGGCGGCCGCAGCGATTCCCGTCCGGTCTCGGTCTCTTATTTGCTCAACCGCTTGCAACCGCTGCCCACTGAAGAGCCGGTGGTGGTGACGCTCAATCCGCTGGAGGCGCCGGCGACCGACAAAACCATTGCCCAGTTCGACTACGCTCACCCGATTTTCGACCGCGCCGCCATTGCCGCGCAGCGCCAGATCGCCGCGCTCTCGGGGCAAGATCGCGTGTGGTTCGCCGGCGCTTGGAACGGCTACGGCTTTCATGAAGACGGCCTCAAATCCGGCCTCGCCGTCGCCCAGGCCTTGGGTTGCCATGCCCCCTGGCAAGAGCACGTGACTCAGGAGCAGGTAGCGTGAGCGTCTTGCGCATCGCTTTCGGTCAGGTGGTGCATCGCCGCTTGCAACCGGTCAAGCACACCTTTCGCTACCCGGTATTCTTTTTGCTGCTGCCACTGAGTCAACTCGAAACCACGCCGCGCGGCATTTTTTCGATCAATCGCCGCAATCTCTTTTCTTTCTGGTTTGCCGATCATGGCGCGCGCGACGGCTCTCACCCGCTACCCTGGATACGCGCCCTGCTCGCCCGCGAGGGCGTCATCGCCACGGGCGAAGTCTGGCTGCAATGTTTCCCGCGCATCTTTGGTTACGTGTTCAATCCGGTGAGCTTCTGGTATTGCCACAATACTCAGGGCGAGCTGGTCGCCGTGCTGGCCGAAGTCAACAACACTTTCGGAGAGCGCCACAACTATCTCCTGACGCACCCCGATGGCCGGCCGATCACCGCCCAAGACCGCCTGATCGCGCGCAAGATCTTCCACGTCTCGCCTTTCATGCCGGTGCGCGGCAGCTACCGCTTCGCCTTCCGCCACGCGCCCGCAGACGGCGAGCATTTGGCGCGCGTCGATTTTCTCGACCCCGCCGAGCATCAACTCCACACCGCCATTTCCGGGCGCAGCGAGCCGCTGTCCCAAAGCGCGCTGTGGCGAGCCTTCTTCGCTTACCCCTGGATGACCCTGGGGGTGATGATCCGTATCCACTGGCAAGCGCTGCGCCTGTGGGCCAAGCGTGCGCCTTTCTTTCGTAAACCCGAACCCCCTCTCGAGGAGACGACCCGATGAACGCCGAACCCGCTCTCGCCCTGCCCTTACCCCAAGCCAAGCGCCTGCCGCGCGCAGCGCGCACCGTGCTGCGTTTGCTCGACGGCCTGAAAGGCGGCTCCCTGGACGTCGCGCTGCCCGGCGAGCAAAGGCAACATTGCGGTACCGGTCCGATCTTGGCGCATCTCACGGTGCGCGACTGGAGCGTTTTCGACGCCGTGCTGGCACGCGGCGACATCGGTTTTGCGGAAACTTATCTCGAAGGCCAATGGGATACCCCCGACCTCGCCGCTTTGCTCACCTTGCTCAACGCCAACCGCGAAGTCATTGCCCGCGCGCTTTACGGCAACTTGATGAGCCTTCTGGGTGCCCGCCTCAAGCATCTGTTCAATGCCAACACCCGCGCCGGATCGAAGCGCAACATCCTGGCGCATTACGACCTGGGCAACGACTTCTACCGCCTCTGGCTGGACCCGACGATGAGTTATTCGGCGGCTTGGTTCGAACGAGACGCGGGACGCACGCTCCCGGCGGCCCAGGACGCGAAGAACCGGCGCATCCTCGATGCCATCGCCCTCGCCCCCGGCCAGGAGGTGCTCGAAATCGGCTGCGGCTGGGGCGGCTTCGCCGAAATCGCCGCGCGCGAGGCCGGACTCAAGGTGCATGGCGTCACGCTGTCTCCGGCGCAGTTGGCTTATGCCCGCGAGCGTCTTCAAAAGGCAGGGCTCGCCGAGTCCACCCGCTTAGAACTCAAGGACTACCGTGATCTCGATGGTCGCTATGCGGCGATCGTTTCCGTGGAGATGTTCGAAGCCGTGGGCGAGCGCTGGTGGCCGACCTGGTTCGGCACGCTGGCCAAGAACCTCGCGCCGCAGGGGCGCGCGCTGGTGCAGAGCATCACCCTGCGCGAAGACTTGTTTGCCCGCTATCGCCAAGGCACCGACTTCATTCAGCAGTGCATCTTCCCCGGCGGCATGTTACCCACCGTCACCGGCTTCCGGCAGCAAGCGCAGAACGCGGGCCTGGTGGTACGCGAGGCGTTTCGCTTCGGCGCGGACTATGCGCGCACGCTGGCGCAGTGGCGCCACAATTTCGAGGCTGCCTGGCCGGCCATCGCCGCCCTGGGTTTTGACGAACGCTTCCGGCGTTTGTGGCGCTTCTATCTCGCGTATTGCGAGGCGGGTTTTGCCACCGGCTCCACCGATGTGGTGCAGTTTCACCTGGAGCACCAGCGATGAAATGGCTCCTTTTCTTCGCCTCGCTAGTTGCCGCACCTGCCTGGGCGCTGCCGCAAGCGCTGGCTGAGGAGGAGAGCTGGCAAGCGCGCGGCAGCGGCGAGTTGACCTGGTTCGGCTTGCGCGTCTATCGCGCAACCTTATGGACCACCAAGGCTTCCGCCGATCCGACGCGGGCGCCGCTCGCCCTGAGTTTGGAGTACCGGCGCGAACTCAAGGGCGCGCGCATCGCGCGCACGAGCATCGAGGAAATGCGCCGCCTCGGCGCCCCCGACGAAGCCCTTGCCCGCTGGGGCGAGCGCCTGGCCGCGCTGTTTCCCGATGTCACCGCCGGCGACAAGCTTACCGGCGTCTATTTGCCCAGCGGCACCACGCGATTCTATTTCCATGATCGCGCCCTGGGCGAAATCGCCGATCCTGAGTTCGCGCCCTATTTCTTCGGCATTTGGCTGGACGCGCGCACCCGCGCGCCGGAAGTGCGCGATGCGCTGTTGCGAGGCAGCGCCCCGTGACCCCACCCTTGCCGGCGAAACACTGGCTCGCCTACGGCGCCTTGGGGCTGCCTCTGGCGATGGCCGCATTGCCGGTGTACGTGCATGTGCCGCGGCTCTACGCCGACGAGGTGGGCCTCAATCTCGCGCTTTTGGGTTTGATTTTGCTCGTCGCCCGTTTCGCCGACGCCGGGCTCGATCCGCTCCTGGGCTGGTGGAGCGATCGTCGGCACGCTCGCCGCGGCATGATTCTGCTGGCGCTGCCGTTCTTGGCGCTCGGCATGCTTGCCTTGATGCATCCGCCCGAGCAATTCGCTGCGGCGTGGCTGGCGGGGGCTTTGGTGCTCACCTACTTCGGCTTCAGTCTCGCCACCGTTGCGCTGCAAGCCTGGGGCGCGGAGCTGGGTCGTTGCCCCGGTGAGCGCACCCTGCTTACCGCGAGCCGCGAAGGCTTCGGTCTGGTTGGTGTGGTGGCGGCGTCGGTTTTGCCCGGTTTGCTGGCACTCGAATTGGGTCTGGGCCTGGCCCGCCTTTCTTGGCTGTTCGTGTTCCTGTTGGTGCTGCTGGCCGCGGTGACCCTCCTGGGCACGCCGCGGCGGCTGATCGAAAGCGGCGGCACCGCTGACAGCACGGCGCCGCCGCAAGCAGCTTTGCGCGACCCCGCTTTCCGCCGGCTGCTCTGGGTTTATGTGGCCAGTGGCATCGCTGCGGCGCTACCGGCGACGCTGGTGCTTTTTTTCGTCGCCGATGTCTTGCGCGCGGAATCCTGGAGCGGCCTTTTCCTGGCCGTCTACTTTATCGCCGGCGCGCTGGGTTTGCCGATCTGGGTACGGGTGGCGCGGCGCATCGGCCGGGTAGGCGCCTGGATCGCCGGCATGCTGCTCTCCGTCCTGGCCTTCGTTGGGGCGTTTGCGCTCGGGCCGGGTGACACCACCGCCTTCGCCCTCATCTGCCTGGTTTCCGGTTTTGCGCTGGGCGCTGACCTCGCGTTGCCTGCCGCACTGCTTGCCGATCTGGCGCAGCGCGAAAGCCGCAGCACCGAGGCTGGTGGCTATTTCGGCTGGTGGGGCCTGGTCACCAAAGTGAATCTTGCCTTGGCCGCGGGCATCGGTTTGCCGCTTCTGGCCGTGCTTGGCTATCGACCCGGCGAAGCCGGCGGCGAAGCGGCGCTCGGGGCGGTGTATTGCCTCATCCCGGTGCTGTTCAAAATCCTGTCCGCGGCGCTCGCCTGGCGCTGGCGGCAATCTCTGGAGAATGCGCAATGAAAACGGCTTTCGTGTTCGCACTCACCCTGGCCTTGTCCGCATGTGCCGGGGTGCCGGTGGAGAAATACCGCCAGGAGCAACCGCAACTCGACTTGGCACGCTACTTCGACGGAACCATCGACGCTTGGGGCATGTTTCAGAACCGCTCGGGCGAGGTGATCAAGCGCTTTCACGTGGTCATCGAGGCGCGCTGGCAAGGCGACACCGGCACCCTGGACGAGAAGTTTCGGTGGTCCGACGGCAGCGAATCGCGCCGGATCTGGACCATCGTGCGCGAGGCGCCGGGACGCTACCGCGGCAGCGCCGATGACGTGATCGGCACCGCGTTGGGCGAAGCTGCGGGTAATGCTTTGCGCTGGCGTTACGTGCTGGCGCTGCCGGTGGACGGCAAAACCTATCAGGTCGATTTCGACGACTGGATGTTCTTGATGGATGAGCAGGTGATGCTCAACCGTTCGGTGATGTCCAAATGGGGCTTTCGCTTGGGCGAAGTCACGCTGTCTTTTCGCAAACGATGAACACCCCGATAGGCGATTGGCGCCAGCAACGCATCTGGCTTCTGGGCGCATCGAGCGGTATCGGGGAAGCGCTGGCCCGTGCCCTGGCAGCACGCGGGGCGCGGGTGGCGCTCTCGGCGCGGCGGGTGGAACGCCTCGATGCGCTTGCCCGGGAATTGCCCAACACCCTGGCGCTGCCCTGTGATGCCGCCGATCCGCCGGCCCTCGCATTGGCCGCGGAGAAGTTGCTGGCCGCCTGGGGCGGTGTCGATTTGGCGATTTATCTGGCCGGCGACTACCAGCCCATGCGCGCTTGGGACTATGACCACGGCGTGGCGGAGCGCCTCCTGGCCGTCAACCTCCTGGGGGCGATGGCTTTTGCGGCGGCGCTCACGCCCATCTTTTTGCGGCAGGGACGCGGGCAGATCGCTTTCGTTTCCAGCGTCGCCGGATATCGCGGTTTGCCCAAGGCTTTGGCTTACGGACCCAGCAAAGCGGCACTGGGCAATTTCGCCGAGGCGCTTTATCTCGACCTCGCGCCACGCGGCCTAGGGGTGCGGCTGATCAATCCGGGTTTCGTTGCCACGCCGCTCACCGCGAAAAATGACTTCGCCATGCCAGCCCTCATTACGCCCGAACAGGCGGCGGAAGAAATTCTGCACGGCCTGGCCGGCAGCGCTTTCGAGATCCACTTCCCCAAGCGCTTCACGCGCTGGTTGAAGCTCCTGCGCCTGCTGCCCTACCGGCTCTATTTTCCGCTGGTGCGCCGCTTCACCGGCGCTTGACCATCGACATGCCGATCGCTCACCCCAGCCCCACCATGCCGCAACTCGATGCCCTCGTCGCCTTCTTTGAACACCTCGGGCCCAACGACCTCGAACGCTTCGCCGAATTCTACGCCGAGGACGCCTATTTCAAAGACCCATTCAACGAGCTGCACGGCGTGGCTGCTATCACGAAGGTCTTCGCCCACATGTTCGAGACCGTCGAAGCGCCGCGTTTTCGCATCACCGAGCGCTTTCCCAGCGAAGATGGCGCGATGCTGCTGTGGACTTTTCATTTCCTAATGCGCGGACGGCCGCAGACCATCACCGGTGCCAGCCATCTGCGCTTCGATGCGTCCGGCAAAGTCAATTTCCATCGTGACTATTGGGATGCTGCGGAAGAGCTGTATGAAAAGCTGCCGATGCTGGGTGCTCTGTTGCGGGTACTGAAAAGGCGGTTGAGGGTGGCGGCCAGCGAACAGCCTCGGCGATCATTGGTCCCTTCGAATCATCCTCGCTGAATGGCGCGATCAAACCTGCTAGCCGGCGCGCCGGGAGCCGGACCAACCGCGGAGGTCAATTCAAGCCGCCAAGTGACCCTCATCCCGGTGGCAGGCAGCCGAGCGCAGAACCGTTTCCGCACACCAAGAGGCAGCTCGGCGCAGTGGTCTGACACAGGTTTCCGTCGAACCGTCGTGGCGCGACCGATTTCACGTGACTCGCGGGTCGGTTTTTCGCTTGATCCAAGCGCGCCAAACTATGCGAGCTCAGGGACTCGCTTTGGCAACGAACGGCGTTGTCTTGCCCTCAGGGATCGTAAGAAAACGTCTTGCAATCGGGATTTTCTGGGCAGCTTCGGGGCACTTGGCCCGCGCAGCGTCGGTCTCAGCGTTCCTTGATTCGGACAGGAGCATCATTCCGGGAGCAGGAAGTGGCATCCCAAAAAAGTTTCGTCCCTTTTCAGTCGTCACACGGATGGTCCCGATGTCCACTACCTCGCCAGGTTTGACCACGAATCGAATGGAAAAGTAGTCGTCACTCCGAAGGGAATAGCCGCTTCCGCCGCGAGCAAAGTTGAAAAAGCCAATGGAGTAGAACTCGAAATCGCCCGGCGGGAGTGCAATGCAGAAGTGAAAGCCCTTGTGGCCTTCTACAGCGTTTACATAGTCGTGCGTCGTATCGTGTCCAAACACCGATCCATAGGTCCAATAGAGTGCATTGTGGAGCGCATGGTCCGTCGCCATCCGGTACTCTGCGGAGATGGAATTGAAAACCTGGCCACATTGGTCGCCGTGCATCACGCAGCTTATTGAGTAGGTACCAACAACGTAGCCGCGCTGGGCCTCCGGCACCATGTCCAATCGACTCTTGAGCCGACTGGGTCCCCCCGCGCAGGAAGCCAGGAGCAGGCTCACGACGAGAAGGACAATGGTCTTAGCATACATTGGTTGGCACTCCGGCTACATCTTGGGTATCGTAATGATCGGCGCGTTGGAAATCGAGGCGTTGTCGACAAACACGTTGTCGCCCGCTGAATATACAGTGACCCTTTCTGCGCCTGGCCCAGTCGGATACTGATGGACCGCGCGAGTTCTACTGCCCACGATGGCGCTGCGCGTCAACAAGATGGATGCGGCGCCGCCTGAGAACGACGTCGCAGAAACGCCCGTTCCTCCGCCCACGATTCGCGATTCACGGACGCGGGCACGCGAGGCTCTCGATCCATATTGCGCGTACACGTTCAAACCTGTCGAGCTGCCGCTAATCTGCGTCTTGGTAACGCTTGCCGTCGTTTCCTTCGATGAATAGCCTTGGCCAAGGATGTAGATTCCAGTCGTATTGCCGAAAAGCCTCGCCCCGACGACTTCCAGCGACGCGCCATCCTTGCCCGTAATGCCAGCTTGTGAGTTTCGCACCACGGTGTCGATAACCCTCAGGCTGCCGCCGTCTGCAAGAACCCCCGCCTCTTTGAACCCCTCCAATGAGCAGTTCTCTACCGACGCGGTAACACCGGGGCCTATGGCAATTCCCTTAGTCCCGCTCGCCTCAGCGCCCCCCCGCAAATGTAGGCCACGCAGCACGACGCGCTGGCCTTCGGTGTTGGCAACAACCCCGCTGCCGGACGATACGGAAATCGCGGCCGATACTCCGGGCGGTGCTAACACGGTCACCGATTTGGTCAAGGTGAACGGCGGGTATTCCCCCGATTCCGCAAAAATCACTTCGCCCCCGTGGTGAAGCACCGTTTCCGCCACCGTGGCACTGGCGCAGGGCGCCGACGAAGGACATCCGACCCCGGCATTGGCGTCGGTGCCCTTGGGCGAAACAAACGCACGCTGAACCTTTGCCGCAATCGCCGCAAACACCGCGTTGGAGATCAGCGACTCGCCGCTCCAGCCAACGGCGTTGTGCGAAGCCGCGGTGCATTCATAAAGCACGCCGTTGGTCAGCCCCGTCACCACGATGGGCGACGATAGTCCCGTTGCCGAAATGCCGCCTGGCTCACAGGTGACACGGTAGGCGTCGATAGCTGCCCCGCCGTCATAGCTTGGCAGATCAAAGGTGAGACTCACACTCCCATCACCCGGGCTCAGGGTACCTACGCTTGGTTGGTTGGGGTAGGTCGCTGAAATCACCACATAGGTCGGGTATCGAACCCTGCCGCCGCCAGTTCCATCGCCCAGTTGGCCAAAATCGTTGTATCCCCAACAATAGGCTTGTGAATCCAGGCCGACGGCACAAGCGACCGCCCCACCAACGGAAACCGAAGCGCTGCCGCTTTCGAGGCCGACAACCCGCGATGGCGTCCTGCGCCCGTAGAGAAGTCCATCACCGCCGTCGCCGAGATCGTTCTTTCCCCAGCACTTGGCCGTTGCATGTGCGTCGATGGCGCAGGTGACATCGCCTTTGGTGCTCAGATCGCGAAATCCAGCCGTCGCCCGATAGACGTCCACGGGCACCAGGCTGTTCAGTTCGCTTCGATCGCCCAACTGCCCCCATTCATTGTGGCCCCAGCACTTGACTCCGCCCACGGCCGTCAGCGCGCAGCTATGCAGGTTGCCCGCAGCAACTTTGATCGCCTCCCCGCCTAGTCCCATTACCTGGACGGGCAACGCGCTGTTTAACGTGCTCCCGTTGCCCAATTTCCCAAAATTGTTGGCCCCCCAGCACCAGATAGCACCAGTCACCAGCACCGCGCAACTATGACTACTTGCAGCAAGCGCCGATACCGGAGCCGGCAAGCCCACAACATCGACCGGTGTAGACCGATGTGTGTTCGTGCCGTCCCCTAGTTCGCCTGCAAAATTCGAGCCCCAGCATTTCGCACCTCCGCCAAGGAGTAAGGCGCAGGAATGGGCGTTACCACTAACCAATGCGATCACGCCAGCCCCCAGCCCAATAACATCAACCGGCGTAGGACTGCCCGTGGTCGTGCCATTACCGAGTTCGCCGTAGGAGTTTGAACCCCAGCACTTGACTCCGCCAAGCGTCGTCAACGCGCAACTGTGTGAGGTACCCGACACGACCGAACTCACGCCCGTGCTGAGCCCCAGCACGTCCGCCGGTTCTGGTTCGTCGTTGGCGCTCCCGGTGCCGAGCCTGCCTGAGTAATTGCTGCCCCAACACTTGGCTCCGCCCGCATTCGTGACGGCGCATACATGGGACGACCCAGGGGAAATCCTACTAACCCCGGAGGCAAGCCCTACGACCGCCAGCGGCGTATTGCGCTTCCATGCACCGCCGCTGCCAAGCTGCCCAGCATCATTGCGCCCCCAGCATTTCAGCTTGCCGCTTTCGACCCGTGCACAACTCCCATCACCACCGGTCGCCAAAGCAATGGCTCCGGTACCCAGCGCGCTCACATCTTGTGGTAGGTAGGCGGAGTAGGTCAGACTGCCATCACCCATCTGGCCATAGAAGTTGCTTCCCCAGCACTTGACCGCACCGGAATCGAGCAACGCACAAGTGTGGTCGGCCGCCGCGGCGACACGCGCAACTCCGCTCGCCAGCCCAAAAACCGAAGTTGGTGAATACTGGGTCCACCCCGAGCCGTTGCCAATTTGACCGTAATAGTTGTATCCCCAGCATTTCGCGGCTCCGCCAACCAACACGGCGCAAGTATGCTCCCCGCCTGCGGTAATTGACGCAGCTACACCTCCTAGGTTAACGACATCCGTCGGCGTCGGTCGATTTGCCGTGGTTCCGTCTCCCAGGCGCCCAAATTCGTTTTTGCCCCAGCACTTCACGCCTCCGCCAGACAGCAGCGCGCAAGTGTGGTGGTAGCCGGCGGTAACCTGTACCACGCCGCTCGACAACCCCAGCACATCAACCGGCACTGCGTTGATGACACCACTGTTCCCATCCCCTAACTGCCCCCAACCGTTGCTCCCCCAGCACTTCAGGCCACTGGTCGGAGAAAGCGCGCAACTGTGGTAGGCGCCCAAGGCGATTTGGGTAATGTCGCTCGGCAAGCCCTGCGGGGCGATCGGAACAAACGAAGAGGACAATGCCGCCACACCCAGCTGACCGGAATCATTGGAACCCCAACATCTCACCTGGCCCCCACCAAGCAGCGCGCAGGAGTGCATCATGCCCGTAGCGATCTGGACAACGGGCACGTCGAGACCAATTACGTCGACCGGCCACAACCGAACGCCCTCTTGACCATTGCCCAAACGACCCGACTGTCCGTTCCCCCAGCACTTCACACCACCAACCGACGTAATGGCACAGGTATGTTCGTAGCCAAGCGAAACCGACTGAACACCCTCAAGGGGAACGGGTACAGGTACCGCTTGAGCATCCCTTGTCGCGAGCGGGAACGCGCATCCCAAACCGAGCGCAAGGCCGAGCAGATTTCTCAGCGCCGCGAAAACTCCGTTTTCCGCTTGGCGCCACAATCGGCTCCCACCAAATGAGTGGTCTGGGAAATTCACGTTTGTTCCTCCCTAAAAGCCCATAGCCCGCTGCATGAGTCAAGAGCGGCGCCCCCAAGAAAAGAGAATTTCCGCAGGCTTGGTCGACCGCTTGGCCGTCGTTGGACTTTAGCTAGCGGCCGCTCACCGGTTCACCTGGCAAGCAATCGACTCAATGGACACACATCACTTCACAAAGGGCACCCGCAACAGCGTCGCGTGATATTACACGATCACTCCCGCTTTCGGGTACCCTCCGAACCGTTCGCGCGACTCGACCGGTTGAATCGTTTGCGGAATATCACCCGGCAAACCGCCTCATCAGCGCGATACGGATTTTCGGGTAGCGCGGCCGCGGCAGTATGGTTTACGCTCTCCGCAGGCGCTCACACCAAGACAGTGCGGCGCGAGACTTTTTTTGCTTCAAACGGTCGCCAAACGAGATCGCAAACATGTTGTTGCCCTCAGACTTCAGTGTTTTCTCCGGTCGCCTGCAAGTCAACCGCATCGACCTCGCAAGGTCGACGATTTCCGCCGGCCAGATCGAATGGCAGGATGGTCGCATCACCGCCTGGCACGAAAGCGGCCCCGCGGATCCGGCCCTGCCCTATCTCGCGCCCGGCCTCATCGATGCGCACGTGCATATCGAAAGCAGCCTCCTGCCGCCGAGCGAATTTGCGCGTCTGGCCGTTCGCCACGGCAGCATCGCCACGATCTCGGATCCGCATGAAATCGCCAACGTGCTGGGCCTGGAGGGCATGCGCTTCATGCTCGAGGATGCGGCCGCCACGCCGTTTCACTTTCTCTTCGGCGCACCCAGTTGCGTGCCCGCCACAACCTTTGAATCGGCGGGTGCCAGGCTCGGCGCAGGCGAGATCGAAAAACTTCTCGACACCCCGGGCATTGGTTATCTTTCCGAGGTGATGAATTTCCCCGGCGTCTTGAACGCGGAGCCCGCGGTCATGGCGAAAATCGCCGCGGCCCGGAATCGCCGCCGGCCCATCGATGGCCATGCGCCGGGACTCCAGGGCGAGGCGGCAGGGCGCTACGCTGCCGCCGGCATCACCACCGACCACGAGTGTGTGAGCCTCGCCGAAGCGCAAGACAAGCTCGCGGCGGGCATGAAGATTCTGCTGCGCGAGGGCTCGGCCGCCAGGGACTTCGAAGCGCTGCATCCCTTGCTCACGAGTCACCCGGGCCAGCTGATGTTCTGCACCGACGATTGCCACCCCGATGATCTGGCGGTGGGTCACATCAACCGGATGGTGGCCCGCGCCGTGGCCCAAGGTCACGATCTTTTTACGGTGCTGCGCGCCGCCAGTCAGACGCCGCAAGCGCACTATGGCTGGAACTTGGGACTGCTGGCCCCAGGGGATGCCATGAACGCGGTGCTCTTTGCCGATCTGCATCATTTTGATGTGCTGGCCACCTGGCTCGATGGCCAGCTCGTTGCCGAACGCGGGCAGTGTTTGCTGCCCCACCGGCCGGCGCGAACCGTCAACCGCTTTGCCGCGCGGCCCATCCAGCCCGGCGAGTTGCGCCTTGGCGCGCCCCTGGGTGCGGATTTCGCTGATTGCCAGGTGATCGGCGCCGCTGACGGAGAACTCCTCACTCGCCGAATCTTGTTGCGCTTGCCTTGCCTCGGGGGCTTGGTGGCACCCCGCCCCAGCGAGGATGTGTTGTTGCTCGCGGTGGCCAATCGCTATGAGGCCCGTACACCGGCGGTGGCTTTGATCCGGGGCTTCGGTTTGCAACAAGGTGCGCTGGCTTCCAGCGTGGCGCACGATTCACACAACGTCATCGGCGTAGGCTGCGATGCCGAGGCGCTCGCTCGGGCCATGAACGCGGTGATCGAATCGCGCGGCGGCCTGGCGGTGGTGAGCGGCCAGCACCTGGAGCTGCTGCCGCTACCCATTGCCGGCCTGATGAGCGACCAACCCGGTGAGGCCGTGGCGGAAGCTTACGCGCGCCTCAATCGTTACGCCAAGGAGCACTTGGGCAGCCCGCTGCGCGCCCCCTTCATGACGCTGTCTTTCATGGCGCTTTTGGTCATTCCCGAACTCAAGCTGAGCGACCAGGGACTTTTCGACGGCAAACGTTTCGCCTTCACCCAAGTCGCCATCGATGATTCGGTACCCCCAACCCCGCCGGCGTAATGGCCGTTTGACCCGCGGTTGACGCGCCACGATAATCGAGTGCGTAAGGAGAAAAGAGGCGAAGGGGAATTCGACCATGGCTTATCACCGGCGAATCATCACCAAAGGCGACATTCTGCGCAGCAACATTTTCTCGGTGCTGGTGATCCTGTTCCTCGCCTGCGCCTTCGCCGGCTGGGTCTACATCAACCGCATGTGGACGGTGCAGGCGCAAGTGACCACGGCCACAACGGTCGCGACGGCGAACACGCCCCAAGGCCCGGGCGCGGTCATCGAATGGCAGGTTGGAGAGACGACCTACCAGCGCGTCGCCTTTGGTGCGGCTTTGACGGTCGGGGATACCAGCGAAGTACATTTCCTTGCCCACGCACCCGCAAGGGCGCTCACCGCGACCGAATGGCAGGACGAGCCGGCGCGCATACTGGCGCTGCCTATGCTCGTGGGGTTCGTTTTGATCTGCCTCTTCAAACTTTGGATGATCTACTGGGGTCCGCGCCGCGCCGATGACCGCAAGGTCGTCGCCGAAGTGCTTGAACGCGACTGAGAGGTTCTCTCCAGCCGAGCGCCGGCACAACCCGATCGCCACCCAAACCCTTGGAACTGCGGTCGCACCGGCCGACGCGGGCAGCGCGGCGGCCGGATCGCGGACTCCGAACAAAACTCAATAGCGGTAGATGTTGGGCCCTTCGACGCGCACCCGATCGCCCGGGCGAAGGTCTGCATTCGGCGGCTGGGGCACGGTGCGGTAAGCGCCGTTTTCCATGCGCACCACGACCCGCAAATACTCCCGGCCGCCCCGGTTGGAGCGCTCGACTTCATTGCCGATGGCGGCACCACCCAAGGCCCCAGCGACCGTGGCCACATCGTTGCCGCGTCCGCCACCGAATTGGTGTCCGATCACACCACCGATGATCGCGCCCAGAATCGCGCCCGAGCCGTCGGTGTGTCCGTGCGAAGCGACCATCTGCACGGATTCCACCGTGCCGAAACCGGCCGGTGGCGGATAGTGCGCGGCTGGCCTGTCGTAATACCCTGGCGGCGGGCCATGATAATGCGGGCCGGCGCAGGCGGAAAGGACCAATACGCCGATGACGAGCGAAACTTTTCTCAGCATGATAACGATCTCCTGAAAATCGCGCGCTTACGCGCCGCGTTCCTCCATAACGCCACAATACCCCCGCCGGTTGATCGGCGTTTGTAACCACAAGTTCCCGGCGAACCGGTTGAGTTGCCCGAGATGCCGCCATGGGTTCATGCCCTGCCGGACCCGCCGGAATCAAAGAGAATCTCCCCTGGGCGGCAAGCGGCAAACAAACCCTCGCACCAACGAGGAGACCAAGCCCTATGACAGACGCATGGTCATGCTAGCACTCCTGGCTCAGCCTTGCGAGCCCGCAGAGAAGCGCCGGCTTTCGGTTATCATTGGGCCATGATCACCACACCGCGCCACCATCACCCCCACACCTCGGACTACCGCCGCGGCGCGGAAACCCCGGATCGCGAAGGCCAGGCGCGCGCCATCGCTCAGGCCATGCTCGATGGCTTCAATCGCCACTATCGGCTTTTTCGCAGTTGCAGCCAGGTGGCGCGGCGCTATTTCGAAACCGGCGATTGGCTCGCCATTCAGCACGCCTCGCGCGATCGTATCGACTTCTACGACACGCGCGTGGCGGAATGCGTCGAGCGCCTGGAACGAGAATTCGGCGCGACCGCGGCTGACGACGCGCTCTGGGAACGGGTGAAGCTGCACTACATCGGCTTGTTGATCGATCATCGCCAACCCGAGTGCGCCGAGGTCTTTTTCAACTCGGTGAGCTGCAAGATTCTGCATCGGGTGTATTTTCACAACCGCTTCATTTTCGTTCGGCCGACCATTTCGACTGAACACATCGACCTCGATTCACCCGCTTATCGCTCCTATTACCCACGTTACCAAGGCGTGCGCCGCGCCTTGATGAACGCCATCCTGGACCTCGATCTCAAGACGCCCTTCGCCGATTTCCGCGCTGACCTGCGCGCCCTGCTGCGAGCATTTCGCAGGCGCTTCGCACGGCCCATCCGCTTCGAAGCGAATCTTCAGATCCAAGTGCTGTCCTCGCTTTTTTATCGCAACCGCAGCGCCTATATGGTGGGCAAGCTCATCAACGGCATGCAGGAGATCCCTTTTGTCGTGCCCATTCGGCATGACCGCGAAGGCAAGCTCTACCTCGACGCCTTGCTGCTCGAAGATCGCGACCTCGCCCCCGTGTTCAGCGCCAACCGGGCGTACTTTCTGGTGGACATGGAGGCGCCCGCGGCCTTCGTGCAGTTCCTGCGCAGCATGATGCCCTACAAGACCCGCGCCGAACTCTATACCATCATCGGCTTGCAGAAGGCGGGCAAAGCGCTGTTCTATCGCGACTTCCTGCACCACTTGAAGCACTCGACCGACCCATTCATGGTCGCCCCGGGCATCAAGGGTCTGGTGATGAGCGTCTTCACCCTGCCCTCCTATCCGTATGTGTTCAAGGTGATCAAGGATGTCATCGGCCACACCAAGGACACCACCCGCGAGCTGGTGAAGCAGAAGTACCACCTGGTCAAGCACCACGACCGCGTCGGGCGCATGGCCGACACTCTGGAATATTCCGACGTCGCTTTTCCCAAGGCGCGTTTCACTCCGGAACTGCTCGAGGAACTGCGCAGCCTGGCGCCTTCGCAAATCGAAGAGGAAGAAGGCTTCATCGTCATCAAGCACCTCTACATCGAGCGGCGCATGGTGCCGCTCAATATCTATCTCGCGCAGGTCGACGCGCCGCAGATGCGCGAAGCAGTGCGCGAATACGGCAACGCCTTGAGAGAGTTGGCCGCGGTGAATATTTTTGCGGGCGACCTATTGTTCAAGAACTTCGGCGTCACCCGCTACGGTCGGGTGGTTTTCTACGATTACGACGAAATCGAGTACCTCACCGACTGCAACTTCCGGCGCATCCCGCCGCCGCGCAACGAGGAGGATGAGCTCGACGACAAACCTTGGTATCCGATCGCCAAGAACGACATCTTTCCGGAAGAGTTCGCCACCTTCCTGCTTACCGATGCCAAGACTCGGCAATATTTCATGGAATTCCACGCCGATCTTCTGGACGCCGATTGGTGGAAAGGCATGCAAGGCAGAGCGCGGACCGGAAATGGCGAGGACGTCGTACCCTATCCCCAAAACCTGCGCTTTCGAACCGATCGATGAAACAGCACACCCGCCTCCTCCCCTGTGAACTCTCCCGCTGCGAAGGAATTTGCTGCAGCGATGGCGCCTACCTGCGCCCGGAAGAAGAACGCCTCATTCACAAACTCGTGAAGAAACACGCGGCCCATTTCGATCATCTCCCCGAGGATTACATCATCTCCCCGGGCCCCGACGACCCGCCCGGACGCAAAACCCAGGTGCGTCCCCACCAATACGCGCGCAAACCCGCCCATTTCGCCGCCACCCGCTGCGTATTCACTGAACCCGACGGCCGCTGCGCGCTGCAAACGCTCGCCCTTGCCCATGGCAAGCACAAATGGGCCTACAAACCAGCGGGGTGCTGGCTCTTCCCGCTCTTCTCCGACGACAAGGGACAGCTCGTGGCCCCGCCTCGCTTGAAGCGCGACGACCCGCACCGCGAAGGAAAACAATATCCCGGCTTCGTGTGCTTTACTCCCTGCGGCGAGCATAACCCGCGCGGCAAGGTCTGGTGGCACGCACTCAAAGAAGAAGTGGATTACTTCAAAATCTGGCGCCTCGAAGACTGAGCCGACACGGGCAGGATCGCTGCCCGCTTCCTGGCGCGAAGCTCAGCACTCAGTAGGGCCGAGCGATCGCGGCGCTTTCGAAGCGGGTGTATTCACCGAGGAAAGTGAGCTTGACGGTGCCGATGGGGCCGTTGCGCTGTTTGCCGATAATGATTTCGGCAATGCCTTTGTCCGGGGATTCGGGGTTGTAAACTTCGTCGCGGTAGATGAACAGAATCAAATCGGCATCTTGCTCGATGGCACCGCTCTCGCGCAGATCCGACATCACCGGCCGTTTGTTGGGTCTTTGCTCCAAACTCCGGTTTAGCTGCGAAAGCGCCAGCACCGGCACGTGCAGTTCTTTGGCCAGCGCCTTGAGCGAGCGCGAAATCTCCGAGATTTCGGTGGCGCGATTCTCTCCCGCGAGCTGCGAGGCATTCATGAGCTGAAGGTAGTCCACCACGATGGCGCCCAACTGGCCGCCGCATTGCCGCGCCAATCGCCGGGCACGAGAACGAACTTCGATCGGCGACATCGCCGGCGTTTCATCGATGTATAGCGGCGCCTCGTTGAGCTTGCCCAGAGCAGCCGACAGCCGCTCCCAATCTTCGGCGGCCAAGCGTCCGGTGCGGATCTTGTGCTGATCGAGCCGGCCCACCGAACCGATCATACGCATCGCCAACTGGGTTGCACCCATTTCCATGGAGAACACCGCCACCGGCAGCTTCGGCCCCAGCGCGATGTGCTCGGCGATATTGAGGCTGAAGGCGGTCTTGCCCATGCTGGGACGTCCGGCGATGATCACCAAATCGCCCGCCTGGAGGCCCGAAGTCATGCGATCGAGATCCGCGAAACCGGTGGGCACGCCGGTCACGTCGCTGGGATTCTCGCGGGCGTAGAGCTCCTCGATGCGATCGACGACTTGTGTAAGCAGCGGCCGTATCTCCTGGAAACCGCCTTCGCTGCGCATGCCCTGTTCCGCGATCTCGAAGACTTTTTGCTCGGCTTGGTCGAGTATTTCCCGCGCCGCTCGGCCCATGGGGTTGTAGGCGGACTCGACGATGGAAGTTCCGGCTCCGGCCAGCGCGCGCAGGATAGAGCGCTCGCGCACGATCTCGGAATAGCGGCGGATATTGGCTGCCGTGGGCACGTTTTGCGCCAATTGCCCGAGGTAGGAAAGGCCGCCGACATAGTCGAGCTTCTTCACCGACTCCAGGCGCTCGGCGACGGTAATCACGTCCGCCGGGTGACCCTCGCTCACCAGGCTCAAAACGTGGCCAAAAATCAGCCGGTGCGCATCGGTGTAAAAATCGGCCTCCGTGATCAGATCGGTGATGCGGTCAAGCGCCTGGTTGTCGATGAGCAGGCCGCCCAGCACCGATTGCTCCGCCTCCATCGAGTGGGGCGGCACTTTGAGCTGGTCTAGGGCGAGGTCGTTGGGCATAAAAATCCGGGGGCCTGAGGGGAAACATTCTAGCGGAAATGCGATTGCTGCGAGGCCGCTTGCGCCGCTCCAAAAACCAAGGGCCGCACTTGGCGGCCCTGGTCTGGGGAAGCAACCGGCAACTATTCCGCGATGACTTTCACCTGGATGGCGGCCACCACGTCGGAATGAACGCTGACGCCGATGCTGTATTCGCCCACGTTCTTGATCGGGCCTTCGGGCATATGCACGCCGGCTTTCTCGATGGTATAGCCCTGAGCGGCGAGCGCTTCGATGAGGTCGAGGTTGGTCACCGAACCAAAAAGGTGCCCTTCGGGGCTGGCACGGCGAGCGATTTGCACCATCAAGCCATCGAGCTTGGCCGCGACTTCCTTGGCCGCAGCCAGACGCGCGACCTCTTGTTTTTCCAGCTCGGCGCGACGGGCTTCGATCAGCTTCAAGTTGTCCGGCGTCGCGCGCTTGGCTTTGCCTTTCGGGATGAGGAAGTTGCGCGCGTAACCTTCTTTGACTTTCACCACATCGCCGAGGTTGCCCAGATTGGCGACACGTTCCATCAGAATCACTTGCATGTTCGCGTCCCTCGATTAGTTATGCAAATCGGTGTAGGGCAAAAGCGCCAGAAAGCGCGCCCGCATGATCGCAGTGGATAGCTGCCGCTGATACCGCGCCTTGGTGCCGGTGATGCGCGCCGGCATGATCTTGCCGTTTTCACCGATGAAATCCTTCAGCACATCGACGTCCTTGTAGTCGATCTCTTTGACTTTCTCGGCGGTGAAGCGGCAAAACTTGCGCCGCTTGAACAAATTGTTGCCGCGATCCTTGCGGGTCTTGGACTTGTCTTTACCTTTACCTCTGCCAACGGGACGAGCCATGATCAGTTTCCTTCGAGTATTTCAAATTCGGTGATATGCACTTCGATTTGCCGACTGCGGCGGCTCTTGGGCGCAATGAAGCCGGCGCATTCGATGAGGCCTCCTGAGGGCGCTTCCGCCAGGCGGCGGGCGACGGGGCCGAAAGCCACCGCGTCCACCTGCCAATCGACTTGCCTTGCCTGCCCGGCTTCCATTTGCCTGGACTCATGCCGCAATTGGCAATTGAGCGCCGGCACTCCGGCCGGGGTGTAGCGAAGCGCGTCTTTCTCCAGAAGCCGCACCGTGAGCTGCAGCGCGTTGCGGCTCACCGCACCATCAATCGGCCGCCGCCGGGGCCGGCGCCGCCGGAGCCTCTGCGCCAGGCGCAGTGGTGAGCGACTTGGCCTTCTCCTCCTTCATCATCGGCGAGGGCGTGAGCACCGGGCCGTCTTTGGCGATGACCAGGTGACGCAACACTGCGTCGTTGAACTTGAAGACGTGCTCGATTTCCGCCAAGGTCTCCTTGTCGCACTCGATATTCATGAGCACGTAATGAGCCTTGTGCACTTTCTGGATTGGGTATGCCAACTGACGCCGGCCCCAGTCTTCGAGGCGATGGATTTGGCCGGTGCGCGCCGTGACCATGGCACGATAGCGCTCGACCATCGCGGGCACTTGCTCGCTCTGGTCGGGATGAACGATGAAAACGATCTCGTAGTGACGCATGCAGACTCCTTATGGGCGTTGAGTTCGGCCTCCCCATCTGCTTTGGGTGAGGCAAGGGAATCGCGGATTATAGCGGGATTTGGCGCATCAAGCAAAATCCGGTCGGTCGCAGCCGCTAGCCACAGCGAGCGCCGGGGCTTGCCAGTAGCTCGCCACGCTCGACCCGGCCGAGCTTCCCCAGGGATCGAACGGCATCGAAAAATGCGCTCATCTCGCCCTGGCAACGCGCCAGCAAGGCTTTGAATTGAGGGACTTTGTCGGCGTAAAGCCCGACCGAAAGTAAACTCGCGTTGTTTTGTTCCCGGGCGAACCAGGCGTCATAGCCGGAAAAGCCGCCCCAGCTCTCGCGCATCGCCCGATAGTTCGACTGCAGGTCGCTGAAAATGTCTGACTTGACCCGGCGCTTTTCTGCCTCCGGCAGTGGCGAGGCGTAGACCGCTTCGAGCTTGCGTCGGGTTTCGCGAAGCAGCCCGCGAAATCCGGCGCGATATTTGTCCCCCCGCTGCACCCGCTCGCGCAAACCCTCTTTGCCGCCTTGCGCAACCCAGCGCGCCAGCCCCTCCTCCTCCACCGCCACGGCAAACGACTCGTTGAAGGCGGTGTCATCTTTGACATAAACGACCTGGTGCGCAAGCTCGTGGAAGATCAGCCGCGCCAACTCCAACTCGCCATAGTGGATTACCGTGCTGGGCAAGGGATCATCGAACCAGCCAAGGGTGGAGTAAGCCGGCACCCCGCCGACAAAAACATCAAGCCCGCGGCGGCGCAGTTCTTCGGCCTCGGTCCGGGCGCGAGTCTCTTCGAAATAACCTCGGTAGGCCACGCAGCCCGCTATGGGGTAGCACGTTTCCTGAGGTCGAAAAGAAAACTCCGGCGTCGCGAATACGTTCCATAACACGTAGGGGCGGCCCAAATCGCTGTAGCGGGAATAGGTGCCGTTGTCGGGCAGCGTCAAAGCGCTCGAGGCGAACTCGCGGATCTCCCTTGCCAGGCGAAGTTGGTTACGCAATGACGCGGCGGTCTCGCCGTCTTCGATCAGTTCCGCGATCGGGCGAGCGCGCGACAGAAGCTCCATTTGCCCCACCGCGCCCTGCCACAGATAGGAGACGCCGGTGCAAGCACCAAGCCCCAGTAGCAGCAGAAACAAGACCAGCCGTTTCACGCGGTCACTTCAGGAAAGCGCGCAGGCGCTCCAAGCCGTCGAGCAGTTTCGATTCGCTGATGGTGTAGGCAATGCGCAGATGCTCGCCGGCGCGGTAGCTGCCAAAATCCGCGCCCGGCGTGATCGCCACTGCGGTCTGGTGCAAAATCTCCCGCGCGAAGGCCATGCTGTCGCGCGAGAACCGCGAGCAGTCGGCATAGACGAAGAAGCCCCCCGTGGGCGTGACCGGCACCTCGAAGCCCAACTCGCGCAAGCCCGGCACCAGCAAGTCCCGGCGGGACAGGAACTGCCGGCGCCGGTCTTCGAGCAGCGCCAATGTCTCCGGCAGAAAGCAGGCCAGCGCCGCACGCTGCGAAACCGCGGCTGGCGAGATATAAAGATTCTGCGCCAACTTCTCCACGTCGCGCACCGCTTCCGGTGGCGCGACTAGCCAGCCCAGCCGCCAGCCGGTCATGTTGAAATATTTGGAAAAGCTGTTGATCACGTAGGCCTGGGGCAGCGTAGCGAGCGCGCTCGGCGGCCTTTCGCCGTAGCTCAGGCCAAGATAAATTTCGTCGACGATCAATTCGCCACCGCGTTCTTCGACCACTTTGGCAATGGCCCGCAAGGTGTCCTGCCCCATGTGAGTGCCCGTGGGGTTCGAAGGCGAAGCGATCAGCACCGCTCGCGTGCGCGGCGTCCAATGCCGCTCCACCAAGTCGGGGGTGAGCTGATAGGCGCTTTCCGGTCCGACCGGCACCCCCACGGCGCGCCCCTCCAGCACCCGCACGAAATGGCGATTGCAAGGATAGCCGGGGTCCGCCATGAGCACCTCTTGGTCGCGGTCGATGAGCAGCGCCAACACCAGGAGCAAAGCCGCCGACGAGCCTGCGGTGACGACGACACGCTGCGGGTCGAGATCGATGCCAAAATGGCTTCCGTACCAGCCCGCGATCGCTTCCCGCAAGGGCGGGATACCCAAGGCGGAAGTGTAGTAGAGGTCGCCCTGGGCAATACCCTGGCGAGCCGCTTCCAGCACCGGCGCAGGCGTGGGGAAATCCGGCTCGCCGATTTCCAGATGCACGACGCTTCTTCCCGCGGCCTCCAAGGCGCGTGCCGCGGTTTGCACCTCCATCACCTGGAAGGGCGCAATGTCGGCAACTCGGTGAGCGGTAGGCATAGTAAAATTCCGTCGGTATTCCGCGCATTGTAAGCGAACCGATCTCCCAGCATGCATCTTCGCGCCCTTGTGCTCGCCCTTGCGATTTTAGCCGCAGCCTCGCCGGCATCGGCGACGCTTTACCTGTGCAAGGATGCAGCCGGCGGCAAGATCTATCAAAGCGAACCCTGTGCTGCCGAACACCTGATTCGCAGCATCGATGAAGACCCCCGGATCAATGTTCTGCCTTCGGCCCCGCCCGCGCCGGCAGCTGCTCCGCCGAAGACCGCAAAGCCGCCCAAGGAGGCTCGCGAAAGCAAGGCCAAGGCCAAAGCCAAGGACGTTCAAGGCAAAACCGAAGAGCGGCGTTTCTTGCGCGAAGGCCTGGAAGAGGCCGAGGTATTGCGCAAGATCGGCCCGCCTAACCTGCGCAACCAGGGGCCGGCACCCTCGGGGCGAGGCAAGGTCAGGCGCTGGGTTTATCTTCCGGCACCAGGCGATCCCGACACCATCACCACGGTGATGTTTCAGCAGGGCAAGGTCGTTGCCGTCGAACGCAAGGTTTCCCGCTGATGCGAGTATTGGCGCAGCGGGTGAGCCGCGCGGAAGTGGAAGTGGACGGCCAGGTCGTCGGCCGCATCGGCGCGGGGCTGCTGCTCTTGGTGGGCGTCGCGCCCGGCGACGGCGAGGAGGCGGTGCGGTGGCTCAGCCGCAAAGTCGCCGCCCTGCGAATCTTTCCCGACCAAGCGGGTTTGATGAACCGTTCGCTGCTCGAGTTGGGCGCCGAGGCGCTGGCGGTAAGCCAGTTCACGCTTTATGCCTCGACCAAAAAAGGCAACCGGCCTTCGTACACCGAGGCCGCTCCGCCGGAAATCGCCGAGCCCTTATTTCGCCGCTTCGTCGAAGCCTTGGAGGCCGAAATCGGGAAACCCGTCCCGACCGGAGTTTTTGGCGCCCACATGCGCGTCACGCTTTGCAACGACGGCCCGGTGACGATTTGGCTCGATTCCGAGCGACGCGATTGATCCTCGCCAAAAAGGACAGCACCGGCCGACGGGTATAATCCTGGAAAGGTTTCTAGGATAATTACTTTTTTCCCGCCCCCGATCCCCATGCTGCCCTTCCTGCTCGCTGCAGCGCTGCTGACGCTCCTGGCCGGCGCGTTTCTCGCGTGGCCCTTGCTCAAGCGCCAAACCGCCTTGCTCCCCGCCGAGGACACCGCAAATGCCGTCGTTTATCGCGATCAGAAAATGGAGCTCGAAGCGGAATTCGCGGCCGGCAGGATCACGGCAGCCGAACGCGATAGCGCCGCTTTGGACTTGACCCGGCGCTTGGCCGCCGACCTGGCCGAAACGCCCGCCGGAGGGGTGGCGCAGAGCCCGACCACTCGGCCCTGGCTTGCGCTCGTCCTGGTATTGGCGCTTCCCCTGTTGGGAGCGGCCCTCTACTGGAAGCTAGGCTCGCCAGCGGCGCTGGTTGATGATGCCGGCGCCCCGAGCGTTCCGACCGCATCCGAAATGACCGCCCTGGTCGATCGTCTGGCCGAAAGGATGCGTCAAAACCCCGAAGACCTCACTGGCTGGCTATTGCTCGCCCGGTCCCAAGGCGCTCTGGGGCGCCATCCCGAGTCTGCCGCCGCCTACGCCCAGGCCGATAGGCTCGCGCCCAATGACCCCGAGATCCTCGCCAATTGGGCCAGCGCCGAGGCGCAGGCGGCCGGCGGGCGCCTCGCCGGGCGGCCCTATGAGCTCGCGCTGAAAGCGCTGGCGGTGGACACGCAATACGCCCCGGCCCTCGCCCTTGCGGCGGCGCAAGAGCTTCGCGCCGGCGATTTGGCGGCCGCCCGGGGGCATCTTCAGGCGCTTCTGATCCAGATTCCGGATGAGTCGGAGGAGAAACCCCGAATTGCCGCGCTGCTGGCGGAAATCGAAGCTTCGCCGGCGCCAGCGGGGAAGACGAAGTAGTCGAGCGCCGGCGGCTCAAGTTTTGCCGCGCCTAACCGTGAAGGTCTACATGAGGTCCGGCCCCCCTCGCGATTACCATGCCCATTTCTACGCGACCGCTGCTTCCTTGGCGCCGGCGCGCGCCTAAACCGCGTTCCACGCCCGCTTTGCGCGGCGCGCAAACTACCGCCGATGAACGCGAGCAGCGCTTGCGCGAGCTGGCGGCGGGCGCCGACGTGCTGCGCACCACGCTCGACCACATGGCGCAGGGGATCAGCGTGGTCGATGCCCAGATGCGCCTGGTCGCCTGGAACCAGAAATTCCTCGACTTGTTGGGGTTTCCCGAGCGATTCGCCTGCGAGCACATCGCCTTTGAAGAATTCGTCCGATACAACGCCGAGCGGGGTGAATACGGACCCGGCGACATCGAGGAAATGGTGCGCACCCGTGTCGCTCTGGCAAAACAATTTCAGGCGCACTGTTTCAAGCGTATCCGGCCCGACGGAAAAGTAATCGAGATCCGGGGCGAGCCGCTGCCAGGCGGCGGCTTCGTCACCACCTACACCGACATCACCGCCAGCGAGCAGGCCGCCAGTGCGCTGCGCCAGAGCGAGGAACGTTTTCGCGACTTGGCTGAATTTTCCAACGATTGGTTCTGGGAGCAAGACGCCGAATTGCGCTTCACGCACATCTCGATTGGCGTCTCGCAACTCAAGCTCTTTGACCCCAAGCGGGTGATCGGACTGCGGCGCTGGGATTTGCCTTTGGCCGGCGTGAGCGAAGCCGAGATGACCAAGCATAGGGAAGCGCTCTTGCGCCGCGAGGTATTTCGCGATTTCATTTACCAGATTCCCTCCTTGAGCGGTGATCTGCGCTGGTGCGCCATCAGCGGCAAGCCGGTATTCGGAACCGATGGCGGCTTCCTCGGGTACCGCGGCACCGGCCGGGACATCACCGAGCAAAAACGGGGCGAAGAAGCGATTCGCTTGCTCAACCAGACCCTGGAGCAAAAGGTTCAAGAACGCACCTTGCGGCTGGAAGCTTCGAATCGCGAACTGGAAGCCTTCTCCTATTCGGTTTCCCACGACTTGCGCAGTCCCTTGCGCAGCATAGGCGGATTCGCGCAAGTGCTCCGCGCCCGGCATGCCGAACCACTCGACGAAGAAGGTCGGATTTGCCTCGATCGCATCCTCGGCGCCACCCAGCGCATGGCTCAGCTGATCGACGACATGTTGGCCCTGGCGCGCTTTACCCGAGCGCCGATACACCGGCGCCCGATCGACCTTTCCGCGCTCGCCGTGTCTTTGGCCGAGGAACTGGCAACTCATGAAGGGCACCGCGTGCATTTCTCGGCTGCGGCCCGGCTCTGCGCTTCGGCTGACCCGGTCTTGATCCGTGTGGTACTGGAAAACCTCTTGCGCAATGCCTGGAAATTTACTCGCCACACACCCAAGGCCACGGTGAGCTTTGACGGGAAACTGCAGGGCGGAGAAATCGAATTTTGCGTGCGAGACAACGGCGTCGGCTTCGACATGCGCTACGCCGAGAAGCTCTTTCACCCTTTCCAACGCCTCCATCTGCAGGACGAATACGAGGGCAGCGGCATCGGCCTCGCGACCGTGCAGCGCATCGTCAGCCAGCACGGGGGGCAGGTGCGGGCCGAGGCCAGCCCCGGCCTGGGCGCGTGCTTCTATTTCACTCTGCCGGACGCACCCACTGGCGCAAGGGTGGCGTCCGACCCAGCCTGAAAGCCGAGGCGTGGGGGCAGCGCCGGTTTCATTCACCCACCCGCGGTCTTGATCTGGCTCCATCCCCGAACCAGCGGCTCCGGTATAATCCCGAGCGATTTGACCTAGAGGTTTTTGGTCCCCGAGGCCTTGAAAGAGGGAGGCCGAACCCGCGGGCCCCAGCGGCTCGCAAATTTGAACCGGCTACCGAACCCGAATCGAAATGTTGCCCCCCGCCGTTTTGCTCGAAGCGCGCGAACTCTGCGCCAAGCGCGGCAACGTCGAGTTGTTTCGCGGCCTCTCCTTCGCGGTCACCGAAGGCGAACTGTTGATCGTCAAAGGCCCCAACGGCAGCGGCAAGACCACGCTGCTGCGCATGCTTTGCGGCTTGGGCGAGCCCGCAGCGGGTGAGCTTTGGTGGCGCAGCGCGAGGGTTTCCCCCTATGCCCCGGAGTTGCGCCAGAGCGTGATCTATTTCGGTCACGCTCCGGCCGTCAAAGACGAGCTGACCGCCCGCGAGAATCTGGAGTTCAGCCTGAGCCTCGCCGGATTGCCAGCCGAGATCGGCGTGGTCGAAGAAACGCTGCGCCAAGTGGGGCTTTATGCACGGCGCCAAGTCCAGGCACGCAGGCTGTCGCAAGGACAGCGCCGGCGTTTGGGCTTAGCCCGCCTGCTGCTCGCGCAGCAGCCGCTGTGGCTGCTCGACGAACCCGGCGCCGCGTTAGACGCGCAGGGGCTGGCGCTGCTCGCTCGCACCGTAGCAGAGCACTTGAAGCGCGGCGGCGCTGCCCTGGTTTCGACCCACCAAGACCTTGGCATCCCCGCCGCCCGGGCGAGAGACTTGGTCTTCCAGTGAGCACCGACGAGTTCTTCGGGCCCGGCGAGGCCATAACCTGGGCCTTGAAACGCGACTTGCGCCTGGCCCTTCGCTCGCGCGGCGAACTGGGCGTGGCCCTACTGTTCTTTCTGATCGTGGTGAGCCTTTTTCCTTTGAGCGTGAACCCCGACCCCAAACTGCTCAAGACCATCGCCCCGGGCATCGCCTGGGTAAGCGCGCTTCTGGCCACGCTGCTGGCCCTGGGCAGGCTGTTCAACAACGACTATGCCGATGGCACACTGGAGCAAATGTTGCTCTCGCCCCTGCCCCTTGCCGGCATCGTTACCGGCAAAGTGCTAGCGCATTGGCTATCCACCGGGCTGCCGCTGGTTCTGGTTTCACCTCTGGTCGCGCTCCAATTCGGCCTTAGCGCTTCGGAACTCGGTGTGCTCCTTCTTGCTTTGTTGCTGGGCTCTCCCATCCTCAGTATGCTCGGCGCCATCGGCGCCGCCCTTACGCTTGGTTTGCGCGCGGCCCCGGTGCTGCTGTCTTTGTTGGTGCTGCCGCTCTATGTCCCGGTACTGATTTTTGGCGCCGGCGCCGTGGAAGCGCACGCCAACGGACTGGGCGCCGGAGGTCATTTGTCTTTGCTCGCTGCCGGATCACTCCTCTGCGCCCTGGCCACGCCTTGGGCGACTTGTGCAGCGCTGCGCATCGCCTACGAATAGAATCGAGTCCATGAACCTCTACCACTACGCCTCCCCAGCCACTTTCTATCCGCTTGCCGGCAAACTGTGGCGCTGGTTCGCCGCCGCCGCCGCAGTTCTCGCCGGGTTCGGGCTTTATTTGGGGTTCTTCGTCGCGCCGACCGACGCGCAACAAGGCGAGGTTTACCGAGTGATCTTCATCCATGTGCCCGCGGCATGGATGTCCATGTTCATCTATGTGGTCATGGCGGTCTACTGCGCCTTGGGGCTGGCGTTCAACACCCGCCTGTCGGCGATGATGGCTTCAGCCCTTGCGCCGACCGGCGCTTTGTTCACCTTCATCGCCTTGTGGACGGGAGCACTCTGGGGCAAACCCACCTGGGGTACTTACTGGGCTTGGGATGCGCGCATGACCTCGGAACTGATCCTGCTTTTTCTTTACCTCGGGTTCATCGCCCTGCAGTCGGCCATCGAAGAGCCGCGTCGCGCCGATCGTGCCGGGGCGGTGCTGGCGCTGGTCGGCGTGGTCAATATTCCGATCATCTATTTCTCGGTCAAGTGGTGGAACACCTTGCATCAAGGTGCCAGCGTCAGCCTCACCGCAGCGCCAAAAATGGCTGAAACCATGCTCTGGGGAATGCTCGTCATGGCGCTTTCCGCCTGGGCCTACGCCATCGCCGTGACCCTGCTCAGAGTGCGGGCCATCATCATCGAACGCGAACGCCAGGCCCAGTGGCTGGTCGAAGCGCTGGAATCCAAGCAATGAATCCTGAACTCTACTCCCTCAGCGGCCACGGTTTTTATGTCTGGGGCTCCTATTTGGTGACCGCCGCCGTCATCGTCGTCGAGGTGCTGCTGGTGCGCCACCGGCGGCAGCGGGCCTTGGAGGCGTTGCAAGCCGAAGCCGAACTCGCCGCAGAAATCGCCCAAAACAATGAAAGCACGTCATAAGCGCATGGTTTGGATCGCCGCTGGCCTCGCCGTCCTCGGCGTGGCGGCGGGGCTCATCCTCAACGCCTTCAACAGCAGCTTGGTGTTTTATTTCACTCCCACCCAAGTGAGCAACAAAGAAGCGCCGCAAGGCCGCGCCTTTCGCGTCGGCGGGCTGGTCGAAAACGGTAGTGTGGCGCGCAGCAAAGACAGCCTGGAAATCCGCTTCAAAATCACCGACACCGCGCACACCATCGGAGTGACGTATCAGGGCATCCTGCCCGACCTCTTTCGCGAAGGCAAAGGCGTCGTCGCTCAAGGACGCCTGGACCCCGACGGCACCTTCCGCGCCTCCGAAGTTCTCGCCAAACATGATGAGAACTACATGCCCCCAGAGGCCGCACATGCGGTTGAACAAGCCCAGAAGGCTCAGCAATCACTCGCCAAACCATGAAGCACGGGCAGGTCATTTCGGCGAAGGCTAACTTGCGCGCAGCGCAAGTTAAGGGCGCGCATGCGCAAGTTAAGGGCGCGCATGCGCCCGGCCGCAGCCAACATTACATGCCCCCTGAAGCGGCGCAATCGGCACCGCCGATGCGCTCAAAGCACCACCCCTTTCGCGGGCAAGCCCGTCCTCGCAAAACCTGCGGCATGCCCGCTAGGATCGGCCTTGACCGCGAACCGCCACTTTCCATTTTCCACTCAAAATGTTCCCCGAACTCGGCCATTTCGCACTGATACTCGCGCTCTTGCTCGCCCTGGCGCTCTCCATCCTGCCGCTTTATGGGGCCGCACGCGCAGATTCATCGCTCATGCGCCTCGCACGCCCCGCCGCCTATGGCACTTTTCTGCTGATCGCTTTCGCCTTCGCCATACAAGCCTATGCTTTCGCGACCAACGATTTCTCGGTGCTGAACGTCGCCAATCATTCCAACTCCAAGCTGCCCCTGGCCTACCGCCTGGCCGCCACCTGGGGCTCGCACGAAGGTTCGCTCTTACTTTGGAGCCTGATGCTCGGCGGCTGGATGGCGGCGGTAGCGCGTTTCAGCGGGCACCTGCCCCTGGCCATGGTGGCGCGAGTGCTTTCGGTGATGGGTATGGTGGCAATCGGCTTCCTGCTTTTTATGCTGCTCACCTCCAACCCCTTCGAGCGCCTGTTGCCCGCCGCGCCCGATGGCCGCGACCTCAACCCGCTGCTGCAAGACCCGGGCATGGTGTTTCATCCCCCTATGCTCTACATGGGCTACGTGGGTTTCTCAGTCGCTTTCGCCTTTTCCCTGGCCGCTTTGCTCGGCGGGCGGCTGGATGCCACTTGGGCGCGCTGGTCCCGACCCTGGACCACGCTGGCTTGGTGCTTTTTGACCGCCGGCATCGCTTTGGGCAGCGTCTGGGCTTATTACGAATTGGGCTGGGGCGGATGGTGGTTCTGGGACCCGGTGGAAAACGCCTCCTTCATGCCCTGGTTGGCTGGCACGGCGCTGATCCACTCGCTGGCGGTTACGGAGAAACGCGGCGCTTTCCGCAGTTGGACGGTGTTGCTGGCGATCATCACCTTTAGTCTCAGCTTGCTCGGGACTTTCCTGGTGCGATCCGGCGTATTGACTTCGGTTCACGCTTTCGCCACCGATCCGGCGCGCGGCGTCTTCATTCTAGGCTTTCTCGCCGTGGTCGTCGGCGGATCGCTTACGCTCTACGCGGCGCGAGCCGGCAAAGTGGGACTGGGCGCGAGCTTTGCCCCGATTTCACGCGAATCTTTGCTGCTCGCCAACAACGTTCTGTTGGTGGTTGCCATGGGGGCGGTGCTTTTGGGTACGCTCTACCCGCTGTTCATCGATGCTTTGGGGCTGGGCAAACTTTCGGTGGGGCCGCCCTACTTTGAAGCGGTGTTTTATCCGCTCATGGTGCCGGTGATCCTCCTCATGGGCCTCGGACCCTTGGCCCCTTGGAAACAAGCGAGCGCGGCGGACCTCTGGCATCGAAGCCGGGGCGCTCTGGCGCTGGCTGTTGCACTTGCGCTAGCGGTGCCCTGGCTGATGGGGCGCTGGTCGCCTTGGGTCGCTTCGGGGCTCCTGCTTGCCACCTGGGTGATTGCCATGGCGATGCTTGCCGCGGTCGACCGAGCGACCCGCGGCGGGGGTAGCCATTGGTTCGCCAGGTTGGGTCAGCAGCCGCTTGCCTGGTGGGGAATGCAGCTCGGGCATCTCGGCGTGGCGGTGTTCATCATCGGCGTGGCCATGGTATTGGGCTACCAAGTGGAGAAGGATGTGCGCATGGAAAGGGGCGATACCGCAAGCATCGGCGCTTTCGAGTTCCGCCTCACCGAACTCAAGGAAGTGCGCGGACCCAACTACCGGGCAATCGCGGGGCAGGTCGAGGTTCGCCGTGAGGGCGAACTGCTCGCCGTTCTGAAGCCGGAAAAACGCAACTACGATGCCTCGGGCATGCCCATGACCGAAGCCGCCATTCATCGCAGCATCGCCCGCGATCTCTATGTATCCCTGGGCGACCCGGTGGGCGACACGGCTTGGGCGGTGCGCATCTACGTCAAACCCTTCGTGAACTGGATTTGGGGCGGCACGGTGATCATGGCCTTGGGCGGCTTACTCGCCATGCTGGACCGCCGCTACCGGCTTCGCGCGCGAAACGCGGCGCAAACCGCCAACGGCGGCATCGCCGCGGAGGCACAGGGATGAAAGCGCTGCGCTATCTGATTCCCTTGGCCATCTTTGCGGTGCTGGTCCTATTTTTGTGGCGGGGTCTTTCGCTCAACCCGCGCGAAGTGCCCTCACCGCTGATCGACAAGCCGGCCCCGTCCTTCGTTTTGCCGCAACTGCACGAACCGGACAAGACCCTGCGCAAGGACGAGCTTGCCGGCAAGGTGTGGCTCCTCAACGTCTGGGCTTCGTGGTGCCCCTCCTGCCGCGACGAGCATCCCGTCCTGATCGACATCGCCAAATCGGGAATCGTGCCGATCTACGGTCTCAATTACAAGGATCAGCGCGACGATGCCCTCGCCTGGCTGAAACGCTTCGGCAATCCTTACGTCGCCTCCGGTTCGGATCTCGAAGGCCGGGTGGCGATCGATTTCGGCGTTTACGGCGCCCCGGAGACTTTTCTCATCGACCGGCAGGGCCGGATCCGCTACAAGCACATCGGCCCGGTCACTCCCAAAGTTTGGGCGGAAACACTGCTGCCCAAAGTGAAACAACTCTCCCAATGAAGCCCGCCATTCTGATTCTCTTTGCGATGCTCGTCGCGTCGCCACTGCCCGCCAAAGAAGCGGCGCCCCTGGCAGCGGATCCGGCGATCGAGGCACGCCTCAACGTGATGGCGCAAGAATTGCGCTGCCTGGTGTGCCAGAACCAATCCTTGGCGGACTCCAATGCGCCGCTGGCCGAAGATCTGCGCCGCGAAATTCGCGAACAGATGAACCAGGGCAAAAACGATCAAGAAGTAATCCACTTCTTGGTCGAGCGCTACGGCGATTTCGTCCTCTATAGACCGCCGCTCAAGGCCTCCACCCTGGTGCTGTGGGTCGGCCCGTTCCTGCTGCTGCTGCTGGGCCTCGTCGTGCTGGCGAGACTCGCGAGAAAAAACCGCAACTCGGCACTGGCTGAAGAGGAGCCGAGTGCGCAAGCGAAGGAAAAAGCGCGACGGCTGATCGAGGACGAAGGCTGAGCGTTTGCGGACTGCTTCAGCGCTTCGAGTGCAGGCCGAACATATTGCCTTCGGTGTCGATCGCCAGCACGATGAATCCGTGAGGCCCGATGGACATTTTCTCGCGTTGCAGGCGACCGCCCGCTGCAAGCACCCGCGCCCCCTCGACGGCGCAATCTTCGCAAACGAAGTAAACCAAGACGCAGTTGCCGCCAGCGGGAAAGCCGGGCATATGCACCAGCGCGCCGCTGCAGCCGGTGCCTCCCGACACCATGGGAAAACCCCACATCTCGATGTTCGGGCTGCCGATGCGATCGAGTTTCACCTGAAAGACGCTTTCATAAAACTTCTTGGCGCGCTCGACATCTTGCACATAGATCTCGAACCAACCGACGGGATTGTGCTCCATGATTCGCTCCTGAAATGAGGGACTCTGATCGAGCCGCATGAGACGCCCAGAACATCTTGCGCCGCCACCCCGCCATCGGTCAACGATCCCTAGACCTCTTCTGCAGCAAGCCTTCTCGTGCTCGCACCACGGCGCGCCAATAAAGCGCCGCATTGAGCGCGAGTGCGGCAAGTCCCAAGAGCATTTGGGTCTCGGGTTTCAGCCCTTCGGGGTAAATCAAAGGCAAAAGATAATGGCTGATGAAATCGCCTTCGTAGCCCTGGGCACCGGCGCGCCGGCGCAGCTCGTTTTCAAGCGGCGTAAGCGGGCAAATGCCGTGGGACAGTTCGATCCAGGCGCCCCAAACGACCGCGGGAAGATGCAGCCAGGCAAGCTTGGGCCAGCGCCAGACGAAAAAACCGCCCAGCACCACGAACAAGATGAACAAGAGGTGCAGCACCAGCACCGCGTCGGCAAGTAGACCTTCAATCATCGGATCTCTCGGCCGCGGGTGAAGGTGCTGCTCAGGACACGATCAGCCCCGGCGCCCGGCCAGGAGCGCCGCAGTCTGCCCGCCCGCGCGGCGACGCGTAAAACCGCCGGTGAAACCGCGCGGCGCCGCGGGTGTTGCGGCCGCCTTAGCCTCGCCTCGCGGCTCCCGCCTTCCGCCCCTATGCTCTTGGGATCGAGACGAGGAACTTGGGCCTGCCGGCCGATTCGCCGGGCGAGGCTTCTTTTCCCGCGGCGCGGAGTTGGCGCCGGCCGAAAACGCCGCCGGTCGCTTTTGCTCTTGCTTGACGCGCGGCCCAGCGCCCGCCCTGGAGGACGCAGCTGGTGCCACCTCGCCCGCAGCGGTCGGCTCGAAGCCGGGTGCCGCTACCCGAGGCAAGGATCTTTTGATCAGCTTTTCGATGTCGGCGAGATAGCTCAGTTCGTCAGCGGAAACCAGCGAAATCGCCTCTCCGCTCTGGCCGGCGCGGCCGGTGCGGCCGATGCGATGCACGTAATCTTCCGGCACGTTGGGCAAGTCGAAATTCACCACGTGCGGCAACTGGTCGATGTCAATGCCGCGCGCCGCGATGTCGGTCGCCACCAGCACTTGCAAGTCGCCAGATTTGAATTCGCCCAAGGCTCGCGTGCGTGCCCCTTGGCTCTTGTTGCCGTGAATGGCGAGCGCCGGTATGCCGCCACGCACCAGTTGTTCAGCCAGGCGGTTGGCGCCGTGTTTGGTGCGGGTGAACACCAACACCTGAAACCACTGCTGACGCGCGATGAGTTCCGCCAGAAGCTCGCGCTTGCGCGTTTTCTCGACGAAATACACCTTCTGCTCGACGATGTCGGCGGCAGCATTGCGGCGCCCCACTTCGATCAAAGTGGGAGACTTGAGCATACCGTCGGCCAGGGTTTTGATCTCGTCGGAAAACGTCGCCGAAAAAAGCAAATTCTGGCGCACCGACGGCAGCAGTTGCAGAATGCGCCGGATGTCGCGAATGAAGCCCATGTCGAGCATGCGATCCGCTTCGTCGAGCACCACGATCTCGATGCGTTTGAGGTCGAGCGCGCCTTGGCCCTGCAAATCGAGCAAACGCCCCGGGGTAGCCACCAGCACGTCCACGCCGCGGCGCAACGCAGCCATTTGCGGACCGATGCCTACGCCGCCAAAAACGGCCAGGGATTTGAGGGGCAAAAATTTGCCGTAGGCCCGCACGCTGGCCTCGACTTGCGCGCATAGCTCGCGGGTAGGCGTGAGAATCAGCGCGCGAGGCAGCCAGGGTTCCTTGCGCTTCGCGCCGTGGCCCGAAACGGCGGAGCGAGGTTGCTGCATCAAACGCTGCAACAGCGGCAGGACGAAGCTTGCCGTCTTGCCGGTGCCGGTTTGGGCGCCGCCCAGAACGTCGCCGCCATTCAGGACAACCGGAATGGCTTGAGTCTGGATCGGTGTGGGTGTGTCGTAGCCTAGTTCGCGCACGGCGCGAACCAATTCCTCGGCCAGGCCGAGTTCATTGAAGTTCATGAGGTTCTTTTCGAGAATACCGGCCCGTGACGCTGATGCAGCGCCCCAGTCGCAGGCAAGCGGGAGAAAACGGAAGTCAGGATTGACCGCGGCGAGAAGGACTGGACAAAAAGCCGCAGCGGCGGATTGTACATGCCTTGCGCCGCGTCGTCGAGCGCAATCCGCTCCCAGCGCTTGCAGTCTGTGTTACCCTCCCCGCCACGTATTGGGCTCACCCAACCAAGGAAGAGACGATGCCGGAAAATGAACAAACCGCCTGGCCGCTGCAAGGGCGTGCCGAATCGCTGGAGGAAAAAACCGGGGTGGAGATCGTCGTCGCCACGGTGGGAAAGTGCGACAACTACCCCGAAGTCCCATGGAAAGCGTTTGCTTTGTTTGCCGCGGCCGCAGCTGCAGCATTGGCGGCTGGCGAAATCATGCGCCCCAGCTGGGTGGGCACGCAGCACGTCACCCTGGCCGTGTTTCTGGTCATCAGCGCCGGCGCGGCCGCAGCGGCAGTGGCGACGCTGTTGCCGAGTTTTGGCCGACGGTTTCTTTCCGCGATCGAGCGCGAAGCGGAAGTGCGCCAATACGCCGCGGCGATGTTTCTCGAGCGCGAGTGGTTTCTCACCGCGAAGCGCCACGCCGTTTTGCTGCTGGTCGCGCAATATGAGCGAACGGTGGTGATCCTGCCGGACGCCGGCTTGCGCGCTTCGCTCACCGAATCCAAGCTCGCCGCCGTGATCGAGGCCATGCGCCCGAAGCTCCTTGACGGCGAATTCGAAGCGGCGATCTCCATGGGGCTCGACTCTTTGGAGCGCCTGCTGATCGAAGCCGGCTGCGCCGGCCCCAAGCCCAGAGATGAAATCGGCGCCGAACACGTGGTGGAGAGAGGCGTATGACCGCGCTCATCCGGTTCCTTATCCTGTTTCTGTGGTGCAGCGCTACCCTGGCCTTGGAAGTACCCTTTCTCAGCGGCCGCGTTACCGACAACGCCGAAGTGCTGAGCGCCGGCGCGAAAGAACGCATCACTGCCGCACTCAAAGCCCACGAAGAGGCGACCAGCAACCAAATTGCGGTGCTCACCGTCCCCAGCCTCGACGGCAGCACGGTAGAAGACTACGCCAACCAGGTGTTCAGCTCCTGGAAATTGGGCCAAAAGGGCAAGGACAACGGCGTGCTGCTCTTGATCGCGCCCAAAGATAGGCGTCTGCGCATCGAAGTGGGTTACGGCCTCGAAGGCACGCTTCCCGACGTCACCGCCAGCCGCATCATCCGCAACGTGATCACGCCGCGCTTCAAAGCCAAGGATTACGATGGCGGCGTGGAACAAGGCGTCAACGCGATCATCGGTGCCCTCAAAGGCGAAGCGCTTGCGGCAGACAACAAGAGCGGCGGAGCCAGCAGCGAAAACGAGGAGTTCTTCAAGGCGCCCGACATGCCGATCACGGAGCGGATTCTGATCGGCGCTTTCATTTTTGGCATCATTGGACTGTTCACCGTACTGGGTGTGCTCACACCCGGCATGGGCTGGTTCATCTACTTCTTCCTCATCCCCTTCTGGGCGATGTTTCCCATCGTGGTCATCGGCGGCCAAGCCACGCTCTGGGTGCTGGGCACTTACTTGATCGGATTCCCGGCGGCAAAGCTCTATTTCCGCCGTCAGCCCTGGTACGCCAAGGCCGCGCAGGAACTGAAAGCGAAGGGACGGGCCAATGTGGGCGGTTGGGTGATCAGCTCCGGCGGCGGATCCTCAGGCGGCTTCAGCAGCAGCAGCTCGGGCGGCTTTTCCGGCGGCGGGGGCAGTTCCGGCGGCGGCGGCGCTTCCGGAAGCTGGTGAGGCGCCGCAATCACCCGACGAGTTTGCCCACCGCAGCGTCTTCGAATTTCCCCGAACGATAATCGGCCAAGGTTTGGCGGATTTCTTCGCCGGTATTCATCACGAAGGGCCCATATTGCGCGATGGGCTCGCGCAAGGGCAGGCCGGCGGCGAGGATGAGGCGGGAATCCTCTCCCGCGGCAAGCCAGACCGAATCACTCCCGGTGTCCAGAAGCGCCAGCGCGTTGCGCGGCAGCTTTACTCCGCCCACTTGGGCTTTGCCGCGGTAAGCCACGACAAACGCATTGGCCTTGGGCGCCAGCGGCACCTGCAACTGCGCGCCTGCGGGCAAGCGCACATCGAGCAACAGGGGTTCGGTGAAGGGCCGCTCGACGGCGCCACGCACTCCGCCAAAGCGCCCGGCAATCACTCGCACCCGGGCTCCATTCTCAAGCCTCGCTTCGGGAATCGATTCGGGCGCGAAATCGCGATAACGCGGCGGGTCCATCTTGTTTTTGGCGGGCAAGTTGATCCAGAACTGAAAGCCTTCCATCAATCCGTTTTCCTGTTCGGGCATTTCGGAATGAATGAGCCCTCCCGCAGCCACCATCCATTGCATGGCCCCCGGGGTCAGCAAGCCCGAATTCCCGCCGCTGTCGCGGTGGCGCATGCGCCCCGCGATCATGTAGGTGACGGTTTCAAAACCACGATGCGGGTGATCCGGAAAACCGCCGAGGTAATCCGCCGGCTGATCGCTGCGGAAGTTGTCGAGCATCAGAAAAGGATCGAGGCGCTGCTGCAAGCCTGGCGCAATGAGGCGAGTCAACTGCACGCCGGCGCCGTCTTGCGTTGGCTGTCCGGCGATGATGCGCTCGACCCTGCGGGTGGCGGTTTCTACCCAACTCGACATAATGCTCTCCTCCATCCGCGTCACACTACGGCGGCAATTTCGGCTTTGGCGGTCTCCAAACCCTTTTGCGCCGCCTCCGGCCCCAGTGCCAGGCCCTCGGCATACACGAATTCGACCTCGCGCATGCCCAAAAAACCCAGTACGGTCTTGAGATAAGGCACCTGACTGTCCGCCTCGGTTCCCCGATGCAAACCGCCTCGCGCCAGAGCAACATAGACCTTCTTGCCCTTGAGCAAACCCTCCGGTCCTTGAGCGGTGTAACGGAAAGTGACTCCTGCGCGAGCCAAGGCGTCGATCCAGGCCTTCAATTGGACCGAGATCGTGAAGTTGTACATCGGCACGCCCAGCACCAGGATGTCCGCAGCCTGCACCTGGGCGATCACTCTATCGTCGACGGCGACACGCGCGGTTTGATTCGGTGTGCGTTTTTCGGCCGCCGTGAAAAGTGCTTGCAGCGCATCTTCGTCGAGCATGGGAACCGGGTCACGAGCCAGATCCCGCACGTTTACCTCGGCGGTCGGATGTTTGGCACGCAGTTTCGCGACGATGGCATTGGCCAGTTCGGTCGATTGCGCACCCTGGCTGCGGGCGCTGGCGTTGACTTGCAGGATTCTCATGGCAGTGTCCTCGGTGAAGTGGGAATGGCGACAATTTACGTCTCGCCCTGCGCGAGCAGAAGCCTAGCAATCGGGTATCATCGTTCCATGAATGGAACAATGCCTAAGCCTGACCCGCTCGATGCCAACGACTTGCTGCTTTTCGCGAGGGTGATCGAGACCGGAAGCTTTTCGCGCGCCGCGGAACGCCTGCGGCTGCCCAAGTCGACGCTTTCGCGCCGCATTTCGGCGCTCGAAACGCTTTTGGGCGAGAAGCTCATACAACGAAGCACCCGGCGCCTGGCCATCACCGATTTCGGCGAGGCGGTGCTGGAGCACGCCCGGCGCCTCACCGAGGAGACCGAAGCCACCCTCGCCCTGGCGCAACATCGTCAGGCGCGGCCGCAAGGCACTTTGCGGGTGTCATTGCCGCCCAACTTGCTGGAGATCGACCCCGAACGCGTGCTGGCCACTTTCATCGAGCGCTACCCCCAAGTCCGCCTGGAGCTCGACCTTTCGCCGCGCCGCGTCGATCTCGTCGCCGAACGCTTCGATCTCGCGCTGCGCGCCGCTACCGCCTTGCCCGATGACGCCATGCTGGTGGCGCGCCGCCTGGTCGATCTGCCGGTGGGTCTGTATGCCAGCCCCGCCTACCTCAAGCGCGAGGGTGTTCCGGCCACGCCGGAAGCGCTTCTGCAGCACCGCGCCCTGCAACTCATCGGCAGCCAGGGCAAACCCGAAGCGTGGTTGCTGTGCAAAGGCAAGCGCGTCTGGCAAGGGCTGCCCGCAGGGCCGGTGGCAGCCAACTCGATCGCCCTGCTACGTGGTCTCGCACTCCAGGGCCTGGGTATCGCACCGCTCACCCAGCGCGACGCCGCCGCCGCGGTGCGAGAAAAGAAGCTGCACCGTGTGCTGCCCGCTTGGAACCTGCCCGCCGTGACCATCTGGTGCGTCACCCCGGGGCGGCGCCTCTTGCCGGCGCGCACCCGCGCTTTCTTGGGCGTGTTGCAGGAGCTGCTGGGCAAGGCCCGCTGAATGCGGCGCGTCGGCCCCTTTCGCTCAGCCTCCGGGTGATGCGCCCACAAGCTGCAAAGCCCCGGTGGGCTTAGCAGCAATACACCCGTCTATGGTTTCCAGCGCCAGCGCCAGGGTGCGCGCAAGGCCTCGCAGTTCGCCGCTTCGCGGCTGCCAGAAAGCGGCCAAGTCGTCTCGTTCCTTCCGAGTGCACGCGCCATTGGCCCAGCGAGGCACGCGGGCGAGGCTGTCTTGGGGCAGGTTCTGGTTGAGCCAGCGATATTCCCGTTGTATCCATGCCAGGGTGGGAATGCGGTTCGTTTCTTCGCCCAGCGCCAGTTCCAAAGCATCGAGGGCCAGACGCGGCTCCAGTTTTCCAGTGCGCAAAGCGAGGCGAAAAGATTTGCCCGCCGGCCCAGGGAACAAACCCATGGCGCTCACGATCTGGCGGCGGTCGCGCAGGTCTTGGGCGCGGCGGGCGGCCTGCAAATATTCGTCGAAGAGCGCCTTGTCTCCGTAACGCGCCGCGGTACGCAGCACCGGCTCGACCGCTGCCTCGTCCACCGCTTCGCGGCGCTTGAGCCAAGTGCGCGCCAAACGCCGCGCCTCTTGGCGCAAACCGCGATCGCGCCCCAACTCCGCCACCAAAGGAACCAAATTCACGCGCAGTTGCTCCGCTTCGCCGGGTTCCTCGGCCTTGGGCATCCAGCCTATGGCCCGCGCCCTCGATCCGAAATTTGCTTGAATCCACGATGAAAAGGCTTTGCCGTCACCTCGGTAGGCCGCCGGTATGCGCGAGGCGACCTCGGCCGCTACCGCCTGCACCGGCAGCTCAGAACGAGCTGCGCCCCAAGCGATCATACGCAGGCTCAGCGCCCAGGACTGCCGCCCGGAACGCGCCAGCAAGTCTGCGTCATGCAACAAGCCGATGGCTTCGGCGGGGCTGACTTTGTCCCCATTCGCGAGGATTTCTTGGATTTCGTCGGCGCTGCGCTTCACCACGGCATAACTTCTTCCCGCCGGATTGGCGACCACAAAGTCGGGACAGCCCGGCCGGCCGAAGCGCAAAAGCGCGCTCGCCCCCTCGATCAGCGTGCATTGCGCGAAACTCTCTTCGCCATAGCCGGCGCGCAAACACAAAGGCGTTATCCAGGGCGGCGCCGTCTCGCCCGTCAATCCTTGAGGCACCAAACGCTGCTGCGCCAATTCAACTGCCGCCGATCCCGCTTCGCAGACGCGCCTGAGCGCCACTTCGGGCACCCCGGGATGGCGTATGAAGCTCGACAATGCCTGCGACACGCGTGCGTCGTCGGCGGCCAAGGCGGCAAAAAAATCTTCGGCCGTGGCGCTGCCCCAAGAGTGTTTCACCAAGTAGCGCCTCACCCCCTCGCGAAAACGCTCTGGCCCCAGCCAGGCCTCGAAAGTGGCCAGCACGGCGCCGCCTTTGTGGTAGGTGATGCGGTCGAAAGCATTGGCGAGATCGTCGCGCGTCTTTACCGGCTGGCGCACGAAACGCGTGGAAGGCAGGCGGTCGACGTCGATCGCCTGGCGGCGCGCCTGGTCGACGCGCAGCGGCCAGTACCACTCCGGCGCAAGCTGGTCCACGGTGCGCTGGGCCAGCCAAGTAGCGAAGGACTCGTTGAGCCAAAGATCGTCCCACCAAGCCATGGTAACCAGGTTGCCAAACCACTGATGGGCGATTTCGTGTGCCGCAAGGCTGGCGTAACGCTGCTTGAAGCGCTCCTTGGTCTGTTCCGGCCGGGCCAGGAGTGAGGCGCTGGTATACGTGATCAGCGCCGCGTTCTCCATCGCCGAGAAACCCACGGTTTGCGGGATGACCACACTGTCGAGTTTGGCAAAGGGGTAGGGCGTACCGAAATAGGCTTCCAGGAGCTCCAGGATCTTGGGGGTCACCTCGCGGGCGTAGTCGACCTCGCCGCGGCGCCCTTGCGGCACGATGTAACGCAAGGCGGTTCGATTGACCCCGGCCCTGCCGCCGTCCACCACCTCGAACGGGCCGACGGCAAAGGCCACCAGATAGCTGGGCAAAGGCGGCGTGGGCTCGAACCGGATCGTTTTCCACCCGGACCTCGCCGGTGTTTCACCGACTGGCGGCGAATTGGCAAACGCCGAGTGTTCGTCGCGCACGGTGAGCTGTAAGTGCCAGGGCGTTTTCCAATGCGGTTCGTCGAAGCAGGGAAAAGCCCTTCGCGCCGAAAGCGCCTGGAACTGGGTGTAGACATACCAGGCCCCGCCCTCTTTCTGCTTGAAAACGCCGCGCGTGTCCAGAACTTCGATACGCCCCGTCCAGTGCAGGAAGATCTTTGCCTCACCGGCGGGCAGCGTCTCCGCAAAAGACAGGCCGACCACTTCGTCGTTGCCATCCTGCGCCGTGCCACTAACCCTGCGTCCAGCGATTTGCGCCTCGACACGCTTAATTTTGAGCTGCCGAGCATGGATCCAAATACGCTGCATCGGCGACTTGATGGTGACTGCGATATGCCCTTGACCTTGAAATTCGTTTTCGCCCGGATCCACGGTGAGGTGCAAATCGTAGAGCCGCGGCGCAAGCGCGTCGCCCAAGCGCATTCCGCCAGGAAGCGGCGAAGTCTGAGCCAGCGTATGCGGCGCCAACAAAAGGACGAGCAGAAACACGCCAGCGGCACGAAAATTCATCGGATTTCTCCCAATTGCGTCGATTCCAGTCCGCCACCGCACTTCCAGCACAATTCAAAGCTGCCCGGGTTGAGTTCCTCGCAATAGGGGCAAATTCTGCCGGGCGCCTCCGGACCGCGGTTTCGAAACTCGCTCACCACTTCTTGCGCGGATTCGAAATCCTCGTCATCCACCCAAACTTGCGGTTGCACCGCGTCGAGGGGAATGTCACCCAGCCCCCCTTGGGCGTATTCATTAAAAACTTGTGCTTCGATACCCCGGTGGGCCAAGGCATCGCGCAGGAGATAGGCATCGAGGCGTTGCGTGGCAACGTAAACTCGGCGCATCAGACCCTCGGCCGAAAAGTAAGCAGCGCCGCGATGAAGCGCTCCAGCAAGCCGATCAGCGCACCCGCCCGCCGGGCACTCCACTCCAGGGGCGCCGCTTCGTTCATATAGCAGTCTTGGGCGATTTCGAGCTGCAGTGCATGGCGATGCGCTTGCGGCTGACCGAAATGCCGAGTGATGAATCCGCCCTGGAAGCGGCCGTTCAATACGCTGCTGAACCCCTTTTCCCGCGCGAGCACCTCAAAGGCCAGCGCTTCGAGTTCCGGTGCGGCAGTTCTCCCCCCGGCGGTGCCTAGATTCAGATCGGGCAGGCGCCCGGAAAAAAACCGCGGCACCACAGCGCGAATGGAGTGCGCGTCGAGCAGCAAAGCACATCCATGGCGCGCTTCGATGCGCTGCAACTCGCGCTCGATGGCAGCGTGGTAAGGCGCGAAGTAGCGTTGGCGACGTTTCTCCACCTCGGCCGCATCGGGAACCTGCCCGGGGCGATAAATGGCTTCATCGGCGAAGGTGGTAGTGGGGCATAGCTCAGTGTTGTCCGCGCCTGGATACAAGGCTGCGCCTTGCGGGTCGCGATTGAGATCGATGACATAACGTGACAATTTGGCTGCGATCATGCTCACGCCTAAGTCCCGCGCAAAGGCATAGAGGCGATCGACATGCCAATCGGTGTCCGGCAAGTCGAGCGCCGCAGCCGTCATGCGCGCCGCGTATTCCGCGGGCAGGCCGGTGCCGACGTGCGGCATACTGATCAGAAGCGGGGCCTCTGCGGAAACCAGATCGAAAACCTCATTGCTCAAGGCCCGCTCCTCCCATCGCGGTACCCAGGCAGGCATTGCCGCCTAGGGCATACACCAGTTCCGACGGAGACTCGAAATCCCACAGCGCGAAGTCGGCGCGCTTACCAAGCGCCAGGCTGCCCACTTCATCGGCCAGGCCCAAGGCACGCGCGGCGTGGATCGTCACCCCCTGCCAGGCTTCCAGCGGCGTGAGGCGGAACAAGACGCAGGCGAGATTCATCGCCAAGGGAAGCGAAACCAAGGGCGAGGTGCCCGGATTGCAATCGCTAGCCACCGCCATGGGCAGGCCGGCTTTGCGCATCGCCGCGATCGGGGGCGGGGTTTTCTCCTGCAGGAAATAGAAAGCGCCAGGCAACAAGACGGCAACGCTTCCGGCACTCGCCAGCGCCGCAATGCCGCTCTCCTTGCTGTATTCCAAGTGATCTGCCGAAAGCGCGCCAAATTCGGCCGCCAGTGCGGCGCCGCCATTGTCGCGCAGTTGATCGGCGTGGAGTTTCACGCGCAAACCCAGGCGCTGCGCGGCGGTGAATAGCCGACGGACCTGCGCGGCGTCGAAGGCGAGGTGCTCGTGGTAGGCGTCGACTGCGCTGGCCAAATGCGCGCAAACCAACTGCGGCAACATCTCGTCGATCAGCAAATCGAGGTAAGCGTCAGGGCGGCCGCCAAACTCCGGCGGCAGGGTGTGGGCACCCAGAAAAGTGGCGCAGACCCGCCGGCCCTCCTCTTCTCCCAGGCGTTGGGCCGCGCGCAGCATCTTGAGTTCGCTCGCCGTCTCCAGCCCATAACCCGATTTGATTTCCACCGTGGTCGCGCCCTGTGCGGCCAGCGCCTTGAGGCGCGGCCTGCTTTGGCGCACGAGCTCGTCTTCGCTGGCAGCGCGGGTCGCGCGAACGGTGGCGAGTATGCCTCCGCCGCGCGCCGCGATGTCGGCGTAACTGGCGCCTTCTAGCCGCGCCTCGAACTCATCGGCGCGATTGCCCGCATAGACGAGATGGGTGTGGCAATCGATGAGCCCCGGCGTGATCCAAGCTCCGCCGGCATCGATCGCCTCGACCTTGCGCCATTTTTCCGGAAGCGACGGGCGCGTCCCGATCCAGGCGATGCGCCCCGCCTCGACGGCAATGGCGCCGTCGCGCACCACACCGAAGTCATGTGGCGCGGTCAGGGTGGCAAGGCTCGCGTTGAGCCAAACACGGGACTTCATGCAAGCGAAGGCAACAAATCGGCCGCAAAATCGTTGAAGGCGCCTTCCAGCACCATGCGCTTGACGGCTTCGATTTCGGGCGCAAAGAATCGATCCTCGCCCATGAAGGGAACACGCCGGCGGATGCGCCGATGCGCGTCCGACAGGCGCGGCGAAGTCAGCAGCGGTGCATGAAAATCGATGCCCTGTGCCGCCGCCAGCAATTCGATGGCGACGATCGTGGCGCTGTTCTCAGCCATGTCTTTGAGGCGCCGCGCGGCATAGGTTGCCATGCTGACGTGGTCTTCCTGATTGGCCGAGGTCGGCAGGCTGTCGACGCTGGCCGGATGCGCCAGGCTCTTGTTCTCGGACGCCAGCGCCGCGGCGGTGACATGCGCGATCATGAAGCCTGAATTGACGCCGGGCTCAGGGGTAAGGAAGGGCGGCAAACCGGAGAGGTTGGCATCGATCAGCAAGGCGATGCGACGCTCGGCCAAAGCGCCCATTTCGGCAATGACCAGCGCAAGATTGTCCGCGGCAAAAGCCACTGGCTCGGCGTGAAAGTTGCCGCCCGAAAGCACGTCGCCGGTATCGCAAAAAATGAGCGGGTTGTCGGAAACGGCGTTGGCTTCGACACTGAGCACCGCCGCCGCGTGCCGCAATTGATCGAGGCAGGCGCCCATCACCTGCGGCTGGCAGCGCAAGCTGTAGGGGTCTTGCACCCGCTCATCGTTCACCAGATGCGAGCGGCGGATCGCACTGCCTGCAAGGAGCTCTCGATAGCGCTTCGCCACCACCATTTGCCCGGCGTGACCTCGCACCTCATGAATGCGCGGGTCGAAAGGCGCATCGCTGCCGCGCGCCGCGTCCACCGCCAAGGCGCCGGACACCACCGCGGCGGCAAACACGTTTTCCGCCGCAAACAGGCCTTGCAAGGCCAGCGCAGTCGAGACCTGAGTGCCGTTCAAGAGCGCCAAGCCCTCTTTGGCCGCCAGGCGCAAAGGCGCCAGGTTTAGGCGCGCCAGCCCTTCGGCGGCCGGCAGGCGCTCGCCTTTCACCCGCAGTTCGCCCAGACCCATCAGGGCTGCGGTGAGATGCGCCAGGGGCGCCAAATCGCCCGAGGCGCCCACCGAACCTTTGGATGGAATGCAGGGATAGGTTTCGGCATTAAACAGGGCGATCAGCTCATCGACGACTTGCGGCCGCACGCCGCTGTATCCGCGCGCCACGCTGGCGATTTTCAGCGCCAGGATGAGGCGCACGGTGTCGTCATCCAAAAGCGGCCCGGTGCCCACGCTATGCGAGAGCACCAGATTGGTCTGCAACCGCTCCAGTTGATCGAGGGGTATATGGGTGTTGGCCAGTTTGCCAAAACCGGTGTTGATGCCATAAGCGGGCTCGTTGCGCGCGACGATCTCTCCCACCAGGCGCGCCGAGGCGCTAATGCCGTCGCGGCTGGCGGCATCGAGTTGCAGTTCCTGCGGCGCGAGAGCGATTTGGCGCCAGTCCTTTAGTGCGGTCTTGCCAGGTTCGATGATCATTTCAGTGACATCCACGAAAAGTGGCGCCGGTTGACACCGCGCGCTGCGAGTTCTAATTTAGCTCCATGCCGCTGCATCAACCCATCACCGCCTTGGCTTTTGACGCCTATGGCACGCTTTTCGACGTGCACTCGGTGGTTGCGCTCTGCGATTCCTTGTTTCCCGGCCAAGGCGAGGCGCTTTCTTTGGCTTGGCGGGAAAAGCAGTTGCAATATACCTGGCTGCGTTGCCTCATGGGGCGCTGGGAAGATTTTTCCCAAGTCACGCGCGACGCGCTCGACTGGGCCGCCGAGCACCGAGGCTTGGACCTGAGCCCGGAAAGCGCGGTGCGGCTGATGGATGCCTACCTGAAACTCGCACCTTATCCCGAGGTACCGGCGGTGCTGGCCGCCTTGGCAAACTATCGCCTTGCCATTCTCTCCAACGGCACCCGAGCCATGCTCGAACCCCTGGCTGCGAACACCGGACTGGCGCAGTATCTGGAGGCCATTCTGAGCGTGGACGCGGTGGCGCTCTACAAGCCAGACCCGCGGGTGTATCACTTGGCAGTGGAACATTTCCGCTGTCCGGCGGACGAGATTTTGTTCATTTCTTCCAACGGCTGGGACGCCGCCGGCGCCAAAGCTTTCGGCTTCACCACGGTCTGGGTCAATCGCGCCGGCGCGCCGCTAGAACAACTGGGCGCCGTGCCCGATGCGATCATCTCCGACCTCGCCGCATTGCCCGAACTGCTGCCCGATCAAGCTTGAAGCACGGTGCGCGGATCGACGAAGCTGTAGTTCAGCGCCTCGGCGACCCCGGCGCAAGTGATCTTGCCATCAAACACGTTGAGCCCGTTGGCCAGATGCTGGTCCTCGCTCAGCGCCCGCCGCCAGCCCTTGTCTGCCAGCGCCAAAACAAAGGGGAGCGTAGCGTTGTTGAGCGCGTAGGTGGAAGTGCGCGGCACCGCCCCCGGCATGTTGGCCACGCAATAATGCACTACGCCGTCGACCACATAGGTGGGCGCGGCATGGGTCGTGGCCTTCGCAGTCTCGAAGCACCCGCCTTGATCGATCGCCACGTCGACCACGACCGCACCCGGACGCATGGCTTGCACCATGGCACGACTGACCAGCTTGGGCGCTGCAGCGCCCGGGATCAGCACTCCGCCGATCACCGCCGCGGCGCTGGTCACTTCCGCCTCGATGGCGGCGGCATTCGAAGCCAGCGTGCGTATGCGCGTGCCGAATTGGCGCACCAAGCCCCGCAGGACGTCGACCGAGCGATCGATGACCACCACTTCGGCGCCCAGACCGACAGCCATGAGCGCGGCATTGGCGCCGACCACTCCGCCGCCGAGAATCACCACTTTGGCGTTGTCCACACCCGGCACGCCGCCCAAGAGCACGCCCATTCCGCCCGCTTCCCGCTCCAGGCAATGCGCCGCGGCCTGGATCGACATGCGCCCGGCCACTTCCGACATCGGCGCCAAGAGAGGCAGTCCGCCGCTGGCTGAAGTAACGGTTTCATAGGCGATACAAGTTGCGCCACTGGTCACCAGGTCGCGGGTCTGTTCGGGGTCGGGCGCCAAATGTAAATAGGTAAAAAGCACTTGCCCCGGACGCAAGCGCTTGCGCTCCACCTCCTGAGGCTCTTTGACCTTCACCACCATCTCGGCCCCGGCAAAGACCTCTTCCGCCGTTGCCAGCACGGCGGCTCCGGCTTTGCGATAGTCTTCGTCGGGGGCGCCGATGCCCAGGCCGGCTTTGCTCTCGATCAGCACCGTGTGGCCGTGCTGCACCACTTCCCGCACCGATGCGGGGGTAAGACCGACGCGATATTCGTGGTTCTTGATTTCTTTGGGTACACCGATCCGCATTGCTCCTCCGGGGGTCATCTCATGGACGGCCCTGACTTGACGCGGCATCGGGCAAAAAAGGCCTTTGGGCCTGCCGGCCGCGCTACGCCAGGTCGGAAGCGGGCAAGCTTAATCGTCGACCAGCGCTTTGTATATGCCTGCCGCGTCATGCCCGCCGAGATCCGCGACATCGGCGCGAGAAGAGCCGCGCTCGCGCTACAATATTGCGCCTTCCGAGAACCTCGCCCATGCGCCCAGAACGCTTCTACACCCTCAACATCACCTGCCCCGATCGCCCGGGGATCATCGCCGCAGTCGCCGGATTCATCGCCGGCCATCGCGGCTCTATTGCCGAGGCCAATTACCACCAGGCCGACGGCGTGTTTTTCATGCGCCAGGAGATCGACGCCGCTTCGCTGCCCTTCGGAATCGACGAACTGCGCCTGCGTTTTGCACCCCTCGCCCACGAATATCAGATGGCCTGGGGCGTGACCGACTCGGCGCTGCCCAAGCGAGTAATCGTCCTGGTGAGCAAACACGATCACTGCCTCAATGATTTGCTTTACCGCTGGCGGGCCAAGGATCTGCAGTTCGAGATTCCGTGCGTCATCTCCAATCATCCCGACCTGCAGAGCTTCGTCGATTGGCACGGCATTCCTTTTCATCATGTTCCGATGACCGCGTCAACCAAGTCCGAAGGCTTTCGCGAGGTTCGCCGGCTGTTCGAGAACCACCGCGGCGACGTAATGGTTCTGGCGCGCTTCATGCAGATTCTGCCGCCGGAGCTCTGCGCCAGCTACCCCAATCGCATCATCAACATTCATCACAGCTTTTTGCCCTCATTCATCGGCGCCAAACCCTACCACCAAGCCTATGAGCGCGGGGTGAAGCTAATCGGCGCTACTTGCCATTACGTCACCGGTGAGCTGGACGCCGGTCCCATCATCGAGCAGGACGTGGTCCGCATAGATCACAGCGATCAGGTCGAAGACGTGGTGCAATACGGCAAGGAAGTAGAGCGCTCGGTGCTCGCCCGAGGCCTGCGCTATCACCTCGAAGACCGGGTGCTGGTGCACGGCAACAAAACCGTGGTGTTCAAATAGGAAAACGGGCCGCCCCCATCTGCTGGCAAAGGCGGGGCACCCGCAATCCTTCCTCAAGCAAAAACACCTGCGGCCGTTAACGGCGCATGGGCACCGATGTCACCTCCATCGCCAATCTGGCCACTCAGCTTGCCGCCGTCCGTAATCATCAGGCGGTGAGTCTGGCCGTGCTCAAGAAGGCGCTGGACATCGAAAAGAATAGCGCCGAAGTTTTGATTCAGGTGCTCGAAGCGGCTGGCCCAAGCACCAGCACGCTCGGCTCGAACATCAACACCTACGCCTGATTCCCTTGGGCCGCCCACTGGCCCAGGCCCCGGTTTCCGGGGCGCGACGGCTTCCGTCTGTGTTTCCGACCTAAATCCCAAGAAATAGAAAAACCACGAACGCTTGTTGTCAATGCGAATCATTCGTATTATTATTCGCCTTAATTGACCACCCTCATCCGCAAGTCTCAGAAAGGAGCCATGCATGCCCTTGCCCAAACCACGCGCCGATAACCTCCCCGGCCTTGGCCAGGCCAAGGCCACCGGACGGGAGATCGTCACTTTGCCGCCCGATTTTTGGCTCACCGGCCCGCCGCCGGCCCTGCTTTGGCAGACCGTGGGCACGGGGGCAATGCGCATCGCCTATGCCCGCCCCTTGCCGGAAATGTTGTCTTGAAACGAGAAACCCCTCCCCACCCGAGAACCTTCATGTCTACATCTAAGAAACTATTTTGCGCCCTCGCCCTGAGCGCTTTGCTCGCCACCCCGGCCCTGGCCCTCGAATACCCCATAGGCGTCCCGCAGCACCGCGCCGGCATGGAAATCGCCGCGGTGTATTTGCAGCCCGTGGAAATGGAACCTGAGGGCATGATGAGAAAAGCGTCCGAGTCGGACGTACACATCGAAGCCGACATCCATGCCCTCTCCAACAACCCCAACGGTTTCGAGGAAGGCGCTTGGATTCCTTACCTCGTGGTCAAGTACGAGGTCAGCAAAATCGGCGGCGACTTCAAAGTGGCCGGCGAATTCATGCCCATGGTGGCCAACGACGGCCCGCATTACGGCGACAACATCAAGCTTTCCGGCCCAGGCAAATACAAGGTGAAATACACCATCCTGCCGCCCTCGGAAAACAAACACGCGCACTTCGGGCGGCACACCGACCGCGCCACCGGCGTGCGGCCATGGTTCAAACCTTTCGAGGTGGAATATGAGTTCACCTATGTGGGCATAGGCAAGAAGGGCGGCTACTGACATGCGCTTTGCCCCCCTTGCCCTGGCGCTGCTCGCCGCCGGCCTCGCCGCGCCCGCCACCGCGGCCAATGACAACGCCCAATGGCAAAAACTTCTCGACCGCCTGGAGCGCCTCGAAACCCGCAACGCCGAACTCGAAAAGGAAGTGAAGGCCTTGAAGAGCGAGCGCGAGGCCGTGGCCAAAGGCCTCGACAGCGAGCGCGTTTCGCAATATGAGCCGGAACTCACCGCGCGCCTGAAGGCGGTGGAAAAAGACGTTCTGGACATGAAAAAGCCCGCCAAACTGGCCGAAAAACTCGACGGCGTCGCGGTCAGCGCGGCCCTGAGCACCCTCGCGCAGCGCGCTGCGGGGCTGCCCGAAGGCACGGCCGAGGGCGGCAGCCAGCTCAACTACCGTGCCGACGTCACTGTGGAATTGCCGCTGGACCCCTTGGGCGACATCGACCAGAAGCTCTTCGGCCATGTGCGCATCGGCCAGGGCCTGGGCCTCAACACGGCGCTGGGCAATCTCGGTCACTTCGCCAGCGCACCCAATGCCGTGGCTTTCCGCGCCAGCGGCGCCTCGCCCGACGATTCGGTGGCGGTGCTGGGACAGGCCTGGTACCAGGCGAGCATCCCGCTGCCTTTGGGCGGATTCAAGCAGCGTTCCAAGGAGAAGCTCGAAGTCACTTTCGGCAAGGTCGACATTTTCGGTTTCTTCGATCAGAACGAAGTCGCCGGCGACGAGAGCGCGCAGTTCCTCAATTCGGTGTTCGTGCATAACCCGCTCCTGGATGCGGGCGGAGAAGTGGGCGTCGACGCCAACGGCTTCCAGCCCGGCTTCATTGCGTCCTACCTCAATGAAACCAACAAGAGCGAAGCGTGGCGCGTGTCGCTGGGCGTGTTCGGGGCGGGCGACAAGGGCGCCAATTACCAAAGGAGCTTTACCGCCCCGCTGGCCATGCTGCAAGCGGAGAAAAAACTGCGTTTCAGCGGCCTGTCGGGCAATTACCGCGCCTACGCCTGGACGCGCGGCAAGACCGTGGAGTTCGACGGCAGCACGGTACACCGCCACAGCGGCGTGGGGATGTCCATAGACCAGCAGGCGGCCGACCACTTGCGTCTGTTCGCGCGCTACGGGCGCATGCTCAAGGGCGATCTGGCCTTCAACCAGGCCCTGGCCGCGGGTGCGGAAGTGAACGGCAGCCTTTGGGGCCGAGGCGCGGATGCCTTAGGGCTCGGGTTTTCCTGGCTCAAGGCCAGTAGCGCCTACCGCAACGCCGGCGGCGCCCTCGATCTGGACGGTGACGGCATCCCCGACGCGAGTTTCAACCCCGCGGGAGCCGAGAAAGTGGCGGAAATCTACTACCGCTACCGCATCACACCCCAGTTCGAGATCAGCCCGGACTTCCAATGGATCGCCCGCGGCGGCGCCAACCCCGAGGCGCGTCAGGTCAAGCTTTTTGGCCTGCGCGCCAATCTGAGCTATTGAGCCGGCGATGCGATACGCGGCGCTGCTTTTCTTCTTGTTGTCGGGTGTCCCCTGGGCGGTGGAGGCCCAGGAGCCGCCCACTTTCGTGCTGGTGATGAAAGACGGCCGGCTCCTGCCCGAAACCCTGCAAGTGCCCGCCCATCAGAAGTTCCGGCTGGAAGTGCGCAACGAAGGCCAAAGCGCCGCCGAATTCGAAAGCCTCGAACTGCGCAAGGAATCGGTGCTCGCCCCGGGGGTGACGAGAACGCTGGTGTTCGCCCCCTTGAAGCCCGGCAGCTACAAGTTTTTCGACGAGTTCCACCCGGCCACCGCGCAGGGTTTGATCGTGGCGAAATAGGAGGCCGACCTTGGGAAATGCGTTTTTTGTGGTGTGGCGCGAGAGTCTCGAGGCGCTGCTGGTGGCCGGCATTCTTTTCGCCTGGCTCCAGATCAACGACCCCAGCGGCAAGGGCCGGCGCGCTTTGATCGGCGGGCTCGCCGCCGGTGTCGCGCTGGCCGCGGTGCTGGCTTGGGCGCTCATCACCGTGCAGGACGGGTTGAGCGGCAACGCGCTCGAAGTCTTCCAGACCGCGGCGCTTCTGGTGGCCGCAGGGCTCATCACCCAAATGGTGTTGTGGATGCATCACCATGGGCGCGAGTTGCGCAGCCGTCTCCACGGCGAGCTGACGCGGGCGCAGCAGCGCGCCGGCACGCTGGGGGTGGCCGCGGTGGCGGCACTCGCGGTCGCCCGCGAAGGTGCCGAAACGGTGATCTTTCTCTACGGCATGGCGCAAGGCGGCGCGGCCCAAGGACTCGCGCTGGGAGCGCTGGGCGGCTTCGCCGCGGCGGTGCTCACCGCGGTGATCGCCGCCAAAAGCCTCGCCCGCCTCAAGCTGACGCTGCTTCTGCGCGTGTCGGCGCTGCTTTTGCTGGTGCTGGCTTCATCCCTGCTCGTCGCGGCCGTCGACCGCATGATCGGCGCCGATTGGCTGCCCGCCCTCCTCGACCCGGTGTGGGACGCGAGCCCCTTGCTCGACGACGCCAGCACCACGGGCAAAGTTTTTGCCGACCTCTCCGGCTATCGGGCTCGACCGGCGCTCACCACGCTCCTTGCCTGGGCCGGCTATTGGCTGCTGGTGGTTTACGCCTGGCGCCGAGCGAGATGAATCATCGGGTGATCGCCATCGAAGCGCCGCGTGGCAGCCTGCCCGCGCCCGCCGGGCGGCTTGCCGCGCTGGGGCTGTTCCTGCGCCGGCACCGGCCCCTCATCCTGGGCATGCAGTGGGCGGTGGTGCTGATTTATGCCGCGCTCATCGTCGTGCCGCTGTTCCTGCCGCTGCCGCCGGAGAGCGCGCACCTTTGGGACAACTTGCGGCTCTTCGCGCAGTTCGTGTTCTGGGGCTTGTGGTGGCCGGGGGTGATGGCCGCCACGGTCTTGCTGGGGCGCATGTGGTGCGGACTGCTCTGCCCCGAAGGCGCGCTCTCGGAATGGGCGAGCCGCTACGGCCGCGGCCGCGCCCTGCCGCGCTGGCTGAAGTGGCCGGGCTGGCCGCTCTTCGCCTTTCTCGCCACCACGCTCTACGGGCAACTGGTCAGCGTGTACGAATACCCGCAAGCCGCCGCCCTGATTCTGGGCGGCTCGACCCTTGCCGCCATCGCGATCGGTTTGATGTACGGTCGTGAGAAACGCATCTGGTGCCGCTACCTCTGCCCGGCATCGGGGGTGTTCGCGGTACTCGCCAAAATCGCGCCGCTCCATTACCGCGTCGACCGCGATGCCTGGGCGCGATACCGCGGCCCGGTGGTGCCGGTGAACTGCGCCCCGCTCGTGGATGTGCGACGAATGCAAAGCACTTCCGAATGCCATGCCTGCGGCCGCTGCGCCGGGCAACGTGAAGCCGTGAACTTCAGCGCGCGCTCGCCCTTCGCCGAAGTGCTGGACGTCGACACTCCGGCGCGGCGGGTCGATGCCTTGACCCTGCTGTTCGGCATTCTGGGTGTGGCAAGCGCCGCTTTCCAATGGACGGTCAGCCCGTGGTTTCGGGATCTGAAACTTTTTCTCGCCGAGCGGCTGGTGGAGCGCGAATGGTTCGCACTGCTCGACAACGATGCGCCTTGGTGGCTCCTGACCCACTACCCCGAGGCCAATGATCTTTTCACTTGGCTCGATGGCACGCTGATCGTCGCCTACCTGCTGGGCGGGGGCTTTGCTCTGGGCGGCTTGCTGCTGCTTGCCCCGCTCGCCGCCTCGCGTCTCCTCGCCGATGCGCGGCTTTCCTGGGAACGACTCACCCTGGCCCTCACGCCGCTGGCCGCCGCCAGCGTGATCCTCGGCCTCACCATGCTCACCGTGAGCCACTTGAAGGCGGAGCATGTGTGGCTGGGTTGGTTGCCCGCTTTCCGCCTCTGCCTTCTTGCCCTGGGCAGCATCACCTCGCTGTGGCTGGTCGCACAGCTTGTGCGCCGGGCGAGCTGTGCCAGCCAGCGCCAAATGCTCGCCAGTGCCCTGATGGTGCTGCCCGTGGCGGTGATGAGCGCCACCTGGGGCATGGTGTTCTGGGTGTGGTAAGGGCGACGACTTGGGCGGTCGGTGCCAAGAAGTGCTCGGCAAAAAAGCCGCCAGGCGCGACGCCCCCTCCCGCCGCTTGCTCCTGGCAATCGATCGAGAGGAATCGGAAAGCTCGCGGAGGATTGGACCGCGAAGCCGACCGGTCCGGTCGCTTTACACCGCTGCGGCTCCGACCCAGAGTTTTCGCCGGGACGAGCTTCGCGCTCAGACAGAGCCGAGGCAGCTCGTATCGGCGAGACGATAACCACCTTCCACCGCGGCATGAGCCATGAAGCGTTCGATGGCGTGATGCAAGGTGCAGTCCACTTGACCGCATTCGCGCTCGAAGTCCAGCAAGCCGGGGGCGGCGGTGAGCAGCTGCGCAATCGCCCGAGGTCGCAGCCAAAACATCGTGCCAGCGGGAAAATGGGTGGCGCGCGCTTTCACGCCCAGGTTCAAGCACAAGTGCTCGACCAGCGTCCCCGTTCCGCAGCGCCACTTCTCCTGGCTGAACAGCTGGTTGGCCGGAGCGAGCATCCCCACCTCCGGCCTGGCCTCGAGGTAACCCAGGATCGCCTCGATGCGCTCCGTCGAACCGGCCAGTTCCTCCACTGCAGTATGACGCCAGGCCTCACCCCCGCCCAGCACCTGGCTGCCTTCTCTGTCGGTCATGTGAACGGATTTCTTGCCATGCAGTTTGAGCACAAATTCGTAGGCATCGGCCCCCACGCTGCGCAATACGTGCAGAAAGGGCAACACGTCGCGGCCAAGGTTGCGCACCCCGAAGACGATGGCATCGGGGCAATCCCGGCGGATTCTGGCGCGCACCGCGGGTGCAATGACCAGGGGCGTGCTGACGTAGACGTCGGCGGCGATAGGGAAAGCCCTCAGGACCTTCAGGAACTCCGGCCAGAGCTCGGGGTAATACAGATGAACAATGACCGCGACGCGCGGCCGGACGGTGCTTCGCCACTCCAGCGTTGGCAGGGCCGCTGCGGCTGGCGGGCAAACCATGGAGGGTCGACTCGGATCGCGCAGAAATCCCGGCAACCAGCCTGGCAAGCGCTCACCGCGCTGCCCCATCAAGCGAAGGAAGGCGAGGTTCTGCCCCGGTGGGAAGCGATTTTGGGCGAACCGCCGAGCGTTCTCCAACCACAGCTGCTGCACCGGCGCTCCGATTCCTGTGAGTTTGAAGGGTTCGCCACCCCAGGTGCTGCGTCGCCCGGTAAGCACGATCGCACTGGCCGCAAGTTTTGCGTCATCGACGCCGTGGTGCACCGAACCGGCAATCAGATCGAGCGCTTCGTGCGGGCGGGGTTCAACTTCCGGCCGGAGACTATCCCAACTGACCGTCGGGCAAGGCACCGAAAAATCGACCCCGGCGGGAGCTTGGCTTGGCATGACCAGGCGCTCGATCCAGGCGACCGAGGATACGCCGGTGGCGCGTAGACTGCGAACGAATGAATCGACCTCGGTGAACCCCCGTTGAACCTTGGGGGCCGCGTCGATCAGCACCGTGGGAGAGACCGCTTCCCCTCGTCGCAAGACTCCCGCTTCCAGAAGCCGGGCGACGCACTGCAACAAGGGCTGGACTGCGTCGGCCAGCGCATTCTGGCGCACGCAGGGCATGATCGCCACGCCAAAGTCTCGGTGGCAACGAATCGCAGCGGCCACCGCAGCATCAGGGTCAGTACCCAAGGGCATGACCACCGCTGCGAAGCAGTTCCCGGTTTCCGCCAACACCTGCCCTACATCCCAGGTCTCGGCCGATCCGACGCGCTCGTCCAGTAGCACCCAGGCGACGCCTCTCCCACCCGCTGCAGGTTTGATGCTCGCCTCAGCCACGCAGTTTCTCCAGCAGTCTGCTCACGCCGTTCCGGGCTTCCTCGGCGGTGAAAAAGACCTCGTCGAACTCGCCCAAACCCGCCGTTTCCGCAGCGTGATCAGCGACGATCGGCAGTCCTTGGGCTCGTGCTTCGACCAGTAGACTGTCGAACTGATGCGCTCGCTGTTCGGCACCCCAATAGACCAAAGCATCCAAGTCCTCGCCCCAGGCATCGCTCCAATCGCTCACCAAACTGATTAAGTGCTCCTCGTCGTTGGGTAGGTGTGGGCTGGGCAACGGTCGGGGGTAGAGCAGGCGTATGAAGATCTCCTGACTGCGCAGCCAAGCGAGCAGATCCCATCGGGGAAGATCATCTCGGCCGCCCAGTGGCATGAGAAACACGCCGATGCGCGGTTTGGCCGACGGCCTACGCGAAGTTCCGGCTCGTAGCGGCTTGGCAAGCAGATGTGGATCGACGATGCCCTCCAAACCGAAATCGTCGAGGATCTCTTTGCTTCTTGCGACAAAGCGGAGCTTTCCCAGGGCCGCGAGAGGAAGTTGTCCGAGGAGCGCGCACAAGGGCTGCGGATCTCGCGCGTCGAAAAGCACGAAAATAGTCTCGAGGTGCTCGGCCGCCAAGGGCAGCCACTCCAGCATGGCCGGGTTGAGGCCGGCAATGGCGACGCAACCGTCGACGGGATAGGAACGCTCCCCAGCGTCGATCGCGCTGGCGGTCCGGGCAAACTGCGGCGCGGCGGGCGCAGTCCCATTGCACCACAACTTCGCACTCCGACCCGCCTTCTGCTGGTCGCCGAGCAGTCGAAGCCCCAAGTGATTCGAGGCGGCGTTGAGCACATCGCCTGGAACGACGATGTGAAGCGCTCCTCCGGAAGCGAAGAACTCCTCCACCGGAGCATTCGCCTCGCGGCCTTGGCCGAATCGAGGCATGCTCCCGGAAAATACGCCGATGGCGTCTACCAGTTGAATCGTTCGCAGGGAATACATGCCCTCGCGGGCGCGCCAGCGCTGGTACAAAACGCCCAAGTTGTCCTTTGCCTGCGCAGTCGGCGCAAGACGAAGCGACGCCTGTATCAGTTCCTCGGCGCGGGCAAAATCGCCCATTTCCATTTCGATCACACCGAGCATGTGCAGCGCGTCGAAGGTATCGGGCGCTTGACTCAGTACTTCGGTATAGAGCTCGCGCGCGCGGTCGAGATTGCGCGAACGCTGCTCCCGCAATGCGGCTTCCATCCTTGCCCAAAGACTGGAGCGAACTTCCGGCGCAAGCGTGTCCCACCCCGGATAAGCCGGCATCCAATCACCCGCAGGGTTCGCCAAGGCGCCGCAACACTGCTTGAACTTCTTTCCGCTGCCGCATGGGCAGGCGGCGTTTCTGGTGACGGACAGCACGCTGCGCTACTCGTCCAGCGATAGGAAAGAGAGCTTTCCGGTCATGCGCGCAAAAGGCGGCGTCTTGAGCCGCTTCTCGATGGCCACGACGCTGTCGTAGAAGGAAATCGAATGCGCCGCTTTGGCCACCTCGGATGGGTCCTTACCCTCCCATTCGCGCACATGCCAGGCGTTCAGATCGTCGACCAGGCACTTGCAGAATTCGATGAACGATCCTTCCTCGCGCAGTCCGCCGCCGTATTCGGCCCAATAGCTGGTGTGCGCATCCTCGATCAGGTATACGCCATCATGGGCGACGGCGCCGAACATTTCTTCAAAGCTGACTCGCTGTTGCTCGACGGTATGCCCACCGTCATCGAGCAAAATATCGATTCGGGGGTAACTGGCACGCAACTGCCGCAAAAAAGTGCGATCGGATTGGTCGCCGATTTCGATCGTGACCTGTTCATCGGCGAAACGTTTGGCGCGCGGATTGATGTCGACACCGATGATTTTGGCGCCCGGGCCGAAATACTCCTTCCACATGCCCAGCGATCCGCCGTGGTACACGCCGATTTCGAGCATCACCGGCGCTTTGTTCTGAAAGCGTGCGAAATGCCGGTCATAGATGTCGAAGTAATGCATCCACTTGTTCATCAGCGGACCTCGATTCGCGAGGAAGTACTGCTCAAGGGAATTCATCACACCTATCTTGTGTGCGGAGAAATACCTGCGTGCGACAACGACCTAGGTAACATGATGCCATACCCATGCCGTGAATGGCCAGAGCCCAGCGCGTCGCGGGCGGCGTGAGGCTGCGCTGGAGTCCGGCGAGTCCCAGTCCTTCTGAAAACCCGGGCTGACCGCGCCAAACATACCTTCGTGGGTGCCTAAGGGAAACTCGTGAGCCTGACCAGGCAGAACCAGAAAAGATCGCTTGGCAGCACCGGAGCGACCGCAGGCGGCGAACGAGCCCGTTTCCCAACAAGGGGAGAAGCCCCGTATTTCCCCCGCCAGGAACAAGAGGCGAGCCCCTTGGTAAATCCTCCAGGATCATCGGTTCGACCCATGTCTGCCCGTGAAATGCGAAGACTTGGGCCCTTGGTAACTAAAGTGGAACTCACCGGGGTTCAACACGCCTCAAGCCAGCGTCGCATGAGCGGCATAACCGAGTTGCTGCAGCCTGCGGATCAGGCGAGTAGCGGTATTCCGGGCGTCAACCCGACGGAAATGGGCGGTGCCCAGACGCGCCCGCGCCAACTGCTGGCCGGCGCCGTGATGGCACTGCCGGTGCTGGCGATGGCGGGCGTTTGGGGGTTGGTGTTCGTGGGGTGGTAGCGGCAGCGCAAGAAACGCCGGGCGCGGCAACAAGACGCTTGGGTTTTGATGTAGATTCAACGCGTACCAGAAACCGTGAAGCGCCCTCTCGCTAGGGGGTGACTCACCGCGTTGCCGACCCCACTTCCGGAGCTTGCCATGAACGTCATTGCCTTGCCGGGCCGGAGAAAGGAGACCGAGCCCTGGCTGCGTGATCTGCTGCTCGCGGCAGGTCTTCCCGACACCGGCGTTGTTCGCTACCGCCATTGGGACTCGGACGCTGAGGCCAGTGTATCCTTCGAGGCGGACAGGCTTTGCAACCAAACGCCGCAGCTCGTCGTTGCCAAGTCGCTGGGAACGGTCATCGCGGCGACCGCTTTCGCCGGTCAGGGCTTTCGTCCCGACGCGGCAGTCCTGATTGGCACGCCTTTCCAGGCCGTGGCGGCAGAAGACCTTCGCCTTCTCCAGGACTTTGCTCGTGGCGTGGAGACCTTGTTCATTCAACAAATCGAAGATCCGGGCGGCGCAGCCACTGAACTGCCAACCGCGCTCTGTTTGAGTCGCGGACAGCTTGCTGCCGTGCCGGGCAATGACCATCTCTACTTGGATATACCCGCTCTCGTCGAGGTGCTGCGGCCTTGGGTAGGACGACACCTCGCGGATTAGGGCGCGGCGGTCGGATCAGCTTCCTTCGCGCAAAGCGCGTAGCGCGCCGAGCGGGGCGTCGGCGCGCGAGCTTCGCCCCTTCGGCATTCGGCCGAATCCGCCAGAACGCCGGGTGTATAATTCCGGCCCATCGGAGTCTGGTGTGGCCTTAGGGCTCGCGCCACCTTGACCCGGCTCCCCCTCGATGGGGGAAGGCGGAGATAGGGGTGGTGCGTAACGGAGGCCATGCGGCCACGCCCTCGCCATCGCAGGGGCACGGAGCACCAGGCATACCGACACGCCGCTTTCTGGCCACAGAAGACCCCCGAAGAACCCTGGTTCTTTTTTACCCAGCCACCCGGCACGCCCGCCGCACCCGCCATGAACGATTCTGCCGAAACCCGCCCCCGCGCGACCTCTCCGCGCAGCGCAACACCCATCGTCGGCTGGCAGGATGAATACAGCGTCGGCCTGCCGGAGGTCGACGAGCAACACAAGATGCTGTTCGAAATCATCAACCGGCTCTGGAACGCCACGGTCACCAAGGCCTCGAGCGACGAGATGATGGCCATCGTCACCGAACTCGACCGGTACACTTTCACCCACTTCACGGCCGAGGAAACCTTCATGCGGGTGATCGAATACAGCGGCTTCGAAGCGCACCGCAAGGCGCATCAGGGGTTCATCGAACGCCTGCGTGCCGAACGCGCGAATGTGCTCAACGGGGGGCATCTCAGCCTGGACCTCTTGCGTTTCCTGCGCGAGTGGCTGGTCAACCATATCCTCATCGAAGACAAACGCTACGCCGCTTCGCACCTCAAAGACAGCCCGGGCTTCAGCCTGGGGAAATTCTTCAAGCGTTTCTGGAGTTAGCGCATCGCGCGTATCACCCTCGCCAAACACGCCACGCCCTGCTCGATCCGCGCCGGCGGCACGGTGACGAAGGCCAGGCGCAACGTTTCGATCTTGGGCGCATGGGCGTAGAAGGGCGCGCCGGGTACGAAAGCGACGTTTTGTTCGACCGCCTTGGCAAGCACGGCGGTGGCATCCAGGCCTTGCGGCAGTTCCACCCAAAGGAACATGCCGCCTTGCGGCCGGTTCCAGGCAACCCCCTCGGGCATGTGGCGCGCGAGGGCGTCGAGCATGGCCAGGCATTGGTCGCGATAAAGCGCGCGTATGCTGGGAATGTGTTGCTCGAGGAAGCCGTCTTTCACCACTTCGTAAGCGGCTTGCTGGCTCAGGGTGGCGGTGTGCAAATCGGTGGCCTGCTTGGCCTGCACCAGCTTGGCGCGGATCGCCGCCGGGGCGATGATGAAACCCAAACGCAGGCCGGGTGCCAAGATCTTGGAGAAGGAACCCATGTACACCGTGCGCTCGGGTGCAAGCGTGCGAATGGCAGGAGGCACTTCGCCGGCGTAAGACAAGGCACCATAGGGATCGTCTTCAAGCAGCAAGAGATCGAGTTCGCGCGCTTTTGCCGCGAGCGCCTGGCGGCGCGCCAGGGGCAGCAGGCGCCCGGTGGGATTCTGAAAGTTCGGCAGGCAATAAAGAAACTTCGCACCGCGCAGGGATTCATCCATGCGCTCGGGCAAGAGGCCGTCGGCGTCGGATTCGAGCGCCACGAAGCGTGGTTCGAATAGCGAAAACGATTGCAGAGCGCCAAGGTAGGTCGGCGTTTCCACCAGCACGCGGTCACCCGGATCGACCAGCACTTTGGCCAGAAGATCGAGCCCCTGCTGCGAACCTGAAACGATCAGCACATCATCGGCCACGACCGGCGCCTCGGGGCGCGAGAAACGCCTGGCCACCCACTCGCGCAGCGGCGCATAACCTTCGGTGGCGCTGTATTGCAAGGCTTCGCGCCCACGTTCGGCGAGCACCTTGGCGAAGGCGACTTGCATCGCCTCGACCGGAAAAGTGGCGGGCGCGGGCAAGCCGCCGGCGAAAGAAATGACCTCGGCGCGTTCGGTGATCTTGAGGATTTCGCGGATCGCCGAGCTTTGCAGCGCGCGGGCGCGGGCGGAAAGAAATCGGTCGAAATCGGGGCGGTAGTGTCCTTGCATGATGTCATCCACTTGTGGCGGTTACGGGCGATCGCGAGCCTCGTGAGCCCGCGAGGAAAAAGTGGAAGTATCGCCGCCCGCGACCCCTGCGGTCAAACCGCCGAGACCACGGGGTAGGTGCCTGCGCCAAACGGAGCGGCCCGAAATTCAGGCAGCGCTTCGGCCTCGGCGCTCAGCGCTTCCAGGCAAGGGAAACGGCCCTGCGCCATAAAGTCGGCGGTCTTTTGCCGGGCGAAATGGAAGGCCACCGCGCTGGTGATCGCCGCCTGGCTGATGGCGCCGCGCGTAAAGCCGATCGGTGCGCGCTCCAGTTCCAGTTCGAGTTCGGAAAACCCCGCGAGCATTTGCCCCGACACGCGCGCAAGCCAGGCTTCGTGTTGCTTTTCGGCGGGGCGAAGCTCGCGCTCGTAAACGATTTGCACGCTCTTCTCGCAAGCCGCCAGCGCGAGGCCCAGCAAACGCAAGTCGCGAGCGAGCGCTTCGAGTGCAAGGGGCATGAGGCTGCGTGGCCGCGCCAGCGCTTAGGCGTATTCCAGGATGAGGGAAGAGTCCATGAGCACCGTGCCATCGTCGCAAACCAGAGTGGGCGCTTTCACCACGGGATTGATGCGCCGAAAGGCATCGAAGCCGCGAAATACCGAAAGCGACTGATGCTCGAAAGCGAGGTCGAGCAATTGCAGCGAAATCGCTACGCGGCGCACATAGGGGGAATCGAGCATGCCGATGAGTTTCATGGGGCCTCCGATCGCATCAGGTTTTCGGGCGCAGGGTATTTCAAGCCGCGCCGCGGCCCTTCTGGCTTTGAAAATAGACCACCTTGCGCGCCCGCATCACGTCTCCCAGGGGACGATGGGTCGCCAGCGCCTGCCAGGGGTCGAAGACGGCGGCCGCGACGGTTTGGGCAAACTCAGGGTCGGCGCTCGCATCCTGCTGGGGCAGAATGAGCCTCGCCACCGTGACATAGGGCGTGGGCCAATCGACGCTGGCATCCTCGATCGGCGTCGTCGCTTCGCTCACGAAGGGCTGCACTTGCAATTCCCAGACCAGGTCCTGGGCGGCGAGGCGGCCGGCGAATTCCTCGCCCCAGCGCTCAGGCGCGCTGCGCAAAGCCGGACCGTTGGATGGCAGCGGCACCAGGCGCAGCCGCAGGGCATAGGGGCCGCTGGCGATAGGCGCGGCGCTGTAGAAGGGATTGGCGGCGAATCCACCAAACGGGCGGCTGACCGTCTTGAGCATCTGGCCCATGCGTGCGAGCCCGCCGAAAAAACCGTAGCGCTTGACCAGATACTTCACCAGGGCCGCACTCCCGCCGGAGGCCGCCACCACGAAATCGACGAACTCGTCGCTCTTGGGAAAGGCGAATTTCTCCTGGTTGATGAGGGTGAAATCCTGGCTCACCGCCGGCCCATTGCCTAATGCCGATTCACCTTCGACGCCGAACACGCGCAAGGCGAAACCGCGGATGTCGGGCTGGCGGTCCGACGCGATATCCATGCCGCCATTGGACAGCCTGACCCAGACTTCGTGGGTTCCGGGTGCCGCGAACAAGCCCTGGGCGGCGAACTCGGGCAGGCCGCTCAGGACTTCCAGGTGCCCCCTGGCGGCGAAGAGCTGCTTGCGGTGCAAGGCGCGTCCGGCACCGTATTTGGCGGACTTCTTGGCCTGGATGAGCGCAAACTTCTCGGCGTATGCCGCGAAGCGTTGTTCCTCGTCGGCGGGAATCTGTTCCTGCCAGGCGGTGCTGGGGGCTTGCGACATGGAAGCACTTTCAGGAAAAAGCTCGCGCCTTCCGGCGCCTGCAAAGGCGGCGGAGTAGTTCGATGCAGGGCTCCGTCAGCGCAACGGGGAAACGCCATCGCTTCCCCGGTTTCCGATTCTGAGCGCCGGGTGCGCTCAGCGACGGCGCCGCGTACGGATTGCCGCGGCCAGCCCCATGAACAGTGAGAGCAGGCCTAGCCCCCAAGATGACAAGGTGGGAACCGCCGCGGCGGTGGACGCGGCCGGCGCGTTGCCTATACCCTGGATCACAAAATTGTAGGGGTTCTCGTCGGCGTCATCGCTGTTGACGTTGACCGTGCAAGTGTCGGTGCCGGGGTTGGTCGGCAGATACTGCACGGTAAAGTTCGAATTGCCGCCCCAGGTGATGGTCGTCGCGGGTTGCACGGTCACCGAAAATTCGGCGCAGCCGGCCCCCGAAAGCGTGACCGCGTTGGCGCCCAGGGTCAGGAGCGACCCCGCCAGGCCCTGATTCGAAATGCTGAAGCTGCGACTCAGCGGTGTGCCCACCGTGGTGCTGCCGAAATCGGTGTAGTCGGCGGGCGAAGGCGTGACATCGCCATCGACGATGAGCACCGCGTTGCCGCGAATTTCGATGTCTGGCAGCGGCGCTGCACCGGCCACGGTCACACAGGCCGAAAACTCCGAGGTGTCATTGGTGGTCAGGTTGGTCGCCGTGGCCGTTATCGCATGCCCTGCGGTCAGTGGACCAGCGGCCAAGTTGACCGCGATGTTTCCCGATCCGTCGGTCGTAAAATTGTTGCTGCCTAGGTAGACCTGCCCTTCGCCATACCCCGAGGGGTCGCAGGACGGCGAAGAGAAAAACTCCACTCGAAAGGACGTGCTCGCGGTGCTGTTGAGGGTGCCGACGATGGCGCCTCCGGTGCTGGCCGAAGTCAGCACCGGAAAGTTTTGCAGCAAGTTGGGACCGGCATCGGGGTCGCCGAGGTCATTGAGGGTCACGCCATCGAGGTTGAGGTCGATGCCCAGGCTACCATTGGAGTAGATCAGGTTCGCCCGAATGCGGTTGCCACTGTAAGGCCCGGTCGAGCTGATGGCCACGCCGCGCCCACCGTTATAGGCGATGGTATTGCCATCGCCCACGTTACCTATGGTGTTGTTGGGAGCGCCCACGAGAACGCCATGACTGGAGTTCCCCAGTGGCAGGCCTGAGGCGCTGAGACCGATGTAATTCTCCAGCACCGAATTCACGGAAGCCAGGTTGCCGCCAATCACAACACCCCAGCCATCGTTGCCGGAGATGACGTTGCTGATGACGCCGTTGTCCGCACCCTGGTTGATCCAAACCCCGCAAGCGTCGTTCGCGCGGCCGGCGTCGCCGGTCGGGTCCACGCCAATATAGTTTCCGCTGATCGTATTGCTGTTATGCCCGTTGATCACCACGCCACAATCGCCGTTGGCGGAAATGACGTTCCGCCCCGCCGCGGTGCCGTCGCCGATAAAATTGCCGTCCGCATTGTCCCCCGACCCCAACAAAGCGCTGAGGGTAACACCGTACCATCCGTTACCCGCGCTGCTGCCGTCGGCACGCAAGCCGAGGAAGTTTCCCAACAGCGAATTGGAGCTCGAACTGCCGCTAACCACGGGGTCGCCAAGGCGAATGCCGCTGGCAGCGAAGTTGACAATCGCCAGGCCTCGCACCGTTGATCCGATCCCGTCGGCTAGTAGCCTGAGGCCATCTGCGCCCGCTCCAGCGCCCACGCCATCGATCTCGATCCGAATGATGCCGTTCCAGCCCACGGCCGCGCTGTTCGGCGTCGCGCCGGTTTGCGAGTAGCCATCGATCAAGACGCGGGTCATTACGGTCGGCAAGGCCGAGGTCGGGGCAATCGTGTGTACGCCGGCACCCGCAATGTTGAAGCGAATCTCGTCGGAGGTTCCAAACGCGCCGCCGCTGTTCGGGCAATCCGCCGAGGCAGGCCCGGCGCTGTTGATCAGAGTGATCGCTTCGCGCAGCGTGCAGGCGCCGTCGGTGGCAATGGTGTCGCCCGTGCCGGTCACGGTGAGAACGGCCGCCGGTACCGGCGCCGCAAGCATCAGACCCAATCCAAAGACACACCAGGCACTCTGCCGGCGCGATCTGCCAGCAAACTCTCGCAGCTTGGAAATCAAGATTTGCTCCCTTCCGTTGATTCTGGCCAGCGGCCGATTACCGCATTGCTTTTCACCGCGGTACGCGGGTACCACCTACGGTCGACATTCGAATTCGTTGAAATCGAACACGTAGCGGTCAACCTTTGCGCCAGATTGTGCCTGACATCGGCTCGCCCGTGCAAGTGCGACGACAGCTCGCCGGCTCTGACAAAGGCCCTTTGACCGCGAACACCCAAGACATTTCCTACCCCCCCTTCTGTTACACTGCGCCCCACTACGGCTCCGCGCCCCGAATACGCGCAGCCGGGGTTTTCCACAACCACACGAATATGTCTCTCTGAGGAGGTCATCATGTATCAGCGCGTTTATCAGCTTATTTTGTCTTCGCTTCTCGTTCTTTGCACTCTGCCCGCCTACGGCGCGCAGCGCACTTTCGTGTCCACCGCAGGCAGTGACGCCAATACCGCCTCGAACTGTGCCAATACCAGCCCCTGCCGCGGCTTCAGCGCGGCACTCACCGTCACCGATGCCGGCGGCGAAATCATCGTTCTGAGTTCCGGCGGGTATGGCCCGGTCACGATCAACAAGTCGGTATCGATCATCGCGCCGGAAGGCGTTTACGCAGGCATTTCAGTATTCTCAGGAGATGGCGTCACCATCGCTACCGCTGGCATCCACGTGGTGCTACGCGGCTTGACCATCAACGGTCTGGGCGGTACGCATGGCGTGAACATGACCAGCGGCACCACTCTATCGGTTGAGAACTGCGTGATTGGAAATTTCTCGACGGCCTCGGCACACGGCGTGTTCGTGAACACACCGGCGCAGTTGCGTGTAGTCAATTCGCTCCTTCGCAGCAATTATATTGGCGTGACGGTTTCGAGCGGCGCCACCGCAAGCGTCTCTGAAACCAAGTTTCTCGGGAACAGCATCGGGGTCTATGCAACCGATTCCTATGGCGGCTCTGGAGTAACGACTCAGGCTTTTGTCGATCGGTCGGTCGCCACGCGTGGGTCAACGGGCTTCGCCACTACGGCGTCCACCGCCGGCAACATCAGTCGCATCTTCATCGCCGATTCAGTGGTTTCGGACAATGAGCTCTATGGCGTCGACAGTTTTTCCGGTGGCGGCACGTCCGAACTGACGTTGACCAATAGCCGGGTCTTCCGCAACCTCTACGGTCTGCTTGTATCCGGCAGCGGCGCCAAACTGATTGCCACGGGCAACACGATCGCGAAGAACGACACCGGCCTTTATCAAAGTGCCTCTGGCGTCCTGGAGTCCGCGGGTGACAACGTCGTACGGGACAACACCACTGACGTGGCCGGCTCGATCACCACGACTTTCGCCAAAATGTAAGCGCACTTGCCGCGGGCGCGCGGAAACGTATTGCTCCTCCACGCGCCCAACGCTTCGCCCGAGGGCCACGAATCTCGTCGGTGTCCTCGTTTCTTTTCGGAACACGCTCTCCTAAGTTCGGAGTCACACCTTCCCTGCCTGCCCTGGGAGGCACCAAGTCTCTGCGTTGCTCGGGGCTGATGCCGCGCCTTGGGGAAACGAAAGGCGGACCGCGAGCACCGCATCATTGCGCCGCCTCACTCTTCGCTCATCACCCCGGCCAAGTCCGGCTGGAAGGGATTGCGCCGCTGCACCGCCACGGTCCACACAAGGCTATAGAGCAAGGTTCCGCCTAGCATAGCCGCCACGTTACGATAGATCGGTCCGGCCAACTCGGGCGTGGGCGCGATGTTCAAGAACACATAGGCCATGCCGACGATGCCCAAGACCTGCGGCAAAGGAAAGAGTGGCGAGCGGTAGGGCCTCGTTTGCTGGGGCAGGCGCAGGCGCAGAATGATGTGATCGAGATGCACGATGATGTAAGCCACCAGCCAGCAACCCGCGGCGGCAACGGTGAGCGACAATATGGCGGAAGCGTCTAGCCCGAGCGGCACCCGCACCGCGGCGATCCCCAAGGCGAAGATGATTAGCGCCCAAGTCGGCGCGCCACGAGCGTTTTCCGCGGCAAAAAACTTCGGCAATTGCCCGCTTTGCCCCATGCCCTGAATCATGCGCGAAACGCTGGCGAGCACGGTGTTGAGCAAAGTGGCGCTGCCCAGGATGGCCAGCGTCACGAAGGCGAGTTTCGCCCCCGGCCCGAAGATTCCCAGCGCCAAGTCGACGTGCGGTGTGGGGGCGCCAAGCTTGGCCGCACTAAGGACGTTGAGTCCCGCCAAACAGAACGTGGCGTACACCGCGACGATCAGCCCCAAGCCCACCATCATCGCGCGGGGCAGGTTGCGTTCCGGGTCTCGCGCATCATTGATCATCGGGCAGACGAACTCCAGCCCCACCAGGCCCCAGAAGGCGAGTGCCACGAGCGAAAGCGCCATGCCCAAGTCGACGCCCTCGGGAGCAGCCGTCACGACACTGTCCGCGGCCGGAGCACCGGCGACACCGGCAAAGCCAATCACGAATAGCCCGATGAACATGATCGCCACGAGCGCGCTCTGAATGTGGGCAAAGAGGTCGATGCCGCGCAGATTCAACAAGCAAAAAACCGCCAGCAGCCCGAGACTCGGATAAGGCAGCGTGGCGACAAAACCGGGCGCCACATCGGCGAGCAAAGTGTCGACCAGTATCAGCTCGGCCGGAATGCCCAGCAGCGCCACCGCCACATAACCCGAAAGTGTGGCCACGATGGCGAGCCCCGGCCCCAGCGCCGCCTGGGTATAGGCGCTGACCGAGCCGGATTTGGGCAACATCAAGGCCAGCTCGGCGAAGGAACACACGTAGGTCAGGGCCAGCAGGCCGGACATGCCGATGGCCAGCAGGAAATTCATGCCGCCCAGACCCGTGCCGTTCAACATGGTGATCATGGTGCTTTGCACCACCACCACGCCCACCGCGGTGGCGATCATCGCCGACAGCGGCAGGGCTTTTTCCGATTTCATTATTCTCTCCTCCATAAAGTTCTGTTTTATGCGCTGGCGAAACTCACGAGTTTGGTGTCGAAGTAGGCGCGCAAGCCCTCTTGCCCGCTTTCCGAGCCGAGGCCGCTTTCTTTCACTCCGCCGAAAGGGGTTTCCGGCTGCGACACGCCGAAATGATTCACGCCGATCATGCCCGCCTCGATACGATCGGCGACGCGATGCGCGGTGGCGAGATCGCGCGTAAACAAATACGCGGAGAGGCCGTAGGGCAAACGATTGGCCTCTTCGACCGCCCCGGTTTCGCTCGACCAGCGATTGATCACCGCGATCGGACCGAAAGGCTCTTGCGCCATGACGCGCGCGGAGATCGGCACGTCGGCCAATACCGTCGGCGCGAAGAAAAAACCTCGCCCTTCGATGGCCTTCCCGCCGCACAAGAGACGCGCCCCGCGGCTCAGGGCGTCTTCCACCAGCTGCTTCATTTCCGCCACCCGGCGCGCATGCGCCAAGGGGCCCATGGCGCAGTTCGCTTCCAAGCCCGGCCCGACTTTCAGCGCTCGAGCCCCAGCGGCGAACTGCTCGGCGAACTCGCCAGCGAGTCCATCATGCACCAGAAATCGCGTCGGCGAAGCGCACACTTGTCCGGCGTTGCGAAACTTGGCTTGCACGCAGGCTTTGACCACCACATCGAGGTCCACATCGGGAAAAATCAGCACTGGCGCGTGCCCTCCCAACTCGGCGGTAAAGCGCTTGACGCCGCGGGCGCACAGTTCGCCCAAATGCTTGCCCACGGAAATGGAACCGGTGAAGGAGACTTTGCGAATGGCGGGATGACCGATCAGTGTTTCCGAAACGAATGCGGGTTCGCCGCAAACGAGGTTCAGTACACCGGCAGGCAAACCGGCGTCGTGAAACGCGCGCACGAGTTCCATGGCGGTGGCTGGAGTCTCTTCCGCCGGCTTCAAAATCGCGCTGCAACCCGCGGCGAGCGCGGCACCCACTTTGCGCGCGGGAAGATTGACGGGAAAGTTCCAAGGTGTGAAAAGTGCGGCCGGCCCCACCGGCACCGGCACCACAGCCTGCGCGAGCACGTTTTCGCTGCGCGCAGGCACCAGGCGCCCGTAAGCGCGTTTTCCTTCTTCGGCCAAAAAATCGATGATATCGGCCGAAAGCACGACCTCGCGCTTGGCCTCGGCCAAAGGCTTGCCTTGTTCCAGGGTCATCACTTGGGCGATGAAATCGGCCCTTTCGCGCAACAGCCGCGTGGCGCGGGTGATGATCTCCCAGCGGCCATGCGCGGTCGTGCGCCGCCACAGGGCGAAGCCACGCTCCGCGGCCTGCGCCGCCGCCAGGAGTTCGGCCTCGGCGGCCAGGGGCAGGGTGCCCAGTGTCTGTCCCGTTGCGGGGTTTAGCACCGGGCGCGTGCCGCCGCTGGCTTCGGTGAGCCATTGGCCATCGAGAAACAAGGCAAGTCGGGGATAGCGGGTTGAAGTCATGGCAAAGGAATGACACGGACGATGGAGCGGTTCGCGGAGAGTTTGTATCACTCGCTCTCGCGCCGCGCAACGCCGCGACCGCGGAAAAACAAGTTTCCGGAAAATTTTCCTCGCCTTGCCGATTTGGGATACTGCATACACAGAAACGAGAGTTAAGCTCGCCCGGCGCGGCGCGTTGCCCGCTTCTCTCCCTTGCGCTCATGAATTTCCAGCCCGATGATCTGAAAAAAGCCAATGCCCGGCATCTTTGGCACCCCATGGCGCACCCCCAAGCGATGCGCGACACGCCGCCAGACATCATCGCCCGCGGCGAAGGGGTATGGGTTTGGGATGTCGACGGGCACAAAATGATCGACGGCGTGGGCGGCCTGTGGAGCGCCAACTTCGGCCACAGCAACCGGCGCGTGCGCGACGCCATCGTCGCACAGCTCGACGAACTGCCCTACTACAACACCTTCCGCGGCACCACGCACCCGCGCGCCATCGAACTGTCCGAGAAACTCGTCGAAATGATGGCGCCGGATGAAGTCGGCGCGGTCATGTTCAGCAGCGGCGGCTCCGATGCGGTCGAAACCGCCCTGAAACTCGCGCGCCAATATTGGAAGCTCAAAGGGCAGGCCGATCGCGTCAAGTTCATCAGTCTGCGCCAGGGCTATCACGGCGTACATTTCGGCGGCATGAGCGTCAACGGCAACACCAATTTCCGGCGTCCCTACGAGCCCTTGCTGCCGGGTTGTTTTCATGTCGATACGCCTTGGCTTTATCGCAATCCCTACACCCAAGACCCGCGCGAGCTCGGGCGCATTTGCGCCGAGCTCTTGGAGCGGGAAATCGTTTTTCAGGGCGCCGACACCGTGGCCGCATTCATCGCCGAGCCGGTGCAAGGTGCGGGCGGCGTGATCGTGCCGCCCGAGAACTATTGGCCGCTGGTGCGCGCGGTGTGCGACAAACACGGCGTGCTGGTGATCGCCGATGAGGTGGTCACGGGCTTTGGGCGCACCGGAGCGATGTTCGGAACCCGGCTCTGGGGCGTGAAAGCGGATTTGTGGTGCCTCGCCAAAGGCATCAGCGGGGGTTATGTGCCCTTGGGCGCCACCGCCGTCGGCCAGCGCGTCGCGCAGGCTTTTCTGGAAGCGCCTGCCGGGCCCGGAGCGATATCTCACGGCTACACCTATAGCGCGCATCCGGTGGCCGCCGCCGCGGCGATCGAATCGCTCAAGCTGGTGGAAGAGCTCGATTTGCCGGGCAATGCCGCGCGCGTGGGCAAGGCGTTCCAGGACCGCTTGCTGAGCTTTCTTCGTTTTCCGCATGTCGGCGATGTCCGTGGCGTGGGCCTCATGGCCTGTTTGGAATTGGTCGAGGACAAAGAACACCGCAAAGCGCTGCCGCGCGGCGCCGACCTGCCGCAGAAAGTTGCCCGGGCGGCTTATCGGCGCGGCGCAATGGTGCGCGTTTCCGGTCCGAACATCATCCTGTCGCCCCCCTTGGTGCTGACGCGCGAAGAAAGCGACCATTTGCTCGACGTGCTCGAAGCCGCCTTCGCCGAAGTGGAATGCAGTTCGTGAGCCTCAAGCCGCGCGTCCTTTTGGTTGGCACCGCCGACACCAAGGCCGATGAACTGCTGTTCCTGCGCGCCGCTTTGGAAGAAGGCGGCGGCAGCGCCGTGGTCATGGATGTCGGTGTGCTCGGGGGCGCGCCTTTCCCGCCTGACATCCCCAACTCGGCGGTGGCCGCGGCGGCAGGTCTCAGCCTCGCCGCCATCGCCGCCAGCGGCGACGAAAACACGGCCATGGCGCATATGGCACGGGGCGCGGCGGCATTGGCTGCCGCGTGGCAAGCGCAGGGCCGAATCGACGGCCTTCTGGTGCTTGGCGGAACCATGGGCACGGACTTGGCCCTTGAAGTCGCCGCGGCTCTGCCCCTGGGTGTGCCCAAAGTGGTCTTGTCCACGGTGGCGTTCTCGCCGCTCCTGCCGCCCGAGCGCATTTCGCCCGATCTCATCATGGTCCTTTGGGCCGGCGGGCTCTATGGCCTCAACGAGCTGTGCCGGGCCTCGCTCGCGCAAGCCGCCGGCGCGGTGCTGGGCGCCTGCCGACTTGCCCGCCCGCTCGCGGCGGCTCGCCCTCAGGTGGGCATCACTTCCTTGGGTTCATCGGCCTTGTCCTACATGAAGCGGTTAAAGCCGGCCTTGGAAAAACGCGGCTACGAGGTGGCGATTTTTCACACCACCGGCATGGGCGGGCGCGCCTTTGAACGATTGGCGCAGCAAGGCCAATTTGTCGCCGTGTTCGATTTCAGTTTGCAGGAACTGGCCAATCATCTAGGCGGTTCTTGCGTCACCGCCGGGGCTAGTCGCTTGCGCGCGGCGGGCCTGGCCGGAGTGCCGCAGATCGTCGCTCCCGGCGCCACCGACATGATCGACTTTCCTGCCTGGGCGCCGCCCGCGGCCCTCGCCGGCCGCCCCAGCCACGCCCACAATCGCCTCATCGCCTCGGCGATGTGTACTCCCGAAGAACGCGCGGCGACAGCCAGAGCCATCGCCCAACGCTTGCGCGAAGCGCGCGGCCCCACCGCTTTTTTGCTGCCGCTTGGTGGCATCGAAGAATGGGACCGGCCCGGTGCTCCGCTGCATGACCCCGCGGGTTTGGCCGCCTTCATCGCCGCGCTGCGGGCTGAGACCTGGGGCGAAGCCGAGCTGCGGGAACTCCCCGCGCACATCAACGACGACGCTTTCACCGACGAGGCCATGAGACTCTTCGACCGCTGGGTGAGCGAAGGGCGCATAGGAGCATGAACCGGGCATTGGTGTTGGATTTTGGGAGCGTCATCACCAAGAGCCTGTTCGAGACGCACCCGCTCACCGAAGACGCCCTCGGCCTGCCGCGCGGCACGCTCACTTGGCGAGGACCATTCGACCCGCTGAGCGATCCTTTGTGGCAGGAGATGCAGGCCGAGCGCATCAGCGAGCGCGACTACTGGCTGCGACGCGCCCAGGAAGTCGGCGCGCTCTTGGGCGAAACCTGGACGGACATGGCAAGCTTTGTGGTTCGCGCCCGCGGCGGCGACCCCCAAACGATGATCCGGCCGGAAGCGATTGCCGCCATACGCCAAGCCAAGGCACTAGGCGCGAAGTTTGCGGTGCTCTCCAACGAATTGGATTTGTTCTACGGCACCGAACTGCGTCAGCGCGTGGCGGTGCTGCGAGAAGTCGATGTCATCATCGACGGCAGCTACACCCATATCCTGAAACCCGACCCCAGGGCTTATGCCCTGTGCCTTGAAGCCCTGAATCTGCCCGCTGCGGCCTGTGTTTTTGTCGACGATCAGGAACGCAATGTCGCCGGCGCCCGAGCTGCGGGCATGCAAGCACTCCATTTCGACGTGTTGCATCCGGCCGCATCATTCGCCCAAGCGTTGGATGTTCTCGCAGCCTTGCCACCGCCATTATAGGAGCGCCGGAAGGCGCGAGCTTTTTTGGCCTTATGCCCCCCCGCCAGCGCTAACCCAAGCGCCCTATCGCGGCTGCCGCCGCTCCTACAATGCGTAATGAACATCGTGGCGCAACAATGCGCCCATGTAATGAACGTCATGGCGCAACAATGCGCCCATGTAATGAACATCATGGCGCAACAATGCGCCCATGCCCTGTAGGAGCGCCGGAAGGCGCGAGCTTTTTTGGCCTTATGCCCCCCGCCAGCGCTCACCCAAGCGCCCTATCGCGGCTGC
>CAZFEK010000015.1:77252-80860 GCA_964517465.1 uncultured Alcaligenaceae bacterium
CTGCCGCCGCTCCTACAATGCGTAATGAACATCGTGGCGCAACAATGCGCCCATGCCCTGTAGGAGCGCCGGAAGGCGCGAGTTTTTTGGCCTTATGCCCCCCGCCAGCGCTCACCCAAGCGCCCTATCGCGGCTGCCGCCGCTCCTGCAGTGCGTAATGAACATCGTGGCGCAACAATGCGCCCATGTAATGAACGTCGTGGCACAACAATGCGCCCATGCCCTGTAGGAGCGCCGGAAGGCGCGAGCTTTTTTGGCCTTATGCCCCCGCCAGCGCTAACCCAAGCGCCCTATCGCGGCTGCCGCCGCTCCTACAATGCGTAATAAACATCGTGGCACAACAATGCGCCCATGTAATGAACGTCGTGGCACAACAATGCGCCCATGTAATGAACGTCATGGCGCAACAATGCGCCCATGCCCTGTAGGAGCGCCGGAAGGCGCGAGTTTTTTTGGCCTTATGCCCCCCGCCAGCGCTAACCCTAGCGCCCTATCGCCGCTCTAGAGACTAGTCTCTAGACACTAGTTTCTAGAAGCTACACGCTGCGCGCGGGATGGGCGCTGCCACGCAGGGTCTCCGAAGGCAGCTCGCCGAACATGCGGCGATAGTCGGTGGCGAAATGTGACAAGTGCCAAAATCCCCAGCGCGCCGCGATGTCTTGCACCGATTCTTTGGCGGGATCGGCCGACTTCAGCATGCGCCGAACACCGTTCAGGCGCATGGCGCGCAAATAGCTCACCGGGTTCAACTGGAGCACTTCCTGAAAGCTGTATTGCAAGGTGCGCCGACTCACCTTGAGGCTGCGGCAGAGGTCTTCCACGGTGAGCGGCTCGTCGACATGCTGGCGCATGTATTCCTGGGCGCGGCTCACCAAGGTGTGCCGCCCCGTGGGCGGCGGGACGGCGCGTGCGGCCTCTTCCCCCGGCAACAGCACTTTCATGACGCTGGAGAGCAGCGCGTGCTCCAGGCCTTTTTGCATGGCCGGGAACTTGAGCATCGAGGGCGTGCGGGAGACCGATTCCAGGACAGTGAGCAAAAAAGACCGAAATTCGTCCACTTGCTCCTTGCCCGCCGCGACCACCGACATGCCGCCCAAGTCGCGCTCGATGTCGCGTTGCTCGATTTCCTTGGCGTATTGCGCCAACACCCTTTCCGGCACCGCCACGGCGACGATGTCGAAATGTTCCGGGGCGCGGAAGTCGAGCTCGTCACCGCCGCGCATGGTCATGATGCTGTCCGGAGAAATCGGGTGGCCGCAAAAGTACCCTTTGCCCTGCATCATCACCGGCACGCCGAGCACCCGCTCGCCTTCGTGCATCAGACCCGCCTCGTACACCGAACGATTGGTGACCTCGCGAAAAAGCTGAATGCCGCGAAACCAGATCTCCATGAATCGCCCTTCGAACTGCCCGGGCGTGAGCTGTTCGTAGACCTGGTCCCAGTCGCGCAGACAAGCCGCCTGCTCGTCGGCGTCCCGTGTTTCGCGGCGCACCAGCGAATAGAGCGAGTTTTCATCCAGCGGATCGAAGAGATCCTTGGCCGTGCTCATGCCGAATTGGGATTGGGAGTCCGCATCATGGCGCCGAGTTAAGCCCAAAGGCGGCGCTTTGGCAAGTCTATCCGTCTGCCCGCCCCGGCGGAGCGAGCACCGGAGGCATTTGCCGATTTCGGCTAACGGCCGCGAGGAAACGCTGCTTACAATGCATCCGCCGCCCGAAGGAGGGGGAATCCACGCGGGCACTGAAGGAGGAGAAGTCGTCTTGAGACGCATCGGTCACATTCTGTCCGCCGTCGCGGGCCTGGCGCTCGGCGCGCTGGCCGCGCGTGCCGAGCTGCCCGCGGAAACCCTCGCGGTGGCGAAAATGCCGCCGCCGAATGAACATCGGCTGTATGTGTCGGACATCACCATCCAGCACATCGTCGACAATCGCCTGCATGTGATCGATGGCGAGCAGTTGAAATACCTGGGTCAGATCTCGACCGGTTATGCGGGACAATCGACGCTGTCGCGCGACCGCCAGGAGCTTTATGTCACCGCGACCTATTTCCCGCGCCTGTCGCGCGGCGAGCGCACCGATGTGGTGGAAATCTACGACCCCGCCTCGCTGGAGTGGCGCGCCGAAATCGTCATTCCCCCGCGGCGCGCGCAAGCGCTGCCCTATTATGGCATCGTCCGCACTTCGCACGACGGCCGCTGGCTGTTCGTGCAAAACGCGACACCCGCCTCGTCGGTCACAGTGGTTGATTTGAAGGCGCGCAAGTTCGCCGCCGAAATTCCCACGCCGGGGTGTTGGATCGTCATTCCCTCGGAGACCGCGGGCAACCGCTTTTCGACCCTGTGCGGCGACGGCACGCTGGCCACGCACGTGCTGAACGAAGACGGCACGCTCAAGAGCAAAACCCGCAGCGCGCGCTTCTTCGACCCGGACCAAGACCCGGTCTACGTGCAAAGCCAGTCGATCGGCGACACGCATTATTTGGTGAGTTTTCATGGCCAGGTGTTCGCTGCCGACTTGTCGGGCGAAACTCCGCAGCTTGCTGCACCCTGGAGCTTACTCGCCGCGGCCGACGCCAAACAGAAGTGGCGCCCGGGAGGTTACCAGCTCTTTGCCGTGCATCGCGACGCGCGGCGGATGTTCATCGGCATGCACAAAAACGGCGCCGAAGGCACGCACAAAAATCCGGCGGATGAAATCTGGGTGCTCGATCTCGAAGCCAAGAAGCGCGTGGCGCGCCTGCCCGGCCATGCCGCGGTGGCCTTGGTCGTGAGCCAGGGGGCGAAGCCCCGGCTTTATGCCCTCGACGCCGTCAAGATGGCCATCGCCAAATTCGATGCCGGCGCCCAGCCCAAATTCATCAAGCGCCTGGAAGGCGTGGCGGAATCGGCCACGATGCTGGAGCTGCATTGATGCCGGCGCTGGACCCGATACTGACCCATCTCGCCGCCGCGACCATGGCCATCGTGCTGCTGGTCGCCGCCGGGCAGAAGCTCGTCGATCGTGAGGCCTTCGCGCTGGCGCTGGAACAGTACCGCCTGTTGCCCGAAGCCCTCGTTCCCTTCATCGCTTGGGTGCTGCCCTTGGCCGAAATCACCGCCGCCCTCGCCTTGCTGCCCCTGCCCAGCCGTCCTTGGGGTGCGCTGGCCGCGGCGGCGCTGCTCACCGTGGTGACGCTTGCGGTCGCCATCAATCTGGCGCGAGGCCGCTCCCATATCGACTGCGGTTGCGGTAGCCAAGGGGGACAGCATCTTTCCTGGGCGCTGGTGCTACGCAACCTCGTTTTGATCGGCCTGGCGCTCTTGGCCGACGCGAGCAGCACCGGGCGCGAACTGGTCTGGCTCGACTCCCTTACCGTGGCCGGCGGCGCCATCGGCCTTTATGGCCTGTATGCCGCCGTGAATCAACTGCTCGCCAACACGCCCCGCCTGGCCCAATTGAGGAACTGAGTTCATGAACGAAGCCTTGCTGATTTCCAACATCGTCCTTTGGGTCGTGGTGCTGGTGCTGTTGTTGGTTGTCTTCGCCTTGGCCCGCCAAATTGGAATCTTGTACGAGCGCATTGCGCCCATGGGCGCCTTGATGCTCGACACCGGCCCCAAGGTGGGCGA
>CAZFEK010000016.1:0-27576 GCA_964517465.1 uncultured Alcaligenaceae bacterium
CCCTCGTCATAAGCTTGGAAGGCTTCTGCTCTACCATTGAGCTACACCCGCGCTCATCCCGTAACACACCACAACCCTAGCCGTTCCGCCTTGGCCGGCCAGGCTCGACGCGCAATTTCCTGGTGGAGGGGGAAGGATTCGAACCTTCGAAGGCAGAGCCGTCAGATTTACAGTCTGATCCCTTTGACCGCTCGGGAACCCCTCCGACTGAAACGTCGAATTATGAAGGCTTTAGAGATTTGCGTCAACACGGGATGAGCGCCAACGGGGATCGGCTCGGAACCGCCCGGCAAGGTCCGGGCGTCCGGCAAGGTATCGACGGCGGTCGGCCTCGCTTCCGGGCGCCGGGTCCGCTATTCGCCGCTGGCGGCCTGAGCAACGGCGCCGGGGCGCCGGGGAACCAAATCGGGATCCAGGAGCCGCTCGATTCGGGCAAAAACCTCGAACCGCGAAAAGGGCTTCTTCATGAAATCGTCGGCGCCGATGCGCTGCGCATAGAATTGTTCGGTAGCCTGCTCGTTGCCCGAGATCATGATCACCGGCACTCCGCGCAGACTCGGATCTCGGCGAATTTGCCGCAGCGCAGCGAAGCCGTCCATTCCGGGCAGGATGATGTCGAGGAAAATGAGATCCGGCACTTCCCGCTTGGCGACTTCCACGCCCTTTTCCCCGTCGGCCGCCTCCAGAGTCGTGTATCCGGCGGACTGGAGCATCTTCTTGAGCGCCACCACGATCGTGAGGGAATCGTCGATGATGAGCACCCGGGTGCCCTCGCGGGCATCCACGCGCTTGCGGGTGCGCCGGTCGGCTGCGGTCGCGCCGACCGTTGCCGGCGAGGGTGAACGAGCCTGAGGCATCGGCGCTGCAGGCGCTTGGCTGCCGAACATGTTCTTCAAACGGTCGAATAGACTCAAGGCAATCACCTCCGTAGGGGCGTAGTTTCCAACGCCCAAGGGCGCCGCGCAAGCCTGAATTTTCGGCATTTACCCTCGGATCGCGCCGCGATGCTGGAAAAATGGGCTCGCCGGGATCGATTCCCCCCTCAAATCATCATCTTTACCTCTTTCGGCGGTAGCGACATACTGCTTGCCCAGCTACCGGAGAAACGCCGCCGAATGCCTAAAGATCGCGACTCTGCCCTGCCTCTGTGCACTGAACTAGGGATCGATGAGGCTCAGCTCCGGCGACGCCTCGCTTGGCTGGGCATGGACGACGCCGCGGCGAGCCTTCTGGGCGCGCTCGATGGTGTGCTGGCCCCCGCCTTGCCGGGTATCGTCGAGGAGTTGCACGTGATCATCGCCGGCGAACCGGAATTGGCGAGGCTGCTGCCGGACTCCGCCACCCGCGCGAGGGTCAAGGCCGCCCAGCTGGCCTATTTCCGCGCACTCACCAGCGGTCGCTATGACCTGCCCCACGCCGAGCAAAGACTGCGCGTCGGATACACCCATGCGCGCATCGGTCTCACGCCATCCTGGTTCCTGGGCGCCTATCATCAGTTCGCGACCGCTGCCGCAAGGCTCCTGGAGCAACAATTGGGTGGCAGCAGCGAGCGCTGCCATCGCGCCCGCGAGGCTCTGGACAAAGCGATTTACTTCGATCTGGGGCTCGCGCTGGAGGCTTATTATCACGCCGCGCGCTCGCAGACGGAGAATTTGGCCCGCTATTTTGGCGAAGTTCTGGACCAAATCCCGGCCGGGGTTTTGGTACTCAATGCGCAAGGCCAGATTCGCAGCGCCAACTTGACCGTGCGCCGTCAGCTGGAAATCGCCTCCGAGGTCGACCTCAAAGGCTCTCCGGCATCCGATTGGCTCGCCCTGCCCGGTTTGGGTCAAGCCGTGGTCGGCTTGGCGAACGGCGAATCGGCGCCGGTGCGCTTCGAACTGCAAAAACTCGGCACCGAAGGACAACGGCACTTCCATGTATCAGCGACCGCCATCGAGCTCGACGACGAGCAGCATGCTCTCGTGGTGTTGCAAGACATCTCCCGGCTGCGCCGCGCTCAGGACGAGTTGCGGCGCTTTCGAACCGCGATCGATGCCTCGGCCGACGCGATCTTTTTGATCGATCGCGCCGCCCAGCGCATCATTGACATTAATGAGACGGCGAGCCGGCTTTACGGCTACCCGCGCCGCGAAATGATCGGGCACCCCTTGGCCGACTTCCACCAGGCGCTGGACGAAGCTCGGCAGGAATCGTTGTTGCACCACCTGGAGAGCGGGGCAGCCACGGTGGAAACGACGGAAAGCGCGGGCCAACGCCGCAACGGCGAGGTTTTTCCGGTCGAACTCGACCTGTGCCTGGCGTATTTCGGCAGCGAGCGCATCGTGGTGGTGGTGGCACGAGACATTTCCGAGCGCCGCTCCTCAGAGCAGCGTCTTCGGCGCCTGCACCGGCGCTTTCGCGATCTCGTCACGCTGTCTTCTGATTGGTTTTGGGAACAGGACGCGCAATTGCGTTTCGTCGCTTTTTCGCCTAGCGAAGATCGGCAAGCCATAGGCACCGAAGACCGCAGCGTATTGGGCCAGACTCGCTGGGAAATGCCGCATGTAGTCCTGGAAAGCGCGGACTGGTCGGCCCATCGTGCCGCGCTTGCCGATCACGAGCCCTTTCGCGATTTCAGCTACGCGGTGCGGGACGCAAAAGGCAACACCCGTTGGGTATCCGCCAGCGGCGTTCCGCTGTATGACGAGGACGGAAGCTTCAGCGGATATTACGGCACGGCCCAGGACATCACTGAATTGCGGCGGGCGGAAAGAGATCTCGCCTGGAAGAGCGCCGAGCTTGAATCGATACTGCATAACGCTCTGGTCGGCATCGTTTTTGTCGCCCAAGGGCGAGTGCTGCGCGCCAACCGCAAAGCGGCGGAGCTTCTGGGCTCCACGCTGGAGGATCTGCAAGACCGTCCGGCGGATCTCGTGTTCGGCCGCGAAACGCTGGAGGCGCTGGAAACCCGCACCCCCGAGGGCGTCTTCCGCAGCGAGATCCGGTTGCGCAGGGGGCAGCGCGGGTTTTTTTGGGCCAACGTCAGCGCCACCTTGCTCAAGGCGGAAGCCGCCGAGGCCGGAGCGATCTGGGTCATCGAGGATATCACCGCGAGGCGCGAGGCCGAGGAAGCGGTGCGCCGCGCGCAGGGCGTGCTGGAGCAGCGCGTCGCTGAGCGAACCGAACAGCTCCAGGCGATCAATCAGGAACTCGAATCCTTCAGCTACTCGGTTTCGCACGATTTGCGCGCCCCGCTGCGGGCGATCAACGGTTTTTCGGAAATCCTCTCTACCCGTTATGCCGATGCCCTCGACGAAACGGGGCTCGATTACCTGCGGCGGGTGCGTGCCGCGGCTCAGCGCATGGACCAGCAAATCGAGGGGCTGTTACAGCTGTCCCGGGTGAGCCAGACCCCGCTCGATCGGCAAGAAATCGACCTCTCCGCGATGGCCCAGGAAATCGTCGCCGAACTCGCGCGGGCGGAACCGCAGCGGCAATGCGAAGTCCTCATTGCCCCGCATCTGAAAACGACTGGCGATCGCGCGCTGTTGCAGATCGTGATACAGAACCTGCTGGGCAATGCCTGGAAATACACTCAGCGACGTGAGCTCGCGCACATCCGCTTCGCCGCCGCGCAGAACGACGCGGGTGAAACCATCTTCGAAGTCAGCGATGACGGCGCCGGCTTCGACATGGCCCACGCCGAGAGGCTGTTCGGCGCCTTCCAGCGCTTGCATCGGCCCGACGATTTTCCGGGACACGGCATCGGTCTGGCCACCACCAAGCGCATCATCACGCGGCATGGCGGACGCATTTGGGCGGAAAGCGCGGTCGATCGAGGCGCCTCGTTCTTCTTTACTTTGACTTGAAATCAGCGGCAAGCCGCAAGCAAAGAGGCGTCGTCTCGCTTGCGCGCATCCGACTCAGGAATTTTCCAGCGGCCGCCAGAGGCCGCGCACAAAACCCTCGACCGGGCGGAATTTGCTCTTGTAGGCCATCTTGGGGCTCTCGCGTATCCAATAGCCCAGGTAGAGGTGGGGAAGGCCCAAAGCCTTGCAGCGCTCGATCTGCCACAGAACGCTATAAGTGCCCAAGCTCGCGCGCGGCAGCTCCGGGTCAAAAAAAGTGTAAACCGAGGACAGACCGTCCCCCAGGCGGTCCACCAAACTCACCATGCGCAACTGCGCGCCTTCGCGAAATTCGTAGAGCATAGTGTCGACGTTGCTGTGCAGAAGAAAGTGCTGATACTGCTCATGGCTGTCTTGATCCATGCCACCGCCGCAATGCCGGCTTCGCTGATAGGCGAGGTAGAGCTCGTAATGCTCGGCGACGAAACTCAAGGCGCGCGGCGTTACACGAAGTGCGGCATGCCTCGCCCAGGAGCGGCGCTGGCTGCGCGACGGCTGGAAGGCGTCGACCGGCACGCGCACCGGCACACAGGCCCGGCAATTGTCGCAATAGGGGCGATAAGTGAAGGCGCCGCTGCGCCGAAAGCCCAAGCGCACCAGCTCGCTGTACACCACGGTATCGATCAAATGGCTGGGGGTGGCAACTTGCGAGCGCGCCGGACGATCCGGCAGATAGCTGCAGGGGTAAGGCGCAGTGGCGTAGAACTGGAGCGCCGCCAAGGGCAAATCGTTCAAACGGGTCACGTCGAAAAAGCTCCCGTCCACCGATGCGTGGGTTCCGGGCAGTTTACCAATGCCGCGATCTCGCGCGCAAATTGGGCGCGAGGTATCGGGCGAGCACCAAAACGCGCCAGATGAGCCGTTTCCTGCTGGCAGTCGATGAGCGGAAAACCGCGCCGGCGCAACTCCTCAGCAAGCCGAACCAAGGCCACCTTGGACGCCTCGCTCTCGCGGGCGAACATCGATTCCCCGAAGAACATGCGCCCGATGGCGAGGCCGTAAAGCCCGCCGGCGAGCCTCCCAGCGCGCCACGCTTCGATCGAGTGGGCCACCCCCAAGTCGTGCAGCCGGCAATAGGCGTCCACCATTTCCGGCATGATCCAGGTTCCCGCATGTCCGCTTCTGGGCTCCGCACAGCCCAGCATAACCTCGCGAAATGCGGTGTCGGCGCGTATTTCGAAGCGTCCCGATCGAACCGCTTTGCCAAGCGAGCGATTGACCCGGAAATCGTCTAGCCGCAATACCATGCGCGGGTCGGGGCTCCACCAAAGAATCGGCTGGCCCTCGCCGTACCAGGGGAAAATGCCTTGCCGATACGCACTGAGCAGGCGTTCCGGAGAAAGATCGCCGCCTGCGGCCAACAGCCCGCTGGGTTCGCGCAGCGCGCGGGAGAGCGGCGGAAAAGGATCGGCGGGGTCAAGCCAGGGAATCATGCGCGAATTGTGTCGTGCGCCGCCGACCTGGCGCAAGGGGCCAGACGAGCGATCAGGCGCGCCTGGTCTCCAGCGCCTCCCAGCGCTCCAGCAGGCCTTGCAGTTCTGCTTCTCGATCCGAGAGTTCCGCTTGCAGTTGGCGGGCCGCGTCCGGCCCGGCGCGATAAAGCGAAGGGTCGGCGATCCTTAGCTGCAAGCCTGCAATGGCTTGCTCCAAAGCCTCGATGCGATCCGGCAGGAGTTCGAGCTCTCGCGCCTCCCAGGAGCTCAAGCGCTTTTTCGCCGCGCTCGCGGCACCCGCCAATTCCTTCGCCGGCTTTGGTTTCGGGGTCGGCGCGGGGGCAAGTTCCTCCCCGCTCCAGCGCGCTTGATACCCCGCCCAGTCGCTGTAACCCCCCGGGTATTCGCGCAGCTTCCCCGCGCCTTCGAAGGCGATCACTTGGGTCACCACGTTGTCCAAAAAAGCGCGATCGTGGCTCACCAAAAAAAGTGTTCCCGAAAAGTCCCTTAACAAGTCCTCGAGCAATTCCAGGGTCTCGATATCCAAGTCGTTGGTCGGCTCATCCAAGACCAGCACATTTGCCGGCCGGGAAAAGAGCCTCGCCAGCAACAGGCGATTGCGTTCCCCGCCGGAGAGCGAGCGCACCGGGGAGCGTGCGCGCTCGGGGGCAAACAAGAAGTCGCCGAGGTAACTGATGACGTGCTTCTTTTGCGCGCCGATCTCCACATAATCCGCGCCCGGATTGATCGTGTCCGCCAGCGTCGCCTCCGGGTCGAGATGCTCGCGCATTTGATCGAAGTAGGCGACATTCAAATTGCTACCGCGACGCACCAACCCGGCATCCGGCACCAGCTCGCCGAGGATCAGTTTCAGCAGGGTGGTCTTGCCGATGCCGTTGGGGCCGATCAGTCCCACCCGGTCGCCCCTCATCAGCCGCGTGCTGAAATCGCGAATCAACTCGCGCCCTTCGTAGCCTTTGCTAACCGATTCGAGTTCGGCCACCATTTGCCCGGAGCGAACCCCGGCATCGAGCGCCAGCCGCACCTCCCCCAAACGCTCGCGCCGCACCGCGCGTTCCTCGCGCAGGCGCTCCAAGCGCTTGATGCGCGCCACCGCGCGGGTTCGCCTGGCTTCCACGCCTTGGCGTATCCAGGCCTCTTCTTGCGCCAACAAACGATCGGCCTTGGCAACAACGACCGCCTCATCCGCGAGCTCTCGCGCCTTGCGTTCCTGATAAGAGGCGAATCGTCCCGGATAGGAACGCAGCGCCCCGCGGTCCAATTCCAGCACGCGGGTAGCCACGGCGTCGAGGAAACGCCGATCGTGCGTGACCACGACCACGCCGCCCGGGTGCGCTCGCAGCAGCCCTTCCAGCCATTCGATGGCGCCCAGATCGAGGTGGTTCGTGGGCTCGTCGAGAAGCAAGAGATCCGGGGCATCCACCAGGGCACGGGCCAGGGCGACGCGTTTTTTCCAACCGCCGGACAGCGTTTCGATGCGCGCTTCGGGTTCCAGCCCGAAGCGAGAAAGTATGGCGCCGATGCGCTGATCCGTGGCCCAGCCCTGAGCGGCATCCAAAACCGCGTGCAGCCGATGCAGTTCCTGCTCCACCGCCGGATCGCCGCCTTCGGCGAGGGCATGCGCGGCGCGATGGTAAGCCGCCAGAGCGCGACCCAGATCTCCCAAACCTTCGGCCACGGCATCGAAGACCCGCGCCGCGGGGTCCAAGGTCGGTTCTTGCGCCACATAAGCGACCCGCAAGCCCGGAGCTCGCCAGGCTTCGCCATCATCCAAGCTGGCGAGGCCGGCAAGTATTTTCAGCAGGGAAGACTTGCCGCAACCATTGCGACCGATCAAAGCCACTCGCTCGCCCGGCTCCAGAACCAACTCGGTTTGGTGGAGCAAGGGCCAGTGGCCGAAAGCGAGCGAGGCATTGCGCAGGATGGCAAGCGGCATGGTCAGAACCGATAGCAAGCGGCGCGCATGTTACCACGGGGCCAAACACGCCAAAGGGCGGCAGTCTTGCGGCCGCCGCCTCGAAGCCCATTGGTCGCCTTGCCCGCCCTCCGCCCGATGACCGGCGATTCTTGCCGCTGCCGCCCCAAGCTCGCGCTAATGTTCGGCGCAAACGACTCGATCCCGGCCCGCCTGTTTGGCGACGTAAAGCGCGGCATCGGTGCGTTCGAGCAATTGCTCGCTTTTCTCTCCGCGGCGCCGCACGCAAACGCCAAAGCTGGCGGTGACCTTCTGCGCGAGGCCTGGAACGGCGGCGGAGCGCAACTTGAGCCGCACTCGCTCCGCAATCTGAGCGGCTTCCGTCAAACTGGTCTCCGGCAAAAGCAACACGAATTCTTCGCCCCCATACCGCGCCGCCAAGTCGTACGGACGAACATCTGCCCGCAATAGGCCGCCAAAAGCCTGGAGTGCCGAATCCCCAACCGCATGGCCGTAGCGGTCGTTGATCTGTTTGAAATGATCGACATCGCCGAAGATCAGCGCCAGAGGTTTTGCCAAACGCTCGGCGCGCTCGCATTCGACGGCCAGACGCTCCTCCAGCGCCCGGCGGTTGCCCAAACCGGTGAGCGGGTCGCTGCGCGCAAGCGCTTCCAGTTCGCCTTGGATGCGCTGCAGCTCTCGATTGCGCCGTGCCAACTCGCGTTGAGTCTGGGCCAACTCTTCATTGACCTGCAGCACGGTTCGACCGAGGCGCTCCATTTCTTGGAGGTCGTGCTCGCCCGCCAGCAGGTAATCTGCCCCGATGCGGAAAACCTCCGCGCGCAGCGACACGCACACCGTATTCTTTGCGCCCAGGGTGAGCAAACCGGTGAAAACTCGAGGAGGATCGCCCGCGGCAGGTCGATCGATCCACTCGCGCCAGTCGGGGTTCACCAGGCAATCGCCGATCTGCAGGAGTTCTGTCCCTTCCGCCGGCGACCGAACCAGCCGCAGGAAACCCTGGTTGGCCTCCAGCACCTGTCCATCCCCGGAAAAACAGGCCACCGCCAGGGTCGAGAGTTCGCGCAGGAAAGCTGGGATAACCAACTCCCGGCGGAATCCCGAAGACGGCCAGGGAGCGTTCACGACACCAAGGCCAAGCCCTCGGCTTCGAGGGCGCTGCGAACCAAGAGGTCGGCACCCATACGCTGGGCGCCGGCAAAATTCTGGTTGACGGCCAAGCCCCCAAGGACCACCGCCGGACAATGTGCACCGAACTCGGCCCGCAGCGCGGCGATGGCCGATCGCGCAAAAGCGAACTGCTGCGGCATCGAGATCGAAAGTCCCAGGAGGTCGGTCCGCTGCAAGTCCACCTGGCTCAGAAGCGCTGGCGTGGGCACGTTCGAACCCAGGAACTGGGTATCCCAGCCCGCCAGGTCGAATACATCCGCCACGATGCGCAGCCCCAAGGCATGATGATTGGTTTCGATGTTGGCAAACAGGGCTCGCTTGGGTTTGGGCGATGCCGCCTGGGTGTGCCCATAGGCTTGCGCCAAAACAAACTGGGTGATCGCAGTTGCCAGGTGCTCCTGGGCGACGCTAATGCGGTTCTGCTGCCACAGCGAACCGATTTCATACATGGCAGGCTGCACCAAACGCTCGCCCATTTCGGCGAAGGAGCACCCTTGATCCATTTGCCCAAGACCGAGATCTCTGGCTTGGTGCCGGTCTCCACCCAAGAGCGCTTCAAGGTAAGGCCGCGATGAGGGCAAAGGATCGGGCTCATGCTGAAGCCGCCAAGGAATGCGCAGCTTGTTTGCCAGCGCGTCCAATCCCTTTTGAAGCATAGTCGCCGCTTCTCTGGCCCAGGCCTCTTCGCGCTGCGCAAAGGCTTCGCTCAATACACTCAGTGACGTGGCCAGACGCCTGGTGTCCGAGTCCCTGGCAAGGGCAACCTCGGCCTGCCAAGAGAGGCAATCCAAAAAGGGATGGGCATCACCCATCTCGAGCGCTGCCGAGAGATAGCCGAAGAGAAAGGCGATTTCGTCGCGACAGGCCTGTCGCCCCTCCTCCCCGAACGCAGCCCACAATTCGGGGTTTCGCCTCCCCAATTCGTCCACAGTCCACTCGATCAGTTCGTGCGCGGCGGGTTTGCGCTCAGACATCCTTTGCTCCGATGTTGCGAGGGCAACGCGCTTAGAGTTAAGGCCAGGCCTTGGAGAACTTGAGTCGGGCCGGGGTCGCTTCTGGCATACTGCCGCACATCGAGCGCCGGCCTGCTGCCTATGTCCTCAACCGCCTTGATCGTGATCCTGCCCCTGCTCGCCGCAGTCGGGGGGCTGGGTTTGGTCGCCTGGCACCGACGGCGCGATCGGGAGCGACGCCGCAAGCGCGAGCAGCAGGCGACCGAAGTTGCCAGGGTGATCAAAGACTATTTTCAGCACAGTCAGACAGAAGTCGAAGTCGAATGTTTGACCTTGGGCTCGGGGCAAGTGCTGGCGCTGATCGACTCGGCGCCCCAGGCGCGTTTTCGTTATTCCCACATCATCGAAATCGGTTTGAGAAACCATCTTCAGAAAGTGCTGGGGGTCGATCTGTCCCGCGTGTATTGGCGGTTTACCATCGACCGGCTCGCCGACCTCGCCGCCCGCGATAAGGCCCAAGCTCCCAGCGTGGGCGCGCTGCTCGACGCGGCATCCCGAGCCGAACCCCGGAGCGGCGAAGACCAAGTGCTGGCAGAAGACAGTTATCTCAACATGCGCGCCCTGCAGCAGAAGATCGGAAAGGAGTACGAGGTCGGGAGCGGCACTTGGGAACAATTCGAAGCTGCGGGCGGAAAACGATCGGGCGCCAAAAACCCGGCGGACGACTCGGGCGGAACCGCCCAAAAAAACAACGCGGACGAAAATCGCTGACGCAGCCCAGAGAAAACGATACAATTTCATTTTCACGCCCCGGTAGCTCAGTGGATAGAGCAACCCCCTCCTAAGGGGTAGGTCGGACGTTCGATTCGTCTTCGGGGCGCCAGGGACTGAAGTTCCTGGAAATGATTCCGTAAACTTGTGCGATGGCACTCCCGCGTTCTTGGCTTGGCGCGGGAAGTAGCAGCAACGCCGGGGCCCCAAAAAATGTCCCTCGAGCTATCGCAAGTTGCCGAAGATTTTTGTACACTGTAACGAATTCGCCGACTTGTGCGCGAGTTCCGCCTGTCGAGTGGGAAGAGCTCGATCGGCCGGGCACGAGTCGGGAGCCGGTTGCCCCGCCCTGGGGCAATCCCGCGTCGCCTGCCTCCCTGGGCCGCGGGACGCTTCGCCCGGACCTTCGGGTCCGGGCATTTTTTTGCGCTGCCTTCGCGCAGCGCAAAAACCCTGGTTCTTCTCCGGCTCTCCCTCTTTTGGCTTGTCCGCGTTCCAGGTGAGGCAATTGTGCCCCGAGAACGGCAGTCGATCTACGGCATATCCTGCATTTGACTTGCCGCTTTTCTGACAACTGGCGCCCACCCCGGCGATCGCCAATCAAGCCGTGAATTGGAGTGCTTTTCGGGGCATGCTCGGACGGTCCGCGGTCGACCTAGTCAGGCTAAACTCACGCCATCCTTGCCCGGCATCTGCCGGCACTCGCCTTGCGGGAGGTTCGGAAATGGACAACAACCCAAGCACACGCGGTAACGCGCGCCTCAGAGTTGCGTTCTCAGCCGCGACGGATCCTTCCTCCTCGCCCGAAAGTTCTGCCCACGGACCCGAGCGCGCCGAAGCGGAGCTGCGGGCGATCAAAGAAGCCTTTGCGCGAGTGGAGGCCGAAGCGAAAGCCGCTTTGGCAGCCGAGAACCGCGCCTTCGCCGAAGCGCGAGCCCGATCGCTCGCCGAGGCGCAAGCGAGCGCCGAAAAATCCGCCGCCATGGCCGTGCAGGAGCGCATCCGCGCCACTGAAGCGGCCCTCGCCGCAACCCGGGCCCGCATCAGCGCCGAAGAACAGGCGGGACAAGCGAGCCAAGCCCACACCGAGGCGATGGAACGCGAAGCGGCGGCGCTGGCGGCGCGGGCCGAAGCCGAAGCGCAGGCTCAACACGCGGCCGAAGAGCGGGCTCGCCTGGAAGAAGAAGCCCGCGGCCTGGCCGAACGCCGCCGGCGCGAAGACGAAGCGCTCGCTGAATTGAGCCGCGCCGCCGCGGCGGAAGCCCGGGAGCTCTTGGAAGCCGCCACCGAATCGCGCGAGCGCCAGGCGCAAGCCATGGAGCAGGTTCGTTATCAAGTGGCTCAGCGCGAAGCGGCCGAGCGAGCGGCAATCGCCGAAGCAACGGCCAGGGTCCGCCTCGAAGCCCAGATCGAGCAGGATTTGCGCGAGCGTGAACGCTTGGAACAGGAAGCACGGGAACATGCCGAACAGCGCGCTCAGGCAGAGCGGAAAGCCGCACTCGCCGCGGCGGAACACCACGCCGCGGAAATGACCGCCGCCGAAGCCGCCATCCAGCGCGCCGCCGCCGAAGCGCGCGCGGTGCAACACGCCAAGACCCGCGGCAATGTCGAGTTGGAGCAAGAGGCGATCGCCCGGGCTCGCGCAGAATCGGAGCAGGCCGCAGTGCGGGCTCTGGCTTCGCGTCTCGAATCCGACGCCGAACTCGCCCGCCAGGCGCTGGCCCGCGCCACGGCCGAGAAGCTCGCCGCAGCCCAAACCCAGGCGCGGCGCGAGGCTGAGGTCAGACTCCAAACGGTGGTCGATGCCCGATGCGAAGTGGAAGCCAAACTCTTGCAGCGCGCGCTGGAGAGAACCCGCGCCGAACATCACGCCGCTGAGGCGGCCCAAGCCAAACTTGCCGCCGAAGATGCTGCTGCAAGCGCGGCTCAGGAGCGAGAAGCAGCGGATCGCCGCGCCACTGAAATGGCCCGAATGCGGCTCGCCGAAGACCGCCAGGCCGGACAGCTCGCACAAGCGCGAAGCGGAGTCGAACAAGCGGCCCTTTTGGCAGCCGCCGCGAGACAGGCGGCCGAACGCGAGGCCGAAGCGCAAGCCCAAGCCCGCGCCGACGCCGAAGACGCGCTGCGGCGCACGGCTGAAGCGCGCCTGGCCGCCGAAGGACGGCTGGGACGAGCCGCGCAAGACAAGGAGCGCTCCGAGGCTCAAGCCGAACAAGCGGCGCAAGAGCGCATCGCCGGCGAATTGGCGGCCACCCAAGCCGCCCGAGAACGCGCTCAAGCCGAGCGCGTCGCGGGTGATGCCGCACAAGCCCGCGCCGAACTGGAAATCGCTCTGAGTCGCGCCGCCGCCGAGACCAGCGCCCGCGAAAAAGAGGCCGCGGCGCTCCTCGACCAACGGGTAGAGGCGGAAAAACAGGCGCTTGCCGCGGCGATGGCGCGTGCTCGAACAGAAAGCGATGCCCTCTTGCGGGCCCGCGCCCGGCTTGCCGCCGAAAGCGAGGCAAGGGACGCGGCCGATGAGCGCCGCGTAGCCGAAGAAACCGCCTTGGCCGCCGCGCGGGAACGCGCCCTCGCCGATGCTCGGGCTGCCGAAGAACAAAACGCGCGCACCGCGATGGAACGCCACCAGGCTGTGCTGCTGCAGGCCAAAGAAAAATCGGAACGACAAGCGCGGGAAGCCAGCGCCGAGCTGGCTCGAAACAGTGCCGCGGCCTATGCCCAAGCGCGCGCCGAAGCGGCTGCGAAAGCCCAGGCGGCCAAGCTCGCGCTCGAAAAAGCGCAGCGCCAAACCGAACTCGCCGCCGCCCAGGAGGCACGCGCCCAAGCCGAAGCAGACGCCCTGGCCGCCGTGGAACAACGCTTGGCTGCCGAGCGGCGTGCTGGCGAGGAAACGAAAGCCCGGCTCGCGGCCGAAGCGCAGGCTGCGGCGCTGGCGAACTCGCGCGCCGAAGCCGAAACAGCCGGCAAGCAGCGTGCCGAAGCCTTGGCAATGGCGGAGCAAAACGCGCGGCTCGCCCTGGCGGCACAAGAAAAAGCCGAGGCCGCGGCCCTGGCCAAAGCGCAAGAGGGTGAGCAGGCGACCCGCGCCGCAGCCCGGCTCGCCTTGCAAAAGGCCCGCAGCGCGATGGCCTCTACCCAGGCGGCCCGTGCGCGGGCCGAGGCCGAAGCACAGGCCCTGGACGCGCAACAGGCTCGCCTCGAGGCCGAGCACGCGGCCAAAGAAGCGGCGCAGGAGCGCGCCCGTATCGAGGCCGAAAGCGTCGAGTTGGCGCGGCGCCGAGAAACCATCGATCAGAACGCCGCCAGCGCCCGCGCCGCGGAAGTGACCGCGCAGCGCCACGCCGTCGCCAAGGCGCAGGAGCTGCTGGTGCAGCGCAAGCGACTTGCTGCCGCGACCTTGGCGCAAGCGCGCGAACAGATGGAACTGGTCCGCGTCGAGCGTGAGCGCGCCGCCGCAGTCGAAGCCGAAACCCAAGCCGCGCAGGAGCGCCGGTCGAGTGCCCACGCCGCGCTCAAAGAAGCTTTGGCCCGCGCCGAAATCGAACGGGCCGCAGCACAAGCCGCCAAAGTACGCCAAGATGCCGAGCATGCCCTGCGCGAAGCTCAGGAAGCCCGTTTGAGCGCAGAACGGGCCGCCGCCACCGCCGCACGCGAGCGTTCCTTGGCCGAAAACCGCAGCCGCGAGGCGCATGCCCAGGCCGCAGCGGAAGCGCACAGCATCATCGCCCGCCTGGCCAAACCCAAACACGACCATGTCGCCTGGATCGGCGCCGCCCGGGCGCTCCTGGCCCGACCCGATGCGCCGCCCGTTCCGGCACCGAAGAAGCCCGCGACGACTGCCCTGCCTTGGCTGATCGGCGCGTCGGCCTGCGCCCTCACCGCCCTGGGGGTCTGGGTCGCGGTACCGCGCACCAGCGACGCCCTCCCGGCCGCTGGCGTGCCAGCCGTCATCGAGGTGAACCGCGAAGCCGGCGAACCGGCACTGCGCTTGAGTTATGTCCTGACCTGGAAGGAAGCCGGCGCGACCCAGGACTGAGGAGCCCGAACGCCGTGTCGCGCCCGACCCTCATCGCGGGCCGGGCGCGCGGGTCAGTGCCTTCACCGGTCTTCACCTTTTGGGAACAAAAATGATACGCAGTGCCGTGTCGGGTGGATTTGCAAAGGCGCGTGCGCCCTCGCTGCGGGCATGGAATACCGAAGGCGCTTTTCCCCTGGGTCTGCGCAAGGCGAACTCGGCGCCGGCGATCGGCCTGCGGTGTTCCTGGGTTAGCGCTATGCCGGCTGAACATCTTCGGCCTTGAAGACCCGGACATGACCGAGCCGAAGCGCTCTCGCCTGGTGCTGGTGCAAACCGGCCAACCTCAAGCGCTGGACCCCGAGGGCCAACTGAGCGCGATTCGCAAGGCTCCCGTGCGCGGCCGCTTGCGCGTCGGTCCGGAGGGACTCGAAGGCGACGCCCAAGCCGACCGCCGGGTACATGGCGGCCCCGAAAAGGCGGTGCACCAGTATGCCTTCCGGCACTATGCCACCTGGGCCGCGCGTTTTCCTCAAGCGGCCGGCGAGTTGGTGCGCGGCAGCTTCGGCGAAAACCTCTCCACCGACACCCACGACGAGACGACGGTCTTCATCGGGGATTGTTACCGCGCCGGTAGCACGCTGCTGCAAGTGAGCCAGCCGCGGCGTCCTTGCTGGAAGCTCGACCACCGCTTCGAACTGCCGGGCCTCGCCCAGGCAGTGCAAGAAAGCGGCTGGAGCGGCTGGTATTTGCGGGTCCTGGAACCCGGCGAACTGGCGGCAGGCGACGACCTCACCCTGGTCGAGCGCCCGCGCGGCGCGCTCAGTCTGGCCCAATTCTGGACCGCTTACCACGCCGACCCGGTCGATCGCGAGGCTTTGCATCAGCTCGGCGCTTTGCCGGGCCTGGCCCCGGCCTGGAGGCACAAGATCGCCGAGCGCCTGGCAGGGCTCGCTCAGTCCAACGAAGCGCAGAGGCTCGCTGGCCCCCGCCAGACGCGCGGGGGCTAAGGGGAACCTCGCGGGAGCGCGTCCCGCAGCCTCGCGCCCCAAAAAAGGCGGTGCGTCTCCCCCGCAGGAATGCGGGGGTTTCCTCGCCAGGAGCCAGATCGGAGCTGGCCACCTCCGAACTCACCTCTGGTCTCGCTCACCCCGCCAGAAATGGTCGGACTGCGGTCAAAACCGCCAAATGAAGGAAAACGGAGTCGTCCGTCGGAACCGGACAGACGGCACGCGGCAGAAAGCCGCGCCGCGGCTTGCTTATGACAAACGCATCACTTTTTGACCCATTTGTCATATTGCTGGGTTTGATGGCTTGCTCTAGAGTCGCTTCACCCCCTACCGCCGGAAACCGCCATGAAAACCCTCCCCCGCCTGTCCGCCCTTCTGCGCCTGCCGTTTTGCGCTTGGCTGCTCCTATTCTGGTCCGCCGGCCTGTACGCGGCGCCCCCGAGCGGGGGCACCTGGCTTCCCGTAGCCGAGTTCTCCGACGAGTTCAACGGCGAATCCTTGGACCTCGCCAAGTGGAACAACTACAACGCCAGCTTTCTGGGCAACCCCCCGGGCATCTATGTGGAGGAAAACGTGGAACTCAATGGCGGGAAGCTCGAACTGTGGACCACGGCCGGGCGAGTCCGCGGTGCCCCGGCTCAATACAAGGGTTACAAGACCTCTTATTTGGCCTCGCGGCAAACCATCCTCTACGGCTACTTCGAGGTGCGCGCCAAGCCTATGCCTCTGGAGATCGACTCCGGCTTCTGGCTGTACCGCTGGACGCCGACCGGCAGCTATGAAATCGACATCTTCGAGATCGGCGGCGGATCGGCCGGCCATGAAAAGACCATCCACACCAACACCTGGGTCTATTTGGGCGACCCCAAGTACCAGACCGTGGAAAACTCATTAAACGATCCGAAATCCTGGACCGCGGCGACTCGACTCGCCGACGCCTTTCACGTCTATGCCCTGGAATGGACGCCCAGCCTGCTCAATTTCTACTTCGACGGGCGCCTGATTCGCAGCACCGTGAACACCCATTTCCACACCCCGATGCAGATTCGCTTCAGCACCGAGACCTTTCCCAACTGGTTCGGACTGCCCGCCAAAAACGAGCTGCCCGGAGTATTCAAGGTGGACTATTTGCGCGTCTGGCAACGCGCCGACTGAAGCAACCCGCCTAAGCCGGACGAGCCGGAACCAAATTGGATCGCAGGGCGTGAGCTCGACCCGGGGTCACCCGCGCTCGCGCCCGCCCCGGTTCAAACGAAGCGGCGACGAGCCCTCAATCCGCATTGCTGTCGTGGATCTCCCGCCATCTCTCGGCGCACTTGCCGAAGGCGGCCAATACCTGAGGATCGAAATGTTCCGGCCGGGTGCGGCCATCGCCTTCGAGAATGATGCCCAGCGATTTCTCATGGCTGAAGGCCGGTTTGTAGGGCCGCTTGGAGCGCAGGGCGTCGTAAACGTCGGCGATGTTCATGAGCCGCGCGGGAAAAGGAATGGCTTCGCCCTTCAGGCCATTGGGGTAACCCGTGCCGTCCCAGCGCTCATGATGATTGAGCGCGATCACCGCGCCCATTTGGGTATAGGGTGAACCGCCCTTCTCCAGGATCTTGGCGCCGAAAGCGGCGTGGCCCTTCATGACCACCCACTCCTCGGGGTTGAGGCTGCCGGGCTTCAGCAGCACGGCGTCGGGAATGGCGATCTTGCCGATGTCGTGCATGGGGCTGGCGTAGAAGATCTCCTCGATGAAAGGCCGATCCAGACCCATCTCCTCGGCCATCAGGCGGCAGTAGTAACTGATGCGCTGCACGTGCGCGCCGGTTTCCTCGTCCTTGAATTCCGCCGCCCGCACCATGGTGTAGATGGTGTCCTTGTAGGCCTCGCGCAGTTGCGCGGTGCGTTCGGCCACCTGCGATTCGAGCCGGCGGTTGTGGTCGGCCAGGAGGTTCTGATATTCCTTCAGGCGCAAGAGGTTGCGCACGCGTATCCACAGCTCGGCGCGGTCCACGGTTTGTTGAGAAACTCTTCGGCGCCCAGGTGCAGGGCATGGAGGCGCGAATCGCGGTCGTCGAGCGCGGTGACCATGATGATGGGGATGTTCTTGGTGCGCTCGTCCATTTTCAGGCGCCCGGCGACATCGAAACCGGACAGCCCCGGCATCATGATGTCGAGCAGAATGAGGTCGGGCAGTCGCGTCTGCAACTGATCGAGGGCTTCCTCGCCGCTGTACGCGAGCATGGTGTCATAGCCCTCGCCGCGCAACTGCGCGTCGAGCAGGCGGGTGTTGCGGTGGTCGTCGTCCACCACCATGATGGTGGCGCCCTGAGTGTTCATGATCCTGCTCTCCCGACGGTTTGGTTTGGTGCTGCCGGTTTGTTGTTGGTCGTGGTTCTGGTGACCGCTGTTCCCACCCCTTTTTAGCATCATCCTCCATTTATCGGCCCGGGTGTCTTGCGCCAGGGCAAAAGTAAACGAAAGCAACTGCCCGCGCCCGGTGTGCTGGTCACGCCGAGGCTCCCGCCAAACAACTCGGCCAGGCGCCGGGCCACCGCCAGCCCCATGCCGGTGCCGCCCACCTTGCGCCGGATGCCGGCGTCGAGCTGCACGAAAGGCTGAAAAAGCCGCGGCAAATCGGCGGCGGCGATGCCGATACCGGTGTCGCTAACGGAAATTTCGGCCCAATCGCCCGGAAACTTGAGCGCGTCCAATGCGGCCTCGGACGGCGCGACACTGACCTCGGCGGCGCCGCGCCGCGACGCGGCAAGCGTGATGGAGCCGCCCGGAGCGGTGAACTTGAGGGCGTTTTCCAGGAGTTCATCGAGGAGGCTGCGCAAATGGGCCGGGTCGGCCAGCAGGGGCTCGGCGCCGAGTTCAGGGTCGAGCTGCACGTGCAGCGTGAGGCCCTTGGCCGCGGCGGCCGCGCGCTGCTCGTCGAGGCGGCTGCGCAGGAACGCCGGCAGGGCGATGGGCTGCCAGTCGATCACCAGTTTTCCGGCCTCGGCGCGGTTATGGAGCAGGATGTCTTCCACCAGGGCCAGCAGCGCCTTGCCGGCGTCGAGAACATCCTGGGCGTACGCCTTTTGATCCTCGGGCAATGGCCGGGGAATGCCTTCCACCAGCAGCTCGGAGAAGCCGATGATGGCGTTGAGCGGCGTCTTCAATTCGTGGGTCATGGTGGCGAGAAATTCGCTCTTGAGGCGCGCGGCCTCCAGAAGCTCCCGGTTCTGCGCCTCGATCAGCGCCGAGCGTTCGCGCGCCTGCGTCTCGGCGGCGCGGCGCTCGGTGATGTCGATGAAAGTGACCACCGCGCCCACCAATTCCTTGCCCCGGCGCACCGGGTAGGACCAATACTCCGCGGGAAAGCTCGTGCCATCGAGCCGGAACAGCACTTCGTCGTCGGCATGACTTTGCCGCCCCTCGCGAAAGGCGCGGTAGATATGGCATTCGGCGTTGGGGTAGAGGCTGCCGTCGGAGCGGTGGTGGTGTATGAGCTCGTGCATCTGCTTGCCCAGGAGTTGCAGGTTGTGCTCCGCACCCAAAAGCCTCGCGCAAGCGGCGTTGGCGAAAGTGCAATGTCCTTCGAGATCGATGCCGTAAATCGCCTCGGCGGTGGAAGCCAGGAGCAGCCGAGTGCGTTCTTCGCTGTCCTGCAAAGCGTGCAGGGCGCTCCGCTCTTCGGTGATGTCCTCGGCGAAATAGGCGAGGCCCCGTTCGGGGTGCGCCCTATCGATCAGCCGGGCGAAGAAGCGAAACCAGCGCTCCGCGCCGTCTTTGCGGCGGCAGCGTAATTCCAGTTCGGCGCGGCCGACGGCGCCGATTTGCGCCGCCAGTTCCCGCCCGGCGGTTTCGAACTCTTCATCGCTGAAATACAGCAGGCGTGTGGTTTGCCCCAGGAGTTCCTCGGGGGCATAACCGGTGAGCCTGGCCATGGCGCGGTTGATCTGCACGATGCGCCGGTCGACGAGGCGCCCTATGCCCAAGGGGCTCGCATCCATCAGTGTGGACAATTCGGCGGTGCGTTCGGCCACGCGCGCTTCCAGTTCCTCGTTGGCCTGCTGAAGTTCGCGCGTAAGGCGCGCGGCGTGGCCCCGCGCCCGCTGCCGGCCGGTCACCAACACCAGGGTGACCAGAAAAAGCAGCGCCGAAATGGCGCCGCCTGCCGCCAGCACCCAGCCCTGCGCCGCGCCCTGCGCCGCCAGAAACGCCGGGGCGGGCCGGTACCACACCGTCCATTTGCGTCCGGCCAGGGCAATGACATCGCGCCGCTCCCAAAACTCGGGGCTTGCGGCGGCCACAGCCTCGAAACCGAACAGGCGCTGCGCCTCACCGATGATCTCGCCATCGAAAACCGCCATTTCGACCGTGGCCTGGCTTCGGCCGATCAAGGCGTGCATGAAGTCATGAGCGCGGAAGGGCGCGTACACCCAGCCGCGCAGGCGTTTTTCACCCAGTCCGGGCAGAGCCGCACCGCCCTCGCCGATTACCGGAACATAAAGCAGGAACCCCGGCTGGGCGTCGCGCTCCGCTTCCTGCTGCAAGCGCACGACGCCGGAGAGCGCGGCATTGCCCGAAGTCGCCGCCAGATCCATGGCGGCGCGACGGGTGGGTTCGGCGTACATGTCGAAGCCGAAGGCGCGCAGGTTGCGCCCCGTGAAGGGTTCGAGGTAAATGATCGAGGTGTAGATGCTCCGCGGCCCGGCGGGCCGAACCGCGTAGTCGCCGAAACCCTCGGCACGCACCGCGCGCTCGTGTGCCGCCAAGGCCGGCGCGGGGATGACCTGGACAAAACCCACCCCCTGCACACCCGGGAAATGTTCGTCCAGGCGCAAGTGGGTGACGAATTCGCCCCACTCCTTCCGCGACACCTCCTGCGTAGCGGCGAACAGCGCGGCGCCGGCGTGGAGGATTTGTTCATAAGCCAGCATGCGCCGGTCGATGCGGCTGCCCAGCTCGTCGGCCGCCGCTTCGAGCTGCACGTGGGCGCGAGCATCCTGCAAATGCCGGACGTACCAGGCCGCGGCAAACGTTGCCAGCAGTGCCAGCACCAAGGTGCTCCAGGCTGGCAGCGCCTCGGGCGCCAGGGCCCAGCGCCACAGGCCACGGCGGGTTGGCCGGGGATCGGCCGCGTTCTTCGTCGTCATGGTCTCGGCTTGCAACGCTTTCATCGCGGCGCGGCTCAGGGCGGCAAAATCGACGCCACCTTGGCGAGCAGGTCGGGGTAATGGAAGGGCTTGGCGATGTAGCCGTCGCAGCCGGCGGCGAGAATGCGTTGCTCGTCGCCTTTCATGGCCAGGGCGGTGAGTGCCACCACGGGAATGGTTGTCGTGGCGGGGTCTTCCTTGAGCAGCCGGGTCGCCGCCAGCCCGTCGAGGCCGGGCATTTGCACATCCATGAGCACGAGATCGGGGCGCTCTTGGCGCGCCAGGGCGAGGCCGGCTTCGCCGTCGGTCGCGGTAATCACTTCATGCCCGGCCTTGGCCAGCACCACCGCCGCCAGCTTGAGATTGGCGACATTGTCATCGACCACCAGTACCTTGCCCATATTGCCCCCTCGCCAATTGGCTTGTGTCCTGATGAACCCAGGTAAGCATCGCTACGCCCATCCCTGTGGCGCGGGCTTGCCTGCGAATGGCGATTCCGGTTGCCCGGCCGTCCCTTCGCGGCCAAGGCCGCTCCTGACCAAAACATGGACCTTTCCTTCCGCCTAACCCAGGGTAAAGGACACGGTCGTCCCCTGCCCTGGCGCGGACTCGACCCACACCCGTCCGCCATGCCTATGCACTACCCGCTCGACGGTGGCCAGGCCCACGCCGGAGCCGGGAAATTCATCCGCGCGATGAAAACGCTGGAAGGGACGAAAGAGCTTGTCGCCCGCCTCCTTGAGATCGAAACCCGCGCCGTTGTCGGCGACGAAATACACCACCCCGCCCGCCACTTGGCGCTGTCCGAATTCGATGCGCGCCGCGGCCTGCTGGGTGGTGAACTTGAAAGCATTGCCCAGGAGGTTGGTGAGCAGAATGCGCAACATGCCCGCGTCACCCTGCGCCGTGAGGTTTGGGGCGATCTGCCAGGTCACTTGGCGCCGCGGCGCGGTTTGCATGAGTTCGTCGGCGATCGCCTGAGCGCCGGCCGACAGATCGACCGGGCTGCGCACCAGCCCCTTCCTGGAGATATTGGCCAGCGCCAGCATGTCGTCGATGAGCTGCGCCCCGCGACCGGCCTCTTCGACGATGCGCGCGAGGTGGCCTTTGGAGACCTCGTCGAGTCCGGCGCAGCGTTTCACCAGCACCCCGGCATAACCGGAGATGTGATGCAGCGGTGCCTTGAGATCATGCGCCGCGGTGTAGCTGAAACTCTCCAGCCCGGCATTGGCGGCGCGCAGCTCGGAGTTGGCGATCTCCAGTTCGCGGCGCGTGCGCAAGAGGTCGATGAACACCCGCGTCTTGGCGCGCAGGATTTCCGGCACCACCGGCGCGATGAGGTAATCCACCGCGCCCATGCCGTAGCCCGCGAAGGCGTCGGCATCCCGGGTATAAACCGCGGAGACGAAAATGATGGGCGTGTAGGCGCAGCATGCCAATTCGCGGATGCGCCGCGCGGTCTCGAAGCCGGTGAGGCCCGGCAGGTGCACGTCGAGCAGGATCATGGCGTACTCCTGGCCCGCGCATCGCGTCAGCGCGGCTTCGCCGCTGTCCGCCTCATACACCTCGGCGCCCAGATCGCGCAGGATGGCGCCATAAAGCCGCCGATTCTCCACGGTATCGTCGACCACCAGAACCCGCATGACTTGACTTGAATCGCTATTAACGGCTTGCCCTCCTGCGCCTCGCCGCGACAAAGCGCGCGGCGCACTTCACTCAAGAGGTGGCGCGCGTCGAACCCCGATTTGCTCAAAATTCGCTGCACGCCGCCCTGCAGGCGCTGCCTATCCTCGGTGGTGAGTGTCTTCGCGGTCAGCACCACGATGGGAATGCTCACCGTTTCCGGCGCCTGGCGCAAGGCCTCGACCACTTCGAAGCCGGAGACTTCGGGCATCAACAAATCGAGCAGAATCAGCGCCGGCCGTTCCGCTTGCGCCAATGCGATGCCCTCGCTGCCGCCGGCCGCCAGGCGGGGCAAAAAGCCGGCGCTGGCCAGATGGCTGGACAGGAGCGTGAGCACGGCGGGGTCGTCATCGATCACCAGCACCTTTTCGCCCCGGCCACGCTCGAAACCGGCGGCGCGCAAGGCGGCGGCCAATTCAGTCTGATTGACGGGCTTCAAGAGCACTTGCGCCGCGCCCAGGGCAAAAGCGCGTCGGGGTTCATCGACGATGGACAGGATCACCACCGGGATGTCCGCGGTGACCGGAGACTGCTTGAGGCGTGCGAGCACCTCCCAGCCGTCGGTATCGGGCAGCAGCAAGTCGAGCACGATGATGCGTGGCCGGTCGGTGAGCGCCAAGCGCAGCCCCTCTTCGCCGCCGCGCGCCACCTGCACGGCGTAGCCCTCGGCTTCGAGTTGGCGGGTGGTGATTTCCGCGGCCTGCGGGTCGTCTTCGATCAGCAACACCAGGGGGGCGGTGGATTCCGCGCCGCGGCTGGCGCTGGCGGGCAGCGGCCGCGCGGGCGCGCCGGGCTCACGCCAGGGCAGCCAGACCACGAAGCGCGAGCCCTCGCCTTCGCGGCTTTGCACCGCCAGCGCCCCGCCGTGCAGCTCTGCCAGGCGGCGCACCAGCGCCAGGCCCAGGCCAGTGCCTTCAAACTTGCGCCCCAGGGAGGAATCGATCTGGGTGAAGGGCTCGAAGAGCCGCGTGAGCGACTCCGGAGCGAGCCCGATGCCGGTGTCGCGCACCTCGATTTGCAAGAAGTCGCCGGCCGCGCCGCGAGGCAAGGCAAAGAGCCGGGTATCGGCCGCCGGGTGCCACAGGGCGATGTCGACCAGCCCGACCCGCCGCAGGCCCAGGGTGACTTGCCCGCCTTCGGGGGTGAATTTCACCGCGTTGGACAGCAGGTTGTAGACAATTTGTTTGGCCTTGCGCGGATCGAGCAAAAGGCTGCCCAGTTCGGCCGGCGCATCGACCAGCATGTGAACGCGGTGCGCCGAGGCTTTTTCCCGCAGCACGCCAAAACCGCTGATGGCAAGGCTTTGCGGTTCGACCGCTTCGAGTTCCAGGCTCATTTTGCCGGATTCGATTTTCGAGAGGTCGAGAATGTCGTTGATGAGGGCCAGCAGATGCTTGCCGCTGCTGAGAATGTCGCCCAGGTATTCCTGCTGCTCGGCGTTGACTTCGCCGACCATGCCGTCTTTCATCAACTCCGAAAAACCGATGATGGCGTTCAAGGGGGTGCGCAGCTCGTGGCTCATGTTGGCGAGAAATTCGCTCTTCATGCGGCTCGCGCGCCCTCAGGCGCATGGTGGTGAGGCCGAAAGCCAGATCGTTGGCGGCTTCCGAGAGAAGTTCGATTTCCTCCGCGGAAAAAGCATCAGGCTCGCGGGCGAAAATACCCAGCGCCCCCCAGACTTCACCGCCCACCAGCAAGGGCAGCGCCGCCGCGGACGCGTAGCCTTCGCGCTGCATCAACACCCGCCAGGGTGTGGGCTCGGGCTCGTCGTGCAGCCGGTTGATGACCACCGGGCGGCGCTCGCGTATGGCCGTGGCCACCGGTCCCTTGCTCGCCGGCCCTTCGCCCCAGGTCGCGGTCGCCACTTCGCTCAGGGCCTGGGCACTCATTTGATAATGGGCGGCCGCTTCGATGCGTTTGGCCTCATCGTCATGGCGGCGCCCCACCCAGCAGGCGGCGAAGCCGCCCTTGTCGACGATCAGGCGACAGACCGATTCCAGAATCGGCGCATTCTCGGAGCTGCGCAGCAATTCCCGGCTCGATCCGCTGAGCACGCGCAAGGCCCGGTTGGCACGGGCCAGGCGCTGCTCGCGTTCGGCGACCGCTTCGGCCATGGCATCGAAGGACACGGCCAGGCGACCGATTTCATCTTGGCCGGCCACGCCGCTGCGCGCCGCGAGGTCGCCCGCCGCCAGCCGGTCGGCGCTTGCGGCGAGGCGCTGGGCGCGTCGCAACACCATGACCTCGGCCATCACCCATACCAGCGCGAAGCTCGCCGCCAGCAGCAGCAACATATAACCCAGGCTCAGGAAAAATTCTTCTTTCAGCGCCTCGTAGGCGGCGCTTTCGGTGAGGCCGAAAAAAACGCTCAACTCGCCATCCGTTCCCGGCACTCGGGTGTAGGCCGTCGAGCGCAGCACGCCATCCGCGCCCGCCACCCGCAGCGCGCCTTCGGGCGCAGCGGCAACCGCGGCAAGCAGTTCCGCGGCACGGGGGTGGGTTTTTCCGACCCAGTCGGCGTGTCCGGGATGGCGCGCCAGAACACGGCCTTGGCGGTCCAGCACCACCAGGGCGGCATCGGCGGGAATATCCATGCCGGCGACGAAACGCGACAGCCATTCCAGATCCAGGGCGGCGAAAGCGACGGCGTTAACGCGCCCCTGGGCATCTTTCACGGGTAGACCGCCGACCAGCAAATGGCGGCTGGTAAGGCGGCCGTGAACGTAGCCACCGAGGGCGAAGTCCTGTCTCTCCAAAACGCGGCGCAACCACAGGCGGTCGCTGTAGTCCGGCGGCTGCCTGGTATCGAAAGCTTCGGCACTGCAAGCGAGTTTGCCGTCGGGAAAAACGACACCCAGGTTGCCGTAGAGCGGCAAAGCGCGGCGCATTTCGGCGATGAAAGCGGTGCAGCGCGGCGAACGCGGGTCTTCATGCAGGCTGAGAAAACCCGCCACGACGCGAAGCAGGCTTTTGAGATCGTCGATCTTTTCGGCGAACTCGAAGGCGCGCGAATGGGCGACGCGCCGCGCCGAGGCGGCCAGTTCCGCTTCGCGGTCGAGCCAGGCTTGATAGTGGTTCCACGTGATCAAGCCAAAGGCCGGCGCCAGAGTAAGCGCCGTGAGCAGCAAGAGGCGCGCGCGCAAAGACGCCAAAAGGGGACGGGCACGAGAGCTGGGCGGGGCCTGGCGCGGCTCACTCACGCTGCGCTCCCTCCCCGCCGATGCCGACACGGGGTATCGACGCGTGCTTTGACCTGATCGACACCGTTCTTGCGCATGTGGTCGTCCTTTTTTTCGGGGTGCCTCTGACCCTGACAGACTCGCGGTCCACTCTAGCGCATGCCCCGAAGGAACACAACGCGGCCGGTCGCCAGGCGAAACAGGCGTTTCCCTCGCGATTGCGGGCCAGCGGCGAAATCCGTTGCCTTCGCGCTTCCTGGCGGCGCCGCCATGCGTAACCGCTTGTCAGGCGAGGCTCGCGGTAACACAATGGCCGCCGAAGCCAACGCCCATCCACCCCTTGCGGGAGTTCGACCATGGCCTTTGCCTTGCGGCCCAGCATTGCCTGTTCCGGCGGCGCGACCCACGCGCCCGCCCTGCCCCTGACCCCGACGATTGGCCGCGGAGCCCCTCATGGCGCTTGCTAGGGTCAGTCTCGACGACAAGTGGGAACTCGAATCGGGACGGGTTTTCCTCACCGGCTCGCAAGCCCTGGTGCGGCTCCTCATCCTGCAAAGGCAGCGCGACCGCCTCGCCGGACTCAACACCGCGGGCTTCGTTTCGGGCTATCGCGGCTCGCCTCTGGGCGGGGTCGATCAGGCCTTGTGGAAGGCCGAGAAATTCCTGCGGCGCGCCGACATCCACTTCCAGCCGGGGCTCAACGAAGACCTCGCGGCCAACGCGATTTGGGGCACCCAGCAGGTCAACCTCTTCCCCGGCGCCAAACACGACGGCGTGTTCGCCATGTGGTATGGCAAAGGCCCGGGAGTCGATCGTTGCGGCGACGTGTTCAAACACGCCAATCACGCCGGCACGTCCAGACACGGCGGTGTGCTCTTGATTGCCGGCGACGACCATGCCGCCAAGTCGTCCACCTTGCCGCACCAATCGGATCATATGTTTTCGGCGGCGATGATTCCGGTGCTGAACCCCTCCAGCGTGCAGGAGTTTCTCGATTACGGCGTGCATGGCTGGGCGATGTCGCGCTACTCGGGCTGCTGGGTGGCGATGAAAGCGGTGTCGGACACGGTCGAGACCTCGGCCTCGGTGTATGTGGACCCCGAGCGCGTCAAGATCGCGTTGCCTACACCCGAGGAGTTCCCGCTGCCGCCCGAAGGGCTCAGCCTGCGCTGGCCCGATCCGCCACTGGTGCAAGAGCGGCGCATGCAGGACTACAAGGCCTACGCGGCCCTGGCCTATTGCCGCAAGAACGGACTCAATCAGATCGTCATCGACGCGCCCCAGCCTCGCCTGGGGATCATCACCACGGGCAAGTCGTATCTCGACGTTTTGCAGGCGCTGGACGACCTGGGCATAGACGCCGAACATGCCGCTGAGATGGGCATTCGCCTCTTCAAGGTGGGCATGAGCTGGCCGCTGGAACCCGACGGGGTGCGACGTTTCGCCGAGGGGCTGGAAGAAATTCTGGTGGTGGAAGAAAAGCGCCAGATGATCGAATACCAGTTGAAGGAACAGCTCTACAATTGGCGCGAAGACGTTCGTCCGCGCGTGATCGGCAAGTTCGACGAGCAGGGCGAATGGACCCTGCCGCATGGCAACTGGCTGCTGCCGGCGCACGGCGAATTGACCCCGGCGATGATCGCGCGGGTGATTGCGGCGCGCATCGGGCGCTTCTATACCAGTGATCTGATCGCCAAGCGCTTGGCCTTCCTGGAAGCCAAGGAGTATGCCCTGGCCAAACCGCGCCTGGCTTTGCTGCGCATTCCTTATTTCTGCTCCGGCTGCCCGCACAATACCTCCACCCGAGTGCCCGAAGGCAGCCGCGCGGTGGCGGGCATAGGCTGCCACTACATGGCCACCTGGATGCCCGACCGGCGCACCCAAACCGCTTCGCAAATGGGCGGCGAGGGCGTGGCCTGGATAGGCCAAGCGCCTTTCACCCGAGAGCAGCACATTTTCTGCAACTTGGGCGATGGCACTTATTTTCACTCCGGCAGCTTGGCGATTCGTGCTGCTGTTGCGGCAAGCCGCACGCGCCTTCCCCCCGCCCCCCTTCCCGGGGAAGGGGGCGATTTCGGTTCGCTGCGCTCCGGGCCTTTGGACGAGCCCGCCTTGGGGCGGCCCGGCGGCGCCCTTGGAACCCTTCCCCCCGCCCCCCTTCCCGGGGAAGGGGGCGACCACGGTTCGCTGCGCTCCGGCTCATTGGATGAGCCCGCCTTGGGACGGCCCGGCGGCGCCCTTGGAACCCTTCCCCCCGCCCCCCTTCCCGGGGAAGGGGGCGACCACGGTTCGCTGCGCTCCGGCTCATTGGATGAGCCCGCCTTGGGACGGCCCGGCGGCGCCCTTGGAACCCTTCCCCCCGCCCCCCTTCCCGGGGAAGGGG
>CAZFEK010000016.1:27676-78736 GCA_964517465.1 uncultured Alcaligenaceae bacterium
GGTTCGCTGCGCTCCGGGCCTTTGGACGAGCCCGCCTTGGGACGGCCCGGCGGCGGGCTTAATATCACCTACAAGATTCTTTTCAACGATGCCGTGGCCATGACCGGCGGCCAGCCGGTGGATGGCAGTTTGTCGCCGCAGGCGGTCGTGCGCCAAGTGTTGGCTGAAGGTGTGGCCCGCGTCGTGGTGGTGAGCGACGACACCGAGCAATTTGTCGCCCAGCCTTTTCCCGCGGGCGTGGAGCTGCGCCATCGCGATGAGCTCGATGCCGTGCAGCGCGAGTTGCGAGCAAGCCCCGGCGTCACCGTGCTGCTTTATGTGCAAACCTGCGCCGCGGAAAAACGCCGGCGCAGGAAACGCGGCGCTTACGCCGACCCGGCCCGTCGTGTATTTATCAACGAGCGGGTCTGCGAAGGCTGCGGCGATTGCGGCGTAAAGTCCAATTGTGTCTCCGTGTTGCCCGTGGAAACCGAGTTCGGGCGCAAGCGCGCGATCGACCAATCCTCGTGCAACAAGGACTTTTCCTGCCTCAAAGGCTTCTGCCCGAGCTTGGTCACGGTCGAAGGCGGCAAACTCAAGAAACCCGCCGGTGCCGGCAAGGTGACGTTTCCGCAGCTACCGGAGCCCTCCCGTCCGGAAGTCGAGCGGCCCTTCAATATCCTGATCACCGGCATCGGCGGCACCGGAGTGGTCACCCTAGGCGCTTTGCTCGGCATGGCCGCGCACCTCGAAGGCAAAGGCGTGTCGGTTCTCGACATGACGGGTTTGGCGCAGAAGAACGGTGCCGTGCTGGCCCATGTGCGCATCGCTCAGCGTCCGGAAGACATCCACGCCACGCGCATCGCCGCAGGGGATGCCGACGCGGTGATCGCTTGCGACCTGCTGGTTGCAGTCGCCGATGAGGCACTCGCCAAGATGCAGCTCGGGGTGACGCGCGCGGTGGTGAATTCTTCCGTCACCATGCCGGCATCATTCACCCAGCAGGCCGATTTGCAGTTTCCGGTCGACTCGATGGAGCAAGAGATCATCGGCGCCATTGGCCGCGAAAACGTTTCTTTCGTCGATGGTTCGCGCTTGGCCACGGGTCTTTTGGGCGACTCCATCGCCACCAATCCCTTCATGCTGGGTTACGCCTATCAGCGGGGCTTGGTGCCGCTTTCCGAAGAAGCTTTGATGCGCGCCATCGAACTGAACGGCGCCGCCGTCGAGATGAACAAGACCAGTTTCCTGTGGGGGCGATGGGCGGCCGCGGATCAAACGCCGGTCGAGGTGTATGCCCGCCCGCGAGAGGCGCTGCCGGATTCGCAGCGGCTATCGGCTTCGCTCGATGAGATCATCACCCGGCGCGCGCGGGAATTGGAGGCCTACCATAACCCGGCCTATGCCGCGCGGTATCTGGCTTTGGTGGAACGCACCCGCGGCGCGGAGCGCGCGGTGGCGCGCGGCACCCTGCTTACCGAAGCGGTGGCGCGCTGCTACTTCAAGCTGCTCGCAATCAAAGACGAATACGAGGTGGCGAGGCTTTTTTCCGACGGCGAATTCGAACGCAGGGTGGCGGCCGTGTTCGAGGGCGATTATCGCTTGCGCTACCATCTGGCTCCGCCCCTGTGGGCAAAACCGGATCCGATTAGCGCAGAGATCGCAAAACGGGCTTATGGCCCCTGGATGAAGAGCGCGTTTTCTCTTCTGGCCAAGCTCAAGTTCCTGCGCGGCAGCTTCTTCGACCCTTTCGGCCGCAGCGCGGAGCGCAAGCAGGACCGGCAGCTCATCGCCGATTACGAGGTGCTGATCGAGCATCTGTTGACGCGCATCACCGCGGATCGCTTGCCCCTGGCGGTGGAAATCGCCTCGCTGCCCGAACACATCCGCGGTTTCGGCAAGATCAAGGCAAGCCATATGCGCGAGGCAAAGCAACGCGAGGCCGAACTCTTGACGCGCTTTGACGCCACCGGACCCAAGCCGCAAGTCACCGCGCCGAGCGAGACGCGGGCGCTCGCCTGAGCGCAGCGTTATGCCAGACAGGCCGGAACCAAAAGGGTGAAGACTTGAGGCCTTAGCGACTGGGCTCGCGCCTCAAGGCGTGGTGAAGCTGCGCAGGAACTGCCAGCTGCGATCGAGGTAGCCTTCGTTGACGATATGTCCGCCGCCCTGGTGCACGATGCGCACGGTTTGCGCCACCGTGACCGGCAAGGCCGCGGCAAGATGACAACTGTGAGCGTATGGCACTGAGCTGTCATCGTCGTTGGCTTCGATGAAAGCGGGCGGCAAGCGTCCGTCGGCGGGCAGCGCCAGGGGGCGGTCGATAGCGCCGCTGGTCACGCAGGTGGCTGGTGTCCACCCCGCTTCCACACAGGTTCTCACCGCGCCGCGGGTCGCGTTGGTGACGGGCGGAAGGCAAGCCTGAGGTTCTCCTGCGGTGGTGTTGGAACGCACCATTCCGCCGCCGGTTTCGGCGAAACCGGCAATGCGATCGCGCAACACATGGGCAACGAAATAGGAAAAGAAAGCGCCGTTGGAAAAGCCATTGGTGTACACCCGGCGGCCATCGACGGCCCAGGCGCGTTTCGCTTCGGCGATGATGGCGCGAACGAAGAGCAGATCGGGATTGATCTCGGGGTCGTTCGAAGGCGCCGCGCTCACGCCCGAGGCTACTGCGGTTTCCCAGTAGGGCGTGCCGGCGTCGTGGTTATCCCAGTCGCCGCGATCCATGGTTCGCGGCAGCGGAAAAGCCATGGCCAAACCTTGGGCGTCGGCAAAGGCCTGCACCCCCTCGCGCCCCAGTTCATCGAGCAGGCTCGATTCGAGCGTGCCCCCGGTGCCGGTGAAAAAAACCATCAAGGGCGGGTTCGAAGCAGAGCTGGGCCGATAAACCCATGCCGCACGCGAAAGGCCGTTGAGCGTCAGATTTGTTTGGACAAATCCGTTGGTCGTCGCGGGAAATTCGCCGCTGTAGGCGACATTGTCGCCGGGTGAGGTGCCCGACTTGGGCACGCACATTACGATGCCCTCGCCGGCCCATCCCGCCGCAGTCATGCTCTGGTAGGTGGCGCTGTCGATGGAGAAGCGATGATTGGAATCGTTCTGCTGCCAGCGCCCGTTGTAGTTGCGCCAAACCGGCTGCAGGTGGGAAGGGCAGCCGCTGGCGCTCGCCGGCACGGCATAAAAGGCGATGCCTTCATAAGTCCAGCCGGGGTCGGTGCGCACGAATGCACATTCACCGGCGTTAACGGTGTAGAAGTGCGAGTTCGGCCCGATGTTGGGCGTGCCATAGAAACGGCATACCGGCGCAGCTTCGGGCGGAGCGCCCGCGGCATCGACCCAGGCCAGGAAATCCTTTTGCGTGCGCACCCATCCGACCCCGGCTCCGCCGCTTTCGATGAAGCTGGCCTCGGCACTGCTCCCGGTGCGGAAATAGTGGGCGAGTCCGGGGTGATAGAACTCGACTACCGCGGTGGTTTGCGCTTGAAGCGCGGTGGCAAACAGCGAGCCAAACAATAAGCAGAGGTTTTTCATGGCAGCTCCCAACCCGGACAAACTGGAACCCACTTGCACCGCAGCCTGAGTGGAAGGCCGGCAGAATTCGACGAAGCCAAACGCAAATAGTCTATGCGCTCGAAGAAATGCTTGCCAAGTGTGAATTCCTCCCCTACCATTTGCGATATCCGCGCCCGAAAACCACAAGTATTTGGGTCGGCAGCGCGGAAACCGGCCAGCCTCCCGCACCAGCGAGAAGGCGGACAAAGCGGCGAGCCGGTGCGAACAACGACCTGACAGGAGACGCATGGAACCTCTGGTCAAGCTCCCGCAACGTACGGGTAAGGCGACCAGGGGTTTTTTCTTTTTTCGGCATGTCGTCACCTGGCGCTCTGTGCACTCACTGTCGTTCGCCCATCAGGAGGTCAGCATGACGCGTCAATCTCGATACATCACCGAAGCCCGCCACCTTGGGGATTACCGGCTTTGGCTGCGTTTCGACGATGGCCGGCAGGGGATCGTCGATCTGGCCGACGAGCTCTGGGGCGATGATCTGGAGATGTTGCGTGATCGCGATGTCTTCTCCAACTGGCAACTGGATCCGGGCCTCGCTACGCTCACCTGGGATCACGGCATCGCCTTTGCGCCGGACGATCTCTACGAACGGACGGTCTCCTGTCACTGAGCCGAGCGAGGCGGCCTGAGGGCTGCATTGCGCTGGGAAGAGACGCGGCGGATAATCGCCCCATGACATTGGCATCATGGGGGCGAAATGGCGATGCGATGGTGCGCGAACAATCGACTTTGCCTTGTCGCGACAGCGCTGGTTGCCGCTTGCGCCACCGAACCGGCAAAGATTCCCGCCGACGCCGCCCCCGAGGCCCCGCTTGCGCTTGCACCGGCGCCCATCGTCGAACCCAGCGCCCCGCCAGCCGAATTGCCGCAACTTGCGGCGCTGGAGCCCTCGGTCGCAGCCAAGGCCTCGCCCGAAGCCGCTGCGCCGCCGGCGAGTCTCTACCGCTGTCGGGTGGTCAAGGGCGGCCAGGCCAGTTTCCTCGCGATCGAATTCTCCGCCAAGGTCGAGGCGCTCTGTCGCCGCCATCCCGAGATGGGCCCTTGCCAGTATGAGCGCGAAGCCTGCCGACGGTCCGGCGGGCGGGTCTTCGACGCCAAGGGCGAAGAAATCACTCGCAAGTCCGAGGCTGAATACGACAAACGCGTGCTGCGCCTGAAGTTTCGCTCTTGAGATCCGGCTCGCCCGGCGCAATCTCCGAGCGGCCCGGCGAGCTGCGGCCGGCGCCGCGCTTAAGACATTTGCATAGGCGGCCGTTAACTTCATAATGCTGTCCCAGCGGCCGCTTCGGCCTAGCGAGCGGAGCCAGTCCCATCGACGGAGAACGAGATGAGTGCCCTGGATCGTTTTTTTCATCAGATTTCCACCCTGCCGCCTGCGCCGCGCGTGGTTGGCGAACTCCTGGCACGACTGGAGGATGCCGATGTCGACTTGCGCGACATCGCCGAGCTGGTGGGGCGCGACCCGGTGCTGGTAGCCAAGATGCTGCGCATGGCCAATTCCAGCTATTACGGGGTTTCCGGCACCATCGGCAGCGTCGATGACGCAATCAAGCTCTTGGGACTCAACCAGGTACAGGTGATCGTGATCACTTGCAGCGTGGCCAGCGCGTTTGCCCAGATCAAGGGCTTCTCGCTCACCGAGTTCTGGCGCAAGAGCTTCCTTGTCGCCTTGATCGCCCGTTCTCTGGCCCCGCGGATGGGCCAAAACCCGGGGGTCGCGTTTACCGCGGGGTTGATGCACGCCATCGGCCAGTTGATGATCCACAGCGGTTTTCCACAGGCTGGCGCGGAACTCGAGGTGGTTGCCGCGGAAGGCGATTTTCGGGCGAGGCGCACCGCCGAAGAGGAAGTGCTGGGCACCGACCATTGCCAGATCGGTGCTGAATTGGCCAGGCGCTGGAATTTTCCGGCGCCCATCGTTGCCGCAATCGAGTTCTACGCCCACCCCGGCTCCCCCGACGCCGGCCCGCTGGCGCGCCTGATCTATGTCGCCGCGGTGATCGCGAGCGCAATCGAGCGCCAAGAGGACGTGGCCACCGCCATCGCCGCCTTGCCGCTGGAAGTGGCCGGGCCTTTGGCGCTCGACCCGGAGAGGCTTGGTCCGCAAATCGAAGGCTTCAAGGCGCTGGTGTCCGAAGTGGCGCAAGTTCTGGGATAATCCTTCGCCATCCCGACAACTACACCGCGGGGCCCGATGCCCCGCGGTTTTTTTTGGCTCCCAACGATCATGCCCTCACCTCCGGCGCTTTGGCTCAACCGCGTGCTTTTCACACTTTTTTTCGTCTCCGGCTTCTGCGGCCTGCTCTATCAAGTCGTGTGGGTGCGCCTTGCCTTCGCTTCTTTCGGCATCGTGACCCACGTGCTCTCGGTGGTGATTGCGGTCTTCATGCTGGGCCTCGCGCTGGGCTCCTGGGCGGGCGGCCGAGCCGTCGCCGTGGCCACGCGGCGCACGGGTCTTTCGGCAATCCAGCTTTATGCGCTGGTGGAGCTGGGCATCGGTATCGGCTCGCTGGCCGTGCCGGCCTTGTTTCGCTACTTCGAAGGACAGCTTCTGACCCTGGGCGACGCCGACTCCGGGGCCTATCTCGCGGCTTCGGCGGCGGCCATCGCGCTGGCGATCTTCCCCTGGTGTGTCTTCATGGGCGCCACCTTCCCGCTGATGATGGGCTACGTCAAAGAGCGCGACCGCGCGGCCGGCGAGAGCTTCAGTTTTCTTTACTTTGCCAACGTGCTCGGCGCGACCCTGGGGGCGCTCCTTACCGCGACCGTACTGGTCGAAAGCCTGGGCTTTCGCCAAACGCTCCTGATCGCGGGCAGCGCCAATCTGGGCATTGCGCTGGCCAGCCTGTGGCTGTCGCGCGCAGCGCCCGGCAGCTTCCGGCTCGAAAGCCAGGAAGGACGCGCTTCGCTCGCCGATGGCCCATCCCTGCCATGGGGCAAGACCATACTTTTCACCACCGGTTTTGCTTCGCTCGCCATGGAGGTGGTCTGGGCGCGCAGTTTCACGCCCATCGTCGGCGCGCAGGTGTATTCGTTTGCCGCGCTTTTGGTGATCTATTTGGTCGCCACTTGGGTGGGTTCGCAGCGTTACCGGCGCGACTTGGCGCGCGGCACGGTCAAGAGCGTCGCCGTTTTGCTGGCCGCACTGGCCTTGGTTTCGCTGCTGCCGGTAATCATCAACGACCCGCGGGTGTTCTACGGCGGGCGCCGCGGCTTCATCGCCATGACCGTTTCGCTTTTCCCGCTTTGTGCCGTGTTGGGCTACCTCACGCCGCGGCTGATCGACCTCGTCAGCGGCGGCAATCCGCGCCTCGCCGGCAGGGCCTATGCCCTCAATACGCTGGGATGCATACTCGGCCCCCTGGCCGCTTCTTATGTGTTGCTTCCCATCCTGGGGGCAAAATATTCCCTGCTGCTGTTGGCGCTGCCCTTGATCGCGTTCGCCTGGCTCTACCGCAAAGAAGTGCCGGGCAAGCTTCGGCTCACGGCCGTTCCGGGAGCGCTGGCGCTCGTGCTGGTCGGTGGTTTGGTCAGCGTGAGCCACGAGGACCCCTGCGCCATCGGCAGCCAGAAATGCGAAATCCGGCGCGATCACACCGCGACGGTCGTCTCTTTGGGCGAGGGCATGAAGCGTCGGCTCTTGGTCAACGGGGTCGGCATCACCGAACTCACTCCGGTGACCAAACACATTGCCCATCTGCCCCTGGCCTTCCTGCCTCACGAACCCAAGTCCGGTCTGGTGATTTGTTTTGGCATGGGCACCACCTACCGCTCTCTGCTTACCTGGGATATTCCGACCACGGCGGTGGAGTTGGTGCCCAGCGTGCGCGATGCCTTCCCCTATTATCACGCCGACGCCCGCGATGTGCTGGCGAACCCAATGGGCAAGGTGGTGATCGACGATGGTCGGCGCTTTCTCAATCGCAGCACCGAACAATTCGACGTGATCGTGATTGATCCGCCGCCACCGGTGGAGGCTGCCGGATCGAGCTTGCTCTATTCGCGCGAGTTCCACCAGGCGGTCAAGCGTCATCTCAAGCCTGGCGGCATTTTCCAATCCTGGTTTCCGGGCGGCGAAAAGCGCATCGAGCAAGCCATTGCCCGCTCCTTGGCCGAGGAGTTTCCGTATGTCCGGGTCTTCGGCTCGATCGAGGGCTGGGGGGTCCATTACCTCGCCTCGATGTCGCCGCTCCCGGATGCCAGCCCCGGGGAGCTTTTTGACAAGCTGCCGCCCAAAGCTCGAATAGACCTCGAAGAATGGGCCAAGAAGGATGCCCGCAGCGACTGGGCGACGGTGTTTTCGCGCGAGGTAAAGCTTGCGGATCTCCTGCCTGCCGATCCGGCCGTCACCATCACCGACGATCGGCCCTACAACGAGTATTACCTCCTGCGCCGTCGCCTCGCGCGCAATCCCGTGTGAGGCGCTCAAGTCTGCGCGGCGCCGGCCGTAAATAGACGAAGCCTTGGCGCGGGTGTGGGATTTGCTCGCTCCCGCCTGGGCCTATTGCTCACCGACGGGGACGACAGATGCTGAACGTGCTGGTGGTGGACGATTCGCGCACGCTGCGCATGGGAATCGCCAAGATGCTGCAAACCATGGGTCATACCGTCACCATGGCAGAAAACGGCGAACAAGGTATCGAGGCCTTCATGGCCCAGCGTCCGGGCTTGGTGTTGATGGATGTGAGCATGCCCGTGCTCGACGGGTATGAGACCGCCAAACGGTTGCGCGCCGCCTTCAGCGACGACTGGGTGCCCATTATTTTTCTGTCCGGCAGCGAGGATGACCAGGATCTCGAACGTGCCATCGCCGCCGGCGGCGACGATTACTTGGTCAAGCCGGTGAGCTACGTGGTGCTCTCGGCCAAAATCCAGGCGATGTGTCGCATCGAACAAATGCGCCAGCGCCTATTGGCGCTCACCCGGCAATTGGCGACCGCCAATGCCGAACTCGAACGCCTCTCCCGGCAAGATGCCCTGACCAGCCTCGCCAACCGGCGCTTCTTCGACTATTCGCTCGGCGCCGAACTGGCGCGCGCTCGGCGGGCCCAGCATCCGCTGGCGTTGCTGATGTGCGACGTCGATCACTTCAAGGTTTTCAACGACACTTACGGGCACCTTGCCGGGGACGAGTGTCTGCAAAGGGTTGCCAGGGTGCTCAAAGAAACCTGCCGGCGCACGGCCGATCTGGCCGCGCGTTATGGCGGCGAGGAATTCGCCCTGGTGCTGCCCGCCACCCCGCTCGACGGCGCTGCCATCATCGGCGAGACTTTGCGCTGCGCGGTGCGCGATTTGCGCATTCCGCATGAGCGATCGAGCACTGCGCCGCATGTGACGGTGAGCATAGGCATCGCCGAATATCTTCCGCCGCATGAAACCACCGCCGAGAGCCTGCTCTTTCGCGCCGACCAGGCGCTCTACCAGGCCAAGCAACTGGGCCGGGATCGCGTGATCGTGTCCGGTTCCTCCCTGCCTTTGGGCATCGAGCGCGCGGTGGCGCCGGGAAATTAGCCGCCAAGCAGCCCTCTTTGGTGCCCGCCTTGCCGGCCTAGATCGTTTCGCTCTCGGACGCTACCCGATAGGTGTTGCGCCCCTCCTCTTTGGCCCGATAGAGGGCTTGATCCGCGCGCCGAACGAGGCTTTCCAGCGTCTCACCCGAGCCCAGCGGTTCGGCAGCACCCAAGCTGAAAGTCAGTGCGTAGCCCTTGGGCAAGCCGGGCACATCGATGCGCTCGATGTTCATGCGCATGCGTTCGAAGACCAGGGGCAGGATGCTGGCGTCCGAGCCGGGCATGACCAGCATGAATTCCTCTCCGCCGTAACGGCCCAGCCGATCGTTGCTGCGCAAACCCTCCTGCGCCGCCTGGGAAAAAGCGCGCAGGGTTTGGTCTCCGACCTCGTGCCCATAGCGGTCGTTGATCGACTTGAAGTGATCCAGATCGATCAAGGCCAGGCAGAAACTGCGCCCCATCAGGCGGTGGGTTTCGAACTCGATGCGGGCAAATTCCAGAATCGCCCGGCGATTCGGTCCGCCGGTCAATTCATCGCGCAGGGCCAGGGCGGCAAAGCGCGCTTTGTGGCGCGACTGGCGCCAGATCACAAATGCGAGCACTGCCAGGACCACGAAGCTCAGCGCCAGCGCCAGCAGCAAGACCAGTCGCCGCGCGTCCGCTTCCTTGAGCCGGGCTTCGGAAAGATCGCTCTGCGAGCGCAGCAGCGCGTTTTCGGCTTCCTTGAGGCGCACGTCGAAGCGCATCTTGAATGCCTCGGCCCGGCTACGGTCGGCGGCTGCGCTTTTGCGTTTCTCCGCCTCGCGCAAGGCGGCACCTTCGCGATAGGCTTTTTCCCACTCTTGGAAACGGCTGTGGATTTCAGCCGCGACTTCATGCAACTCCACGTCTCGCTCGGGTGAATCGAGTTTGCGCGCCAAACTGCGCGCCTCGCTCAGATCAGCAAAACTCTCCCGCCTTTGCCCGAGCAGGGAATGGACTTCGGCCCGAGAGAGCACGGTCACAAAATGCATGATCGCGTTCTGATTTGCCGAAAACAAGGGCTCGGCCAGGGCCAGGTAACGCAGCGCTTGCGGGTAGGCTTGCTCCTTGGTTGCCAGGCGCGCCAAGCGGTAATGAAAAAAAGCGACGCCGACCCGATCGTTGAGTTCTTCGGTCAGGGCCAAGCCCTGCTCGAAATAGCGCCGCGCCGTCCGGTGATCCTTGCCCTGGAAGTGCTTCAGTCCCTGGTCGTGGTATAGCGCCGCCACGTCATAACGATGGACCTTGGGGTCGAGCAAGGCGAGCGCCCGCTCGCCATACTCGATGGCTTTGCCGACGTCGGCCAAGGGCCCGGTGCTTTCCAAGTACAAGTCGCCGATGGCACCCAGCGCCGAGGCCATCCATAAGGTGTCCTGCTGTTGTTCGAACAGCGCATAGGCCTCGCCATAAAGTTCCAGAGCCTCGGAAGTAAAGCCGCTGTAAGAGCGCGCTGCAGCCTTGCCCATCAGCGCTCGCGCTTTGCCGCCCGGCAGGTTGTAAGCAACGGCCAAACGCAGCGCTTGATCGTAGAGCTTCTCGGCTGCGAGATAACTCCCGCCGCCGTTCTGCACGTCTCCCGAAAGGGTGAGGAGGTCAGTCTGCGCTTCGCGGTCGCCGAGTTCTTCCGCGAGCGGCAGCGCCATGGCCAGCGTATCGGCCAAGGCCGTATAAAGCTCGAGTTTGCCTTCGGCCAGCGCCCGAGCCCGCAGTGCCCGGAGCCGCTCCGCAGGCCCGATGTTGGGTGCGCTCAAAGCGCTTGCCGCACTGGCAAGCACCTGGCGGGGTGAATTCGAAAGTGCCAGATCCACCGCGCGCCACTCGGCGCTGTGACCCGATGCCCAGGCCAGGCAGGAAAGCAGGCTCCCGATCAAACCGGCGCCGAGCGCTCTAGAAAGCCACAAACCGGTGCCCCCCGAAACCAGATCGACACAGTATGGCTCAAGGAGCCGCCATTTGCATCCAAAACGGAGGCAGCCACGCGATGGCGGCGCGCCCGCCTGCAAATGCGACCTGGCAGCTCCTCGATTCCGGTTTTCGACCCGGGCGGAAAGGCTCTAAGCCTCCGCGACTACTGCGGTGCGCACATCACGACTCCTTCGGCGCGCCACCCCTTGGCGAGCATTTCCTGATAGGCCGTGCTGCTTGCCGTAATGCGGTGATTGGAGGTGAGGCCGCGCGACGCCCCCTCGTTATAGGCTCGATAGACCGGCACCAAACCGCCGGAGCAAACACCACCCGTTGGCGGTGTGGTGTTGAAGTCGTACCCCTCGAACATCCACCCCGCGGCATTGGGGTCGTAGACGCTTCGGAGATACTGGCACTCGCCCGCGTCGGCGGTAAAGAAGTGGGAGTTCGGTCCATAGGCCTGGCCGCTTGCCGGATTGACGGCCGTATTGCCGTAGAAGCGGCACACTGGCACCGAACCGCCCGCTTTGAAGGAATGCCCGGTGCGCCGCCAGTCGCCGGCGCCCCCGGAATCGACGAAGGCTTGTTCCGCGGGGCCGGCGGCGAGGAAATAGTGATCCAGGGAGGCGCTGTGATATTCGATCACCGTGTCGCCGTCGAGCAGCGTGCCCGAGCCGTGGTTGTCCTTGCGATAGCGCGGCCAGTAGGCGCTGCCATAACCGGTGAAGCCGGTGTCGCCGATGATGTTGAGCGTCCCATCGGCCTGCAAGACATAAAGCTTGCCTTGGTGAAGCACCGGCGAAGCATTGACCGCCACCGCCGAGCCGAGAGTCCATTCGCGCACCACCGCTCCGTCGAGCGTGAGCTGGCGCAACTTGCCGTTGAACGCGAAGAGCACCCATTGGTCGTCGATCAAGGTGGGCGAGGCGTTGGCGCGGGCGTTGGCCACCGAAGCCAGGGTGGTCGCCTGGCATTGCGGCGTCACTTTCACCAGGGTGGCGGCCTGGCCGGGGTTTACCTCGTTCAAAGGCAGGGTGATCGGGAAATAGGCGTTGCCGTCTTTGTCCACCGTGGCCGCGCCGTAAAAAGCGCCAGGCTTGGTACGGCTGGTGAGGAAAGGAATCTTGCACCGTTCTTCGAGATTTCGATCGAGGCGCACCAGGTGCGTTTTCAGCTCGGCGTCATTGGCGCTGTGGTACTGCACCCAGACGCTGTCGGGCCCGAGTACGGTCTCGCCCCCGATCGCGTCCTCGTCATCACCTCCCGCGCCGGAATGTTGGCAGCCTTTGGTGCCGATGTCATAGCTCTTGAGGATGTTGAGATTCTCGTCGAACTTCACCACCGCGCAGCCATAGAGATGGTCGGGCTCGAGGCTTCCATAATGTGAGGGCGAGCCGCCCACATAGAGGGCATTGCCGTCGGTGGTGAGACCGGCCGCGACCCAGCTGCGAAAACCCCGGTCGATGTCGATGCGCTTCACCACGGTGCCGTTATCATCGGCCGCGGCGACCATGCCGCAGCTCTTCTTGACCGGGTCCTGACACGTCGCTTCCGGTGGGTTGATGGTGCCGAAATAGAAAGCGTTCTTCCAGTACACGCCTGCTGCGTCGGAAGAGGTTCCAGCTTCGATCGAAGCCAATAGATCGAGGCTGCTGCCGTCGAGTATACGTGCCGTGCTGCCCCAGGTGGTGTTCCAGTAGATGCGGTTGTTCTCGGGACGATATTGCGGCGTGGTTTCGCTGCTGACGTTGTTATGGATTTCGTACATCCGGTTCTCGGAAATCTTGTAGCCCAGCAGGCTGCGCCCATATTTGCTGGCCGGCGTGCAGCCGCGGCCCTGGTCGTGGCCGGGGATCAGCAGCCAGTCGCCCACCACCGTCGGAGTGGCGGTGAAACTGGTGCAGGTGGACGAAGGCAAGGTGAACCAGGATTGGCTGCCCTGGGTCGTGAGCCCGACGTCGGTCAGGGCAAGGGGTGCCGCCGGCGCTGCGGCGTTGGTGACCAAGCCCAGCAGGACAATGGCAATCCGCAAGGGGCGAGTGCGGCGCGGCGAATGGCGGGAAACGATCATGGCAATCTCCTTGAGTGGGCTCCTCCCTTGGGAAAGAAGTGTTACAGGAGACTGTTGCCAAACTTTGCCCGTTTCGCCCCAAAACGTAAGCAATCGTTGCCAGGTTCAGAACGCCATGACCAGGGCCACCCCCAGTGCCACGACGATCAACACCAGTCCTTCGAGCACGGACACCAGGGCGATGAGGGCAAAGGCCGGGTTGGCAATCAAGGCCGCGCCGCGCATTACGACGAAGACCTCGGCGACCTCGCTGCCCAGGCTGCGCAACTCCATCAAAACTTTGGCGAACTCCTTCACCGCCGCCCACTTGCCCGGGGGTAGCGCCTGAGCGGGGTGCTTCACCGCTTGCCGCAAGCCCTGGGCGCCATTCCACAGTTTCGCGACCACGGCTTGCAAACGGGGCGGAACAGCGATGAGCTCCCGCAGCGCGAAGCACAGCACACCCAGCATGAAAGCCGGCACCAGCAAAAGCACCAGGATGATCCCGGCCACCCCGAGTGTGAGCTTCAGGCCCAGAACCAGCGCATAGGCCAGCCACAGCGCCGCCAGGATGGACAACACGGTCATTGCGCCTAGGCCTCGAGCCAGCCCCTGCGCCGCATCCGCGGCAACCCGCGCGACGTTCATGAGCCGCGCCAACAGCGCGTCGCGCGCCGCCGGGCTGGTGCTTGGTTTTTCTTGAGCCATGTCACGCTCCTTTGAGAATTCGGCCTGAACCAAGCGCTTGCGCAGCGCCACCCAGCTTCGAGGCGGCCGGCTCAGGTTGAAATCGCCCGCAGCGGGGATTATGCTGAATTCGGTTCAATCCGTGTCTAACCGCCAGGAAACCAGGCTTGGCCGGGTTTTCGCAACAAGATGGGAGGTATTCGATGATACGCCAGCTCTTGACCGCAGCCTCTGCCGCCCTGGCGCTCACCGCCTGTGTGAGCGTGCAATTGCCCAGCATCGCGCATGTGCATGTCGGCCACGCCGTCACGGCTTGGCCGGACACGCCAGGCAAGAAGGGCCTGTTCGACATTGCCCAGCAGGAAGCCAAAATCGTCGCCGAGCATGCCGGCTACGCCGTGGCTGGGGCCAAAGACATCCGGGAAGTGAAGCTGCACCTCGGTCATGTGCTGCACGCCTTGAACCCGGCGCTGGAAAAGGAAGGCCCAGGCACCGGCTACGGTTTGATGAAGTCGCTCGACGGATCTTCCGACCATCTTGGTTTCGCCGCCGAGGTCAAGGATGTCAGCGCCCAGCTCAAGAGCGGCTTGCCCACCGTCATCACGGCACTCAAGCCCCTGCGCCAGGAAGCGCAAGTGCTGGCCATTCTGTCGCGCGATGCGCGGCAGACCAGTGATCTGGCGCAGGTCGTGGCCTATGCCGAAGAAGTGCGCCAGCGCAGCGAGAAACTCGCGGCTCAGTTGGGCGATGCGCGCAAGAAACTCGATGGCCTGCTGGCGGCCGAGTCGCCTTCCTACCAGCCCATTGCCCAGCGTTATCTCTTTGGCATCATTCGCCTCCCCTCGGGCGAATGGGCTTACAACCCGGACGTGCAAGGCTCGCGCCGGGGGTCTTATTACTGAGAGGGGTTCTGGAGGGTTTCGCCATGAACACTTTGCGCACTCTGGTTTTGCTGCCCGCCCTGGGTCTGGCTTTCGGTCATGCCCAGGCGGCCCATCACGGAGCTTGTTCGGCCGAAGGCGGCCCGGAATTGGAACCCGCCTGCCGCAGCGCAATCGAGGCCGCGAGTCCGCGCGAAGTGTTGAACATGGTCGATCCCTGGATCGGCGCCAAACACTATGAACGCGCCAAGGCTGCGCTGGAAGCCGCTCTGGCGAAGAACCCCAAAGATGCGAGTCTTTTGCAGCGTCGCCACGAAGTCGAAAGTATGGCCGAAGAAGCTGCCTGGCTCGCCCGCAAGGAGCGCGGCGTCGGCGCCTCGGAGATCGACGTCGCCTTGGCTGAAACGCGCTGCACCCGCCTCACCGGTGAAACCGCCCTTTTGGGTTGCGAGCAAGCGCTGCGAATGAAACCCGACGATCCCAAGCTGCTCGCCGCCAAGGGCGATTTGCTTTTGGCTCTGGGCCGCAGCGCGGAAGCGGTGGCCGCCTTCCGCGCTTCGCTGGCGCGCCTGCCCAACGCCGCCGTAGAGCAGAAGATCGCCCTCGCCGAAGGGGCGAGCAAGCCGCAGGCCGCAAGCTTGGATCAGCAGCTCGCAGCCCTGGAAAACGCGCGCCAGAAAAAGCTCCTCACCAAAGCCGAATACGACAAGCAGCGCTCGGCCCTGCTCACCCCTCCCACCGTGGTGGCGGCGGCCACAACGCCAGCGGGCTCGCGTTCGGCCGCGGTTTCCGGCGTCGATTTTGGCCGCTACCACGCCCTGGTGATCGGCAACAATGCCTACCGGCATCTGCCCAAACTCGACACCGCCATCAACGACGCCAAAGCGGTCGCCGACATGCTCAAATCGGCCTACGGTTTCGAGGTGAAACTGATGACCGATGCCACCCGTGCCGACATCGTCGAAATCCTCGACGACTATCGCGCCAAACTCAAGGATCAGGACAATCTTTTGATCTATTACGCCGGTCACGGCTGGCTCGACAAAGAGGCCGACAAAGGCTTCTGGCTGCCCGTGGACGCCAAGGAAGACAAGCGCACACAATGGGTTTCCAACGACACCCTGCGCGATGCGCTGCGCGCCCTCAAGGCCAAACACGTCATGATCATCGCCGATAGCTGCTTCTCCGGCACACTCACGCGCGGCATTCCCGAAAAAGTGAGCAAAGACCAGGACTACATCAAGCGCATGGCCACGCGTAAGGCACGTCAGATCATCGCCTCCGGGGGCCTCGAACCGGTCGCCGATTCCGCCGGCGGCGGCCACTCGCCGTTTGCCGCGGCGCTGATCGAGGCGCTCAAGACCAACTCCGGCGTGCTCGACGGCACTTCACTTTTCGCCGATCTCAGGCGCCCCGTGGCGGTGAACTCCGAGCAGGTGCCGCAATTCGCCGACATCCGCCAGGCCGGGCATCAGGGCGGCGACTTCATGTTCGTGCGGCGGAAGTAGCGCGCGAATTCCCTCAGACCCGGTGCGTTTGCGTCGGTTTTGGGTCGCAGCGGCCTTGGCCGCGAAGGGCTTGGGGGCGCGCGTCACCGCCGCATTCGCGGGCAAGCCCGCTCCTACCCACGAACGCGTCAGGCTTTTGCAGGAGCGGCCTTGGCCGCGATGAACGGCCAAGCGCGACATGGGCGCCTTTTCGCGGGCGAGCCCGCTCCTACCCACCAACGCGTCAGGCTTTTGTAGGAGCGGCCTTGGCGGCGAATGGGTTGCACCTCAACCCCGCAACGCCCGGCCCAGCACTTCGCACACCCACTGGTTCACGGTCTTGCGGGCCGCTTGCGCAGCCACACGCACGGCGCCATGCAGCTCCGGGGCGAGGCGCAACTGCACCCGTCCCGAAACCGGTTCCTCGGGCCGCAGGCCGCGATCCAGGCAAGTCGACAAATAGCTGTCGATGGCCGCGTGAAACTGCACGCGCAGGCCTTCGACGGTCTGGGCGTAGAAAGCGATGGGCTTGCGCAGGCCCAGCACCCGGCCGATGAAAATGTGGCCGCGCTCGTCATAGGCCAGGCGTGCGGTGTAGCCGCGGTAGTTCATGGTGTTCATGGCAAGACTCCTCTGGGTCAAGGTGAAAGGAACTGCGTAAGCCCGCGTTGTCCGGCGTCAACGCCAGCGCCGACGCGGCCGTCGCGGCACGAAACTGAAGGGGCCGCGGCGCCGTTCTGCCAATTGGCTGCCGCGAAAAAACCAGGGTTCGAAAAGCGCGGCGAGCGCGGCCAGCGTGAGGTGACGCGCGCGCAACAAAGCGGCTCGGTACCAGGAAGGCTGGGCTTGGCTGGCGGTGGCGGGGTAGAAACTTTTGGCTTTCATGGAGTAGCTCCGGAGAGGTGAATCTCGGTGGCGGCGCGGGCTTGGCGGCGAAAGAGGCGGGTGCCTTGGCCTCCGCTGCGTTCGCGGGCAAGCCCGCTCCTACAAAACCTTGCTGCGCGGGGTCGGCTGGGCCTTGGCCGCGAAGGGGTCGTTAGCGGTGTCCGCGGCCGAATCGCGGACCAACCCTCTCGATCGCTTTCTGGACATGACCTGGCCCTCAGCGCAGCGCCACGGTGCGCGACTTCCAGTTCGCACTCTGGCCGCGGTAGAACTCGGACAGGGCGCTGGCCTGTTGCGCTTCGCGCAGGGTGTCGAGGGTGTTGAGGCTCAGCACTTCGAAGCTTCTTTTGTAGCGTGCGCCAAGTTTCACTTCGCGGGCCGCGAGCAGATGCTCCTTGTGCTTGCCCCAGCCGGCGAATTCGACGTAGCCCAGGCCAGGATCGCGCGCCGCGGGGGGCAGCACGTCCACGGTCCAGCCGCCGGGTTTCAGGCGAAACACCCACAGCTCCCGCCAGGTGTCGAGCGGCTGCACCGCCAGCGCCAAGGCGCTGCCGCGGGCATTGGCCTCGGCCGAGGCGGGCCATACCACGCCATAGGTGCAGCGTCGCAGCAGCGGTGCCTGGCCGTCGTGCCTGGCATCGACCAGCAGCACACAGGTCTCCCCTGGCTTGCCAGGCGCTACGCGCAGCGCGAGTTTGTTGGGCGGCAGCTTGCCCACCGGATCGGCGCCCGCCTCCGCGGCCCAGCGCGAGGCGCCGACCCGCAAGGCGGCATCGCTGTAGGCGGCAAGGTCGGTTTCGGCCAGGGCATCGCGGTCGACCGCCGCCAGCGCCTCCACCGCCCGTGTGCCCGCCAACGCGACGGTTTCGGTTTTGATCTCGGGACGCCGCGCCAATTGATGCGCCAGACTTGCCCACACGCCGGCGCGGCGCAGGTTCAGGCGATGGCGCCAGAGTTCCGGGAGCTTGCGCGCTTCGACGCGATCGAGCACTTCCACCCGCCACAGATCGTGCTGCATGCGCTCCTCGGGGGTGAGCAGGGGCGAGACGCACTCGTGCCGGGTGAGCGCCAGCGCCGCCTGCGCCTTGTGCAGCGGCGTCGCCGACACCGCCAGCACGCGTCGAAAGGCTTCGCCTTCGTAGCACAGCCTGACCTGCCCTTCCAGCTCGACGCTGCGCATGGCGACGCCGTAGGCGGCGGCCACTTCGAGCTGCGCCGCCACCTGGGTGCCGTTCTTGCCGGCCGCGGCGCCGGAGCCGCGCTGGGCGAGGCGTTCGGCCATGGTACCGAGGGCCGCGAAAACTTCGCCGTCGATCGCCTCGGCGGGTGCGGCGCGCAGGTAGGCGGCGGCGTAGGCGATGCCCAGAGCCTCGCTGCCCGGTGTGTCCTTGAGAAAGCGCAGCACCGAAAGGAGTTCGGGCGCGCCATCGGCTTCCAGGGAAACCCGGCGCAAGGCGGTGGCGCGCACGTAGCCGCCGCGTTCGCGGCGATGATCCCAAACTTGCAGGTAGTCACCCTTCTCGGCGCGCACTTCCAGGCTGTCGCCGGCCCACAGCGCCACCGCCTGCGCGGCCGTTTCGCGCGGCGCGGCGCGCATTGCGGTTTGGTCCTGGGCCACGATGGCCAGCGCGGTCAAAGCGGTCAGCAGCATGATCGCCTCCCTCTACTTGCCGGCCTTGATCTGGCCGATGAGATTGCTGCCGATAAAGCTGCCGTCGGTAGGTGCGGGCGCGATGATCACGGAGATTTTGTCCGAGAGCTTGTCGGCCAGGCTCTTTTGAATGAGCAGCGGGTTCTTGCTGATCACCTCGCCATCGCGCGCCAGTTGTTCGCTGGCGATCTGCCCCAGTCGCTCCTGCCGGTAGGCCTCGGCATCGGCCAGTTTGCGGCGCGATTCGGCTTCGCCGGTCGCTTCGATTTGCCGCGCCTGGGCGGTGGCTTCGGCGTTTTTCACCCGGGTGATCTTTTCGGCTTCGGCTTCGAGCTGGCGCTGCTCGATCTGCTTTTGCTTGAAGGGCAGCACGTGTTTCATGGCCTCGGCCTGGGCCTGCGCGGCGATGACTTGTTCCACGGCGGACGCTTCGGCGCGCTTCTCGCGACGCACTTTTTCGGCCATGGCTTCGAGTTCGGTCTGCTTGACCTGTTTGTCCTTGAGCTCCAGGGTGTAGCGCATTTTTTCCGAGGCGAGTTCCTCGGCGAGCAGTTGCTCCATGCCGGCCTTGTAGTCGGGCGGCAAGTCGATCTTGCCGATCAGCACGTCGATGAGCTTGATGCCGTCCGGCGCGAAACGGGCACGCAGTTCATCCTCGATGCCTTTGCGCAAGACCTCGCGCTTGCTGGAGTAGATTTCCCGCACCGTGTGCTGGGCCAGGGTTTTGTAGAGCACACCGCGCACCGCCGGAGCGATGAGTTCGGCATCGAGATCCTGCGGCAGACTTTGCGCGATGTGCAAAAGCTGCGCGCGGTCCAGGGCATAACGCACCGCCACTTCCAGGCCGATGGACAAGCCCTCCACGGTTTGAAAAGGTGCGCCCCCTTGTGCGCTTTCGCTCTCTTCGGCGCGGAAGATGCGCTCCCGCAGCGACAGGCGCCTGAGGTCGTGGATGCCAGGCAGATGCCAGTGCGTGCCTTCGTGCAGTTCCTCGATGCGGCCGGTCCAGCGGTTGACTCTGAGACCCACCTCGCCCCTTTCGATGGCGGCGATGGGCGGGTGCTGGTAAACGTAGTAGGCCCCGGCACCAAAGAGCCCCAGCACCAGCGCACCGCCCACCCAGGCCCGCGGAATGTCCGGCCAACGCGCCATGGGGGTGAGGGCAGCGGTTTCGGGGTCGCCGGCGGCGCCGGGCTGGCGATGCAGGCAAAAGCGGAGTTTGGCGACGAGTGACTTCAGTCTGGCGTTCATGTTGCGTACCTTCCCTGGCGCAGTGCGCTACCCCGGCGGCGCTTCCGGCGGCGGGGGCAGCGCATGGTCGCCGGCCGGTGTAAGCATCCTCCCGCCAAACCCGCGGAAGCTGCCATGCCGTCGCGGGGTGACTTTGTTCGTGCTTCGCGTAGCCGATCTCCGTGCCGTGAAGAAACCTTCACGCCGCGCTGCTGCGCCTGCGCGCGAAAACGGCGATACTTCGCCCATGAACAAAGTGGCCATCATCGAAGACGACCTGCCCACCAGCAATCAGTTGCGGGGCTGGATTCTCGCCGCCAAGCCCGGTATCGCGGTGGAGCAGTTCTTCACCCGCGATGAAGCCGAGGCAGCGGTCACCCGTGAGGACTACGACGCCGTGGTGCTCGACATCGAACTCGGGCGCGAGCGCCACGCCGGGGTGGCGATCATCAACGCCATCAACAAAACCGGCCGCGGCACACCGGTGCTGGTGGTCTCGGCCATGCCGGCAGCGATTTACCGCAGCATCATGAAAGCGCTGGACGCCTGGGATTATTTGCAGAAGACGAGCTTCGAGGAAGCGGACTTCATCGACACCTTTCTGGAAATCCTGCGTGCCTCGAAAGCGCGCCGCAAAACCGCAGGCCCCGCCGACAGCGGCGCCGAATTGAGTCTCGACCCCTTGCGCCAGGCGGCGCCGATGTGGCGCGGGCAGAAAGTGAATCTGCCCCTCACCGCGCAGCGCATCCTCGCCACCCTCTATGCCCGGCGCGGCGAGGTGGTGTCTTACGAAGAGCTTTTCCGTGTGGTCAAGAGCGGCCGTAATCGGGACAACATCAGGAAACACATCAGCACCATTCGCGAAGCTTTTCGCGAACTCGACGAGAACTTCGAGGGCATCGAGAACATTCCCATGCGCGGCTTTCGCTGGGCGGAGAAAGCGTGAGCGATCCCACCTGGTCGCCGGCCCTGGCGGAAAGCACCACGCCGCCCGGCGGAAAGCCCGCCAGTGGTAGACCCGCCCCGGCCCGGGCCCAAGCGGGTTGGCCCGCGAGTGCAGCGCTGACGGGGGCGCCAAACCCCTTCGCGGCCAAGGCCGCTCCTGCCCTGCATCGCCATCGCTGCCGCGGAATTTCGATTTGGGCACCATCGCGCCGCGGCCCCAGGGGCGAGGGGAAGACCTGACGATGACCCGGGTCCTCGACTGGCTCGCCTCCTTCCGCCTGCGGCTGCTCTTTCGCGCTTCGTTCCTGCTCCTGGGACTGGCGGTGCTGGCGCTGGCCGTCACCGTGTTGCAGGAAGAAAAGCAGCGCAGCGCCGACCAGTATCAGGAGCGGCTCGCCAAGACGCGGGCGCAAATCGTCGCGCAATTGCGTCACCCCGCGGGACAACTGGCGCTGCTCAATCCGCGCAGCCGGCCGGCGGTGACGCCGCTCTCGCCGGTAGTGCTGCCCTACTCGGCGATCGACTTCGACGATCAGACCAAGGTGCGCAACGCCGTGGAAATGGCCGGGTGCCTGGTGCGCTATCCCAATGAGGGCAGCGTCTGTGTGGCCATCGGCAACAACCCCTGGGCCGGCGGCTTCATCTACGCCGCGGGCACCTTCGCCAGCACCGAGCTGGTTGCGCATCGCATCGGCGAGGTGTTTCTCGATGGCGCGCATCGGCTGCGTGCGACCGTGGAACTGCGCGGCCGGCAATATCGCTGGCTCGCCCCTTTCGAAACCCTGCCCGCCGCCGCCTCGCGCGCCGAAGGCCAGCGCGGGCGCTTCACGGCGTATGTGGAACGCGAAGAGCGCGATTACACCGGGGCCCGTCCAGTGAAGGACTTTCGTGGCTGGGTGTGGCAGGAGGGCAAGTGTCTCGAAGCGGCCGCAAAAGAAGGCGACGATTGTCTCAAGCGCTCCTTCTTCTCGCTGCGGCTACCCGTGGAAGTGCTGCGCGATGCGCTTTTCCAGCCCGACAAGCCGGTGTGGCCGCCGCCCGATCTGGCGGATATCGCGGTGCGCGTCGAAGTGCTGGCGCCCGAAGACGAAGCGCCGCTCTTCGACAGCAACGCCGAGGGTGCGGTGCCGCCCTTCGCGCTGAAGGATCTCGCCGGCCTCTTGCTGCCCGGAGAAACGCTGGTGCTGGCGCGGCGCGTCGCGGGCCAAGATCAGGAGATCGCGCGCCTCACCGGCAGGCTCGATGAAACCGAACCCGCCTCACCCTTGCTGACGCGGCTCATACGTCAGTTGCCCATCGAGCAGGTAACCGCCCCGGTCAGCTTGCGCGATGAAATCGGCACGCCCCTGGGCCGCTATCGCCTGGAACTCCAAGGCGACGCGCGCAGCGTCAACCGCGCCCTCGCGGTGGTGGCCACGCGCCTCGCCTGGTTCGTGGGGGCGACGCTGCTCGCGCTCCTGGTGGCCTGGGCGGTAATGGAGCTCGGGATCATGCATCGCATCGGCCGGCTCACCCGGCGCTCGCAGGCGCTCTCGGGCACGGTGAAGCGCACCGAGGGCCTGGAGCGCTTCGATCTGTCGGACCTCAAGGGGCGCGATGAACTGGGCATCCTCGCCACCTGCCTCAACGACCTCCTGCGCCGTGTGAAAGAAGATGCCGAGCGCGAGCGCCTGCGCGCCGAGCAGGAAAAAGACCAATGGCACGCCGTGGGGCATGAAATCATGTCACCGCTGCAATCGCTCTTGGCCCTGCACGCAGCGCCCGAAGACCCGAGCCAACGCTACTTGAAGCGCATGCAGCAGGCGGTCCGCACGCTCTACGGCAGCGCTTCGGTGAGTGAAGCCTTCCAGGCCTCACGCCTGGAACTCGACACCCTGGATCTGGCGGCTTTCATGAAGCACATCGCCGCCAATGCCGGCATCGAGAACCTGCGCTGCGATGTCCCCGACACCGAAGTGAAAGTGCGCGCCGACGAATACCACCTCGAAGACGTTTTCGCCCACATCCTGCGCAACGCCGAACGCTACCGCGAGCCCGGCAGCGTGATCACCATGCACCTGGAAACCACCGACACGCAAGCGCAAATCGTCATCCACAACCGTGGCCCGCAAATCCCCGAAGAGCTGCTGCCGCGCATTTTCGAATACGGCGTGTCCGACCCCAGCGACAGCGGCGACCACGGCAACCGCGGGCAGGGACTCTTCGTCGCCAAGACCTATTTGGCGAAGATGGGCGGAAGCATCGCGGCGCGTAATGAAGGCGATGGGGTGAGTTTTTGGGTGGGATTGGGGCGGGAGTGAGTTCATTCGAGGAAGGCAAGCGCCTTTTCCCCTCGATTCCCCCGCCTCGACGAAACGGTGTTCTCGCGAGCGCAGCCAGAGAACTCTCCTCCACCGCGACAGCTGCCTCTTCAACGAGAGAGCGCCCTCCCCCTCGATGGGAGCTGGGTTGGAGGCGAAAAGAACACGCCGACGCACGACGCCAACGGCGGCTTGACGCGCTCGCCTTTCACGCCGCTGGCATGCGGTGCGAGATCAGCCCGGTCGTTGCGGTGCAGCTTGAGCGGCAATGGCGAATCAGGCATCATTCCCAAGAACGTTCAGCCGTCTGGCGCTGGAGCCGGTGCTCGCGGCGCGGACCCCTAAGCGCATGCAGTTGTGTCAGAAGCCGCGGGACGAGATTCCTGGTCCCGCCGGCTACCTGCTAGGGAAAACTGGAGGCGATCGTGCTAGAGCCCCCCACTTCTGTGGTCCATACGCAAGTTCGTTATGCCGGATTTTTGCCGCGGCTCGGCGCTTTCGCAATAGATTGCATGGCTCTGTCGCCAGCGCTTCTGTTCGCATTGTGGGGGCTCGCCCAGTCTCACCGAGCGGCAATTCTTTCGATCCTGGTCCTTCCTTTTGCGTTTGCTGCGTACCACATCTATTGCGTCGGTCGCTGGGGTCGAACGCCCGGCAAGGCGCTATTGGCCCTGCGTATTCGACGCGAGGATGGCAAGCCCGTCGACTATCGAGTGGCGCTGCGGCGCTGTTTCGTTGCCTTGGGGTACGTAATCGCTCTGACTGCGCTGTGGCTGTCGACTTTGTGGTCTTTTTCCTGGCTGGAATACGATCGGCTCGGTGGCGAAGGAAAAGCGCAATTGATCAACTGGCACACCCCCGCGCTGGCCTCGATCGTGGACGGGCTGATGCTGCTCTGGGTTGGCTGGTGTGCGATCTGCATTATTCGTCACCCGGCTTGCCGGGCACCGCACGACCTCCTCGCCGGAACCGTGGTGACCTTTGACCCGCCGGCCCCGCGACCGCTTCCGGTCACGATCCCGGATGGTCGTCCGCAGGTGAAGGATGCGCCGAGCACGTCACCGCCCGCGGCCCCAACCGCGTTGGCCACGCCTGCCGATCCGACGCCGTCTTCCGGCCAGCAAGCGGCCCAACGGTCGTACGCGTTCTTACTGCGCTGCCGGGCTTGCGGAGGAAGAGCGAAGGCGTTCGACATGAAGTGTCCCCACTGCGGGGAGCTACTCGTCGAAGTGCCTGAGAAGAAAACTCCGGGCGCGTCAGCGCTGAATTGGGGGTTCAAGAGCCTTCTCCTCTTCGTGAGTCTGGGGATGTTGGCTATTGGCTTTGTCATGGCCGATAACCTAAAAGGTGGAGGAGATTTTTGGGCAGTGGCTTGCTGGGGTGCGCTTGTGCTGGCCCTGTTTGGCTATGTCAAATTGCATGCTGGTTGGATGGTTCTGATTTGCCTTTTTTCGGTGGCCGTCGGATTCAGCAGTTGCGCAGCAAATTTCCGGTGGATGGGCGGCTGACGAATGCGTCGACGCACCGCTATGGCGCAGTAGGATGGCAGCCCACCACGGGCTAGGGGGCTAGGAAAAAGGTTCAACCCTCACGGTCCCGCCCCAAAGTCGCGAGATCAGCGGCGTCGCAGACTCGGGCGAGGCGCTGGAAAGAAAACGATCGGCGCCCCCCGGCGAACGCAGTGGCGGGCGACTTGCGGCATCGATGCGTCGCGCCAACTCTCGTGCCACGGCAGGGGCGGGATCGAAGACCTGCACTTCAGGCCCCGCCATGGTCTCGATGAGCGGCCGCAAGAAACTATAGTGGGTGCAACCCAGCACCACGCTATCCGCCCCGCGCGCCAGCGCCGGCCGCAAGAACCCGGCAACCAGATTTCGCGTCGCCTCGTTTTGCAGTTCGGCGCGCTCCACACATTCGACCAATCCGGAGCAGGCGATGAGTTCGATTTGCCGGCCGGCCCCATGCGCCTCGACCAAACGCGCCACGCTGCCGCTGGCCACCGTCTGGCGCGTCGCCATCACCGCAATGCGGCCGCTTTTTGTTGCTTGCGCTGCGGGTTTGATCGCAGGCTCCATCGCCACCACCGGCACCGGACACCAAACCCTGAGCTGTTGCACCGCCACCACCGTCGCCGTATTGCAAGCGATGACGATGGCTTGCGCGCCCTGCGTCAGCAAAAAGCGCGTGATGTGCTCAGCACGCTGCTGTATGAAATCGCCCTCGCGCTCGCCATATGGCGCATGGGCTGAATCGGCAACATAGATGAGGTCGGCCCCGGGCAGCGTCTCGCGCAGAGCGCGCAAAACGGCAAGTCCGCCGACCCCGGAATCGAAAACGCCGATGGGGCCGCGCACCTTGATGCTCTCCGATGGCAAGGGTGAGGACACGGCGGGGATTATACAAATGTGCACCTGCCCCAGTCACCAGAGCCTTGGCGCGCCGCTCTTCTGTAAGGAAGAGACCCTGCCGCCGACGTATTGTCCCCTGCGAGTCTGACCCGAGAAACACCCCTTGGCCTCTTCTAGCGATTGAAGATCTCTTGCGCGGCAGCACCTTCTTCTTGCATCGAAATCGATCGCGCCGGAGAGAACACCGACGCAAGCGGCTCTGCCGCATAGCAATCAGGCGCTAAAGAAATACAAATACCCGGCGCTACCGGCGAACCAAGCGACAAACAACAAGGCGCGCAGTTGACGGCGCAAGGGATGGAGTCTCAGTAGCCACGCGACACCGACGAGTCCGGCGCCAAGCAGCATTAGACCGGCAACGATGGCGCTCATGCCTTCATAGTGCCCAATACCCCCCCGGCTCCCAAGCGAGATACTGCGGCTCACAAGGGCAAGAAGACCGAGCGTGAAGCAATAGCCGGTCCAACCCAGGGCGAAGATCCACTCCAGCGGCGTTAGGCGGTTACCGTCGAATCGCATGTGCGTTCAAGAAACACTCGGGAAAGAATGGCGCAGGGCGCATCATGTTCGGTAGCTGGGTCGCGGGCAAGGCAAAGTCGAAACCGGAAACGAGGAGAACAGATCATCTCCGCAGCGCTGGCCTGCGACTCGCTTTCCCGAGGTCGCGCCGCATTCGCCCCGCTCGAATCGCAACAGAGCCGCCTTGCGCGCGAGGCCGCCATCATACCCCGTCAAGGCCCCGTCGCTTGCCACTAGGCGATGACAAGGAATGATGATGGAGAGCGGATTGCTCCCCGTCGCCGCACCCACGGCGCGGCTGGCTTTGGGCCGACCCAAGGCGCGGGCGACTTCACCATAAGTCTGCGTTTGACCAAAAGGCACCCGTGCGATTTCTCGCCATACCGCTTGCTGAAACGGTGTGCCGATCGGTGCCAAGGGCAAGTCGAAACCCTGCCGGGTGCCGGCGAACCACTCCTCGAGTTGGCTCGCGGCGGCCCTGAGCAAGCCGTCCTGCGGCGATTCGCGCCAATCCTCGCAGCGCTTTGGAAAATGGCGCTGGTCGAGAAACCACGCCCCGATGAGGGCGCCCTCCCTGGCGGCGAGTAGCAGGGTTCCCAAAGGGCCGGTGCTGTGGCAGCAGATCGTGGGCATGGCTGTCTCCTTCATGCGCGCGGGTTGGTTGATTCGCTGAGGCGACGCCATAGATGCATCGTGGCGTAGCCTCGCCAAGGCCGCCAGGCTTCCGCCATCGCTTCGGCCTCTCGATCGCTGCGCGCGCCCAAGGCCTTGCGCAGCGCGACATCGCCCCTGGGCCAGGCATCGGGCCAAGATAGAGCCCGCAGGGCGATGTACTGCGCTGTCCAGGGGCCGATGCCGGGAAGCGCTTGTAGCGCCGCGAGGTCTTGCTCCACCTTGGCACCGGGCGCGAGTTCGATCTTCCCTTCGCTCACCGCTTGGGCCAGGGCTTGAATCGCCTTGCTGCGCTGGCGCACGACGCCCAGCTCTCCCAGTTCCTTTTCGGTGCAGCGTGCCAGACGCTGCGGCGTGGGAAAGTAGTGGCTCAATCCGGCCCCAGGGGCGGCAAAGGGCTCGCCCAAGCTTCTCACCATTCGGCCGGCCAAGGTGTGCGCCGCGCGCACCGTGATCTGCTGCCCCAGCACCGCGCGCACACTCATTTCGAAGGCGTCGAAAGCGCCTGGGATACGCAAGCCCGGCGCATCGGCCGACAAGTCGCCCAGCACCTCATTGACCGCGGCCGGTTCGCAAGCGAGGTCGCAAAGCCGGCGAACCCCGGCCAAAACTTGCGGCAGGGCCGGAATGAGGCTCGGCGAAAGTCGCGCGAGCACGGCCGCCGATTCCGGGGCTGCCCGCAGCTCCAGCCAAGCGCGCAGCACTTTGCCTTCATGTTCCAGGCGCACGCTGCGGCGATAGACCTCGCCGTCCACGTGTTCCACACCGGGGATGGCGCGAGCGCCCAAAAAAGCGAGCAAGCGAAACCAATCGAAGGGCGGTCGATAAGCCAAAGCGAAAGTGAAACCGCGCTCCTCGCCCGCAGGCGGGGCGCGCGGCTCAAGCTCGCGCCAGTGACCCCGCATGGCGCTGGGAGCCATGCCGTAATGCGTTTGAAAAAGCGCGTTGAAGCGCCGCAAACTGCCAAAGCCCGACGCCAAGGCCACCTCGGTGCTGGGCAGATCGGTGTCGGTCAAGAGCCGCTTGGCGAGCAGCAAGCGCTGGGTTTGCGCATAGGCGACGGGAGTGACGCCGTAGCTGGCGCGAAAGATGCGGCGCAAGTGTCTGTCGGTTACCCCCAGCCGAGCGGCGAGGTCCGCCAGCCCAGATCGATGGCCAAGCCCGGTCTCGATGCGCTGTGCGGCCGCCTGAGCCAGGGCAGCGCCCGTGGTCAAGGCGGCGACCGGCGGCGCCAGCTCGGGCCGGCAACGTCGGCAGGGACGAAAGCCCGCTTGCTCGGCCGCAGCGGCATTGCCGAAGAAGCGACAGTTGCTTTGCTTGGGGGTTCGGGCGCTGCAAACCGGACGGCAATAGATTCCGGTCGAGGTAACGCCCACGAAGAAGCGTCCGTCGAAGCGCGCATCGCGAGCCACCAGCGCCGCGTAGAGTACTTGTTCGCTTTCCATGTCGCGCATTATGCGCGAACTCAAACTCGCTGCCAGCCGTTTTCGGACCTCAATTTTCGCGCTGTTCAGCGCCCAAAGACGATGCGCTCTCGTGTCGCCAGCCAAGCGCCCAGGGCAAGGAGCATCGAGGCCCAAAGTGCGCAGGCCGCGGCGGCAATCGGGTAGTAGAACCAAGGCAAGAGATCACCTTGGACAATGGCATTGAGCATCAAATTCTGCGCCACCACCGGCACCGGCAAAAGGGCAAGATTCACCTTCATGGGATAGAGCAACAAGACCAAAGGCGAAAACGCAAGAACGAATACCAGTATCTGCGAATTGGTTTGCGCTTCTTTGTGCGATTTGGCCAAGAGCCCGAGGTTCAGCATCGCCGCCACCACCGGCATAGCCAAAGGCGCCAAGGCGAGCGCGGCAAGCAGCACTTCGCGCAAACCGAAGATGATTTGAATGTCCAGCTGATGCAAAGGCAGGATACGCACCGGAACGTAAAAGCCGAGCAAGAAGATGAGGCCCAGGGACATGCTCAACAGGGTCGCGGTGAGCCACTTCCCGGTCAGCACTTGCCAAGAGGCCAAGGGATTGAGCAAGAGTGGTTCGAGCGAACCGCGCTCGCGCTCACCGGCCGTCATGTCGATGCTGGCATGCGTGCCGCCGACCATGAGGCTCAGCACGGCGTACATCCCGATGAACACCAGCAGCGCTGCCCCGCGCTTTTGATTGTCGGCCAAATCGACAGCGACGGTTTTCACCGCCTGCACCAGGTCCGGCGCGACACCGCGCAGCATCAAGCGCAGCGTGCCCACCTGTTGCCCATATTCGTTGAGCAAACGCTCGACGAGATCGACGCTGGGCCGCGCACGACTTTGCGAGCTGACCTGGATGAGCTCCAATTCCGCCGGGCGGCCGGCCGCGAAGTTCGCGGCATAATCGCCGGTGATCGACAGCACGACATCCAGTTTTCCGTCCTTGAGTTTTTGCGCATAGTCCTCGGGAGCCGCCTCGACTTGCACTTTCTGGCTCTTGAGGTAGGCAACCAGCGCCTCCGCGCGCTCGGCATGGAGCACCGGCAAACGAAACTGGCGCGCTTTTTCCTGCTGCGCGCCGACGATTTGAAAGACGATGAAAAACATGATCGGCCCGACCATGGCCATGGGCAGGAACATGCTCAGAAGCGTGCGCCGGTCGCGCAGCTGGTCGCGAAGTTCTTTGCGCAGAACGGCAAGGATCACGTGTAGAGCCCCTCTTCACTGCCGAGCAAGGTGACGAAAGCTTCTTCGAGGTCGCGCCGGGCGGTGCGCTCCATCAGCTCTGCCGGTGTGCCTTCGGCAATTACGCGGCCGCGGGCGATGATCACCACCCGGTCGCAAAGCGCGGCAACTTCCTGCATGATGTGGCTGGAAAAAAGCACGCAGCGCCCTTCGTCTTTCAGGCCGCGGATGAGCTTGCGCACGGCGCGGGTGGACATGATGTCGAGGCCGTTGGTGGGTTCGTCGAGCAGCACGTTTTTGGGGTCATGCACCAGCGCCCGCGCCAAGGCCGTCTTCATGCGCTCGCCTTGGGAATAGCCCTGGCTCGGCCGGTCGGCAAGCGAATCGAGGCCCAATTCATGCACCAGCGCCGAGACCCGTTCTTCCAGGCGCGTTTTGTCCATGCCCTGCAGCTCGCCGAAAAACCGAATGTTCTCCCGCGCGCTGAGGCGTTGATACAAGCCGCGGGCATCGGCCAGCACGCCCATGCGGCGGCGCACTTCGACGGCTTGGCCCGCCGCCGGCAAGCCATCGATCAGCGCTGCTCCGGCGTCGGGTTTTACCAGGCCGTAGAGCATGCGCAAGGTGGTGGTCTTGCCCGCCCCGTTTGGCCCCAGGAGGCCGGTGATGGTGCCGTCTTCGGCGCGGAAAGAAACCTCTTCCACCGCGCTTACGGCACCGAAACGTTTGGCCAGCGAACGGGCTTCGATCATGGCGCGGTACCCGCAAAGCGCAAGAAAAAATGCGGACGGCGTATCTCGGCCGCGCAAGCGAGGTCCAGTTCTTCCGGCTTGATGTCGCGCACGAAACGCTGAATGATTTCTGGCACGCAAGCGCGCGACGACACGCCATGCCCCGACGCGACGGTCAGTTCCCGGCTGCGCGGAAACTGCTTGGCCACCAACTCACCCCAAACCGGCGGCGTGGCCGGGTCGTATGAACCGGAGAGGATCAGCGCCGGCACCTGAAACTGGGGGGTCGAATAATATTCGGGCGCCACTTCGCCGCGAGGCCACTGCCGACAAGCTTGACCAAGTGCATCTAACACGCGCGTGCCCATCAGCGAATGCCGCGCCTGTTCAGCGGCTTCGCTCGGGCTGATGCGCGGCAAATCCTCGCTGCAGACAACGGAGAGGTAAAGCCCGCTCGCCAGTTCGCGCTGCATGCGATCGTGCATCACGTAAGCTTGCGTCAAAAGCGGCCCAAAACGGCCCGCGGCCGCTTCGCGCAAAGCGATGGGAATGAGGCTCGCCGTTTCCGGCAGGTAGAGCATCGCGCGCAGTGTCGCTTGCACGGCGTCGCGCGTCACCCGCACTTCGCGCGCATCACCCAAGCGCGGATGATCGACGCGAAGCTTGCGGCCGTCTTCGCCCAAGCTCGCGAGGGTCTCCAGGTAGATCTCGCGCAAACGCGGGAAAGCCTTGACGCAAGCCGGGTCTCGCTCGCAATCGGCAAAGGTGGCCAGAAGCGCCGCCTCGCCATCCCGAGGAAAAAAGAGCGGCAGCCGAATCGCCGTGGGCGCAACACCGTCGAGCACCAGGCTTCGGACGCGCTCGGGGTAAAGCCGCAAATACTCCAGCGCCGCGCGGGTGCCGTAGGAACCGCCCCAGAGATTAAATTGTGCGTAGCCCAGCGCTAGGCGCAAGCTCTCGACATCGCGCATGGCCAGGGTAGTCGTGTAAAAGCGCGGGTCGCCGGGTAAGTCGGCAAGGCACTTCTTGATGGCGGCCTCAGGAAAATCAGGAGCGGAAATTTGCTCCAGCGCGTCCCGGCCCTCCTCGAAATCGCATTGCAGGCGGTTGGAATCGCCGGTGCCGCGCTGATCGAGAAACACCAAATCGCGCTCGCGCCGCAGCGGCGACAGAAAACTCAAGGTCAACCCGGCCAGGCGCTTCGCTGCTTGGCCCGGCCCGCCGGCAAGCACCAACACAGCGTCGGGCTTGGGCCGTTCGGAAAGCGCGGGCAAAACGGCGAAACTCAGGGTGATGCGTTTGCCTTGCGGCGCTGCGGGGTTTTCCGGCACATCCAGAGTGCCGCAGCGCGCCACCGGCCCCAGTCCCTCCAGGCGACAATCCTGCAGCGCAACTTTGGACTTGGATCGCGCCGGATCGCGGGGTGAGTCGGCACATGCAGCCAGCGACAAGCACAGGAGGATGACAAGGCCGCGGGATAGGCTCACTTACTCCGTCCACTGAAAGCGCCGAATGGCGAGAAACGCAAACACTGCACTGAAAGCCAACATCACCCCCATCGGCGCCAGCGCCTCCGAAAAGGGCAGGCCCCGCCAGCTCATGGCATCGAAGCCATCGACCGCCCAGCGTGTGGGCACGACCAAGGAGACCGTCTGCAGCCATTCGGGAAAGACGAAGCTCGGCACCCAGGCTCCGCCCAGCATGACCATCAACAAAGTGGCCACGATCGCTAGCCCGCGTGTGGCTTCCGGGCTGCGGCCGATGGCCGCGATCAAGAGACCGAAGGTCGCGGTCAAAAGACCGAAAGCCAGGGTCAGGCCGAAGAAGCCCAACAAACTGCCTTCGATACGCACCCCAAAAAGCAGCATTCCCGCGGCAAAGACGGCCAGCATAAGCGCCGCGGCGATCACCGTGCCGCTCACCGTGCGGCTGCCCAGCAGGGTGGCGCGGGAGAGCGGCGCGGCGCGCAGCCGCTGCCACAGCCCCATGCGCCGCATCATCAAGAGCCCCACACCCAGCTCGACGCCCAGCATCAGGATGAACTGCACTCCCATGCCGGCGAAGGAATGCGCATAGCTGTTGTAGCGGGTCTGCTTGCCCGAAGTCATGGCCGTCTCGCGGGTGCTGAAAGGCTGGCCGAGGCCAGGTGCGGTGCCCGATGGGGCACTGGACGTCGTGCTGCGCGCTTGGACGCGTTCCAGGGCATCAAAAAGGCCGACCAGATCGCCCCGGGCGTCGGCCGGAACGCTGGGATCTTTGACCAAAGTCTCGCGCATGCCGCGCACCGCTTTGAGCCCGCCTGCGCCGCCAAATACCTCGGCGCTCACCACTTGCATGATGTGCTGGGTCAGCACGCCGCGCAACATGGGCAGCACCATGGCTTGCGAGGGATCGTAATGCAACTCGATGACCGGTTTTTCGCCCGGGCTGAAAAAAGCGCTAACCGCGCGGTCGCCAAAGCTTTGGGGGAGTATCGCCACGGCGCGAACTTTGCCCGCGCGCAACTGCGCCAGCGCGTCGGCTTCGCTCAAAGGTCGCAGTTCCAGCGTCTCCTCCTTGGCCATGGCAGCAACGATTTTTTGGGTTACGGTGCTCTGATCCGCATCGATGAGGACCATGGGCACTTTGGCAGTTTTGTTCGAAGAGCCGGTATTAAACAGGAAACCGAAAAACGAGGCAATCAGTATCGGTGCCACAAGACTCATCAGCAGCGCGCGGCGGTTGGAGAAATAGAGTCGCAAATCGGCCGCCACCAGGGCGCGAAAGGAAGTGTTCATGTTCAGTCTCGCAATTGATGCCCGGTCAGGGCGAGGAAGACGTCTTCCAGCGTGGCGCGCGCCGAACGGACGCCACGCACGCGATGCCCGGCCTCATTGAGCCATTCGAGGGCGCGGGGCAAACCGGCGCCCAGATCGCTCACCGCCAGGCGCAAAGTGCCGTCTTGCTGCGTCGCCTCGGCAACGCCCGGCAGGGCGGCCAAAGCGTCGAGAGCGACGTTTTCGCCCACTTCGATTTCCACCACATTGCTGGCCGGCAAACGCCGCAGAAGGCCCGCCAGGCTGTCGTCGGCGATGATGCGGCCGTGATCCATCACCAGGATGCGGTCACACAAACGCTCGGCTTCTTCCATGTAATGAGTGGTGTAAATCAGCGCCTTGCCCTGCTTCTTCAGGGTTTCGAGGTTCTCGAAAATCGCGTTACGGCTTTGCGGATCCACGCCCACCGTCGGCTCGTCCAGAATCACGAGATCCGGGTCGTGCACCAGGGCGCAGGCGATGTTGAGGCGGCGCTTCATGCCGCCGCTGAATTGCGCGGTTTTGTCCCGGCAGCGATCCGCCAGGCCAACCAAATCGAGAACCTCGGTGCAGCGCTGACGCAAGGCGGCGCCGCTCAAACCATAAAGGCTGCCGAAGAGTTCGAGATTGGCCATGGCCGAGAGATGGTCGAATAGGGCCAAATCCTGCGGCGCGAGGCCAATACGGCGCTTGGCGGGCGCGGTGTCCCCCTGCAGGGTTTCGCCGCCGATGCGCGCCTCACCCGCATCGGGGCGCACCAGACCGCAGATCATGGAGACGGTGGTGGTTTTTCCGGCTCCGTTGGGCCCCAATAGACCCAGCGTCTCACCCGCGGCAACGCGCAAGGACACCGCGTCCACCGCGCGCCGCTCACCATAGTTCTTGGAAAACCCCGCCACTTCGAGCATGTCGACCTCGCCTGAACTGAACATGGCGGCGAGCATACCGAAGTTTTGCGGAATCCAAAGCTCGCGGCGATGAATCGACCGTTCGCCGGCGCGAGTTGCACCGAGGCGGAGCGATTCAAAAACGCCATCGGCAGCGCTCGGCGCGCTGGGCAATGCCAGCGGTTTGATTGGGGTCAAAAGCCAAGCGGCCGTTTGCGCATCTAATTTCTGTCAGCCCCATCAACCGAACCGAACCTCCGCCATGCTGCTCGCCCGGCGCCTCCTCCTTCGCGGCGAAAAGGCCAGCCGTGCCCTGCCCTTTCGCCCGCCTTGGGCGCTGGCAGAGGCCGCCTTCGAGCGCGCTTGCACGCGCTGCGACGCTTGTCTCGATGCCTGCCCCACCGGCCTCTTGGTGAGCGGGGTAGGTCGCTACCCGGAAGCCGATTTCAGCCGCGCCGAATGCACTTTTTGCGCCGAATGCGTCAAGGTCTGCTCCCCGGGCGCGCTGACGCAAGCCAATCCCGGCGCCGCGCCTTGGGCGCACGTCGCCGCGATCAGTCAAGCCTGCCTCACCGAGCGGCGCGTTGCCTGCGCCAGTTGCGGGGACGCCTGTCCGAGCGGCGCCATTCATTTTCGACCGCGGCTACACGAAGTCGCCCACCCCAAACTTGACACTCCGGCCTGCAACGGCTGTGGCGCCTGCGTGCGCTCCTGTCCGGCCGGGGCGATTTACATGACCCGCCAGGGCTGACCGGCGAGCTCGCCGCGTCCGATCCGTCCGATGATTTCCTCGCGGCGTGCCTTTCTCAAGAGCCAGGCGGTGGCAGCGGCGCTCGCCGCGGCACGGGCTCCGGCCGCGCTTTCCGCCCCGCGCCGCCCGGATCAGGACGTCCGCTGGAATAAAGCCGTCTGCCGCTACTGCGCCACCGGCTGCGGGGTGCTGGTCGCCGTGCAGGACGGGCGTGTGGTCGCATCGCAAGGTGACCCCGACCACCCAGTCAGCCGGGGCCTCTTGTGTGCAAAGGGCTATTTCCTTGCCAAGGCGCTTTACGGAGCTGATCGCTTGACCCGCCCGCTCTTGCGCAAGACCAAGGGCAAATACGACAAACACGGCGAGTTTGCCGCCGTCACATGGAGCGAAGCTCTCGCCACCATGGCGGCGAAGTGGCGCACCGCCATGGCTGAATCCGGATCCGACAGCGTCGCCTTGCTGGGTTCAGGCCAGTGGACGCTTTGGGAAGGCTACGCCGCGGGCAAGCTCTGGCACGCGGGTTTGCGCTCCAACCACATCGACACCAGCGCCCGGCTCGGCTCGGCCAGCATTTCTGAAGCCTTGCGCCGCAGCCTGGGCGGGGAAGGAATTCCCGGGAACTTCGACGATTTCGAACACGCCGACACCTTTGTGCTCTGGGGCATCAATCTCGCCGAAAGTTATCCCGTGCTTTGGTCGCGGCTCGCCGACCGCCGCTTGGGGCGGGCCGAGACGCGCGTAATCGCGATTTCCAGCTGCGGCAATCGCAGCAGCGATCTGGCCGATCAGGCACTGTTGGTTAAGCCGCAAAGCGACTTGGCCATCCTGAACTTCTTATGCCACGAGATCCTGCGCCGCGGAAAGGTGAATCGGCAGTGGATCGAAGACCACCTGCGCTTCGAATTGGGCAAATCAGACATCGGACAGGGGTTGCGCAGCGCCCACGCCTTGGAACGCCGCGCGGCCCAGGATGGGGCGGCACCGGCGGACGCAGGAAAGACCCAGGCTAGCAGCTTTGAAGCTTTTGTGGGCTTCGTTTCCGAATATACGGTGGAGCGCACGTCCACCATCTGCGGTCTCAGCAAGGCCGAGCTCACGGCGCTCGCCGATGTGTATGCCGACCCCCAGCGCAAAGTGCTGTCGCTTTGGGGCGGCGGCCTGGCGCAATCGACGCGCGGAACTTGGGCGGGGCGCCTGATCCTGAACTTGCATCTGCTCAGCGGGCGGATCGGCATTCCCGGCAACAACCCTTTGCCGCTGGTCGGTCAGGCGTCGGCAGCCGGAAGCGCCTTCGAAACCGGCGCCACGCCCATGGGTTTGCCGGCAGGCCTGAACCTGGCTAATCGCGCCGATCGCGAATTCGCCGAAAAGCTCTGGCGCCTCCCGCCCAACACCCTGCGCGCAACCCCCGGGCTCACCACGATCGAACAAACCCGCGCACTGAAAGACGATCGCCTGCGCTGCCTCTGGGTGATGGGCAGCAATGTTCTGCAATCCGGCCCCAATCTTCTCGGCGAAGCTTTGCCGGGTTGGCGCAATCCGCGGGCTTTCGTGGTGGTCTCCGAAGCCTATCCCACGGTCTCTGCTTTGTCCGCCGATTTGATTCTGCCCAGCGCGATGTGGGTGGAAAAAGAAGGCGCTTTTGGCAACGCCGAGCGACGCACACAATTCTGGCACCAGCTCGTCAGCGCACCTGGCGAGGCGCGCTCGGATCTTTGGCAGTTGCTGGAATTCGCCAAGCGTTTGCGCCTCGACGAGGTTTGGCCCGAGCCCTTCCCCCGGCGCGGCGGCCCTGCCCCGCGCACGCTCTACGAAACATTGTTCAGCAGCGCGGCAGCGCAAGCCCATCGCCCGCCGAAAACGCTCAACGACGAAGCCCGCCACTTCGGCTGGCATGTGCAGAAGGCGTTGTTTGAGGAATATGCAAGCTTTGGGCGTGGCCGCGGCTATGACCTCGCCCCCTACGAATATTATGCTCAAGGCCGGAGCGCACGCTGGCCGGTGCAGGAAGGGCAGGAAACAGCGCAACGTTACCGCAGCGAGAGCGACGCCTATGCCCGCCGGGCGCTACATTTTTACGGCCAGGCGGACGGCCGGGCAGCGGTTTGCGCCTTGCCGCATCAAGCCCCGGCCGAATTGCCCGATGCGGACTTCGATCTTACCTTGTGCACCGGACAGCTCCTGGAACACTGGCATTCCGGCAGCCTGACGCGACGGGTTCCCGAATTACATCGCGCGCTGCCGGAGGCGCTGCTGTTTATGCATCCGGAGGATGCCAAATCAAGGCACTTGCAGCGCGGCATGCCGGTTCGCGTGGTTTCGCGCCGCGGCGCCATCGTCGCCCGGGTGGAAACCCGCGGGCGGGTGAAACCACCGCGAGGATTGGTCTTTCTGCCCTGCTTCGACGAAAGCCGCTTGGTCAACAAGCTCACCTTGGATGCCGCCTGTCCCATCGCCCTGTCGGCGGATTTCAAGAAGTGCGCGGTACGGGTCACCCGAGCATGAAAGCGATGTTTGAACGCCTCGCTTGGCTTGGGCTCGCGCTGGCCCTAAGCGCGGCGACCAGCCTGGCGCAAACCGCGGCGAGTTTATCCAGCTTGCGCGGCGCAGAAATCAGCGCCGAAGAGCCGACCGGCGAGCATTTCAAGTTCCAGCGCGACCGCCCGCCCTGGCCGCGCGACTACCCGCAGCAAGTGCCGCTCATCCCGCACAACGTAAAGGGCTACGGACTGACGCGCAACTTCAACAAGTGCCTCGATTGTCACTCCTGGTCGCAGCATGAGCTGGCTGGTGCGCCCAAGGTGGCGCTTTCCCACTATCTCGACCGCGAGGGCAAGCGCCGGACGAGCCTGGCGCCGCGTTATTACTTTTGCATGCAATGCCACCTGCCGCAAACCGATGCGCGCCCGCTGGTGTCTAGCACCTACCGTCCCGCGCGCCCGGAAGTGCCCGCGGCGCAGCCAGTGGGGGTGAAGCCGTGAACCGCCGCGAGCAAGCAGCCTCCCGCAGCGGATTGCGCCGGCGCCTGCAAGCCTGCGGCCCGCTGCTCGTTTCCGCAATCTTTCTCTGCGGTGTGTTTGTTTGGGGAGGACTCAACTGGGGCATGGAACTGAGCAACACCGAGAGTTTTTGCATCTCCTGCCACGAGATGCGCGACAACGTCTTCCGGGAGTATCAGGAAAGCGTGCATTACTCCAATCGCACCGGCGTTCGTGCCACCTGCCCGGACTGCCACGTGCCGCGCGAGTGGCAGCACAAGTTCTGGCGCAAGATCACCAGCACCGGCGAGCTCTTTCATAAACTGGTCGGCAGCGTCGATACCCCGGAGAAATTCAACGCCAAGCGCCTGCAGCTCGCGCAACTCGAATGGGCGCGCATGAAAGCCAGCGATTCGCGGGAATGCCGCAACTGCCATCAGCTCGATTCTTTCGACTATTCCGAGCAGGGCCGGCGCGCGGCGCGGCAACATCAGGCGGCCTTCACCTTGGGCAAGACCTGCATCGATTGCCACCGGGGCATTGCGCACGCTCTGCCCTTGGTGGAGCAGGATTCGGGAATACGCGGCAAGGCAGCCGGTGCACCAGGGGCTCCGCCCGCAATCGGAGCCGGCACGGCAAAGCCTTGATCTCGTGCGCCCATGCTGGCCTGGAGGAAGCGAATCAGGCGCCGGACGATTTGCGGACCGGTCGCGACCCGATCGCAGAGGTGCTCATTCCTTGAGCAACCACTGCCCGTGGTGAATCGCTGGCTTTTTGGCCAAATGCCGCGCCGCTTCTTCCCGATTGCCAAACAACATCGCGCCTAGCGCGTCCAAGTGGCGCGCAGCAAGTTCTCCTCGGGTCCATAGTGGTATTCGGCGCAGCCTTGAAAGCTCCGGTGCATCGCCTCGGTGAGACGCCTCGCGAGGTGGTGATCGGTAGTGGTCACGGTCATGCCGCCGGAAGGCGCCTTCGCCACCTCCATCACGCGCTGCAAAGGGTGCTCTTTGCGCTCCGCTTCCTCCACCCGGGCGATGAGCGCGAGAATGTCCGCTTCGTGTTCGGCGAGGAACGATCCGGCGAGACTCAGATAACCCGCCGGCTGATGATCGTGTATGCGCTGGCACGCGGGACAACGCTGTTCATGCGCCGCCTTGGTCTTGGCCGACCAGAGCCAGCGACCTTCGAGGTAAACCGCGCCGCAGTCGGGGCAGCGCGTCGGGCCGCCGGTTTTGGCCCGCTGATGGTAGGCGTCGGTGCGGTGCGGTGCCAGAGGCCTGCTGCGGATGCTTTTTGAACTGGAGGAAGAAACGCTTTGAGAACCGCGAATGCCCATATTCCCTCCTTTCCTGCGACTGCCTTTGTTTATTGGAACACATCGGCCGCCTCGCTCATTGACGGTGGTCAAGGCGGGGCCGTGATTTGGACTTCCTCCTGGAACAGGAATTCCTGGGCCTCGCTCGGTGTGATACGCAAGCCGAAAATGGCCGCGTGTCCCACCGCAATCCTTGGAATTTGCGCACCTGGCAATTGCCGCGCCCGTGCTAAGCAGACCCGAATCACGCCTCCATGGGTAACGATCAAGATGCGCCCTCGCCGCGGCCCCTGCGCCAGTTCGGCCAAGGCCTCAAACACCCGCGCCGCCATCTGTGGCAGCGTCTCCCCTCCGGTGGGGGCGTGGTTCCAAGGATCTCGCCAAAAAGCGTGCAGCGCTGCCGTGTCGCTTGCCAGCAATTGATCATGGGTTTGGCCTTCCCATGCGCCAAAATCCAGTTCTGAGAGCCGCGGATCGGTAGTGCAAGGTATTCCGCGCTCGCGGGCGATGCTTTGGGCAAAAACGGCGCAACGCTGCAAGGGCGAACTCAACACGCCAACCCACGGGCCAGCTCGCTGCGCCGCCGCACGCATTTGCTCCCAGCCCAGCTCGGAGAGCGCGTCGTCGGTGCGTCCCCGAAAACCGGAAGCCGCCGTATCCCCATGGCGCAGCAGATCGAGTGTGATGCTCACCGTTTGCCGGAGACCGCCGCTTCGGCAAAAGTGGCCATGCCGCCGTGCAAGGCGCAGGCCAGGCGCAAGATGGGCAATGCAGCAGCGGCGCCGCTGCCTTCGCCCAAACGCAGGCCAAGGTTCAGAATGGGCGCTTGGGCAAAAGCCTGCAGAAGCCGCGCATGCCCGGGCTCAGCCGAGTTGTGGGCAAACAGGAAATATTCGCTGGCGCCAGGGCAAATCCGCTCCGCCACGAGGGCGGCACTGGTGGCGATAAAGCCGTCGATCAATACCGGCAGCCCTTCCTGAGCAGCCGCGATATAAGCTCCGCTCAAGGCAGCGATCTCGAAGCCGCCCAAGCAGCGCAGGCCCTCATGCGCATCGCGCCGCACTCCCGCGTGCCGTGCCAGAGCGCGATCGATCAGGGCGATTTTTTTGGCGACCCCCGCAGCATCGAGACCTGTGCCCGGCCCGGCCAGGCGCTCAGGCGCTTCATCCAGCAGTGCGCATGCCAAAGCAGTCGCGCTGGTGGTGTTGCCTATGCCCATTTCTCCGCCGATGAAAACCTCCGCGCCGGCCGTGAGTGCCCGCAAGACCGCGGCGCGACCCTCGGCCAGCGCGACGGCGACTTGGGATTCGGTCATCGCGGGCTCAGCAGTGAAGTTCGCCGTTCCTGGACCCAGTTTGAGATGCCGCACCCCGGGCACGCCGTCCAGCCCCCCCACGGTGCCCAGATCGATCACTTCGAGATTCGCTCCGAGGTGGCGTGCCGCGACGCTGATGGCGGCACCGCCCCGGGCGAAGTTTTTGATCATCTCCGCGGTAACCGCTTGTGGAAAAGCCGATACGCCGTCGGCAGCGACTCCGTGATCTGCGGCAAAAACGCTGATCCAAGCGCTGCTCGCCTGCGGGCGAACCCGCCCTTGCAAGCCGGCCATCCGAATGGCGATTCGTTCCAGCTCGCCCAAGGCTCCGGGCGGTTTGGTGAGTTCGGCCTGGCGCAGGCGCGCGGCCTCGGCGGTGTCGTGGTGGATGGGACGGGGTGGGGTTTTCAGCCAAGCGCTGGCCATGGTTCTCCTTTCAAGAAATGGGGCAGACCGGCGACGGTGAGTACCACCCGTGCGCATCTTCGCGCCAAGGCTTGGTGCAGTTCGCCGGCACAGTCCAGATAACGTCTGGCCAACTCACCTTCCGGTACGATGCCAAGGCCGGTTTCGTTGCTCACCAACAGAAGCTCACCGGGCAACTGCGGCAGGGTGTCAAGGAGCGCCGCTTGCTCGTCGAAGAGCCGGCGTTCGCTGGCAAGCAGCAAGTTGGTGAGCCAGAGCGTGAGGCACTCCACCAGCAACAAGCGGCCGGTCGACGCCTCGCTTCGCAACACCGCGGCCAGCGCCAAAGGCTCTTCCACAGTACGCCAGGCAGAGGGCCTGAAGCGGCGGTGCGCAGCAATCCGCGCCCGCATTTCTTCATCCCCGGCTGCGGCCGTGGCAACGTAGACCACATCGAGGCCGCTCGCACGCGCTCGGGCCTCAGCCAGACGGCTTTTGCCCGAGCGCACGCCGCCCAGGATCAGGGTGTGCACCTCAGGGGCGCGCCGAAAGCGGCGAGGATTGCCGCAAAACGGCGGCCACGCCATGCAAGCCGGCGATGAGCCCGAGGTAGAGGGCAGTATTGGCCAACGAACGGGGGAAATAGCGCCAAAGGGCCTCGCCAAATCCTGCCCAGCTCGGCTCAGTCACCACCCCGCTCAGCAGGTAGAAACTGCCGCTGGAAACCAGCTCGGCAAGGAAAGCAGAAAAACCCAAGGCCAGGCAAAACGAAAGAATCGCCCGCCACTTGGGCACCGCGCGATGCACCATCCAACGCCCGCCCAACCACAGTGCCGCATAAGCCGGAATCAAGAAAGGATAGGCCCAGCTCATGCAGAAAGCGGGGACACCGCCGACCAAGATGGCTACTGCGTCGGCCAGCGCGGCCAGCAACAGCAATATGGGCAAGGCCAGCATGCTGCGCAGGTAGAAACCCGCGGCAAAGAACACCGCCCAAGTGGCATCGGGCAAAAAATGAAGGGTGGCGAAATGGTGACTGCGGGTCACTGCCATCAAGGTCGCCAACAGGCCAAAGACCAGCCACTGCTGGCGCGTTTCGAGTTGCAACATGCTCGGTTCCTCCGCTCCGGGGCGCGCAGCCAGGCCGGCGCCCTGCGCCCGCGCGACGCACCCGTGCGCAGGCCGACTAGCCGGATTGCAACCAGACCGTGGAAGAAGGAGCAAAAGCGCCACCGCCTACACACTGCCCGCCGCAATGCCGACACCTGGCTTCGGGCCGGTCTCCGGGCTTACGAGCGAAGGCGAAAACCCACCTTCAGAAAGGGCGCCTTCCCGTGCTCTTGCACAGTGGCGTATCGCCCTACACTGGCTCGCTTACCGTTGCGGGGGCAGCACCGGAATTGCTGGGCGATAAGTCACGCACAGCGCACCGGTTTCCCGTTTCATCCTTCGGGCGAACGCCCTTGGGACACCTGAAGCTCGCGTAATCTTAACATGAGCGGGATTTCCTTAAATGGGGACAGACCACGGTTTTCTGCGTTTTTCATATCAACGATGCCTGACCTTGGTCACCAGACTCTGGTGCCTCTTTTGCCGGCCGTCCGGGCTTTCCTCGCTGCACCCGTCGCCCCAACATTGCCGCCAACTCCGCCTTGAACTGCTCATTCCCAAGCGCATACCCGCTGTTGGTTGCGCTTCGGATTTCTTCGATCTCGGCCGCGTCGAGATGCGCTTTGAACAGCGCCCGATAGGCCTCGCGCCGCGCCTCCCATGTCCGACCCAGGCGCAGAAACTGTTCCTGCGGGTAGATCAGGCTCGACGCTTTCCCTTCGGCGTTCACCCGATAGCTAGACCAGCGGTATTCGCGCGGGTGGCGTACCATACGCGCCCGCACCGGATTGAGCTCGATGTACCGATAACAGGCCAGCACATAACTTTCTTGCTGCGCCAAGCAGGACCGAAACCGTCCTTCCCAAAGCGTACCGCTGCGCTTCTGCGTGCGATTGACGTACTGCACGTAGCGCTGGCCGAGGTGCTTCATCAACAATGACGCACTATCGGCCTGCTGCGGAGTGAGCAGCAGATGCACATGATTGGTCATCAACACGTAAGCATGCACCGCGCAGCCGAACTGCTTGCTCAGCTCTTCCAGGTAGTGCAAATAGAAGCCGTAGTCATCTTCGCCAAAGAAACACGCGCTGCGGTTATTGCCGCGCTGAATGAGGTGAACCGGTATGCCGGCTGCGGCAAGACGCGCTCGACGAGGCATGGCACCCTCCGACTGAAAACGACGGAACGAAGCAGAACAAAAACAAACGTGGTCTGTCCCCAATTACTCCGTTGCTGCACGCATGGCCACGAGCGAAGCCTTTTGGAGCTCCAGCGTCTTGATGGTGGTTTGCAGCAGCGTGACATTCATCGCCAGCCAGGATTCGACGACTTTCAGTTCCTGGATCTTGCGCTCGATTTCGGCGGGGTCGAGCGTCGGCATCATTCCCACCGGACCGCCCAGATTGGGCATGCCCGGAATTCCCGGCATCGCGCCCGCGGCACCCATGCCCGGCATGGCAAAGGCCAGCGGGTTCCACATCTTTTGCAGGAAATCGAAGGCTTCTTCCGGTGTGAACTGCTGAGTCATGGCGGCATCCTTTTGAAATGAGCCGAGGCAAAACTGAAAAATGCTGCCTGCTTCGCCAAAGGCTTGACAAGACCGCCTGACGGCAACAAGCCAAAAACCTTGGTCTCTCTCGAAATTTAGGCAGCCGAAGAATTCAAGTATTATGCCCCAATGGACGTGCATTTGAAGGTTTTGCTCGGAGAACTGGCCCAGCGTGTCGGCGCGGCCCAGGTGCTGGTTAAAGAGGTCGACACCGCGCCTTTTTACGAAGATTGGCGCGGTCGCTACCGTGGCTCGGCGCTCGCCGTAGTCCGTCCGGGTGATGCCGATGAGGTCGCCGCCGTCGTTGCGCTCTGCGCTCGAAACCAGATCGCCATCGTTCCTCAAGGCGGCAACACCGGCTTATGCGGCGGGGCTACGCCTCGCGGCGACCGGCCCGAGGTGGTGCTGAACCTCACCCGCCTCGATCGGGTGCGCGGCGTGGACGTCCCCAATGCGACGATGACGGTGGAAGCCGGCATGACCCTGCGCGCGGTGCAAGACGCTGCGGCGGAGGCAGGCCTCCTTTTTCCGCTTTCGCTTGCCGCCGAGGGCAGCGCTCAGATCGGCGGCAATCTTTCCACCAATGCGGGCGGCACCGCCGTGCTGCGTTACGGCAGCGCGCGGCAGCAAGTGTTGGGGCTCGAGGTGGTATTGCCCGACGGACGCATTTGGAACGGTCTGCGCGCCCTGCGCAAAGACAACACCGGCTATGATTTGAAGCAGCTCTTCATCGGCGCCGAGGGAAGTTTGGGCATCATCACTGCGGCGGTGCTGCAGCTTTATCCCCGGCCGCGCAGCAGCGCCACCGCCTGGGTGGCGGTGCCTGATCCCAGCGCGGCGCTAAGGCTCTTCGCGCGGCTGCGCAGCCATCTCGCCGATCGGCTCACCGGGTTCGAGCTGGTCGCTCAGGTTTGTGTCGGCCTGGTGGTGAAACACCTTTCCCGCCAGCGCGACCCCCTACCCGGACACCCTTGGTATGTGCTCGTACAAGCCGACGACAGCTTGGCTGGCGGCGGCCTCGCACAACAGCTTGAGGACGCCCTGGCCGGGGCCGTCGCGGCAGGCGACGCCAGCGACGCGCTGCTCGCCCAATCCGAAACTCAGGCCGAGGCTCTATGGGCTTTGCGCGAATCGATCTCGGAGGCGCAGAAGCGCGAGGGCCTCAGTATCAAGCACGATGTTTCGCTGCCGATCTCAGCCATTCCGGAGTTTCTCACCCTCGCTGCAGAGCGCGTGCAAGCTTCCTACCCGGGTGTGCGCATCGTCGCTTTCGGGCATCTTGGCGACGGCAATCTGCACTATAACCTGTCCCTGCCCGAAGGAGCGGCGAACGCCGCCTTGCTTGCGGCAACGCCTTCGGTCAACCGCGTGATCCACGACCTGGTCGCCTCGTTCGGCGGAAGCATCAGCGCCGAGCACGGACTGGGGCAATTGAAGCGCGAGGAAATCAAGCGCTATAAGAGCGCCTTGGAGATCGAACTGATGACCCGGATCAAAACCGCCCTCGACCCGCAAGGCCTCATGAATCCCGGCAAAGTGCTGTAAACTGCGGCAGCATAGTTGCGGCAAGGCCGCTCGGGCAAGATTATGGGCAAGATCATCCTGCTGATCATCGGCATCTTTATGGTGCTATTCGTGGTGCGACTTCTCAACGCCAAAGCCGGCGGCGTCAAACCGCGCCCGGCAGAACCACCGCCCCCGGCCGACGAGAAGATGGTTCGCTGCGCGCGCTGCGGCGTGTATTTGCCCCGCAGTGAGGCACAGCTACTGGGCGACAAGCCTTATTGCCGCGATCCTGGGTGCAAGGGCAGCGCCCCCTGAGCGGGAACTGCGTTTCCCAATTCTGGCATGGCCAGCATCATCCTGCGTGAAGCCGCGCCCAATGGAGAGTTTCAGGATCGCGCCCAGCGCATCCTGCTCCTGCTGAATCTCTACCGCCTGGGCTGCGGCGGGCTTTTCTTGATCATCGCCGCGGCCGCCGACCTGGGCCTTTTTCCGCTCCGCCATTTCGTCGCCTTTGCTTCGCTTTCGGTGATCTACCTCGTTTTCGGGATCGGAGTCTACTGGCGACTGCGGCAGCACACCGAAGTTTCGGCCCGCACCCTGGTCGGCCTGATTGGCGCCGACGCCTTTCTGATCGGTTTGCTCACCGAAGCGAGCGGCGGCGTCACCCAATCGCTAGGCATCGTGCTCTATCCAACCCTGGCGGGTTACGGCTGGCTGGTGCGCGATCGCTTGGCCTTGTTGTTCGCTGCCGTGCCCAGCGTGATGCTGCTGGCGGGCGACACGCTGCGTATGCTGCAAGCGCGCGCCGACTCCTCCCTGGTTTTTCAGACCGGGCTGATCTGTCTGGGTTTTTTCGCCACTTCGGTGCTGGGCATTCTGCTGGGCCGCTACACCCAGGCGAGTGAACAGCTTGCCGCCAAACGCGGTATCGATTTGGCTAGTTTGGAGCAAGTCAACCAGCTCATCATTCAGGACATGCAGGACGGCGTGCTGGTGGTTGATGGCAACGCCGTGGTGCGCAGCCACAATGCCCAGGCGGAAAGACTGCTGGGCATCTTTGGCAAAGCTGCCGATGGCGTGCTGCTGAACCGCTTTTCCGCCACCCTGGCCAGTTATTGGGCCGACTGGCTGCGTCACATCTGGGAAGAAGGCAAGCCTTTGACGGTGCAAGGCACGCAGAGGCTCTTGCGGGTGCGCATCATGCCGGTGGGAACAAAACGCGAAGCCGGAGCGATCATCTTTCTTGAGGACCTGGGCCGTGCCCAAGCGCAGGCGCAACAGCTCAAACTTGCCGCCTTGGGTCGCTTGACTGCCAACATCGCCCATGAGGTGCGCAACCCGCTCTCGGCCATCAACCACGCGGCCGAGCTTTTGCAGGAGAACGCGGGGATACCGGAAACGGAAAGCCGCCTCGTGGGCATCATCCACACCAACGCCACGCGCATCAATCGCATCGTCAGCGACGTTTTGGAGCTCAACCGCCGAGATCGCCTGCAAGCGGAGAGCTTCGATCTCGAGCCCTTCCTGAAGGCCCTCGCGGAAGAGGTGACCCAAGTGGAGGGCATCGCCCCCGGCAAACTCGTGACCTCCGTGACCGGATCGCCGCGCATCCGCTTCGACCGGGGACATCTGAATCAAATACTCTGGAATTTGCTGCGCAACGCCTGGCAGCACAGCTTGCAAAGCGATGGCAGCGTCCGCGTCGCCGCAAGGTCCGGCTATAGCCCGGGTCATGTAATATTGGAGGTGCAGGACGACGGGGCGGGCGTTCCTCCGGCCAACCGGGGCCAGATGTTCGAGCCCTTCTTTACCACCCGGCCCGGGGGTACCGGCTTGGGTTTGTACGTCGCCCGCCAATTGGCAGAAGCCAACGGCGCCTCGCTCGATCTGGTCGAGCGCAGCGGGCCGGGAGCATTGTTTCGCATCGTCGCCCAGGTGGGCGAAGCCAAGTGAGAAGCCATGAGTAAAACACGCAACCGGCACATCTTGTTGGTCGATGACGAGCCGGATATCCTCGAGCTGCTCGAACTTACGCTCTTGCGCATGGGACTCGAAGTGTCTCGCGCTCAATCGGTGGCTGCAGCCATCGAAGCGCTGAAGAGCCGGGTTTTCGACCTCTGCCTCACCGACATGCGCCTACCGGACGGCGAAGGCTTGCGCATCGTGGAATTCATCGGCCAGCAAGGATTGGATGTGCCGGTCGCGGTGATCACGGCCCACGGCAACACGGCCAACGCGGTCGCCGCGCTCAAGGCGGGCGCCTTTGATTATCTGGCGAAGCCCGTGGGCCTGGAACAGCTGCGTGCCCTGGTCAAAACAGCGCTCAAACTCCCGCAATCCCCGGCGCCCTCAGGCGAGCCGCAAGAACCTGGCCTATTGGGCCAGTCCCCCGCGATACGCGAGGCCCGGCGCCTGATCGAAAAGCTGGCGCGCAGTCAGGCGCCGGTTTACATCACCGGCGAATCGGGCAGCGGCAAAGAACTTGCAGCCCGGCTGATTCATGAAAAGAGCCCCCGTGCCGGTCATCCGTTCGTACCGGTAAATTGCGGGGCGATTCCCGAGACCCTGATGGAATCGGAGTTCTTTGGTTACAAGAAGGGCGCCTTTACCGGGGCCGACAGCGATCGCGAGGGCTTTTTCCAGGCCGCCAAAGGCGGCACCTTGTTCCTGGACGAGGTGGCCGATCTGCCGCTCAACATGCAAGTGAAACTGCTGCGCGCGATACAGGAAAAGCGCGTGCGCAAGGTCGGCGCAACCCAGGAGGAACCGGTGGACGTGCGCATCATCAGCGCCACTCACCAGCGCCTGGACGCCCTGGTCGATGCCGGCAAGTTCCGGCAGGATCTGTATTACCGCCTCAACGTCATCCAGCTCGCTATGCCCAGCTTGCGCGAAATGTCAGAGGACATTCCGGAAATCGCAAGAGCGATTTTGCGGCGATTGGCCGGCACCGAAAACGCGGATTTTCTGCCGGCAGCGCTCGATGCGCTCCAACAATACGGTTTCCCGGGCAATGTGCGCGAGCTGGAAAACGTCCTGGAGCGCGCGCTGGCCTTGGCGGCAAATCCGCAACTCATTACCGTAGAAGACTTGCACCTTTCGCCGGCGCCGGGGGAAGAAACGCACGAGGCCATCACCCCCAGCGCGAAATGGCCTTTGCAGGAATACCTCGACCGAATCGAAAAAGAGGCCATTCTCGAAGCGCTGGAGAAAACCCGTTACAACCGCACGGCAGCGGCCAAGATCCTGGGAATCACTTTTCGCGCCATGCGCTACCGCATGGAACGACTGGGAATCAATTGAGGGTTTACGCGCTTGACGCCGCCGGCTGGGTGCGCGAGGCGAGGCGGATACCCTCCCCCAACTGCGATGAGCGTCCACCGGGAACGCCGGTGGAGCTGCTGGTGATCCATAACATCAGCTTGCCGCCTGGCGAATTCGGCGGACCAGGCATCCTTGAGCTTTTCACCAACCGGCTCGACCCAAAAGTACACCCCTATTACGCCGGCATCGCACACCTGCGGGTGGCGGCGCATTTCCTGATTCGGCGGGAGGGAGAGTTGATCCAGTTCGTGCCCTGCGCGAAGCGGGCCTGGCACGCGGGCGTCTCCCATTGGCGCGGACGGGAAGGGTGCAACGACTTCTCCCTCGGCATCGAACTGGAGGGCACCGACCAAAGCGGCTACGCCCAGGCACAATACGCAAGCCTGGAGGCGCTAGCCCGAAGCCTCTGCGCGCATTACCCCATCGTGGAGGCACTGGGACACAGCGACATCGCCCCGGCGCGGAAAACCGATCCGGGGCCGCTTTTCGATTGGTCGCGCATGCCTCCGCCCGCGCGCCCCTCCCGCCTCAAAGCCCCGCCCGACGGGGCGGTTGGACAGAACGGGCAATCGGGCGGATAATAAAAAGTTATGTCGAATCCGCAACTTCCTCGTCCGGCCCGGTTTTGCCGCATGCTGGCCGGCCACTTCACCGGCGTATCTCGCCCTCAATAATTCTCGCCTGCAGGCGAGTCGAGTCCGTTCCTGCAATTGCATGAAGCTCTTTCTTGATTTTCTGCCCCTGATCCTTTTCTTTGCGGCCTTCAAACTGGCCGATATCTACGTCGCGACCGCGGTCGCCATCGCCGTCTCCGTGCTCCAGATCGGCTGGCTCAAGTTTCGTGGCCAGACCGTGGGTACCAGCCAATGGCTGAGTCTGGCCGTGATTTTGATTTTCGGCGGCGCCACCTTGCTCCTGCACGACGAGAATTTCATCAAGTGGAAGCCAACCGTGCTCTATTGGGCGTTTGGCGGCATTCTTGCCGCAGGCAAGCTTTTCTGGCGGCGCGACCTGCTGCGCAAACTGATCGACGACAAAGAGATCGTTTTGCCCGAGGCAGTTTGGGGAATGCTCACTTGGTCCTGGGCCGGTTTCTTCGCGCTCATGGGTTTGTTGAATCTGTACGTCGCGTTTACTTGGCCGCTGGAAGTCTGGGTCAACTTCAAAGTGTGGGGCGGGATCGGCCTGATGCTGGCATTCGTGCTGGCCCAGGGCATCGTGTTATCGCGTTATCTGCCCGAAGAGAAATGAGCATCGAAGCGATGATTCGAGAACGATTGGCGGCTCTGAAACCGCAGCGCCTGGAGATCGTCGACGATTCGGCCCGCCACGCCGGCCACCCGGGTGCCCGATCCGGCGGCGGGCACTTTTCGGTCTATATCGTGTCCGAAGCCTTCATCGGCCTGCCGCCAATCGCCCGCCACCGCAAGATTCACGCGTTGCTCGCCGATTTGTTGCCGCAGTTTATCCACGCCTTGAGCCTGCGGGCCTACCCGCCCGCAGATGCTTGAGCTTTTTTGTCACCCACAGGAAGGAAAAGTCCGTGAAATCCAACAAACCCGCTGTCGCCCTTGCTGCCGCCTTGTTGTTCGCCGCGCCTCTGGCGCTGGCGCAAGATGGCAAGGCCAAAGCCGCCGCACCCAAGGCGGAAAAAGCCGCCGATGCCAAGCAGCTCTACTCCCAGGCGCATTTCGATTTCATGCTCAAAGAAGCGCTGAAGTTCGGCCAGCAAGACACGCCACAGGTAAGGGCCCGGATCAGTGAAGAGCTCACGCATCGCGAATTGATGTTGCGCGAAGCCAAGAAAAAGGGCATGGACAAAGATGCCGGCATGAAGATCCAAATGGAGCTGGCGTCGCAGAATATCCTGCTGCGCACCTACGTCCAGGATTACATGAAGGCGCATCCGGTTTCGGATGACGACCTGAAGAAAGAATATGAAGCCATCAAGGCCCAGCTCGGCGACAAGGAATACAAAGCGCGCCATGTGCTGGTGGAAAAAGAGGACGAAGCCAAAGAAGTCATCGCGCAGCTCCAAAAGGGCGAGAAGTTCGAAAAGCTGGCCGAGCGTTCCAAAGACGAGGGCTCCAAAGCCAAGGGCGGCGATCTCGATTGGAACAGCCCGGCGAACTTCGTCAAGCCTTTTTCCGACGCCATGGTGAAGCTGGAAAAGGGCAAATTCACGCCGCTGCCGGTGCAATCGCCCTTCGGCTGGCACGTGATCCAACTCGACGACGTGCGCAACGCCAAAATCCCGAGTTTCGACGACGTGAAGCCCCAGCTGCAGCAGCAGTCTCAAGCGAAATCGATGGACAAGCTCATTCGCGAATTGCGCGAAAAAGCCGGCATCAAATAAGCGATCGGCCGCGGAGCGGAAGGCGGCTTCCGCTCCCGTCATACTCATGGGCAATCGCCTCTCCAAGATTTACACCCGCACCGGGGATCAGGGCACGACCGGCCTGGGCGACGGGTCGCGGGTCGCCAAGGACCACTTGCGCATCGAGGCGATTGGCGCCGTGGATGAATTAAACGCCAGCGTGGGCGTGCTGCTGGCGGAAGATAGCCTCGCGGCCGAAGTGCAACAGGCACTACTTGGCGTGCAACACGATCTGTTCGACCTTGGCGGGGAATTGGCCGTCCCGGGCCTCGACGCCATTCATGACGAACACATCCTGCGACTGGAAAACCTCCTCGATGAGGCCAACGCGCAACTCGGACCGCTCCGGGAGTTCATCCTCCCTGGCGGCTGCCGCGGCGCGGCGCTGGCGCATGTCTGCCGCACCGTCTGCCGGCGCGCCGAACGCTGCCTGGTGAGCCTGGGTAACGCCGAGCCGGTGAGCGATGCTGCCCGCCGTTACCTCAATCGGCTTTCCGATTGGTTTTTTGTGCTGGCCCGCTTGCTCAACCGCGCGCAGGGTAGAGCCGACGTGCTCTGGCAAAAAGGCTTGAATCGCGGCGACTAACCCCCCCCCTAACTCAACATCACCGCGCTGTCGAACCCGGCCCTCACATTTCCCCAATGCCGCCCTTTCACGTAAATG
>CAZFEK010000017.1:0-75578 GCA_964517465.1 uncultured Alcaligenaceae bacterium
GGGGAGCTTGTGATGCTTTCCCCATTTTGCGGCTTTAGGGCCGGGCAGGAAGCGTAATGCAGTTCACAATTTTTCAGGACAGCCACAAAGGCTCGCGCAAGATCAACCAGGACCGGGTGGCTTATTCCTACAGCCGGGATGCCCTTTTGCTCGTCTGTGCCGATGGCATGGGCGGGCATTTCGGCGGCGAGATCGCGGCGCAGATCGTGGTTCGCCTTCTGGTCGAGCGCTTCCAGGCCGAGGCGCGGCCGGTGCTCAAGAACCCGCTTTTGTTCCTGCAGGACACGATGCTGCGCGCACACTCGGCGCTGGGCCACTATTCGCGCCAGCTCAATCTCATGGAATCGCCGCGCACCACCTGCGTCGCCTGCATCATTCAGCACAGCCACGCCTATTGGGTGCACGTGGGAGACTCGCGGCTTTATCTCATTCGCGACGGCAGAGTGATCATTCAAACGCGGGACCACTCCAAGGTGCAGTACCTCGTCGACCAGGGCGTGATCACACGCGAAGAGGCGGCGACGCATCCGGATCGCAACAAGATCTACAGTTGTCTCGGGGGCTCTCTCGACCCGGTGATCGACCTGTCTCGGCGCACCCCTATCCTTTCCGGCGACGTGATTGTGCTTTGCACCGACGGCGTGTGGAGCCAGGTGCACTCGGAGGAGTTCTGCGAAGTCGCGGCGCACCCGGCGATGCTTGCCGAGGCCCCCAAGCTGATGGCAGAAGCCGAGCGCCGAGGCGGCGCCGAGGGCGACAACCTGTCGGCCATCTTGATGCGATGGGGCCCCGAGCTCACCGACGAGGCAGGCACCACCACGACCATCACCGAGACCATGCCGGCAGGACATTTCGCCACCCAGGTCGACCGTCCTATGACCATCACCCAGCGCAAGGATGGCGTGCGCGAGCTCTCCGACGACGAAATCGAACAGGCGATATCGGAGATTCAGGCCACCATCCGGCGCTACGGCAAGTAGCGCTGGCGGTGCGGGTTTTTGCGACGAGAGAGGTTTTACCCCGGTCATGAGCGCCTCGAGGCAGGTAGTGCTGGACACCGAAACGACGGGCCTCGATCCCAAGCTGGGGCACCGGATCATCGAAATTGGTGCGATCGAATTGGTGAGCCGGCGGGCCACCGGCAATCACTATCACGTCTACCTCAATCCGGAGCGCGAAATCGACCTTGCCGCCACGCAAGTGCACGGCATGACCTGGGACGATCTCAAAGACAAGCCCCGCTTCGCCGAGGCGGCGCCGGGGTTGCTCGATTTCCTGCGTGGAGCCGAGTTGCTGATTCACAATGCGCCTTTCGATTGCGCTTTCCTGGACTACGAACTGGGGCTCATCGGCCTCCCGCCGCTGACCGAACATTGCTGCGGCATCAGCGACACCCTGCGCATGGCCAAAGAACTGCATCCGGGCAAGCGCAACAACCTCGATGCGCTTTGCGAGCGCTACGGCATCGACAACGCCAAGCGCACCTTGCATGGGGCCTTGCTCGACGCCCAGTTACTGGCCGAGATTTACCTGGCGATGACGCGGGGACAAGATTCGCTTCTGGTCGATCTGGGCCCTTCCGCCGCTGCTGCAGCGACCGTCTCCAACAGCGCTCGCGCTCCGGTTAAAGTGATCGCCGCGCCTGCCGCCGAGGCTGAGGCCCACGTGGCCTACCTGGCCGCGCTGCAAAAGGACAGCGGCGGCCGCTGCGTCTGGCTGGCCGAATCGGCGTCATGAAACGGTCATCGAAGGCGGCTAAACTTTAGCTCCCAGCTTTTCAGTTTGTGCGATGGATACGGCCGTGCGCCATCCTATCCCGGCATCGGGCACCGAGCAGTTTCTCAACCGCGAACTTTCGCAACTGGCGTTCAATTGGCGCGTGCTGGAGCAGTCGCGGGATCCGGCGGTGCCGATTCTGGAACGACTCAGGTTCTTATGCATCGTCGGCAGCAACCTCGACGAGTTCATTGAAATTCGCATGGCCGGGCTGCGTGCCCAGGCCCAGATCTCGGAAGGCGGCGGGCCCGGGGCGGAAGGGGCGCAGGCCCTGTTTCGCGAAGTGGCCGCCGCAACTCAGGACTTGGTGCGCGCCCAGTATCAGGCACTCAACGAAGAAATTCTGCCCTTGCTGGCGGGTCAGGGAATACGTTTCCTGCACCACGTGGAACGAAACGAGCGGCAGCGGGCTTGGGTGGCGAGCTATTTCTTTAGTGAAGTAAAGCCGCTGCTCACGCCCATCGGCCTCGATCCGGCGCATCCCTTTCCCCAGGTCTTCAACAAGAGCCTCAATTTTATCGTCGAGTTGTCTGGCCGAGACGCTTTTGGCCGCGACACCACGATCGCCATCGTCAAGGCGCCGCGTGTGCTGCCCCGAGTCATACGCTTGCCCCAGGAACTGGGCGACGTGGCCATGCCTTTCGTGCTGCTCTCCTCGGTGATTCGCGCCCATATCTCCGATCTGTTTGGCGGGCGCGAAGTGCTCGCGTATTCGCAGTTTCGGGTCACCCGAAACAGCGACCTGTGGCTGGACGAAGAAGAAGTCAAAAACCTTCGTCAGGCGCTTTCCGGCGAATTGCCGCAGCGCCATTTGGGCCAGGCGGTGCGTTTGGAGGTCCTGGCCGATTGTCCGGAATCCCTGGCGAACTTTCTGCTCACGCAGTTCAAACTCGACCCCATCGATTTGTATCGCGTCAACGGGCCGGTCAACATGGTGCGCCTGTCCCAGGTGATCGACCAGATCGACCGCCCGGACCTCAAATATCCGCGTTTCCTACCGGGCACCTCGGAGCGCTTGCGCGGAGAGCCCGACATCTTCACCGCCATCCGGCGAAAAGACATCCTGCTCCATCATCCCTATCAGTCCTTCGAGCCAGTGGTCGACTTCTTGCGGCAGGCGGCCGAGGATCCCCGCGTGGTCGCCATCAAACAAACCGTCTATCGGACCGGGACCCACTCGGTGGTGATGGACGCTCTGCTGGAAGCCACCCGCCGGGGCAAGGAAGTGACCGTGGTGCTGGAGCTGATGGCACGCTTCGACGAAGAGGCCAATATCAACTGGGCAGAACGCTTGGAGCAAGTCGGCGTGCAGGTGGTGTACGGCGTGGTGGGTCTCAAGACCCATGCCAAGCTCGCCCTGGTCGTTCGACGCGAAGAAGGGGGGCTAAAGAGCTACGCGCACCTGGGTACGGGCAACTACCATCCCGGCACGGCCCGGCTCTACACCGACTTCGGGCTGTTTACCGCGCGCAAGGAAATCTGCAACGAGGTCGGCGAAGTTTTTCTGCATCTCACCAGCCTGGCGCGAGTCGAGCGCCTGCGCCGGCTCTGGCTGGCGCCTTTCACCCTTTCGCGGCGCTTGATTCGCGCAATCCACCAGGAGGCGCAACATGCGCGCGCCGGCCGTCCCGCGCGCATCATCGCGCGCATGAATGCGCTGCTCGACGAAGGAGTGATTGCGGCGCTGTACGCAGCTTCGCAAGCCGGGGTGGAAATCGATCTGATCGTGCGAGGCGCCTGTGGCTTGCGTCCGGGCGTCGCCGGTCTCTCGGAGCGCATTCGCGTGCGTTCGGTGATCGGCCGCTTCTTGGAACACAGCCGGGTGTATTACTTTCTCAACGATGGCGCGGAAGATGTCTATTTGGCGAGCGCGGACTGGATGGGCCGGAATCTGCATCGGCGCATCGAGGTGGCATTCCCGGTGCTGGACCCGGAGCTGAAAGCGCGGGTCATCGAAGAGGGGCTCAAGATTTACCTCGCGGACAACCGCCAGGTCTGGCATTTGCTGGCCGATGGCCGATATCGGCGCCGGCCCACGCGCAGCGCCAAACACGTTCGATCGGCGCAAGAGGAACTGATGCTCCTCTTGGGCGAAGGCCCGGTGGAATCCTAGGCAAACGGGGGAAGATCAAGTGGAATTGCTGCTCTGGCGACACGCTGAAGCCGAAGATGGCCTGCCGGACCTGGAGCGTCCGCTCAGCGCCAAGGGACACAAACAGGCGGGCAAGGTCGCCGCCTGGCTGGATCGAAATCTGCCGGGCAACTGTCGCGTGTTGGCTAGCCCCGCATTGCGCGCGCAGCAGTCGGCTGCGGCGCTGGGGCGCAAATACAAGACGCTTGCGAACTTGGCGCCGAATGCGAGCGTCGCGGATGTGCTCGAAGCGGCAGGGTGGCCAGAGGCGCGAGAGTCAGCCCTGATCGTGGGGCATCAGCCGACCCTCGGCTGGGTCGCGGGGGAGCTCCTGGGTGTCGCTGAGGGCAATGTGATCGTGAAGAAAGGAGCGGTCTGGTGGTTCTCCAACCGCGATCGGGGGGACGGGCCGCGGGTATCCCTGCGAGCCGTCGTTTCACCCGAATTGTTGTAGCGCTCATAGGCGAGCCAGGGCCGCCGGAGTGAGGCTCAGCCAGACCAATCCGGTCAACACCAAGGCCAAGAGCACTGCTGCGCTCCCGAGGTCTTTTGCACGTTTGGAGAGCCGATGATCAGAGAGCGAGATGCGGTCCACCGCGGCCTCTATGCTCGAATTGATCAGCTCGATAACCAACACCAGCAAAACCGTTGCGATCAGCAGGGCGCGCTCGACAGGAGTGTAGGGAACAACAAAGGCGAGCGGCAGCAAAGCTGCGGCGAGGGTTACTTCTTGGCGAAAAGCGCTCTCCAATTTCCAGGCATAACCCAAGCCGGCTAAAGAGTGCGCAAGAGCTTGAATGATCCGACGCCAACCCGTTTTGCCCTTGTGCGGACTTTCTGAGCTCTTAGCGGCGGAAGGCGAGATGTTCGAGGAACTGTTTTGTGGCCTCCTGCCACGAGAATCCAAGCGCATGTCGGCGCACTCCTTCGCGGTCAAGATTTGCGGCGGCCAGGCATGCCTGGCGCAAATCGCTGTTCAGCACGCCAGCACTGCTGGCGCCCAGCACGTCCACCGGCCCGGTGACCGGATATGCGGCGACTGGCGTGCCGCACGCAATTGCTTCCAACAATACCAAGCCAAAAGTATCGGTACGGCTGGGGAAGACGAAAACGTCGGCGGCGCGATAATAGCGGGCGAGCTGTGCCGGTGGCTGCACCCCAGCGAAGTGCACCTTGGAGTGCCTGCGCTGAAGTTGTGCCAGTTGGGGACCTTCTCCCACCACCCACTTGCTTCCGGGCAGATCGAGGTCGAGGAATGCCTGGATGTTCTTTTCCACGGCGACGCGCCCAACGTAGAGGTGAATCGGCCGCGGAGTGTCGAGAAAGTCCCTCGGGCCGGGCGAGAACAATTTGGTATCGACGCCACGGGACCACATGCCGAGATTGCTGAAACCACGCGAACTCAAGTCCGCATGCACGACTGCCGTGGGCACCATCACGACCTCGGCCGGATCGTGGAACCAGCGCAACCACCGATAGGAGATTCCAAGGGGCAAGCCGGTTCTTGCTTTGATGTACTCAGGGAAGCGAGTGTGATAAGCGGTCGTGAACGGCTGGTTGCGTCGCAGGCAGTAGCGCCGTGCAGCGACGCCCAGCGGACCTTCTGTCGCGATGTGCACGGCGTGCGGAGAAAAAGCATCGAGGCGATTCGCTATTGCGCGGTAGGGCAGGATCGAAAGCCGTACATCGGGGTAAGTCGGGCAGGGTAAGGTCGCAAAGTCTTCGGGAGTGATCGTTTGGGTTTCGTGTCCGTGCTCACCCAGATGTTTAATAGTGTGGCTCAGAGTATTGACTACCCCATTGACCTGGGGATGCCAAGCGTCAGTTATCAAAGCTATTCTCATAGCGTCTCCAGGCTTGACGAATCACGCCAGGTGAGGACGCGCAATTCGCCATCTTCTGTTTCGATCAGGGCGGTGAGACTTTCGACCCAGTCGCCGTCATTGCAATAGAGGATACCGTCGATCAGACGGATCTCGGCCTTGTGGATATGCCCGCAGATCACGCCGTCCAGACTTCGGCGCCGAGCTTCCTGCGCCAGAGCGTGCTCGAAGTCGGTGATGTAACGCACCGCATTTTTTACCTTTTGCTTGAGGTACTGCGCTAGCGACCAATAGGGAAGGCCGAGACGAGCGCGCGCGAGGTTGAACCATCGGTTGAGCCTCAGGGAGAGCGTGTAGAGTCGATCGCCAAGAAACGCGAGCCAGCGAGCGCATTGGACTACACCGTCGAAGAGGTCGCCATGGATGACAAGCAGCTTGTCCCCGCGGGCCGTGATGTGGACTGCCTCCGACCTGATGTGTATTCCGCCAAAAGCGAGATCCAGGAAGTGTCTTGCCGACTCATCGTGGTTCCCAGGAATATAGGTCACTTCGGTGCCTTTGCGCGCTTTGCGCAGTATTTTCTGAACTACGTCATTGTGGGTTTGGTGCCAGTACCAGCGGCGCTGCAACTGCCAACCATCCACTATGTCTCCGACGAGATAGAGGTACCTGGAATCCGTGTGGCGCAGGAATTCGAGCAGCATTCCCGCTTGACATCCGGGTGTTCCCAGGTGCAGGTCAGAAATCCAAATGCTGCGGTAGTAACGCGGCGTCGGTTCGGTTTCGATCACGCTGCGCCTTTGGTGTTACAGGACCACGGGTCGATTAGTGCATTGAGGAGTGGCAGAGTGATTTGCATGCGGCGCGCAGTCGTTTTCGACTGGACTACCTTAGCGAGCGCATAGGAAATGCCGATGACAATTCGATGACGTAGTGATGACAGGCGGCGGAATCAGAAAGTGATCCGGTCGGCTCGAGTCAGCCTGGGCGAGCGCGCCGCCCGGCGAAGCCTGGGGGCCAGGGCAACGGCCCGGTGAATCCGGGCCAAACGCGGTGCCTTTGCCTTCCCATTTCCTTATTGCGGTCGCTCCGGCGCCGTCCGGCTATCCCATTCTTGGCTCAAGCTGGTTCGGCTGAAGAGGCTTTGGTCGGCGTTTAGGATCAGCAGTCGGTCCAAAACGCCAATGGATTGGGCGGCTTAATTGAGTTCAATCCGAAAATCAATACCTTCGGCGCGCCACTGGGAGGCTTCGCTTTCGAGCAAGTAGGCCGTGAGCGGATGCGCTTCGAGCCAGACCGCAGGCAAGCCCAGCCGGATGTTTCGCCCGCTGCGTATGGCCAGGGAAGGCAGCTCGAGGTTGCGCCGCGCGTGGGCGAAAATGACTGCCAGGCGAAGGGCACATAGCGAGGCGCGCAAATGAGCGTCGTCGAGCATTGAGCGAACCTTTTTCAAGCTGCCGCGCTGGCCGAGCACCAATTGGCCGATGACGCGTTGTTCGCCGGTGGCAAAGCCGGGGAGATCGGCGTGTTCCAACACGTAGCTGCCGTGCTTGTGGTAATCGTCATGGGCAATGGCTCTGCCGATTTCGTGCCAAAGGGCGGCCCAGCGCAGAATCTGCCGCGCGGCCTCACTCGCTTGGGGTTCCATGGCGAGATGCAAGCGGTCCGCGAGCTGGCTGACGCGCAGGGCTTGGACCGAGTCCGCGCCGTAGCGCTCGTTGATCCGGGCTACTGTGGTTTCCCTCAGGTCAGCATGTTCGGATCGTCCCCAGAGGTCATACAACACTCCCAGGCGCATGGCGCCCCCGGCCGGAAGCACTTGGTCGATCGCCAGTTCATCCATCAGCACACGCATGATCGCGAGACCGCCGGCAAGCACCGGAGCACGCTCGGCCTTGAGCGCCTGCAGGCCGCTCTGGAGCAGCGTTCGGACGTCCCCTGAGCGCAACAGGAATTCCTGCAGGGCAGCAAGTCCTTCGCGGGTGATGCCCTCGGCAGACCAGCCGTTCTTCTCCAGGATTTCGGCCAAGGCGCGGGAGGTGCCGGACGAGCCGTAGGCTTCACGCCAGCGCTCTGGCGAGAAATCGTCGGTCAGACCTTCGATTTGCGAGCGTGCCGCGAGCTCCGCCCGCTGAAACGCCTTGGCGCTGAAACGGCCTTCGGGGAAGTGGCGAAAGCTATGGCTCACGCAGCCGATTGGCACCGATTCCATGACCTCGGGATCGAATCCGCGTCCCAGGATGAATTCGGTCGAACCGCCGCCAATGTCGACGATGAGCCGCGGTTGCTCGGTGTAGGGCAGGGTATGGGACACGCCGACATAGATGAGCCGAGCTTCTTCACGACCGGCAACGATTTCGATCGGGAAACCCAAGGCTCTTTCGGCCAGCGGGAGAAACTCTGTGGCGTTGCGCGCCACGCGCAGGGCGTTGGTGCCGACGGCGCGAACCTGCTCGGGAGAGAATCCGCGCAAGCGCTCGCCGAAGCGAGCCAATGCGGCGATGGCAGCGGCGCAGGCGTCCCCTTTGAGGTAACCGTCAGAATCGAGTCCGGCGCCAAAGCGCAAGGTCTCTTTCCAGGTGTCGATGGGTACCACGCGGCTGCCCTCGATCCGGCCAATTTCCAGGCGGAAGCTGTTGGAACCCAAGTCGACGGCGGCAAGTAGCGGGTAAGCCATGGGGGCAAGAGGTTGCGTTGCGGCGGGAGGAAATGGTGATGATCTTGCCCAAGCTTAGCCGCTGCGAGCTTTCGGTTCAACTTCAGGGCGATGACCCCCCTTGCCGGTCTCCGCCGCGCGGGCGAAAACCGGCGACAAGGGTCTTGCCCCGCACTTCCCTGGGGGCGTCCCGCCACTCAGGGGCAAGTGCCGATCAGGTAGTAGTTGCTGCCGGTTTGTTTCAAAGTGGTGCGCACGAAGATGTTGTAGAGGCCCATGTTCTGGTTCGAGCCATTGGCCAGGGCGTAGCCCCAGCTCACGTGGGCGCGGCCCAGGCGAACGTGATCGTAGTTGCTGGCAGTAAAGCAGGCCGGCGCAGCTTGGGTGGTAACGGTGATTTCGCTGCTGCGAGCGCTTTCGCCTGAAGCGTTAGCGGCGCTCACGGCATAGCGATAGGTGGTCGCCGCCGTGAGCCCGCTGTCGCTGTAGCTCGTGCCCGCGATCGAGGCGACCTGGTTGCCGTTTCGGTAGAGGCGGTAGCTGGTTGCGCCGGCGCTGCTGGTCCAACTGAGATTCACCGCACTGGAATTGGGGCTGGAGCCCGATAGCCCGGCGGGCGTGGCCGGCGGGGCGCCGCCGGAATTCGAGGTGCTGGCACTCACACTGGCGGAGGGCGCACTTTCCCCGTGCGCGTTGACGGCCGTTACCGCGTAGACGTAGGTGGTTCCGGCGGCCAGACCGCCATCGGTGTAGCTCGTCGTGCCGGCGGTGCCGACTCGGTTGCCGTCGCGATATACCCCGTAGGATGCAGCACCGGTGACCCCACTCCAAGCCAAACTGATGCTGTTGGTGCTGTTGCCGGTTGTGGCGAGCCCGCTCGGGCTGGCCGGCGCGCTGCCGCCTTGGTAACCGGCGGTGAGGCGGTCGACCATGGCGACGATGGCCGCCATCTGCACCCCGCCTTTCTTGTCGAAGCTGCTTCCGCCATACCAACCGATCCAGTCCCAGCAGCCGTTCGGATTGCTGAGCGACCCGCTGGCAGCGGTGGCGTGGGTGGTGTTGTCAGCCACGGTTTGCGGATAAAGCACGATGATGCGGTTCGTGTCCGCCCACTTGTTGTAGCCGGTGTTGCTGACGAATTTGGTTCCGATCGCGCCTTGGTATTGCTTGCAGCCGTGCAGCGCGACATGCACCTGGCAGACCTCCCCGGCTTGGCAGGCGGCGGGAAGGTAGACCCAAGCAGTGGTGTCCATGCCGTTTCCGCCGCTCACGAATGCGGCTTGATCAAACTGGACCAAGCTGCCGGAGAGGTTGCCGGTATTGCGCGCATTGAGCGGACCGTAGATCTGTTGCAAGACGGCGCCGGCGCCATCGAAGCCGCAATTGCTGATGTAGGGAGAAACGGCGCTGTTGCAGGCGTTGTTGCCGGCGCTGTCAGAATCGGTGGGAAAGGTATGTGCGGCGCTGGCCAGTTTGTCGTAGCGCACGCTGGCGGCCGGAACAAAAGCCCCCTCGGTCGCATAGAGCTTGTAGGTTTGGTCCATCACGCTCGTGCCCACGGTGGTGTCCTTGCCGCCGCTGAAAAGGTAGAGCTTCTGAGCGGCAAGGTGGCTGATGGAATCGATGCTGCCGCCGCTCCAGGCCCGCATATTGGTGATCGAGGTGTTGATGGGCGGGGTTTGTGTGTACATGCACTGCGAATAGCTGCGCTGACCGGCGCAGTCGTAGAGACCGCCAGCGAAAAGTCCGACCCCGGCGGGGAATTTCGCCGAATACGCGACCCCCAGCTGACCCGCCATGAACGCGCCGGAGGACAAACCCGATACGCTCACCGATGAGGGCGGGGCGTTATAGCTGCCCAGCGCCGGCGCGGCCGCGGCCGGTGCGGCCAGCAACAACCAGCCGCAGAACAAGCCGGCTTGGCCGGCCCCGCTGATCCAGCGAGCCCAATTTCCGATCGCCATCTTCCCCTCCTTGGGTTGTAATTAACTAGTTAGATAATAAACGGCAAAGAGCTTAGCATCGGAAATGAAGGTTTGGGAAGGCCTGCTTCGGATATTTCCTTTTCCCGGATAGGCTTTTTGACTTGGTGCTTTGGCATCAAGGACTTTCCTGCTACCCTTCGCACTTTGCTCGAATATTATCAGGCCGCCATGGCCACCGATTACCTTCAAAAGATCCTTACCGCTCGGGTTTACGATGTTGCGGTCGAATCGCCGCTAGAGCGAGCGAGCGCGCTGAGCAGTCGCTTGTCGAACCAAATACTGCTCAAGCGCGAGGACCAGCAGCCGGTTTTCTCCTTCAAGTTGCGCGGGGCCTATAACAAAATGGCTCATCTCTCCGCGGAGCAACTCCGGCGCGGGGTCATTGCGGCTTCCGCGGGCAATCATGCCCAGGGAGTGGCGCTTTCGGCGGCGCGCCTGGGGTGCCGGGCGACCATCGTCATGCCGGTGACCACGCCCCAGATCAAAGTGCAGGCGGTTCAGGCGCGCGGCGCCGTAGTCCTCTTGCACGGGGACTCGTATTCCGAGGCTTACGAGCGCGCGGCCGGCGAAGCCGAAGAAAGCGGTGCGGTATTCGTGCATCCTTACGACGATCCGGAGGTGATTGCCGGCCAAGGGACCATAGGCATGGAAATTCTGCGCCAGCATCAAGGGTCCATGGAGGCGATCTTCGTGCCGGTAGGCGGCGGGGGGTTGATCGCCGGGATTGCCGCTTACGTCAGGCGAGTCCGTCCGCAAATCAAGATCATCGGCGTCGAGCCCGTCGATGCGGACGCCATGGCCCGATCGTTGGAGGCCGGGCGCCGCGTGGTTTTGAAGCAGGTCGGACTGTTTGCCGATGGCGTCGCGGTAAAACAGGTCGGCAAAGAAACCTTCCGCTTGTGTCGCGAATTGGTCGATGAGGTGGTATTGGTGGATACCGATGCCATTTGTGCGGCGATCAAAGACGTATTCCAAGACACCCGATCGGTGCTGGAGCCTGCCGGGGCGCTCTCCGTCGCCGGCGTGAAGCGCTACGTCGAGCGGCACCGCCTCAAGGACAGAACTTTGGTCGCGATCGCCTCGGGCGCGAACATGAACTTTGATCGGTTGCGCTTCGTGGCCGAGCGAGCCGAGGTGGGCGAGCAGCGCGAGGCGATCCTCGCGGTGACCATTCCCGAACGTCCGGGAAGTTTTCGGGAATTCTGCGAGATCCTCGGCAAGCGCTCCATCACGGAGTTCAATTATCGCTATGCCGACCCCAAAGTCGCCCATATTTTTGTCGGCGTCGAAGTCGGTGGTCGTCAGGAGGCTGGGCGCATCGTCGGCGAGCTCCATCGACGGCGCATCGAGGCTTATGATCTCACCGACAACGAAATGGCCAAGCTGCACGTGCGGCACTTGGTCGGCGGCCACGCGCCCCGGGCGGAGCATGAGATCCTCTACCGCTTCGAATTCCCTGAGCGGCCAGGGGCGCTGATGAAATTCCTGGACAGCATGAGCACGGGGTGGAATATCAGCCTCTTCCACTATCGCAATCACGGCGCGGATTCGGGGCGCGTGCTGGTGGGCATGCAAGTGCCGCCTCGGGACAAAACGGCTTTCGCCGCGTTTTTGGCCGGACTCGGGTATGATTACCAAGAGGAGACAAGCAACCTCGCTTACCGCCTCTTTCTTGGGCAGTGAGCGCCCGCCGTCAGGGAATACCCCGATGGCGCGGGTTCTAGAGTTCGGCATGCTCTAGGCATTTTTTCACGAGCATGGCAATATAGGCGCAAAGGTCGATCAAAAGGCGGCGTAAGCTTTGCCGGGAGAGAGGGGAAGCGTTGGCTGAAAGCAATCCATTGGCGGGCGTCAAAGTGATGGTGATTGACGATAGCAACACCATCCGTCGGAGTGCCGAGATTTTTTTGCTCCAGGCAGGGTGCCAGGTGATCTTGGCGGAAGATGGCTTCGACGCGCTGGCAAAGATCGCCGATCACCTGCCGGATCTCATATTTGTCGATATCATGATGCCCCGGCTGGACGGCTACCAAACCTGCGCGCTGATCAAGAAGAACGCCAAGTTCCGGACTACGCCGGTGATCATGTTATCTAGCAAGGACGGGTTGTTCGATCGTGCGCGCGGCCGCATGGTCGGCTCCGACGAGTACTTGACCAAACCGTTCACCAAAGACAGTTTGCTCAAGGCTGTGGGTGCCCACGTCAAACCATGAGCCGCGCACTTTTTTCGGGGAAGTAACATGGCCGTAAAGCGAATTCTCGTCGTTGACGATTCGCCCACCGAGCGACACGTGCTCGGCGAGATGCTGACCAGCGCCGGGTATGAGGTGGTAATGGCAGACAGCGGGGAGGACTCGATCCAGAAGGCGCGGGAACTCAAGCCCGACTTGGTGCTGATGGACGTGGTGATGCCCGGTCTCAACGGCTTTCAGGCGACCCGAGCGATCTCGCGCGACGAGATCACCAAGAGCATACCGATCATTCTGTGCACCACCAAGAGCCAGGAAACCGACAAAATTTGGGGTTTGCGCCAGGGCGCACGGGACTATATCGTCAAGCCCGTGAACAAAGACGAGCTTTTGAAAAAGATCGCGTCTTACTCCTGAGCCCCGTCCCATGGCCAAAGCCCACCGCGTCAACCTTCGCGAATTCCAGCAAGCGCTGGCGGAGCGCCTGCAGAACAAGACCGCCGCTCAGGTGGGTGCTGCGCGGCTGGGGGTGGTCACGGCTGGCGAGCGATGGCTGGTGCGCTTGTCGCACGCCGGCGAAGTGATTCAAGTTCCGGCAATTACCCCGGTGCCGCTCACCCAAGCGTGGTTTCTGGGCGTCACCAATATTCGGGGCAATCTATTTAGCGTAACCGATTTCTCCCGCTACATCGGGCGTGACCCGACGCCGATCACGGTGCAAAGCCGCCTCTTGCTCTTTGGCCAGCGTTTCGCCGAATTGCGTGCAGGCTTGGTCGTGCAGCAGGTTGTTGGGTTGCGTAACGTCGCCGGCTGGACCAGGCTCGAACACCAAGCCGACGCCAACTGGGACTGGCTGGGGGCGAGCTGGCAGGCTCCCGGCGGTGAAGTCTGGCGAGAGATCGACATGGCCCGGTTGGCCCGTAGCCAATCGTTCCTTAAGGTAGGTTTGTAGGCAGAACAGCCTGCTCCGCCGAGGGCAGGAGTGAGGGGAAGGGTGACGGAAGATGAAACTGAATTGGCTCGGTTCCGGAAAAGCGGATGAGACGGGTGTGGCAACGATCATGCAAACGGGGGCGGGGATGCTCGAACCCGGCTACGATCCAAACGCCACGGTGGCGATCATGGATGAGATGCGAAAGACCGCCAAGGGCGCGGGAAGGCCCACCGTGCTCCCGCTGATCGGCGACCTGCCGATCACCAAGCAGTTTCAGTACCTGATCGCTGCGCTGATCGTGCTGATCCTGATCTCGGGTTTGCTTTTCGTGTTGGAAATCCGCAGCACCTCGCAGGCGTCCGCCGGGGCGGGAACGGCAACGGAAATGCAGATGCTTTCCCAGCGGCTGGCGCGCGGCGTGGCTCAGACGGTGCTTGGCAACCAGGGCGGTTTTGATCAGGTGAAGGACGCCAAGGACCGCTTCCGTGGCAACCTCGACGCTTTGATGAAAGGCGGCACGGTGCGCGGCGTGGACGTTGCCGCCACTTCGAACGACGAGATGCTGGCGGTTTTGCAAAGCATTGCGACTCGCTGGGAGAAGACCGAGGCGGCGGCCAACCTTGTGCTCGCAAACAAAGAAGCGCTCACGACCTTGAACGCGGGCGTCGACAACATCAATCAGGGCAATGGGCCTTTGCTGGAGATTTCCGAGCAAGCCGCGACGCAGCTTGCGCAGGCGGGCGGCACGGTGAAGGAAGTCGCTTTTGCCAACCAGCTCGTGATGTTGACCCAGCGGATTGCGAAGAACTCGAATGCCCTGCGCGCCGGCGATGAAATCGATCCCGAAGTGGCCTTCCTGCTGGGCAAGGACGTGGGTACTTTCCGCGATGTGCTCAACGGTCTCCTGAAGGGCAGCGAGCCGCTGCGTCTGGCGCCGGTGCGCGATGGCGACACCCGACAGACCCTCGCGGACCTCCAGAAGCGCTTCCAGGAGTACGAGGGGCGGGTCAACGCAATTCTGCAGAACATGCAAAAGCTGGTTGCCGCCAAACAAGCGGCGCGAGCCATCAACCTCGATTCCGAGCCCCTGCTCAAGGACACCGAAAAACTTTCCGAAGGTTTTATCGGCACCGAGAAGGGCTTCTCCTGGGACACCGCGGGCGCCATACTCTTTGCCCTCCTTGCCCTGGCGGTGCTGGTGCTGTTGGTGAAACTGTTCCTGGACGACGCTCGCTTGCGAGCCTTCCAGTCGGAACAGGAAAACAAACGGAACCAGGAAGCCATTTTGCGGCTCCTGAACGAGATGGGCAACCTCGCGGAAGGTGACCTCACGGTGCGCGCGAGCGTGACGGAAGACGTGACTGGGGCGATCGCGGACTCCATCAACTTCACCATCGAAGAGCTGCGCTCTTTGGTGACGGGGATCAACAGCGCGACCGACCAGGTGACGAAAGCGACCCAGGAAGCTCAGGCCATTTCCAACCGGCTATTCGAGGCCTCGCAAAGGCAGTCGAAAGAGATTCAGGCCGCCAGCGCCTCGGTTTTGCAAATGGCCCAGTCCATCAACGAAGTTTCCGTTTCCGCCGCCCAGTCCGCCCGAGTCGCTCAGCAGGCGCTGGCCGCCGCCGAAAAGGGCGGCACCGCGGTGCAGGACCAGATTACGGGCATGAACGAAATTCGCGGCCAAATCCAGGAAACCTCGAAACGAATCAAGCGCCTGGGGGAGAGCTCGCTGGAGATCGGTGAAATCGTGGAGCTGATTTCCGACATTACCGAGCAAACCAACGTGCTGGCCTTGAACGCGGCCATTCAGGCGGCGTCTGCGGGCGAAGCGGGGCGAGGCTTCACGGTGGTGGCCGAAGAAGTGCAGCGGCTTGCGGAACGCTCGGGCGAGGCGACCAAACAGATCGAAGCGATCGTGAAAACGATTCAGGCCGACACCCAAGATGCCGTGGCCGCTATGGACAAGAGCACCCAGGGGGTGGTGGAAGGAACGAAACTATCCGATGCTGCCGGCCAGGCGCTGGATGAAATTCGACGCGTTTCGAGCGATCTTGCGGAGCTGATTCAGGGCATTTCCGGGCAGACGCAGCGGCAGTCGGCATCCGTGTCCGACGTGACCCGAGGCATGCAAGGCATACTGCGGATCACCGAGGAAACCACCGAGGGCACCAAGCAAACCAACGTGTCCATTGCGGAACTGACTCGCCTTGCCGCGGAACTGCGCGCTTCGGTGGCCGGTTTCAAGGTTTGATTTCTTTCGCATTGCTGAGGACTGCCAGGGGTGGCCACCGATAACAGCATGGATGTCGACCTCGGTCCGCTGACCTGGGTCAAGCCGGAGATCGATCAAGCGGTCTCGCGCGGGCTCGAAGCTTTGGGCTCGTTCTATTCCAATCCGGACGACCAGGCCGCGCTTCGCTTGGCGCAGAGCCATTTGCATCAGGTAACCGGCGCGCTGCAAATCGTCGGCCTGGAAGGCGTGATCCAATTCGCCGAGGAAATCGAGCGCCAATCCGATCGCCTCGGCGATCTGGCGCCCCAGGAAATCGGTTCGGCGGTCGCCGCGATAGACCGCGCCGCACGCGCCCTGGGTGCCTACCTGGAGGATTTGGTCAGCGGCGTTGCCGCGGTGCCGCTGCGCCTGTTCAAGGAATACGAGGCGATGCAGAAGCAGCGGGGCGTGCGCGCCTCGTCGCCCACCGACCTCTTCTTCCCGGATCTTGGCCAGCGGCCACCGCGCAGCGAAAGTATCGTTTCACTCCCGGCAAGCAAGCTGCCGGGACACCTCGTGCGCTGCCGGCGGCAGTTCCAGCAGGGGCTGCTCAACTGGCTGCGAGGCGACGCCAACGGGCTGGCCATCATGCGCGAGGCGGTTCAGTCGATCGAAGACGCCCAGGCAGTTCCAACCCAGCGAGCTTTCTGGTGGTCGGTCGGAGGCCTGTTCGAGGGTGTGGCCACCGATCTCATCGAAACCAACTTGCCGACCAAGATGGCGGCGGCCCGCGTCGACTTGCAGATTCGGCGATTGATCGAGGGCAGCGGCAAGGTCGCCGATCGCTTGCGCCGCGAAGTGCTCTATTTCCTCGCCACCGCGCCGGAAGGCGGCGAATCGGCGCCGAGATTGGCCCAGGTTCAGAAACTCTACCGCTTGCACTCGCTGTTGCCGCCGCCGGAGACGGTCGAGGAGGCGGAATGGGTGCGAATTCAGCCGCTGTTGCGAGATTCGCGCGATTTGCTGGCAAGTGCCAAGGACGCCTGGCTCAAGTTCACCTCCGGTCGCAAAGACAGCCTGCCCGTATTGCGCCAGGCGCTCGAAGGCCTGCGCGGCAAAGGCGAGGCGCTCAAACATGGGGCGATTCAGGAGCTTTTCGCGGCGCTGTCCTACGCCGTCGACAGCATGGTTGCCCGCGGCGCCAAAGAAGCGTCCGAAGGCATGGCGGTCGAGTTCGCCACGGCACTGCTGCTGGCCGAAAGCGCGCTCGACGGGTACAAACATCTTTCTGCCGAATTCCCGCGCCAGGTGCAGGCCATGGCTCAGCGCCTGCAGGCTGCCGCGCTCGATTTGCCGCCGCCCGCCGAAACCGCCGATGTCGCACTGCTCGACGACATGGCGCGGCGCGCGCAGGAGCGCATGCTGCTCTCTCAAGTGGCGCGCGAAATCCAGACCAACTTGCGGCAAATCGAGCAGGTTCTGGACGCCTTTTTCCGAGATCACGAAAAGCGTGCCGACCTGGGCGGATTGTCTTCGCCCATGCGTCAAGTCGAGGGGGCCCTGCGCATCCTCGGACTCGATCGGGCCAACGAATTGCTGGTGCTCTGCGGCAAGGAAATCGAGGAATTGGCGCAGCCAGAAGCGCCAATCGATCAGCAGCGCCTCGAAGGGCTGGCTGAATCTTTGTCCGCGCTTGGCTTCTTCGTCGAAGCGGTGGAGCAGCAGCGTCCCGATGCCGATCGGCTGATCGAGCCGATGCTGCGCCGGCGCCTGGGCCTGCCCGAGGAAAGGCCGACCGCCGAGGAGGAAGCACTCGAGGAAACGGTGGAAAGCGGCTTGCGAGATCAGCGCAGCCAGCTCGCACCGCTCATGGACGCGATCCAGCAACAGCCCGAGGATACCGCCGCGCGCGCCGAATTGCGCCAGCAATTGGTAGCGGTCAAACACGATGCCGAATTGGTGGCCGACGCGAAACTCACCGAGGCCACCGCCGAAGCGCTTTCGCTGCTCGATTCCGAAACCGCGGTGCCGGTAGACCGGTTGACCGAGGCGATCAAAGGGATTGCGGTGGCGCCGGAGGCTGCGCCGGCGCCGGCGCCGTCCGCCGAGACGATCCGTTTGCTGGAAGCGGGTGAAGAGAAACTCGACGCCGAGCTCCTCGAGATTTATCTCACCGAAGCCGAGGAAGTGCTGCAGACGGTCCAAGAGCATCTGGGCATTTGCCGTGCCCATCCGCATGACACCGAGGCCTTGCGGACGGTTCGCCGCGGCTTTCATACGCTCAAGGGCAGCGGCCGCATGGTGGGGCTGTTCGAATTGGGCGAAATCGCGTGGTGGATCGAGCAACGCCTCAACCGGTGGTTGGAAGAGGAACGTCCAGCCTCGATCGCGCTGCTCGACATGGTCGACATGGCGCGGGAGCTTTTTGCCCAGTGGGTGGGCGAACTGCAGGCTAAGGGACGGGTGGCGCCTGAAACCGCCGCTTTGCGCGACGCAATGGCCAAGGTCGATGCCGAGCTTGGACCCAATGCACCGCCGCCCCCGGCGCCTTTGCCCAGCGGCCGTGCCGGGAGTACCGCTGCGGCAGAAGCGAGGCCTGCGCCCAAGGTTTCCAGCTCCGGACCTTTGGCCGAAGCGAAGGAGGTGGTCATCGGTGACCAGACCATTTCCGCCACCCTGCACAAGATACTGGTCGATGAGGCAAGGCAGCACCTGCAGACGCTGAGCACAGAACTTGACTTGTTGCAGTTCGACCCCGCGCAACCCCCTGGCCAGCCGATGGTGCGTGCTGCGCACACCTTGTGCGGCATCCATCGCACGGCCGGCTTCCCGGTGGTCGCCGAGCTGGCTTCGGCGCTCGAACACGGGCTGTTGGCGCTGCAACAAGAGCAGTCGGGCTTGCCTCGGGAGTGCCAACCCTTGGTTGCTTCCGCAGTTGCCCAGCTCCGTCTGTGGGTAGAAGAAATCGCCGAAAAGCGTCCCCTGCCCGAAGCGCCCAGCGTTGAAATACAGGAATTGATACATCGGGTAGGAAGCCTCTCGCCGGCCGCCGACACCAGCCGACCCCGCCTCGACAGCGAAACGCTGGCCGCGCATCAAGCGGAAGACGAAGGCGGGCCCTGGGTCACCGAAATTGAAGTGTTTCCTCCCGCCCCGGAGGTGATCGAACAACAGTCTTCGATCGAAGCGGCGGCGATGGTGCCGGAAACCTTCGAAATCGCCTTGCCCGCCGCCGAACCGCTCCCGGAAGAAGCGCTGGCGGCGCCGGTCCCCGAGTCCGTGGCGCGCGAAGCGGCCGTCGCCCTCCCGGAGCTCACCCTCGATCTGGAAGCCCCCACTCCGGTGGAAACGAGTGTCGAACCGGTGTCCCCGAGCGAGCCGGAGTTCCCGCCGATTGAACCGATGGGGTCCGCGCCAGCGTTTTTTGCAGAAACCGTTCCTGCTTCGACCCCGGTCATGCCCGAGGTGATCGCGGTTTCTGCGCAAGACGTTGCTGCCGAAGAAACGATTCAGGAAACCGCGGCGCCTGAGCCCAGGGTCGAGCCGGCGCCGGCGCTCGAACCGGTGCAAACCATCGCTCCCGCGGCGGAATCTCCGGCTTTGGAGGAAGACGAAGCGGACGCCGAAGGGGAGGCCCCCGGTGCCTCGGTCATTCCGGAAGCGCCGACTGATCCGCTGGCGGGCGTTCGCGACGACGTCGACGACCAGCTCCTGCCCATTTTCTTGGAAGAAGCGCAGGAGCTTTTCCCCCAAGCTGGCGAAGGGGTGAGAGCGTGGCGGCGCGAACCGGCAAACGACGAACACGCGAGAGAACTGCGTCGAACGCTCCATACTTTCAAGGGCAGCGCCCGCATGGCCGGTGCCATGCGCCTGGGGCAGTTGGCGCACACCATGGAAAGCCGCCTGCTCCTGGGGGACGACCTGATCACCGCGAGCGGCGAACTTTTCGACGCGCTGGATAGCGATCTTGACCATATCGCTTTCGTGCTCGAAAGGTTGCAGCGCGGCGAATTCAACGTCCCGCTGCCGCAGCATGCGGCCGTTCCCGAAACCGCCGCGGCCGAACTCCAAACGGCGCAGCTGGCCGCCGGTTACGCCGAAGCGCTTCCAGTTGTCGCCGAGGTCGAAGCGGCTGCGGTAGCGGCCGCTCCGACGCCGATATTGGTGCCGCCCCGCCCGCCGGTGCAGGCCCCGGCACCGGCCGTGGCGAATTACGAGGAACCGGAAGACGAAGAAGTAGCGGCAGATTCGCCGGCCCGAGCGATGTTGCGCGTCCGGGCCGACCTCATCGACCGGCTGGTGAACGAATCCGGCGAGATCAGCATAGCCCGCGCCCGGGTCGAGGGCGAACTCCGGGTATTGAAGAACAACCTCCTGGAATTGACCAACAGCGTCATTCGTCTGCGCAATCAAGTGCGGGAAATCGAAATTCAAGCGGAATCGCAGATTCAGTCGACCCTCAACGTGATGCAAGACGAGAACGAGGAATTCGATCCGCTCGAGTTCGACCGCTATACGCGGTTCCAGGAGACGTCTCGCAGCTTGACCGAGGGCGTCAATGACGTCTCGACCATTCAGCAAGCTCTCCTGAAGAACCTGGACGACGCGGAAGCGGCACTTCTGGCGCAATCCCGCCTCTCGCGCGAGGTACAGCAACAGCTCTTCGGCATACGCACGGTGCCCTTCGGCAGCCTTACCGAACGCCTCTATCGGATTTTGAGGCAGACCGCCAAAGAGCTCGACAAAAAGGTCAATCTCGAATTAGGCGGCACACAGGTGGAACTCGACCGTAGCGTCTTGGAGCGCTTGGTCGGTCCGCTAGAGCATCTCTTGCGCAACGCCATCGACCACGGCATCGAGCGCCGCGACGCCCGTCTGGCTTCAGGAAAGCCCGAAGCCGGTGAGATTCAACTCAACGTCGCCCAAGAAGGCAACGAAGTCGTGCTCACCCTCATCGACGATGGCCGCGGCCTCGATTTCGGTCGCATACGCGAGAAAGCCGAGGCTCTGGGCCTGGTGGCCGCAGGCGCCCAAGTCGCGCCGGCGCAGTTGGTGGAATGTATTTTTGCGCCCGGGTTTTCTACCGCGGCGGCGGTGACCCAGGTTTCCGGGCGTGGCATCGGCATGGATGTGGTGCGCGGGGAAATCACCGAGTTGGGCGGCCGGGTCGAGGTTTCCACCGAGCCTGGCAAAGGAACCACCTTTACGCTTTATCTGCCGCTCACTTTGGCCGTGGCCCAGGCGGTTCTGGTGCGGGCAGGCGGGCGGCTTTACGCCATTCCCGCGCCGATGGTGGCGCAAGTGCAGCAAATCAAGGCGGAAGCCCTGATCAACTTGTACGTCACGCGCGAAATCAACTGGCAAAACGCGGTATTCCCTTTCCATTACCTGCCGCGACTGCTGGGCGACGAGCAGCACAATCCCGACACCCTGCGCTACAACCCGGTGCTGCTGCTGCGCAGCGGCCCCCAGCGTGTTTCCATCCACGTCGACGAGATGGTGGGCAACCAGGAAGTGGTGGTCAAGAACATCGGCTCGCAGCTCGCGCGGGTCACCGGGATCTCCGGCGCCACCGTGCTGGGTTCCGGCGAAGTCGTGCTGATCATCAACCCGGTGCTGCTGGCCACTCGCCTCGAAGCCGCTGCGCTCGCCAGCGCTGCCGGCCATGGGGCTGCGGTCGCCGAAGCGGAGACTTCGGTAAAGGCTGCTTTGGTGATGGTAGTGGATGATTCGCTCACGGTGCGCAAGATCACCGGACGCTTGCTTTCGCGCGAAGGCTATCAGGTGGTCAGCGCCAAGGATGGTCTCGATGGCCTGCAGGTGCTCAATGAGGCCATTCCCGACGTGATCTTGCTCGATATCGAAATGCCGCGCATGGACGGCTTCGAGTTCGCTAAGACTGTGCGAGCCGACGCGCGCACGCGCCACATCCCCATCATCATGATCACCTCGCGCACGGCGGAAAAGCACCAGGCACGCGCCAAGGAACTGGGGGTGGACGTCTATCTGGGCAAGCCCTATCAAGAAGAAGAACTCCTGGGCCACATCAAGCGCCTGACTGCCTGATCAAGCCCCGCGGGGGGCTCGGTTTAGGGCTTTTTCCTTGCCACGCCGCAATTGTGTGACGGCGGAGGGAAGACTACAATTGACGGGCCGCTCATGAAGGACATCGACCTCACGCACCATTTCCTCATCGCCATGCCCAGCATGGTGGACCCTCATTTCGCCAAGACCGTCACCTATATCTGCGAGCACGGAAACCATGGCGCTTTGGGATTGGTAATCAACCGTCCCATCGAACTGAGCCTCGCCGATTTATTCAAGCAGATCGACGTGCCTTTGGAAGAGCAGGAGCTGGCCTCCCTTCCGGTGCATTTCGGCGGCCCCGTGCACGGCGATCGCGGCTTTGTGCTGCATACCCCGTCCGGCGGCTGGAAGGAATCTTTGTCCGTTCAGGGGGGGCTCGCCCTGACCACCTCCAAAGACATTCTGGAAGCGGTGGGCCGAGGGGCCGGGCCGGAAAAATTCTTCGTCACTCTCGGCTATGCGGGCTGGTCACCGGGACAGCTGGAGCACGAGTTGGCGCAAAATGCCTGGCTCACGGTCGGGGCGCAACCCGAGGTCATCTTCGACGTGCCGGATGCCGACAAGCTCGATGCGGCCATGCATCTCCTCGGCATTGACTTCACCCGGCTTTCGGAACAGGTTGGGCACGCTTGAGGGCCGCGCGAAAGAATGCGCTCCGAAATCTGGCTCGGTGCTGGGCTTCGATTTTGGCGAGAGGCGCATCGGCGTGGCAGTGGGGGACTGGTCGCTGCGCCTCGCGCATCCGCTGGCCACGGTACAGGCGGAAGGTCAGGACGGGCGATTTCGTATGCTTGCGACGCTGATCGAGCAATGGCAGCCAGTGCAGCTGGTGGTGGGTTTGCCTTTGCACATGGACGGCAGCCCGCACGGCTTGACCGAAGCCTGCCGAAAGTTTGCGCGTCAACTGGAAGGGCGCTTCCATCTGCCCGTTGCCCTGGTCGATGAGCGCCTGAGCTCGCGGGCGGCGGACATCGACCTGCGGGAAGCGGGGCGCGGCGGAAAACGCGGCAAAGAGTTTCGAGACCAGGCAGCGGCGCGAATCATACTGCAGAGTTATTTCGATGAACATGGACACCTTGCCTGACCCGGAACAACTGCTTGACTCGCTGGCGCAGCAATTGGCGCATGCCCTGCCGGCACAGATCAAGCTGATCGGCATTCATAGCGGCGGCGCCTGGTTGGCGCAGCGCCTGTCCGAGCTTCTGCCGAACCGGCCCGAATTGGGCAGCATCGATGTCTCTTTCTATCGCGACGATTTCAGCCGCGTCGGTTTGCATTCTCAAATCAAGAAGACCCACTTGCCCTTCGATGTCGAGGGCGCGAACTTGCTTTTGGTCGACGACGTTCTGTTCACCGGCCGTTCGGTGCGAGCGGCGCTCAACGAGATCTTTGATTATGGGCGGCCGGCTTCGGTGCAGCTTGCCGTACTGATCGACCGCGGCGGGCGCGAATTGCCGATCGAGGCCCAGTTCGCCGCCGCGCGTCTGGCAGTGCCGCGCGATCAGAGTATCGTCTTGGCGCGGGATGCCGCTGGCCGGCTCAGTCTGGGGCTGGAGCGAAGAGAGGATCGTGCCGATGCGTAATCCGCAGCTCAATGGCCACGGTGAACTGCAGCATCTGCTCACCATCGAAGGGCTCCCCGCCGCGGTGATTCGACAGATTCTCGATACGGCCGAGCCTTTCGTTTCGATCGCCGAGCGCGAGGTGAAGAAGGTGCCCCTTTTGCGCGGCAAGTCGATTTTCAACCTTTTCTTTGAGAACAGCACGCGTACGCGCACAACTTTCGAAATCGCCGCCAAAAGGCTTTCCGCCGACGTCATCAATCTCAACGTTGGCGCTTCGAGCACCGCCAAGGGCGAAACCTTGCTCGACACCGTGAACAATCTCTCGGCCATGCTCGCCGACATGTTCGTGGTGCGCCATGCGCAAAGCGGCGCGGCGCATCTCATTGCCCAGCACGTGGCGCCGCACATCCACGTCATCAACGCCGGGGACGGGCGCCATGCGCACCCCACCCAGGGCTTGCTCGACATGTTCACCATTCGGCATTACAAGGGCGATTTCACCCGCCTCGTGGTCGCGATCGTCGGCGATGTGTTGCATTCGCGGGTGGCGCGCTCGCAAATTCACGCGCTCACCACCCTGGGCGTTCCCGAAGTGCGGGTGATCGCGCCCAAAACTCTTCTGCCTGCGGCCGTCGAGCGCCTCGGCGTGAGAGTCTTCCACGACCTCGCACAGGGATTGCGCGACGCCGACGTGGTGATCATGCTGCGGCTGCAACACGAGCGCATGCGAGGCGCTCTCCTGCCCTCGGCGCAAGAATTCTTCAAACATTATGGGCTCACCGCGGAGAGGCTGGCTTTGGCCAAACCGGAGGTGATCGTCATGCATCCCGGCCCCATGAACCGAGGGGTGGAAATCGATTCGGCTGTGGCCGACGGCAGTCATTCGGTGATCTTGCCGCAGGTCACCTTCGGAATTGCCGTGCGCATGGCGGTAATGGCGATTCTGGCCGGCAATCGGGGGGAGGGCGCATGAAGATCGAGTTGCGCAATGGCCGCCTGATCGACCCGGCTTCGGGTCTCGATGCGCACAAGTCCCTATACATTGCCGCGGGCAAGGTCGTCGGCATCGGAGAGGCGCCGGAAGGATGGCACGCCAACCGCAGCATCGACGCCAGCGGCCTGGTGGTTTGTCCGGGCTTCATCGACTTGGCGGTCCGCCTGCGCGAGCCGGGTTTTGAATACAAGGCGACGCTGGAATCTGAAATGCGTGCCGCCATTGCCGGCGGCGTAACCAGCCTGGTGTGTCCGCCAGATACCGACCCTCCCTTGGATGAGCCGGGTTTGGTGGAAATGCTGAAGCACCGCGCTCGGCTCTTGAACCAGGCGCACGTGTATCCTCTAGGCGCACTCACGCAAGGACTGGCGGGACAAAACCTGGCGGAAATGGGCGAGCTTGCAGAGGCCGGCTGCGTGGGTTTTTCGCAGGCCGACGCGCCGCTGATTGATACCCAAGTCCTGTGGCGCGCCCTGCAATACGCCGCCACCTTCGGACATACCGTGTGGTTGCGCCCGCAGGAAGCGCATTTGAGCCGCGGCGGCGTGGCGCATGACGGCGAAGTCGCTTCGCGGCTGGGTTTGGCTGGGATACCGCAGAGCGCCGAGATCATCGCGGTGACGATCATTCTCGCGCTGATGCGGGAAACCAGCGCCCGAGTGCATCTGTGCCGCGTTTCGGCGCGCGGCACGCTGGCGCTGGTGCGGCAGGCAAAAAAAGAGGGCTTGGCGCTCACCTGCGATGTCGCGGTTCACCACTTGCATCTTTGTGACCGAGACATCGGCTATTTCAATAGTCATTGCCATCTGGTGCCACCCCTGCGCGGCCCGGAAGATCGCGATGCACTCCGCGGTGCGCTGACCGACGGCACGATCGATGCGATTTGTTCGGACCACACGCCCGTCGATGACGACGCCAAGCTTCTGCCTTTCGGCGAAGCCGAACCCGGGGCTACCGGCTTGGAGCTCTTGCTGCCGCTGGCGCTCAAATGGGCGAGAGAAGAAAAGCTGGGCCTCGCTGCGGCGGTTCGGGCATTGACCGTTCAGCCAGCAAGGGTGCTGGGCATAGACGCGGGTCATCTGGCGGTGGGGCGGGCTGCCGATGTTTGCGTCTTCGATCCCGAAGCCCATTGGACGGTGGAAGCGAAAGGGCTGCGCAGCCAAGGAAAGAACACGCCATTCCTCGGCCTGGAGGTATGCGGCCGGGTGCGCTACACCTTGGTCGGCGGGCAGTTGGTTTTCGAGTCCTGAAGTCAGCGCCGAATCGAGGGCAAGTCGTCGAACAAAATCCCGGCAGCAAGATAACCGCCATCGACGGCCAGCACCTGGCCGGTAACGAAGCCTTCGTCATCACTGGCCAGAAAAAGCGCTGCGCCGGCCACTTCCTCCAGCGCGGCATAACGTTTGAATGGCGTTTGAGCGCCATAGGCCGCGCGCGTCTGAGCCGTTTGCATGGCTCGCAGCATCGCGGTGTCCACAGGACCGGGCGCCAGGGCATTGGCGCGAATCCCGTGGGGGGCCACCCGGTCAGTCCTGATTATGACGAACGGATAGGCGGCGCGCCGGCGTTACCAGGCCATCCTTGGACCGCGCTGTCGTCCACCCGGTGATCCAATGGGGGCAATTCGGGAGCAGCCCGAATCAAAGGCGCGAATCAGAGATGCCGCGGTCGAATATGCTTCCGGACTCGCGCCCGTCCCTCAGACGAGCAGCCAGGCGAGGAAAGCTGCGAGCACGATAAGCAGCACCAGACTGGTTCCCGAGCCGCAAGCACGCGGCTCGGTGCGGTGGCCCAAGCGCGCTTGGGCTTCAAGCGCATTTGAATGCAGGCGGTCGCCGCGCATGCAGGCGTTACCGCTAGGCGGTCCGTAGCGATCAGCATTGCCGTGCCGAGTCAGATCGAGCCGCATTCCCGGAGCACGATCCAGCGAGTGTTTCGAGCGCATCCCCATGGGTCCCCTCCCAGATGGCCGTCAAAGTATACGCTCGTTTTTCTTTTTGAGAACAAGGAAAAGAAGAGGGGAGGGACTTGTGGCCAAAAGGGATGGGACTTCGAAGCGGGCACGGCAGCACTTTTCCAGCGAAAAGCGGTTCGATTTGATACAAAAGTGCGGTGACCAAGGGCGATAACTGCGGCGCATAAGGACTACAATTTCGGCTTTTGCTGACAGGAGGAAACACAATGCAAAATCTCAACGCACGAGCACTATTGGCTTGCGCCTTTGCCCTCGCTACCCTGGCATCGGGCTGCGCCAGCACCGGCGTCAATCCCGACGAACCCATGGCCTACGAAGAGAAGGAATACATCACCGGATCGAACCTTCCAACGAAGAAGCGTCGGCCGGTCACCGACCAAGAACGCGAACGCGCGCAAGAAGCGACCCGGATCATGCGCGAGGAGCAAGCCCGCAGCGGAACAATGACTCCCAGCTCCGGGAGAATATAGACACCGAATTCGAGCCGGACTCTCGCGTCCGCCAGTTTGGTGCGCCCCAGCGGGAATTGGGCTAGCTCGACGACGCGCAGATCGCGCAGCGACTCGCTCCGGCAATCTTCACTTGATGGTCAAGGGCAGGAACATCCCGGCCCTGTAACGCCTCTTGGGCCACGCCAGTATCGCCTAGACGATGCGTTGCGCACACCTCGGCCCCGACCATTTCGAAGCGGCCCGCAGACTGAATCCGCTGGCGGATCATTTCTGCGTCGGAATTTCGTCGGAATATTCGTCGAATTCTGCCGTGATCGCGTTGGTCAGTTCTTGTTTTTCTGGTGGGCCGTGTTGGACTCGAACCAACGACCAAGGGATTATGAGTCCCCTGCTCTAACCGACTGAGCTAACGGCCCCCTAGGGTACGCGGCCACAAAGGAAGCGGGCGCCGCGGCGAAGGCGAGATTATATCCGGGCTCGAGCCGAAGTGCCCCTTGGGAAAGCGCAAAATGAAGTCCCCTGGGATTTCGCATTGGGCCGGCAGTGGCCTCGGCGATCGTTCTCTCCCTCTGCCGCTCGTCAACGCCGCCTCGATTCTTTCAGCTCGGGGAGAAGAAACGAGTCGAGGTCTCGGCTTGGGGTCTGCGAGTTCGGCGCCGGCGAAGGGGCGGTCTGTGTCCGCGCGGATGCCGGAGCGACAAAAAAAGGGGCCGGCTGAAACCGGCCCCGAGGCGGTTCGGTGTCCTATCAAAGATGCCGTGGGTTGTGCTTGAGTGCCCAAATGCGCTGACTTTCCCGATTTTCCATCGCGACGAGGTGGCGACGCTCGGCAACAGTCAGCACGCCGTCACGTTCTGCGAAGGCTTCATAAGCGCGCACGCGATTGAGTCCAGCCTGGGCCGAAGCCGCTTCTGCCGCGGTGAGGCTGCCGCTGCGCACGCCGTCGTTGATGCGTGCTTGCTGCTGCGCTTCACGAGCGTCGATGCGGGGGGTGTAAACCTGGGCGGCGGCAGAGCCGGCCAGGGCAGCAAAAAGAACGGCAAAGACAGTGGTGGAAACTCTCATGATGCTCTCCTTCTCGGTCGTTGACGGGCAAGGCGCCCACAGCTCCAAGAACGAGATCCCCCGAGGCCCGGCCTACCGGGAAGTGTAAGCAGTCTTTTCTTGGGCGCATCGAGGCGCCCTGCCGCGGCCTTCAACGTCCAGGGGGGATGCGATCCAAGGCATCGGTGAAGATTCCGTCCAGACCAGCGCTCAGGAGTTCTTGGGCGCGCGCCGGCTCATTGACGGTGTATGCCAAGAGTTTGAAGCCGGCTTGGTGGCCCGAGGCGATCCGCTCCGGAGTGACATAGCGATGGTTGAGGTGTATGGCTTTGCATCCAAGCCGCGCCGCGCGAATCAGCCACCCTTCGGCGGGTTCGTCCACTAGCAGTGCGCGCGGGAGATCGGGGGCAACCCGTCCGGCCACCTCGAGCGCGCGTTCGGAAAACGAGGAAATCAAGGGCGGTGCTTCGGCATCGGCCCAAAGCGACTGCACTTCGACTGCAACCGCCGCACCCGTCTCCCGCTCGCGACCCGGGCAGGGCTTGATTTCGATATTGCAGTACAGCTTGTTGGCAAGCAGGTAGCGCGCAACGGCTGCCATGCGAGGAATGGGCTCGCCGGCGAAGGCCGGCGAATGCCAGGCCCCCGCATCGAGTCGCGCAAGTTCGCTCCACGGCAGCGCAGCGACTCGGCCTTTGCCGTCGGTAGTGCGCTCCAGCGTTTGATCGTGCATCAGCACCAGGGTGCCGTCGCCGCAAAGCTTGGCGTCGAACTCAACCATGCGATAACCAGAGTCGCAACCCACCCGCATGGCGGCAAGCGTGTTTTCCGGCGCCAAGCTGCCTCCGCCCCGGTGGGCGATGTGGGTCGGGTAGGGCCAGGCATTCATGAGAGCTGGTTCTCCGGTCGGGCTTGCGGTTTCAATCGAACATAGATTTGCCGGTGCACTCGTGCCACGACTTGGCCCGCTTCATCTTTCACTTCGACCTCGAACTCGGGCAGGAACTTTTCTCCCTGGGCGGTGCGCTCGCGGATCTCCGTGATCCGATCTTCGCCCAAGGCGAAGTGGGCACGCACCGTTCCGCGGCCGGGGGCGAGGAATTCGATGTTGGCGGCACGATCCCAGACATGGTAATCCCGCCCGAGCACCCGCATCAACATGATCATGTAGAAAGGGTCGGTCATCGCGAACAGGCTGCCGCCAAAATGGGTACGCACGTAGTTGCGGTTGTGCCAGCGCAAGGGCATGGCCACGCGCGCCTCGCGGAAGTCCGCGGCGAGATACTCCACCCGAATTCCGGCGGCGATGAAGGGCGGCCAGAGGTTGATCCCCCGGCGCAGCCACGAGGCTTTCATGGCTGCCCCGGGGGGCGCCGCCCGGCTCCGCTGACTACGCGAAGCTGGGCGAAACCCCGCGGCGGCAGATGATGCCTTTCCAAAAAGCTCATTCGTTGCACTGGGGGATCTTGCTCGGATCGAATTCGCCGACGTTGGTGGCAAACATCCAGTCGTAGCCGTCCGGGTCGGTGAAGGAGGCGGTTCGGTCGCCCCAGAACATATCTTGGGGTTCCTGAGTCACCTGCGCTCCCGCGGCTTTGGCCCGGGAAGTGAGCGCGTCGACGTTTTCGCAATAAAGGTAGAGATTGGAGGGGAGCTTGGCCCCCATGTGCGCCGGCGTTTTGGCCTCGCTGCCCCAGGCGCCTTCCGGGGCAAACATGATGATCGTGTTGCCTTGGTAGCGCATTTCGGCGTGGCCGATGTTGCCATCCGGCGTTCGCATCACTTCGCCTGGAGCGAAGCCAAACGCTTTTTCGTAGAAACGCAGCGCGCGTTCGCCGTCGCTGACCGTGAGATAAGGCGTGAGCCAGTTGGCGCCTTCGGGTTTGCAGGGTCTTGCCATGATGACCTCCGATGTTTGCCGGGCCTCCCCCCCGGCAGGCCCAGCGATTACTCCCTGGGAATACAAGCCGACTTTCAGTTGGCGCCGGTCCTTGCCGGGGCCGCCTCCAGCATTGCATGGCGGGTGCGGGCGAGCAAGGTGTAAGCGGTAGGCACAACAAACAGGGTGAGCATCGTTCCGAGCAGCAAGCCACCCACAATCACCCAGCCAATCTGCTGCCGCGACTCGGACCCGGCTCCGGTCGCAAGTGCCAAGGGGATGGTGCCCAGCACCATGGCTCCGGTAGTCATCAGAATCGGGCGCAGGCGGAGCACCGCCGCCTCGATTACCGCTTCCATTTTGGCCATGCCCCGGGCCTGCATTTGGTTGGCGAACTCCACGATCAGGATGCCGTGCTTGGTGATCAGCCCCACCAGCGTGATCAAGCCGATTTGGCTATAGACGTTTAGCGTGCCTCCGCTGAGCCACAGCGCGCCAAGCGCACCGGTCATGGATAGCGGAACGGTGAGCAGAATCACGAAAGGATCGATGAAGCTCTCGAACTGCGCCGCCAAAACGAGGTAGATGAAGGCGAGAGCCAGGACAAAAACGAAATAGATATCGGAGGAGGAATCCCGAAATTCGCGCGACTGTCCAGGCGCGAGATCGGTCTGCACCGTCGGCGGAAGAGCGCTGCGGGCGGTTTGCTGCATGAATTTAATCGCTTCGCCGAGCGTGTATCCGGGGGCAAGGTTGGCCGAGATGTTTGCCGCGCGCAGCCGGTTGAAGTGGTTGAGTGTCTTGGGTGCCACCGTCTCGCGCACCGTGAGCAGGTTGGCGAGCTGGATCATCTGCTCGCCTTTGCCCCGGACATACAACTCAGTGATGCGATCCGGCGTTTCGCGCTGGTCCGCAGCGATTTGAACGATTACGTCGTACTGCTCGCCGTCTTGCTTGAAGCGCGTCACCAGGCGGCCGCCGAGCATGGTCTCCAGCGTGCGCCCGACGGTTTCGACATTGGCGCCGACATCGGCAATTTTGTCGCGGTTGACGACAACCCGGATCTCCGGCGTGTTTAGCTTGAGGTCGGCATCGATGTTGACCAGCCCAGGGTTCTTGGCCATTTCACCGGTCATGCGTTCCACCATCCGCTGCAGTTCTTCGTAGGAGGTCTGGGTGAGCAGGACGAATTGCAGCGGTTTTTCCCGCGGGCTCTGGCCCAAGGAGGGCGGATTGGCGGGGAAGGCGAACACCCCGGGCAGGCTGAAGAACTTCGGTTGCAGCTCTTTGGCGATGTCCTGCTGTTTGCGCTCTCTTTCCCCCCAGGGTTTCAGGCGCATGATCGCCATGCCGTCTGCGACGGTGGGAAACCCGCCGACGCCGAAGACCGAAGTGCGCTCGGGAATCGTTTCGTAGAATTTCTCGATCTGCTCGACATAACGCGCGGTGTAGCGAATAGTGGCCCCCTCGGGGCCGCTGATGATGCCGAAGATGACGCCTCGATCTTCGGTTGGCGCCAATTCCGATTTGAGCGTCAGGAGCAATCCTGCGCTTGCCGCCGCGACCGCACATCCGGCCAGCACCACCATCACGCGGTGATGCAGCGCGCGATCGAGCATGTTACGGTAGCCCTGGGTCAAGCCGACAAAAAAGCGCTCGATGGCGTTGTATGCCGCGCCGTGTTTGGCCTGGTGCCGCAAAATCTGCGAACACATCATCGGCGAGAGCGTCAGCGCCACGAAACCGGAGACGACCACGGCGCCGGCGAGCGCAAGCGCAAATTCGATGAATAGCCTGCCGGTTCTGCCCGTGGCAAAGGCGAGCGGCGCATAAACAGCGGCCAGGGTGAGGGTCATGGCCAAGACCGCAAAGGCGATTTCCCGCGAACCTTCGATGGCTGCCTGCAGGCGCGGCATGCCGTGTTCGAGTTTGCGATAAATGTTCTCCAGCACCACGATGGCGTCGTCGACCACCAGACCTACGGCCAGCACCATGGCGAGCAGAGTGAGGGTGTTGATGGTAAAGCCGAACGCATACATCAGGCCAAAGGCGCCTACCAGTGAAACCGGAATGGTGACCAGCGGAATGATCGTCGCGCGAACGCTGCGCAAGAAGAAAAAGATCACCATTGCAACGAGTAGCACGGCCTCGCTGATGGTGGTAAACACCGCCTTGATCGACTCCTGAATGAACACCGAAGTGTCATAGGAGATCTCGAAAACCATGCCTTCGGGCAAAGCCTTGCGGATTTCGCCCGCTTCGCGGCGCACCGCAACCGAGAGATCCAAGGGGTTGGCCGTCGCCTGCTTGATGATCCCCATCCCCACTGAGGTGTTGCCGTTGAAGCGCTGCACGCCGCGTTCATCAAGGGCGCCGATTTCGATGCGCGCCACGTCGCGCAGGCGCACGGGATAACCGGCTGCATCCTTCAGAACGATGCCGCCGAATTCTTCCGGCGTGCGCAAGTCGGTCTGGGAAACCACCGCGAACTCGCGGTTGCGGCTCTCGATGCGCCCGGCCGGGATTTCTACGTTCTGGCGGCGCAGCGCATCCTCCACGTCTTGCGTGGTCAGGCGGTAAGAAGCGAGGCGGCCGGCGTCGAGCCAAATGCGCATAGAGGGCTTGCGCTCGCCGAAGACCCGCACATCAGCGGCCCCTGGCAATACCTGCAGCCGCGGGCGCACGAATCGATTGACGTAATCGGTGATTTGCAGCTGCGTGTGGCGGGTGCTGTACATCGCCGCATACATCACCGGAACGGCGTCGGATTCGACCTTGGCGATCACCGGCTCGTCGGATCCCGCGGGCAGGCGCGCGCGCACCCGCGCGACTTTGTCGCGCACTTCGGCCGCCGCGTTGTCCGGATTCACGTTGGCGCGGAAACGCACGTTGATGCCGCTGCGCTCCGAGCGACTCACCGAGGTGATGACATCCAGGCCCTCGATTCCCGAAAGCGAGTCTTCGAGCACTTTGGTGACTTGCGATTCGATCACCTCGGGGCTCGCGCCCTTGTAAGTGGTTTCTACGCTGACCACGGGCTCATCGATCTTGGGGTACTCGCGTACCGGCAGGCGCTGATAGGAAATGAGACCCAGCAACAGCACGCCCAGGGACAGGACGCTCGCGAACACCGGTCGGCGGATGCAGATTTCCGGCAGATTCATGTTCCGCTGCTCTTGGCCGGCGCCTGAGCGGGCACCAGGCTTTGCGCCGGCGCATCGATCGATTTCACGGGCACTCCGTCGCGGAGTTTCATTTGCCCGGCGATGACGATGGCTTCGCCGTTTGCCAGACCGCGCATCACTTCGACCTTGCCCTCGCTGCGCTGGCCGATTTCCACCTTCACCCGCTGGGCGCGGCCTTCCGCCACACGAAAGACATATTGGTCTTCCCCGCTCGGCACCAGGGCCTGTTCGGGAATAGTCAAGGCATCCGATCGTTCATCGAGCAGCAAACGCACCCTCGCGAACCCGCCCGGACGCAAGCGCCCATCGGAGTTCTGCACCGTCGCGCGCAAAACCACGGCGCGGCCGGCCGAATCGATGGCCGGATTGATGGCGTAGATCCGGCCCAGATAGCCCTGGTTGGGGAAGGCATCGAGAGATATCTGCAGGTTCTGTCCGACGCGGAGCTTCTTGAGGTAAACCTCGGGAACCCTGAAATCAACTTTGAGCGGATCGATGGCTTCAAGGTTGACGATGTCCTGGCCTTCCTTGACGTAGTCGCCCACGCTCACACTGCGTAGCCCCAGTACCCCCGCGAAGGGCGCCAAAATCTCGGTCTTTGCGAGTTTGGCCTCGGCGAGGGCCACTGCCGCTTGCGCCACCTTGAGGTTGTTCTCCGCTTCTTCACGCGCCTGGCTGCTCACAAATCCTTTTGCCTGCAAATCGATGGCGCGTTCGAATTTGCCCTGCGAAAGCACCAGATTCGCTTTGGCCTGCTGCAATTCCGCGCGCCCCACTGAGGCATCGAGCCGCACCAGCGCAGCGCCTTTGCCGACGCTTTGTCCTTCGGTGAAAGCAAACTCGGCGATGCGGCCCGAGATTTCGGGCCGCACCAGGATCGATTCGTTCGAGCGCAGCGTCCCGACAGCGGTGACCGCCTGCGGCAAGGGTTGCTTGGTGACCAGCGCCGTTTCGACGGGCACGGCGCTGCCTCCGGGTCCGCCGGAACCTGCCGGACGCGCTGTGGCGTTGGGTGCGCCGGGGCTTGACGTCGTCGTCGGCGGCGTGCCGGCAGTCTTCTGGCCCAGCCAGTAACCAGCACCTGCGAGAACGAAAGCGAAAAACACGCCGCCGGCAATTTGCGCGGTTCGGTTCATGGACGGGAGAGCAAGCGCTCAGGGAGATCTAGAAACAATCATTATCGACGAAAAACTGCAGCGCCAGCAAACACCTGCCTTAGTCACTCAGGCATCACGGATATTCCGTTGCCGCGAGCGGGCCGGCGAGCAAACCGAGGTTTTGTCACCAAGCTCCTTGCGGCTTTTCCGCGAGCGGAGTGTCCCCTACAATGACGAACTCTTACCTGCCAGCCCTCGAAGGACATTCAATGAGCATCGCAAGACATCACGTCGGCGCACGACTTTCCGAAATGGTGGTGCACAACCAAACGGTTTACCTTGCCGGCCAAATTGCCACCGATCCGGTTCCGGATGTCACCGAACAAACCCGGCAGATTCTGGCCCATATCGATCGCCTGCTCGCCGAAGTGGGGAGCGACAAGACCAAGCTGCTGTCCTGCACCATCTATCTGGCGGAAGTAAAGGACTTCCCGGCCATGAATGCCGCCTGGGATGCCTGGGTGCCTGCCGGCCACTGCCCGGCCCGCGCCACGGTCGAGACTCGCCTTTTTAAACCGGAATATAAAGTGGAGATTCAGGCGGTTGCCGCACTCTAGCCAGTGCGGTCTTTGGTCTTCACGGTTGTGAAGAATTTCATTGTTTCGGTTTCGAGTCTTCCCGATTCGTGACTCGTTCCACCGCCCCGGCCCTCAGGAGCCCCGATGAACGCCAGCGATCCCTTGCTTTTGCCCGCGTCGGAATTCGAAAGCGCGGTCACGCGCGCCACCTACGACCAAGTGATGGTGCCTTGTTTCTCCCCTGCGCAAGTGGTTCCGGTGCGCGGCGAGGGATCGCGGGTGTGGGATCAAGCGGGGCGCGAATACATCGATTTCGCGGCCGGTGTTGCCGTCACCGCCCTGGGGCATTGCGCGCCAGCCCTGATCCAGGCGCTGGGCGATCAAGCGGGGCGCCTGTGGCACATCTCCAACTGGTTCACTAACGAGCCGGCGCTGCGCCTGGCCCGCCGCCTGGTGGCCCATACCTTTGCCGACAAAGTTTTTCTGTGCAACTCCGGGGCCGAAGCCAATGAAGCCGCGCTCAAGCTTGCGCGCAAATATGCCGCCGACCATTTCGGCCCGCAGAAGAACGGCATCGTTTCCTCGCTGCACTCGTTTCACGGACGCACGCTCTTCACCGTCACCGCGGGCGGCACCGAGCGCTACCGCCAAGGCTTCGGCCCCCTGCCGCCCAACGTGAAGCATGTGCTCTACAACGACATCGCCGCACTTGAGGCCGCCGTCGGGCCCGAGACCTGTGCCGTGATCTTGGAGCCCATACAAGGCGAGGGCGGCGTCAATCCCGGTCGTGCCGAATATCTGCAAGCGGCGCGGGCTTTTTGCGAGCGCCATCAAGCGCTCCTGGTGCTCGATGAGATCCAAACCGGCATGGGTCGCACCGGCACGCTGTTCAACCATGAGCAAAAGGGCGTGGTTCCGGACATTCTCACCAGCGCCAAAGGCCTGGGCGGGGGTTTTCCGGTTGGCGCGATGTTGACCACGCAGGCCATCGCCGCGAGCTTTTCTCCGGGCACCCACGGCACGACTTACGGCGGGAACCCCCTGGCGTCAGCGGTCGCAGCAGCGGTTCTGGAAATCGTCGCGAAGCCGGAAACTCTGGCCGGCGTGAGAACCCGGGCAGCGCGGCTCAGAGCGGGACTACAAGAGATTGGCCGGCGCTTGGGCATCTTCCAAGAAGTGCGCGGCGAGGGACTGCTCGTCGGTTGCGAGTTGGCCGCGCCCTTCGCTGGCCGCGCCGCGGATTTCATGGCCGCCGGCAGCGACGCCGGCGTGTTCTTTCTCATGGCCAGCACCAAGGTGTTGCGCTTCGTTCCCGCGCTCAACATCCCCGAAGCGGACATCGATGAGGGTTTGGCGAGACTTGCCCGGGCGGTCGAGAGGATGAAGTGAATTTGCCTTTCGATGCGGTGATCGCCGCGCCTTTCGGCATGCTGGGGTTGGCACGCGAAGGGGATGCGCTGTCTCGGCTCGAATTCCTTCCGGCTGATGCCGCGGCGCGCGCGCCGCGCGACGCGGTTTGCCGAGAAGCGCAGGCGCAGCTGCAAGCCTACTTTGGCAACGCGCGGTTTCAATTCACGCTGCCGCTGGCGGTGCATGGCACGGCGTTTCAGAAGCGGGTTTGGGAATTGATGTGCGCCATTCCGGCCGGGCAGGTGAGAACTTACGGAGAGGCCGCAAGCGAGCTCGCCAGCGCCGCGAGGGCGGTGGGTGGCGCTTGCGGCGCCAATCCCCTGGCGATGGTGATTCCTTGCCACCGGATCGTCGGTGCGCATGGATTGGGCGGCTTCATGGGAAATATCCATGACCAAACGCTAGTGATCAAGCGATGGCTGCTGCGGCACGAGGGTTACACCGGCGCGAATTGAATCCGGCGACTGCTGCGGCCATCGATGCCTTTTGTGATCAGGTATGGCTGCAGGATGGCTTGTCGGTCAACACGCTGGCGAGTTACCGGCGCGACCTCGAAGCCTGGGCGGCTTGGCTGGCGCGCAGCGGCGGGTCGCTCGAAGCCGCCGGCCGCGCGGATATCGAGGCTTTTCTGGCCGAGCAGTTTGCCGCGAAGGCCCGCGTAAGTTCCATCAACCGCCGGCTCTCCAGCCTGCGCCGCTATTACGGCTTGTTGGTGCAGCAAGGACGCCTGGCGGCGGATCCGACACTTCGCGTGCGTTCGCCCAAACTGCCGCGACGATTGCCGAAAAACCTCTCCGAGCGACAAGTGGAAAGTCTGATTGCGGCTCCCGACACCGAAGACGCTTTGGGCCTGCGCGACCGCGCCATGCTGGAGACCCTGTACGCCACCGGCTTGCGCGTGAGCGAACTGGTCGGTCTCAAACTGGCGCAACTCGGGCTGGATGCCGGGGTGCTTCGGGTGCTGGGCAAGGGCTCGAAGGAGCGCCTGGTGCCACTGGGAGAAGAGGCACTTTTCTGGCTCAGGCGCTATCTTGCCGAGATTCGCCCCGGGCTTGCGGGTGATGGCAAAGCGAGCGACGCCGTGTTTCTTACCGCGCGACGGCAAGCGATGTCGCGCCAGGCGTTTTGGCAGTTGGTGAAACGTCATGCGCAAGGCGCAGGCATCGAGCCCGGTATGCTTTCACCACACACCCTGCGCCATGCCTTTGCAACCCACCTCTTGAATCACGGCGCGGATTTGCGCGTGGTGCAAATGCTGCTCGGGCATGCCGATATCAGCACCACCCAAATCTACACCCACGTGGCGCGCGAGCGCCTGAAATCGCTGCATCAACAACACCATCCCCGGGGCTGATTCAGGACCGATCCGATGAGCCAGGCGAAAACTCCCGTCACCTCCGCGGTGCGCATGCTGCGCGAGCACCAGGTCGAGTTCACCCATCATCTCTACGGCTACGAAGAAAAAGGGGGGACAGCTGTTTCAGCGCGCGAGTTGGGCGTCGATGAGCACGCGGTCATCAAGACCCTGGTGATGGAGAATGAGCGCAAGGAACCGCTGGTGGTGCTGATGCATGGTGACCGCGAGGTTTCGACCAAGGCGCTCGCCCGCTTGCTCGGGGTCAAGAGCATACAACCTTGCTCACCCGCCGTCGCGGATCGTCACTCGGGCTATCAAGTTGGCGGCACCAGCCCCTTCGGCCTGCGCCGCAGCATGCCGATCTATATGGAATCCACCATAAGCGCCTTGCCTTACCTCTATATCAACGGCGGCAAGCGGGGTTACCTCGTGGGCATGAAGCCCGAGGACCTCGTCCGAGTGTTGAAGCCCGTGGCCGTCGCTGCGGCGGCTGGTGACCACGGGTCGAGCGCAAACCCCGCCATGGATGGCGGGCAGAGCGAGGCAAACCCTCAGTCCTGAGGGGCCAGCTTCCTTGCTCGCGGGCAGCGAGGAGGCCCTGCATTCACGCGGGGGCGACACAAAAATCGCCGGTTTTGGCCGGCGCGGTCGGCTCAGGGCTGCGCGCCGCGTTCGATGCAAACCCCCAGCTGGCGTACCTCGGGCAGCGGCGAGACCTTGGCGACACTCACCTTCACTTTCGGAGCACCGAATTCGTCGAGCACAAGGTCGGCGATGGCCTGCGCCAAGCGCTCCAGCAAGTGGTAGGGATGATCATTCAGGAGTGCCCGGATGCGATGGACCACGGCAGCGTAATCGAGCGCGTCGTCCAAAGTATCGGTTTGGCAGGGCTTAGCCGAGGGCAATTGGATTTCCAGATTGAGCACCAAAGTCTGGGGCACTTGGCGCTCCCAGGGATAAACCCCAATTTTGCTCGGGAGCTTGAGATCAGTGATGAAGATGACATCCATGGGCGAGGGCGTAAGCGCGGCAAGCTGCTAGAATCCGAGCCACATTCTACCTCTGGCGTGACCTATACATGGCTGATCTGGCCGCGATTGTTTTGTCCTATCTCCTGGGCTCGGTTTCTTTTGCCGTGATCGTCAGCACGCTCATGGGTCTGCCCGATCCCCACAGTTACGGCTCGAAAAACCCTGGCGCCACCAACGTGTTGCGAACCGGAAACAAGCTTGCGGCGGCATTGACTTTGTTGGGCGATGGACTCAAAGGTTTTGTCGCCGTCTGGATGCTGCGTCAGTTCGGGCCGGCTTGGGGGCTTGCCGAATGGACCACCGCCGCGGCTGCTTTGGCGGTCTTCGTGGGGCATCTTTACCCGGTATTTCACGGGTTTTCCGGTGGCAAGGGCGTGGCGACGGCGGCGGGCGTTTTACTGGCCCTGGATTGGCGACTGGGAGCGGCGGTGCTGGGCGTCTGGCTGGTGATTGCGCTGGGGCTTCGCATTTCATCGCTAGCCGCCCTGATCGCCGCTCTGGCTGCACCTGCGCTGGGCTTCTGGCTATGGGGTGCAAGGCCGGAAAGTTACGCGCTGGTGCCGCTTTCGGCCCTTTTGATCTGGCGCCACCGGGGTAATCTTCAGCGGTTGATGTCTGGAGAGGAATCCAAGATCGGACGCTGAGGTTTCAAGTCGGCCAGCGGCCAGCGTGGCCGAACCGAAAAGACATAGTCCCGCCGGCCTTCTTGGGCCAGGCGCATGGCCCCTGCCAAAGCGATCATCGCGCCGTTGTCGGTGCAAAACGCCAAGGGGGGGTAATACACTTCGAAGCCCTGGCTCCGGCCGGCCTGATTCAAGGCGGCTCGCAGCGCGCGATTGGCCCCCACGCCGCCGGCGACGACCAGCCGCTTCGCCCCGGTCAGGTCCATGGCTGCCGCGGCTTTGCCTGCCAATACGTCGACCACCGCAGCCTGAAACGCCAGGGCGATATCTGCCTTGCCCTGCGCGTCCAGCTTTTCTTTGCGCGCCAAACTGAGCACTGCAGTCTTGAGGCCGCTGAAACTGAAATCGAGGTCGCCGCTCTTGAGCATGGGGCGAGGGAGCTTGTGCCTTCCTGGCGTTCCGCTTTCGGCCAGGGCGGCCAGGGCGGGGCCGCCGGGATAGGGCAAACCCAAAAGCTTGGCGGTTTTGTCGAAGGCCTCGCCGGCCGCGTCGTCCACCGTTTCACCCAGGAGTTGATAGTCGCCCACACCCGAGACATCCATCAATTGCGTATGCCCGCCAGAGACCAGCAGAGCAACAAAGGGGAAGTTCGGCGCCGGTGTGGCCAGCAAGGGCGACAAGAGATGGCCCTCCAAATGATGCACACCCAGTACCGGCCGCTCGAGCGCATAACCCAAACCGTGGGCGACGCTCGCCCCCACCAGCAGTGCGCCGGCGAGGCCTGGACCTTCGGTGTAGGCGATGCCGTCTAGGTCGGCGGCGCGGCATCCGGCGGCGAGGAAGGTCTCCTCAAGCAGCGGAACCAGGCGCCGAAGGTGGTCGCGTGAGGCCAATTCCGGCACTACGCCGCCATAAGCCTGATGCAAGGCGACTTGGCTAAAGAGGCGGTGCGCGAGCAGCCCGCGGGAAGAATCGTAAAGCGCGACGCCGGTTTCGTCGCAAGAGGTTTCTAGGCCAAGCACCAGCATGGGGGGATTATATCTCGCCGGCGGGATAGGCATGGAGACAGACTTGCGGGCATCTGCTTTCCCGGCTAAAATGCACGATTCCAATTTTTCCGTCCTGCCGACGACGGTCCGAGAAAGGGATGTTCAGCAATGCCTAGTGTTCGCGTTCGTGAGAATGAGCCCTTCGAAGTGGCGATGCGCCGCTTCAAGCGCACTATCGAAAAAACCGGCCTCCTGACCGAGCTTCGCGCCCGCGAGTTCTACGAGAAGCCCACCTCTGAGCGCAAGCGCAAGCTCGCTGCTGCCGTCAAGCGCCACTACAAGCGTTTGCGCAGCCAGATGCTGCCTCCCAAGCTGTATTGATCGCCTTCAATCTTCCCCGGGTTTTCGGCACCGGGGCTGATCCCGATTTCCCCCGCTAACATGTCCCTCAAAGACCAGATCACCGAGGACATGAAGGCCGCCATGCGCGCCAAGGAAAGCGCGCGCCTGGGTGCGATCCGACTGCTGCTGGCAGCGCTGAAGCAGCGCGAAGTCGATGAACGCATCACCCTGACCGACGCGGACATCGTCGCCATCATCGACAAGATGATCAAACAGCGGCGGGATTCCATCGCCCAGTTCGAAGCCGGCAACCGGCCCGACTTGGCCGCTGCCGAACGCTTCGAGATCGAGGTATTGCAAGCCTATATGCCCCAGGCGCTGAGCCCGGAAGAAGTCGCCGCGGCGATCGACCGCGCCATCGCCGAATCTGGCGCGCAGGGCATGGCCGGCATGGGCAAAGTGATGGCCATTCTGAAACCGAAGTTGGCCGGCCGCGCGGATCTTACCCAAGTTAGCGCGCTGGTAAAAACCAAACTGGTCGGCTGAGTCGCCGATTCCGGGCCAAGGCAACGGCCCAGCGATCCTTTTTGGTTCCGGCTGGCCCGGCTTAGGGACTATAATGGGCCATGCCGGCGCCTCGAAAAAATCCTTCTCGGCGCCTCGGTATTGCGCCAGCAGCATGATTCCGGACGATTTCATCCAGGACCTCTTGGCGCGCATCGACATCGTCGATGTGGTCGAGCGTCATGTGCCTCTGCGCAAAGCGGGGGCAAACTATGTCGCCTGCTGCCCCTTCCATCAGGAAAAGACTCCTAGCTTCACCGTCAGTCCCACCAAGCAGTTCTACCATTGCTTTGGCTGCGGCGCGCATGGCACGGCGATCGGTTTTCTCATGGCGCATGGCGGTCAATCCTTCGTCGAGGCGGTGGAGGATTTGGCGGGGCGAGCTGGGCTCAGAGTCCCCCAGGCGGCGGGAAAGTCTAGCGAGGGGGGCGTGGGGGGCGGCCCTGATCTTCGCCAAACGCTCGCCGCGGCGGCGAAGTTTTATAAGGTCAAGCTCAAGGAATCGCCGCGAGCGATAGACTATTTGCGGGGCCGCGGTCTGAGCGGTGAAGTGGCGGCTCGCTTCGGCATCGGCTATGCCCCTGCAGGCTGGCAGCCGTTGGCAGGAGCTTTTTCCGATTATCAAGATCCTGCCCTGGAAGCCTCGGGGCTGGTGATCGTCGGTGATATGGGCAAGCGCTACGATCGTTTTCGTGACCGCATCATGTTTCCCATCCTGGACCAGCGGGGCGAGGTCATCGGCTTTGGCGGGCGGGTGCTGGACCAGGGCGAGCCCAAGTACCTCAATTCACCCGAGACGGCGGTCTTTTCAAAAGGCAGAGAACTTTACGGGCTGACCCAGGCGCGTCAATCCATCCGCGAATCGGGCCGCATTCTGGTGGTCGAAGGTTATATGGATGTGGTTGCCCTGGCGCAATTCGGCGTGGGTTATGCCGTTGCGACCCTGGGGACTTCGACTACACCAGTGCACGCCCAAAAGCTCTTTCGCCAGGCCGATCACGTCATCTATTGTTTCGACGGGGACAACGCTGGGCGGAAAGCGGCCTGGCGAGCCCTGGAGAACACCCTCCCCGGCCTGGTCGACGGGAAAAACGTCGCTTTTCTGTTTCTCCCCGAGGGGGAGGATCCCGACACCTTTGTCCGAGCGCAGGGTGCGCAGGCCTTCGAGCAGCTGCTTGGTACCAAGAGCCTGCCGCTGTCCGACTATTTTTTGCAAGAAATGGCCGGCCGTTATCCGCCGGTCAGCGCCGAGGGGCGCGCCGCCTTGATCAAGGCGGCAGAGCCGTATTTGGCGCAAATGGCGGCGCCAGTGCTGGCGAGCCTGGTGCGCAAGCGCTTGCTCGAGTTAGCGGGTCTGGGCGCCGAAGACGCCCCCTTTTTGCTGCCTGCGGCTGGACGCGGAGCCCGCCGCGAAGTTGCGCCGACCCGACCGCGCGCCCGAGTCAGTCTGGAAATGTCCTTGGTGAAGTGCCTCTTGGTTAGGCCGGAATTGATCGAGAACTGTCCTCTGCCCCCTCCAGCTGACCCGGCACCCGAGGCACAGGCTTTGGCGAGAGTGATGTTGGTCCTGCGCCAACTCCAGCCGGCCAAACCCACCACCGCCGCGCTGCTGCAGGGCTTGGGAGAGGGGGCCGGACAGGCCGTGCTGGAGAGGGCTCTGGGCCTGATCCAAGAAGAAGAACTGGCGGAAGAGGCGATCGAGGTGGAATTTCGCAGCAGTGTGGAGCGGTACCAGGAACTCGACGAAGAGGCGCAAGTCGCAGCTTTGTTAAAGGGGCGAAGCCTCAGCTCATTGACCGCGGAAGAGCAGGCGCGGGTACGGGCTCACCTCGCCCGCCAGGTAGGTCAAGGGGCCGGGGAAGAGTAGCTCCGCTATGCTATACTGCAAAGTTTACCGCAACATTCCAAACCCTTCTCGGTGGGACAGATCATGGCCGTGAAACCCAGCAAGAGCGTCGCCAAATCGGCAAAGCCGGCAGCCTCCAAGTCCAAGGTCGCGGTGAAGAAACCGGTCACCAAGCCCAAGGCGTCAAAACCGGCCGCCAAGGTCGCGAAAACGGCGGCCAAAACGAAAAAGGCGCCGAGCAAACCGCCAATTCGCGGTGCCGCAAAGCCGGTCTCCAGGCCCAAGGCCAAGAGTACCGCCGCCAAGCCGGTAGCCAAGAAGCCAGCGACGACGTCTCGAGACAGCAAGGCCGGCGCGGCCAAGAAAGCCGTCCCCGCCAAGGCGCCAGCGCGCAAAGCCGCAAGGCCGGCGGGGAAAGCCGCGGCCAAAGTCCCGACCAAAAAGCCCGTACCGCAAGTCAAAAAGCAGCAGGTAATGAAAAAAGCATCCGCCACGCCAGCCACCAAGAAACTCGCCAAACCCACCGCCAAAGCCGCCGAACGCAAGCTACAGAAAGCGGAGAGCAAAGCGCCCGCACGCCCATCTGCACCAAAGGCCGCCGCCAAGCCGGCGGTTGCGCCCAAGGCCAAGTCCGCGCGACCGGCCGCGCCCGAACCCCAGCCGGTGGTCGCGGTCAAGAATAAGCTCGGGCCGGAAACCGGCCAGAAGCCCAATCGACCCGCTGCCAGCGTGCAAGAAGCGGCGGCCAAACTCAAGGAAAAGCGCGCCGAGAAGGCGGCGAACAAACCCAAGTCGGGAGAATTCGCGCGCATGGAGTTCACGGCGCATGACGCCGAAGCTCGCCGTACCCGCTTGAAGAACCTCATTGTGCTGGGCAAGGAGCGAGGCTACCTCACCTATGCCGAGATCAACGATCATCTGCCGGATGACATTCTCGATGCTGAACAGATCGAGGGCGTGATCAGCATGATCAACGACATGGGCATCGCCGTCTATGACGAGGCGCCTGACGCGGAAACCTTGCTCATGTCCGAAGCGGCCACGGCCGTTGCGGACGAAGACGTGGTCGAGGAAGCCGAGGCGGCGCTGTCCACGGTCGATTCCGAGTTCGGCCGCACCACCGACCCGGTGCGCATGTACATGCGCGAAATGGGCTCGGTGGAACTGCTGACGCGCGAAGGTGAAATCGAAATCGCCAAGCGCATCGAGGAAGGCCTCAAACACATGATTCAGGCGATCTCCGCCTGCCCGATGACGGTGGCGCAAATCCTCGACCTCGCGGACAAGATCGAGAAGCAGGAACTGCGCATCGATGAAGTCGTCGACGGGCTGATGGACTTCGCCGAAGATCTCGAATCGATGGAAGAGGAAGCCCCTGCGGAAGAGGACTTGGACGAGGGCGAGGAAGGCGGCGCGATCGCCAATGAGAACATGGAGAAGCTTCGATTGGCGGCGCTGGAGCGCTTTGGCGCTATTCGCAAACTTAATGCGAAGGCCCTGCAATCCCTGGCCAAGAAGGGTCCCAAAGCCGAAGCCTATCTGGAGCTTCAGCGCAGCATCTCCAACGAACTGATGGGCATCCGCTTCTCCGCTCGCCAGGTCGAGCGCTTGTGCGACAGCGTGCGCGGCGAAGTGGAAAAAATTCGCCAGATCGAAAAGAAGATCCTCGATTTGTGCGTCAACAAATCGGCGATGCCGCGGCAGCATTTCATCAAGATGTTCGCCGACAACGAGATGAATCTCGACTGGATCGACAGCGAAATCACCGCCAAACGGCCCTATAGCGACCAGCTGGCCAAGTATCGCCAAGCCATCGTCGAGCAGCAGGAGAAGCTGCGCGCCGCACAAGACCGGGTGATGATTCCCCTGAAAGACCTGAAGGACATCAACAAGCAGATGTCCACCGGCGAAGCGCGCGCCCGCAAGGCCAAGCGCGAGATGACCGAGGCCAACCTGCGCCTGGTGATTTCCATCGCCAAGAAATACACCAACCGCGGCTTGCAGTTCCTCGACCTCATTCAGGAAGGCAACATCGGCCTGATGAAAGCGGTGGACAAGTTCGAATACCGGCGCGGCTACAAGTTCTCGACCTACGCCACTTGGTGGATACGCCAGGCCATCACCCGCTCGATCGCCGACCAGGCGCGCACCATTCGCATCCCTGTGCACATGATCGAGACCATCAACAAGATGAACCGCATCTCGCGGCAAATCCTTCAGGAGACCGGCCAGGAACCCGAGCCCGCGCTGCTCGCCGAAAAGATGGAAATGCCCGAGGAGAAGATTCGCAAGATCCTCAAAATCTCCAAGGAACCGATTTCCATGGAGACCCCCATAGGCGATGACGACGATTCGCACCTGGGCGATTTCATCGAAGATTCGAGCACCGTGGCGCCGGTGGATGCCGCGGTCAATGCCTCCTTGCGCGAAGTCTGCAAGGACATCCTCGACACCCTTACGCCGCGCGAAGCCAAGGTGCTGCGCATGCGCTTCGGCATCGAAATGAACACCGACCACACCCTCGAGGAAGTCGGCAAGCAGTTCGATGTCACCCGCGAGCGCATTCGGCAGATCGAAGCCAAGGCCTTGCGCAAGTTGCGCCACCCCTCGCGCTCGGAGCGGCTCAGAAGTTTCCTCGACAACGAGTGAAGCGGCCGCGGCGCTAACACCAGCACCACGGCAGGCCCAGCGCCTGCCGTTTTTTTTCCGGGATTAGTTAGCGCCCAGCGCGATGGCGAGATAACCGAGGTACAGGCCGCCGTTGACCAGGAGCGCCCACAGGGGCATGCCGCCGGTCTGGGCTTTCCAGCGCAGCCAGGCCGCCGCGGCGATGGTGATGAGCACGCCGGAGAGCACTTCGACCCGCGGCTCCCAGGGGGTGAGCATGATCCCTATCGCGGGCAGGAGTGTGCCCTGAAAGACCATCGCGCCGGTGATATTGCCAAAGGCGAGGGTGTCCTTGCCGCGGCGTATCCAAAGAATGCTGTTGACCTTCTCCGGCAATTCCGTGGCAATGGGAATGATCAGAAGCGACAGGAGCAGCGCCGAGATCCCCAACATTGCCGCTGCGCCCTCGACGGCGTGAATGAAGCCCTTGGCGCCGGCGACCAGCAGCACGAGGCCCAGCGCGAGCTGCACGCCGATGACCACCAGATTGGTGGGCAAGCCAAGGCGCGCCAGCAGCATCTTGCCTTCGGCTTCGGTGCCGTGACCCTCCTCAACGAGCTTGCTCGAGGCGCGCAGCGTCAGCAGCAGGTAGATGAAATAAGTGAGCACCAGCGCGAAGCCGATGGCCACGCGCCAGACCGTCTGGCTGCGCGGCACATACATCGCCAGCGCCGCCAAGACGAAGGCGAACAGAAAGAAATTGAGGTCGCGGGTGAGGCCGCCATGCTCCGGCCTGAGTTTTCCTTGCAGCCCGCGGCGACGCAGTACCGACAACGCCATCAGGCAACAGGATAAGGTGCCCAGCATGAGCGGCGCGCCGAGAATGGCACCGACGCCGATCTCTTCGTTGACCGCCACATTGGTCGTGCCGGCGAAAATGGCCAAGAGCGGCACCATGGTTTCCGGCAGCGCCGTGCCTACCGCCGCGAACAGCGAGCCGGTCACGCCCTCCGAAATATGCAAGCGCTCGCCCAAGTGTTCGAGGGCGTTGGTGAACACCTCGGCGGCGAGGAGGATGACAAGCAGCATGGCGATGAGTTGCAGGGCGAGTGGCAGCATCGGTGGCGATTTCCTGGAAGTGTGGGTGGGCGGGCGGCGAAGTGTCAGGCGGGCGGAGGCTGGAGGTCGATATGCACTTGCACTTCCTCGTGCTGTTTTCTGGGGTCGATGACGAAACCCATCGCTTCCATCATCCGCAGCATGCCGGCGTTGACCGCCAGCACCGTGCCGTTGATGCGGCTGAAGCCGCTTTCCCGCGCGCCATCGAGCAGCCGGGTCAGCAGCACGCGGCCGAGGCCTCTATTCTGCCAGGCATCACCCACGACGATGGCGAATTCCGCGCTGATACGGTCGGGGTTTTGCACGTAGCGCGCCACGGCGATGATTTGCTCCGCCGTGCCCTCGCCCGACAGCGCGATCAGGGCCATCTCGCGGTCGTAGTCGATTTGGGTGAAGCGCGCCAGCATCTCCGGGGGCAGCTCGGGAAGGTGGTGCAGAAAGCGCAGGTAGCGGCTTTGGTTGGAGAGCCCATGCACGAACTGCCTTTCCATGGCCGCATCCTCGGGACGAATGGGGCGAATGCGCACCCGCTCGCCGTCCTTGAGCAGCACCTCGCTCTCCAGTTCCTGAGGATAGGGGTGTATGGCCATGTGTCGATAGTGCAGGGGCTGCTCGTCCTGATCCGCGTCGATGACCACACGCGCGTCGGCGACCACCGCGCCCGCCTCGTGCGCCATCACCGGGTTGAGGTCCATCTCCTTGATCCAGGGCAGGGCGCAAACCATGGCCGAGACTTGCAGCAGCAGGGTCACCAGTGCGTCCTGATCCACCGCGGGCAGATGGCGATAGGGACCCAGGAGGCGCGAAATCCGCGTACTGGCGATGAGGTCCAGCGCCAGCTTGCGATTGAGCGGCGGCAGCATCACCGCGGTGTCACGCAGCGCCTCCACCGCCACACCGCCGGCGCCGAAGCTGATCACCGGGCCGAACACCGGATCGGTGGCCACGCCAATCAAGAGCTCACGAGCATCGCGAAAGCGCAGCATGGGCTGTACCGCCACGCCCTCGATGCGGGCGTCGGGGCGCAAGCTCTTCACCTGCTCCATCATGTCTTCGTAAGCGGCGCTCAGCATGCGGCCGTTGAGCAGGTTGAGGCGCACGCCGCCGACGTCGGACTTGTGGGTGATGTCCGGCGAGTGAATTTTCAGCACTACGGGGTAGTGCATGGCGCGCGCCGCGGCATGCGCTTCTTCGAGGCTGGTGGCAATCCGGTGCTGCGGCACCTCGATGCCGAAGGCGGCCAGCAGGCGCTTGGCTTCCATCTCGGTGAGGGTGTCGCGCCCTTCGGCCAGGACCTGGCGGCGCAAGGCGAGGGCGAAAGCGAGGTCGGGCGGAGGCAGGTCCGGCATCGGCGCCGGCACTTGTAGCAGGAGCTGCTGGTTGCGCTGATGCGCAGCGAGAAAAGAAAACGCCTCGACGCTGTTTTCCGGAGTGTAGAAATTGGGCACTTGCGCGGCCTCGAACAAGCCGCGGATTTCCGCGCCATCGAGTTGCCCGAGCCAGGCGGTGAGCACCGGCTTGTCGGTGCCGGCGGCTGCCAGAATGACCGCGCGCGCCGCCTCGCCAGCGGGCATGATGCGCGTGGGGCAATAGAGCGCCAGCACACCATCCACCGCCGCGTCGGCGAGCACCGCGCGCACTGCTTGTTCCAGGCGCTGCGGCGTGGCGTCGCCGATGATGTCGACCGGATTGCCATGGGACCAATGCGGCGGCAGCACCGCATCGAGCGTTTGCAGGGTTTCGGGACTGAGCGTGGCCAGGGTCACGTCGTTCTCCGCCGCGCAATCGGCGGCCATTACCCCCGGTCCGCCGCCATTGGTGACCACGGCGAGGCGGTTGCCCCGAGGCACACGGCCCGCGGCCAAGATGCGCGCGGCGGCGAAGAGCTGGGTATAGGTGGTCACCCGCACGCTGCCCGAGCGGCGCAGGGCGGCGGCGAAGACTTCGTCCGAGCCCACCAGGGAGCCGGTGTGGCTGGTGGCGGCGCGGGTGCCGCTCTCAAAGCGCCCGGCCTTAAGCACCACCACCGGCTTGGTGCGGGCCGCGGCGCGCAGCGACGACAAGAAACGGCGCGCATCCCGAATGCCCTCGACGTAGAGCAAGATGGCATCGGTTTCGGCGTCGGCGAGCAGGTAATCGATGGCTTCGCCGAAATCCACATCCGCCGCCGCGCCCAGCGAGATCACCGAGGAAAACCCCAGACCCGCGGGCCGCGCCCAATCGAGAATGGCGGCACAGACCGCGCCGGATTGCGAAATCAGACCCAGGCGCCCGCGCTGCGCGCCGGTATGGGCGAAGGTGGCATTGAGTCCGATGCTGGTGCGCATCAGGCCGATGCAATTGGGCCCCAGGAGGCGAATGCCCAGCTCACGGGCCAGCGCCACCAGTTGCGTTTGCCGCTGCCGGCCGGCCTCGCCCATTTCCGCGTAGCCCGCGGTGAGAATCACCGCCGCCGGCACACCCACCGTCGCGGCCTCGCGCAGCACGTCTTCCACGGCATCCACGGGGGTGACCACGATGATGAGATCCACCGGGTGGTCCAGAGCCCGCAGCGAGGCCTTGCAAGGCCGCCCCAGAATGGCCTCGTACTTCGGGTTGATCGGGTGTATCTCGCCCTTGAAGCCGCCCTGCAACAGGTTTTCCAGCACCAGGCGGCCCAGCTTCATGGGTTTTTCGGTGGCTCCCACCAGCGCCACCGACCGAGGCGCGAACATGGGGGTGAGGTAGTGCACGTCCGAGTCTTCGGACACGCTGCGCGGCAGGAGTTTGACCTTCATGGCGCCATTTTACCCGCCCGGGGCTTTCGGCTTGGTGAAAGCTCGCGCACCGGCTTCACGGGGGTTTTCAACGCCCGGCGCAATTGTCCGCAAGCCCCATCTAAGCTATCATTCCGCCCTTCCCGGAGAGATGGATGAGTGGTTTAAGTCGCACGCCTGGAAAGCGTGTTCAGGTTAACAGCCTGACGGGGGTTCGAATCCCCCTCTCTCCGCCACCGCCCTCGGGCCAGCGTTTCTGCCCGCCCAAGCTTCCTTTCCCCCGATTGCCCGGGTATTCCCCGCATGCTCGGCCTTTTATTGCGTCCCGAAATGTGGAAGAATCGTTCCCAGTGCATAGTTTTAGGTGTTCGAGATGCTGGATCGGGATGGTTACCGCCCGAACGTTGCCATCGTCATCGCCAATCACAGAAACCAGGTCTTTTGGGGCAAACGGATACGTGAACATTCGTGGCAGTTCCCGCAAGGGGGCATAAACCCGGGAGAGTCGCCCGAGCAGGCGATGTTCCGGGAACTGGCCGAGGAAGTCGGCTTGATGCCGCAGCATGTGCGGGTACTGGGTCGCACCAAGGATTGGTTGCGGTACGACGTGCCGGTCAACTGGATTCGGCGCGAATGGCGAGGCAGCTACCGCGGGCAGAAGCAGATCTGGTATTTGCTCAGGCTGGTCGGCCGGGATTGCGATTTCTCGCTGCGAGCGAGTGATCACCCCGAGTTCGATGCTTGGCGCTGGAGCGACTACTGGGTTCCTCTGGATGGCGTCATCGAGTTCAAGCGCGAGGTCTATCGCCGCGCGCTGCTGGAACTCGAGCGCTTTCTTTATGCCCGGCCGCACAATCGCAAGGAGCGGCTGTTTGGTGTGCCGGCGGGCAGTGTGCCGCAGGCGTACTCCAAGAGCGACGAGGCAGCGGCGCCGCTGGATGCGTCGCGCTGAAGCCTCGCCCGCGAGAACAAAAAGGGGAGCACGCTCCCCTTTTTGCCCCAACGGCCGCGGGCTCGCCGCAAGCCGCTTGCCTGGTCCCTAGTTCAGGCCGGACAGACCGACCGCCGGCGCGGCGATGAAGATGGCGGCAATGGCGTTGAAAATGAACATCAGCACGATGCCACAGATCACCGCCACCGCGGTGTAGCCCACGGCTTTCTCTTGTGGCGCTTTCATGGTGACCGGCAGGCCAAGGTAGAGAAGGTAGAAGCTGTATACGCCTACGATGTACAGAATGCCTAGCCCAGGAATTATGAGGAAAATGCTCGCTACCCAGGCGGCGGTGTAGGAATACGCCGTGGTTTTGAGCGCCTGGTTGAGGTTCTTCTCGCCACCGAAGCTGGGCGCCAAGGCATCGATGATCAGCGCCATGACATAAACGCCGACCAGAGACAGGCCATATTGCACGATGGCGCCGGCAAGGCCCGACCCGATGGGCACTCGGTAACTGCCAACCGTGGGGATGGACGCGCCAACGATCGAATAGCCGATGAAGCCCGCTACCGCAGGGATCGCGGCGAGGATCATCACATAGGACGTGTACAGGGTTTTGACGTCGGTGGTTTCACCGGCGATGGTTGGCCACTCGGTTTTTGGGCTGAGCAGGATATTCTTGACGCGTTCCACCAGGTTCATTGGGACTCCTCTCCGTAGTCGACTGTTTTGGCGCCCGCTCCTGGCTTGCAGTAGCGACGGCGCCGCGCTTTTTTGCCTTGTGGGCAGTGCGGCGATGGTATGCCCATCGCCGCGGGCGTGCAACCGGCAGTGTGCCCTCGGGCTGCCCATGGCTTACCTATTGCACCGGCCTCAGTTGCGGCAACGGCGAAGAAGGTTCACACGATTTAGTGCGCCGCGACATGGCGCGCGTCTTGCGTCCGATCTCGCGGTGGGGCGGGCCGCTCAGCGGCAGAGGTTGTCGCGGTGGATGAGTTCGGGCTCGTCCACGTAACCCAGCACGGCTTCGATTTCGCTGCTGGGCTTTTTCAAGATGCGCCGGGTTTCCGTGGCACTGTAGTTGACCAGGCCTCGGGCGATCTCCTGGCCCTGTTCGTCGAAGCACCCCACCACAGCGCCGCGTTCGAAATCGCCTTCGCAAGCCACCACGCCGATGGGCAATAGGCTCTTGCCGTCGCGGGCGAGGGCGCGCACCGCACCGGCATCGAGCGTGAGCCTGCCGGCCAGTTGCAGGTGGTCCGCCAGCCATTGCTTGCGGGCCGCCAAGGGCAGGGTCTCCGCCGCCAGGTGGGTGCCGATCACTTCGCCCGCGGCCAGGCGCAGCAGCACATCGGCTTCGCGCCCGCTGGCGATGATCGTTCCGGCGCCGCTGCGGGCGGCGCGTTTGGCGGCGAGTACCTTGGTCAACATGCCGCCCTTGCCGTATTGGCTGCCGGCGCCGCCAGCCATGGCTTCCAGCCGTTCGTCTCCGGCGCGGCCGTGGTGAATGATCTGCGCGCTCGCGTCCTTGCGCGGATCGGCGGTGAACAGGCCCGCCTGGTCGGTGAGCAGCACCAGCACCTCCGCCTCGATGAGGTTGGTCACCAGGGCGCCCAGGGTGTCGTTGTCGCCCAGGCGGATTTCGTCGGTGACCACGGTGTCGTTTTCGTTGATGATGGGGATGACCTTGAGGTCGAGCAAGGTGCGCAGCGTGCTGCGGGCATTGAGATAGCGCCGCCGGTCGGCGAGGTCCTCATGGGTGAGGAGAATCTGCGCGGTATGCAGCCCGAACTCGGCAAAACAGCTTTCATACACCTCCACCAGGCCCATCTGGCCCACCGCGGCGGCCGCCTGCAATTCGTGCACGGCGCTGGGGCGCTTCGCCCAGCCCAGGCGTTGCATGCCTTCGGCGATGGCGCCGCTGGAAACCAGCACCACTTCGCGGCCCTGGCCGCGAAGTTTGGCGATTTGTTCCGCCCAACGGGCGATGGCCTGGCGGTCCAGCCCGCGGCCTTCGTTGGTGACGAGACTGCTGCCCACCTTCACCACCAGGCGGCGGGCACCCGCGAGCAGGGAAGTCATGCGAGGTTCTCCGGATCGGTCGCGGCCGGTTCCGCCGGGGGCGTGGCGGGATGGGCGTCGAGCCAGTCCTGGATGGCATGGATGAGCGGCGCGCAGCCTTCGCCCTTGATCGCCGCTACCGCGTACACCGGCTCCTTCCAGCGCAGCGCCTTGACGAAGGCGGCGATGCGCGCTGCGCGCTCGTCCTCGGGGATGAGATCGATCTTGTTGAGCACCAGCCAACGCGGCTTCTGGTACAAATCTTCATCGTACTTCTTGAGTTCCGCGACGATGGATTTGGCATCGCGCACGGGCTGGGCCTCGGGATCCAGCGGGGCGAGATCGACGATATGCAACAGCAGCCGCGTGCGCTGCAAGTGGCGCAGAAACTGGTGCCCCAGGCCGGCGCCCTCGGCCGCGCCTTCGATCAGGCCGGGGATGTCGGCAACGACGAAACTGCGCCCCTCGTCGGTGCGCACGACCCCCAGGCTGGGGGCGAGGGTGGTGAATGGATAGTCCGCAACCTTGGGCCGCGCCGCCGAAACCGCGCGGATGAAAGTCGACTTGCCGGCATTGGGCAAACCCAGCAGGCCCACGTCGGCCAGCACCTTGAGTTCGAAGTGCACCCGCCGCTCTTCGCCCTTCTCGCCCAGCGTGTGCTGGCGCGGCGCGCGGTTGGTGCTGGACTTGAAATGCAGGTTGCCCAGGCCTCCCCGCCCGCCGCGTGCCAGGAGGGCACGTGCGCCGTCCTGTGCGAGGTCGGCGATGGCCTCGCCGCTGTCGGCATCGCTGATGGCGGTGCCTACCGGCACGCGCAATTCGATGTCTTGCGCGCTGGCGCCGTAACAATCCGAGCCCCGGCCATTCTCGCCATTCCTGGCGCGGTGGATGCGGGCATAGCGATAGTCGATGAGGGTATTGATGTTGCGGTCCGCCACCGCGTAGATACTCCCGCCACGGCCGCCGTCGCCGCCGTCCGGGCCACCGCGGGGTATGAACTTCTCACGGCGGAAACTGGCCACGCCGTTGCCGCCGTTGCCGGCGTGCACCTCGATGAAAGCTTCGTCGACGAACTTCATGGCAGGTCTCCGGCATGACGATAAAGGCGCAGCACTTCCCGCTCATCGTCGGGGCGGGTGCCTCGCCAGATTTCCGTCCAGGGTCCTTCGGGAGCCGCGCTGCCGGCATCGCCCTGCACCAGCAGAAGGCTGCAGTGATTCTCCGGCCCGCGCTCGACGCGCTCGGTCTTGAGTCCAACAAAAAAGTGGAGCAATGCCCGCTGCGCCTCCGCGAGATTCTGGCTCGCGACACAGGTCTTGGTTTCTCCCAGCACGCGTTTCAAGTCGAGCATCATGCCCCGATAACTTTTGTCGTAATCGATATACGGCAGCCAGAGCGTCATGGCAACGCCCCAAACCAAGGTGATGCCGGCTGCCCAGTTGAGCACCGTGCGCCGGTTGGAGCGTCGCGCCGGTCGCACCAAGGCGAACCACAACAAAGTGAAAACCGCCGAGAGCCCGAACGCGAAACCGTCGAAGCGTGTTTCGAAATTCGGATGCACCTTGTGCAGTTGTGCGGCCAGATTGGCCGGCGCACCGGTAAGCAGGACAGCCCAGGCGAGCCAAAGCGCCAATGCCAGGAGGCCAAAAGTGAGAATTCCGAACCAATCGAGCGCCGCCGACGACCCGCGGCGCAGCGAATCGACACCCGCGGCGGCAAGCAGCGACAAGGGCAGCAACATCGGCAAAGCAAATACTTCTCGGGTATCCGCGGCCAGACTCAAGAGCGTGAGCATCACCGTGAAACACAAAAAGGGCAATTGAATGCCCGGTTTGGCGAGACCCCCATTGAGGCCGCGCGCGCCGGCCCAAAGCGTCCACAGCGCGATGGGCAAAGCCGGCCAGGCGAACCAAGGAAGCGTTTTGAGATAAAAGAAGAAGTCAGATTCAGCGCCGGGGCGGAAAAAGCTCAGCAGATACGCCGGACCCTGAATCAGGAGCCATTCGTCGAACAAGGTGGGGTCGCGATGGTAGAGTGCCAAAGGCCAGACGAGCACCCAAGGCGCGAGTGCCACGAGCGCTGCGCCGAGCGTGCGGGCATAACTCCAAGCGCGCCAGCTCTGAAACAGCGGGAGCAGAGCGGCCGTAATGAGCAGAAACAATGGTCCGACCCAGCCGCGCCCGAGAAAGGCGACGCCAATGCCGCAGCCCAGCGCGAGCCCGCCCGCCCAGGGCAGGCGAGGTGCCAGGGCGAGCCCGTAGAGCCCAAGCGCCATACCCGCGAGCAAGGCATTGTCGGCGCTCAGAAGGTGCGAGCGCACCAGAAAACCGAGGCTGCCGATCAGCAGGAGAACGGGCAATGCACCGATATTCGGGCCATAGAGCTCACGCCCGGCCAGAAGCAGGAAGAGCAGCGCGAAGCCTACGTAAAACGCGCTCGCCAGCCGCGCGCCGTCATAGAGCGGCAGCCAGGATCGAGTCAGGTCGGCGAAGACTGCCGCGGTGACCGTGAATAGCGGGGGGCGTTCGAGGAAAGGCTCGCCCGCGAGGGTGGGCACGATCCAGTCGCCCGTTTCGAGAACGTGGTGAACCAGGCCGAAGGTATAGGCTTCGTCGGGTTTCCAAGGATCGTGGCCAAAAAGGCCCAAGGCCAGCCAAGTTAAACAGAAAAGCAGCAGGCCGAAGCGTTTGGCGAGCCCGAGCAGCGCGCTGGCCATAATGGGTGTTTTCTCTTAACGAATCATTTTGGCGCGCGAACGAAAAAGGCAGCCGAAGCTGCCTTTCGCCGGTGTTTGGTGCGCGGCCCTAATGCGCATCACGCTGCCGCGGACGCGGCCTTGCTGCCGTATTTCTGGCGGAACTTCTCGACGCGACCGGCGGTGTCGACGATCTTTTGCTTGCCGGTATAAAAAGGATGGCAGGCCGAGCAGACTTCCACATGCAGCGGCTTGGTCACGGTCGAGCGCGTGGTGAACGTGTTGCCGCAGCTGCAGGTCACCTGAATGTCGGCATACTGCGGATGGATATTGGCCTTCATAAAAATCCCCAAGACGGATGTTTGGGCGCCCCGTAAGGGGTGGGCGCCGGCAATAAGCGAAACATTATGAAGGTTTTTGTTGCACCGCGCAAGCGTTTGAAGCGCTGGCGAGGCAAGTGTCCGGGGGACGTCGGGCGAGCGTAACTATTTGATCAATAACTACATTGCTTAGGCAGTTCCGGCCCAGACATAACGCAGTTCGGGAATCCGCTCACCGCTGGGGAGTTCCCAAAGGTTACGCTCGGCCCGTTTTCCGCCCTGATGCTCATAAAACGCTCGCGCCGGGAGATTTTGCTCGAACACCCATAAATGCATTGCGTTGCCCGGGGTGGCTTCTTGTATCCAGCTTCGCGCTCGGCCCAAAAGAGTTCCGCCCAATCCTTGGCCTTTGCATTCCGGGTGCACATGCAGGTTCTCCAAGCGGGCACCCCAGGCGGGGTCGTGGTCGAGGAGCACACAAACAAAACCTGCGAGGTACTCCCTCCGGCGAGCGAGGAGAATCAGCTGCCGCTGCGGGCTCGCGGTTTCAAGCCGCGCTTGCCAGCTGGCCAGATGTTCCTGCACCAGCGGGCCATCGAGCAAATGATCAGGCAAGATGCCGCGGTAGGTTCTTCGCCAGCTGAGCGCATGCAGCTCGGCGAGCAACATTGCGTCGCTGGTCGATGCGGAAGACAATTCGAGGGCATGCTTCACGGCGTTGGGCGATTCGAGAGCGGGTTCAAAGGAATTGTAGCAAGCGTCAGGAAATATGGTGATCTGGAGGCTTGATCTGGGCGGGGAAACATGAGGCTTGGGCGGCTGGCAGTTGCCTGGGCCGGATTCTGTGCCGGGGTTGCCGCTGCCGGCGATTTGCCTTTGCACCAGATTCAGTTGCCGGCAGGTTTTGCCATCGAGCTCTGGGCGCGCGTCCCCAATGCTCGCGGCATGACCTGGGGCGAACAGGGCACGCTTTTCGTGGGTTCGATGAGTGAGGGCAAGGTTGTCGCGTTACGGCTCAAAGCGGACGGGGGGCAGGAGCAGTTCGTCGTGGCGAGCGGGCTGAATCGTCCGGTGGGCGTGGCGTTTCGCGCGGGAGCCCTCTACGTCTCGGCAATCGATCGCATCTTGCGTTTCGACGACATCGAGAATCGGCTTCAGCGTCCGCCGGAACCGGCCAAACTCATGGCGGAGTTTCCGAGCGACCGGCACCATGGTTGGAAATTCATCGGCTTCGGACCCGACGGCTGGCTCTATGTTCCAGTCGGCGCGCCCTGCAACATCTGTGAGCCCGACCCCGATCGCTACGCCAACATCCAGCGCATATCGCCAGACGGCAAAAAACGCGAGGTGTACGCGCGCGGGGTGCGCAACACCGTGGGCTTTGACTGGCACCCGCAAACCAAGGAGTTGTGGTTCACCGACAATGGGCGTGATTTTCTGGGCGACGATGCGCCGCCCGATGAATTGAACCACGCCTCGGCGGCAGGGCAACATTTCGGCTACCCCTATTGCCATGGCGGGGACATCGCCGACCCCGATTTCGGCAAGAAGCGAGCTTGCAGCGGCTTTCGATCACCGGCGCAGAAGCTTGGCCCGCACGTGGCGGGCCTGGGCATGAGGTTTTACACCGGCACACAATTCCCGGAGCAATATCGGGGGCAGATTTTTGTTGCCGAGCATGGGTCCTGGAACCGGACCGAGAAGTCGGGCTATCGGGTGAGTCTCGTGCGGCTGGAGGGGAATCGTGCCGTGGCGTATGAACCCTTTGCCCAAGGCTGGCTGCAAGGCCAAAGCGCCTGGGGCCGGCCCGCCGACGTGCTGTTGGCGCCGGATGGATCGCTTCTGGTTTCCGACGACTACGCCGGCGCCATCTATCGCATCACTTATCGCAAACCCGGCTCGTGACCGACTGCCTAGCTTGCCTGCTGGTTATGCCACCAAATCCAGCACTCCTGGCACAAACCCTGGGCGTTGAATTCGGCGCGTAAGACGCCGTCGAGCACGAGGCGCGGCAGGGGATCTCCGGGTTTGCGCGCGAGCTGATTGGTTCCTGTGGATGCCGCCCAGATCTTGAAGAGTTCCTCTGAGGCGACTTGATACGTGGTACGCCAATGGGCGATGCCGCCCTGGGATGTGCGCGCCAGGATTTCGTAGCGCACGGCGACGTCCTCTTGCAGTTTCACCCGCTGCCAATAGGATGCCAGCTGTTCGTGCCCGCGCTGTACGGCAAAGGGCGTGTTGTGATAAGCCCCGTCAGCCGCGAACAAAGCGCAGAAAGCGTGCTCGTCGCGGGATTGCCAGGCGGCTTGGTAGCCGCGCATGAAGTCTTCGATGTCCATTCCTGCGTCCTCCTGCTTTTTGAAAGAGAAAGTGTAGCAAAATGCCGAATTCCCACGGAGTCGCAGCTGATGCCGCCTTGGGCGGTGTTGGAGGCAGAGAGTTATCGGAACACTGAGGCGATTTCCAAAACATTGATCGAGGAGTGAGGTCATGCCGCGCATTCGCATTAGGACGATGCAAGGGGAACGCGTTGTTGGTACGCCAAATTGCTCGGTTTTGTCGATTGACTTGAGCACCTATGCTCAGCGGCGCTCCCTTTGCCTGAAGGCGGACGCGAAACTCTTGGCTGGCGAATCGGTCATTGAGCACTGGTCTTGGGAATGGCCGGAATTGCCGGAAGGGACGACGATTGAGCTGACCTCAATTCCAGAGAGCAAGGCCCACGCGTTCTTTGATCCGCCGGATGCGGTGCATGGACCGACGTCGACCATTGCCGATGATATCGAGCGAAAGCGTACTGCGGAGCGCGAGTACTTAGCAGCGCAGCGGGAACTGCGGAAGGCGGTCGGGCAACTTGCTGCAATTCGCAGCAAGCCCTCGATATCAGTGCCTCTTCCGGGGGAAGAAGAGCCCCCGCTTCCGCCCTACTGTGCATTCTGCGGCGCAACCAGGGACGAGGTGCAAAGACTGGTCGCAGGCCCGGGTGTTTTCATTTGTAGCGCCTGCGTGCAAATGGCCAACGAAGTGCTTGCCGAGAGCCCGAACCACAGCTAGAGACCTGCTGCTTTGACCGCTTCGGGAGCGAGCCCGACTGAAGGTAATCGGGTGGCGCAGGCGAAGCCGAGCGCCAGGACAAGTGTAGGTTTGGTTCTTCCCTTCTTTGGTGGCCTGCATCGATGCCGGTTTGCTGCGCATCGCATCCTGGCCTAGCTTGCCCGCTTTCGATTTTCCATCAAACGCAGAATCAAGGGTGTGAAGATGAGCTGCATCGCCAGTTCCATCTTTCCTCCCGGCACCACGATGATGTTGGGACGCGACATGAATGAGTCGTGAATCATCGTCAGCAAATAAGGGAAGTCGATGCCCTTGGGGTTGGCGAAGCGGATCACGACGAAGCTTTCATCGGCGGTCGGGATGTCGCGGGTGATGAAGGGGTTGGAGGTGTCCACCGTCGGCACACGCTGGAAGTTGATATGCGTGCGCGAAAACTGCGGCGTGATGTAGTTGATGTAATCGGGCATGCGCCGCAAGACGGTATCGACCACCGCTTCGGTGGAGTAGCCGCGGTGTCTTTTGTCTCGGTGCAGTTTTTGTATCCACTCCAAATTGATGATCGGAACGACTCCGACCAGCAGGTCGGGGTATTGCGCCACATTGATCCTGTCGGTTACCACCGCGCCGTGCAGGCCCTCGTAGAAAAGAAGATCGGTTCCCTCAGGCAGTGCTTCCCAGGGCGTGAAAGTGCCGGCCTCCTGGCCGCAGACGGTCGCTTCGGCGTCATCGTGCAGGTAGCGCCGAACTTGGCCGGTGCCGCTCATGCCATATTGTTTGAACAAACCGGCCAATTCCTCGAACAGGTTTGCTTCGGGGCCGAAGTGGCTGAAGTGGAGGTTTCCTTTCTGGCGGGCCTCGTCCATGGCAGCTCGCATCGCCTTTCGGTCATGGCGGTGAAACGAGTCGCCTTCGACGATGGCCGCCTTGAGCTCTTCGCGCCGAAAGATATGCTGAAAGGTGCGCGTTACGGTGGAGGTGCCGGCGCCGGAGGAGCCGGTGATGGCGATGATCGGATGGCGAGTGGACATGATGTGCGTTCCGGCCCCGCTAGGCGCGCAGCAGCGAGCGCTCGCCGAAAAGCGGCGAGGCCAGTTCTGGTGCGTCGCGGCATTCGCGGTACTCGCGATGGTACTGGGTGATGCGTTCCACTTCGCGGCAAGAGCCGAACACGAAGGGCACGCGCTGGTGCAGGGTCTCGGGTTCGATATCGAGCACGCGCATGCGTCCGGTACTGGCGCTGCCGCCCGCCTGCTCGATCAAAAAGGCCACCGGGTTCACTTCATAGAGTAGACGCAGGCGCCCCCCCTGCGCACGCAGGCGCTCGTCGATCGGGTAGAGGTAGACGCCGCCGCGAGTCAACACCCGGTAGGCTTCGGCCACCAAGGAGGCGATCCAGCGCGTGTTGAATTCTTTGGCGCGAGGGCCGTCCCGGCCGGCTTGGCATTCCTCGATGTAGCGGCGAACCGGGGGCTCCCAGTGGCGGGCGTTGGAGCCGTTGATTGCGTACTCGGCGGTGTCTTTGGGAATGGTGAGCTGAGCTTGGGTAAGCACGAACTCGCCGATCTGCCGGTCGAGCGTAAAGACATCGACCCCGCGGCCGGTGGTGAGCACCAGCACGGTGGATGGGCCGTACAAAGCAAAACCTGCCGCCACCTGCATATCGCCTTCTTGCAAGTACTCCTTGGGCGCAACCTCGGAACCCGTTGCGGTGCGGCGCAGAACCGAGAAGATCGTGCCGACGCTGATGTTGGACTCCACTCCTGCGGACCCATCGAGCGGATCGAATAGCAACAAGTAGTCGCCGCGCGGCAGGTTCGGCGGCACGGGCAGCGCTTCGGGCAATTCTTCGGATGCGACTCCGGCGAGCTGCCCGCCCCAAAGCGAGCTCTCGATCATCAGGCCATTGGCGTAAACGTCGAGCTTCTTCTGCGTTTCGCCCTGGACGTTGATTTGGTCGCCGGCAACGTTGCCCAGGCGCCCCTCCAACGCCGCTCGCTCCACTGCCGTGGCGATACTCTTGCAAGTGACGGCGACGTCGACCAACAAAGCGGCAAGGTCTTGATCGAGCGCGTTCGGGCCTCGAGTCTGGCTGGTCAAAAATTGGCGCAGGGTTCTCTGGCTGGCATACATAGGGTTTCCTCCTTGATTGGCTCTGATCAGGCGGCGATGCCCAGGACTTGTCGCCAGCCGGGATAATAAAAATCCGCGTCGCGCGGAAACGAAGCGAAGGCGCGGGCAAACTCGGGGTGTTGGCGAGCCCACGCGAGCGGATCGGCCTTGGCTTTCCAGCACTCGTAAGCTTGGCGCAGACTCGAGGCACCCGCGGCCGGGCCGTCGAGGTGACCGTAGGAGCCTCCGCCGGCGGTGCCGATGACATTGCCGTGACCCAGGTTCTCGAAGAATCCGGGCAAGCGAAGCGCATTCATGCCGCCGGAAACGATGGGTGTGGTCGGTTTCATGCCGTGCCACTCCTGGTGATAGGCCGGTCCGGTATAACTGTCCCGTTCGATGATGTAGGCGGTCGCGCGGTCGTCTTTGTCGCCCTCCATTTTGCCGTAGCCCATGGTGCCGACGTGTATGCCCGAGGCGCCTTGCAGCCTGGCCATCTTGGCCAATACGTAAGCGGTGTAGCCTCGTTTCGAGCTGGGGGAGGTGACGGCGCCGTGTCCGGCGCGATGATAGTGCAAGAACTGGGCGGGATATTGGCGCCGCGCGGTTGTGATGGTGCCGGGACCGCCGACGTAGCCGTCGACCAAAAAGGCGAGCTTGTCGGCATCGGGTCCGAAAGTCTCCAGTGCGAAGTCGGCTCTGGCGCACATTTCGTAGTGATCGTCGGCGGTGATGTTGACCGAGAAGAGCTTGGCCTGTCCGGTTTCATCCATGGCGCGTTTCATGGCGTCGTACACCAGGCGCAGCGTCGTCTTGAAGGGGGCGAACACCTGGTTGCCCTGCGGCTCGTCGTTTTTGATGAAATCACCGCCCCGCCAGAATTCGTAGGCGGCACGCGCAAAGGGTTCGGGTCGCAGCCCCAGCTTGGGCTTGATGATGGTTCCGGCGATGTAACCTCCGTCCTGCACCGGTCGCCCGAGCATGCGCCAAAGATCGGCAATGCCCTTGCTCGGCCCGTCGAAGAGCTGAATAGCGCGCGGCGGCAGGTAGAAGTCGTACATCTTGGCGTATTCGATATCGCCCATGCCCTGGTTGTTGCCTATGGTCAGCGTGAGGAAGGAGACCATCATCATGCGGCCATCGGTCAGGTTGCGATCGAAGAGGTCTAGCGGATAGGCAATGCGCAAGTCTTCTTGGGCTTCATCAATGTGATAAACCAGCGCGTCCACGCCGCGGGTGAAATCGTCGGTGGTGCAGACTTCCACATTGGTGCCGGTGGACGACTCGGCAGCGAAGTGCGCGGCCGCTTCGAGATAGCGGTATCCCGCTTTGGGCTTCATGCGGTAGGCACACAGAATGTGTCCCCCGGCGGAAATGAGTTCGGCTTCCGTGAGCGTGAGATCGGCGTAGCGTCGTGACTGATCCATGGTGTTTTCCTCTTCGATGCGAACCGCTGAACTGCATCATCCTCTTCGGAATTCATAAATGAAAATCACGAATTGTTATTGAAATCATAAGTCGCAACGAAATCCACGCAATCGCCCCTCGGAATTGCCTCCGACCTATCCATAAGGCGGATTCACAATATTCCCAATGGAGAATAAGATGCGCGCTCGTCCATCTCCAACCGACTTGCTCGGCAAGCCATCTCGCGATGAGCCTCAAACATGTCACACTGCGCCAGTTAAAGGTTTTCGAGGCTGTGGCGCGGCATCTTTCCTACTCCCGCGCCGCCGAGGAATTGCATCTCACGCAGCCGGCGGTGTCGATGCAGGTCAGCGCCCTGGAGGACCTCGCCGGTCTTGCGCTGACCGAGCAGATCGGAAAGAAAGTGAGCCTGACCGCGGCAGGTATCGAAATCGCCCGGCTCGCCGGGCGCTTGCTGCAAGAACTGCGCGCGGCCGAGGAGAACTTGGCCGCCTGGCGGGGCGCCGAGGCGGGGCGCCTGGTGATCGGCGTGGTGAGCACGGCGAAATATTTCGCGCCGGCGCTGCTGGCGGAGTTTCGCCGCCGGCACCCGGGGATCGAACTGAGTCTTACCGTCAACAACCGCAGCGTGGTGGTGAAGCAGCTCGCCAATAACGAAATCGACCTTGCCCTCATGGGAAGTCCGCCGAGGGATTTCGAAACCGTGGCCGAACGTTTCGCCGAGCACCCCCTGGTATTCATTGCCCCGGCTGGGCATCCGTTGACCAAAAAGCGCAGAGTGAGTCCCGAGGATGTCTTTGCCGAAACTTTGCTGATTCGGGAGCCTGGCTCCGGCACTCGCGGCGCTTTGGAGCGCTTTCAGGAAGAGCATCATCTGCATGCCCAGACGACCATCGAATTGGGCAGCAACGAAACCATCAAGCAGGCGGTGATGGCGGGTTTGGGACTCGCCTTTATCTCCGAACACACGATCGGTCTGGAGCGCCAAGTGGGGCGCATCCTGCGCCTGCCGGTTACCGGCACTCCGGTCAAGCGCGGGTGGCATCTGGTGTTTCGCGCCGATAAGCGCATGATGCCGGCGGCGGCGGCTTTTCAGTCGTTCATTCGCAGCGAGGGGCAGCGCTTGCTCAAAGCGCAGGTGGAGGGCTGATCAGCCGATGCCGCGTTGGCTGCGATAGGTTTTGATGCTGGGTTCGAGCGCGGCCATTCGATCCAGGCTTTCGCGGGGCCAGTAAAACTTGCGGTCGTAATATTCCGGCACCGCCGCTGCGCCTTCGGGCAATACCACCCAAGCTTGTTTCGATGCAGTGAAGATGTGGATGTCCGGAGGCAGGCGGTCGGGCTCGTCCAAGGTCCCGACGCGGACAAAAGAAATCAAGCGCCCGGCTCCCGCGTAATGGCTCCAGAGCGCAAGCTCGCATTGGGGGCAGCGCGCAATCTCCTGCCCCAAGCCGCTGGCCGAGGGCGTGAGCACATAATGCGGTTCGCCGTGGCTCACCCGCAGGGATTCGGTTTCGATCATGGCATTGAGCGCAAAGGCAGCGCCGGCTTCGCGTTGGCACCAACGGCAGTGACAGCAATGCACGAACAACGGTCGCCGTAGCATGCAAAATCGAATCTGCCGGCAGTCGCAGCCGCCTTCAAGCGATAAAGCGTCGGCGGCGCTCATCGTGAATGGTCTACCGAGAGTCTGCAGCAAGCTTCAATCCGAAACCGACCAGGGCCATTCCCGCCAAGCGGGTGGCTAGGCGTCGGGCCTGCGGCAGTTGGCGGAACCAGCGCGCAAGCGCATTGCCGACGAGAACCAGGCAAGACTGATAAAAGAGGCTCAGGCCGGTGACGTGGGCCATCATCACCAGCAAGGTCGAGGGCGGAGAATCCGGGCGCAGAAACAACGGGAAAAAGGCGACGAAAAAGAGCACCACCTTGGGATTGGTCAGGCTGACCCAGAAGGCCTGGCGAAAATACACCGCGGCGCGACGGCGAGGCTGCGGTGCCGCCGCAGTCGAGTCGACCCGCGCCCGGAGCAACTGCCAGCCCATCCAGCACAGATAGGCAGCGCCAAACCACTGCAAAGCCTGGAAGAGCATAGGGTGGGCTTGCATCACAGCGGCAAGGCCGGCCACCGCGGCAAGCATGAAGACCAGATCGCCCAAAAGCGTTCCCGCCACCGCTCCCAGCCCGGCACCGACGCCATTTCTGGCGGTGGCGTTGAGGATGGCAATCGTTCCGGGACCCGGAACGAGCTGAAAAATCAAGATCGCCACAATAAAACCGGGGTAATTCTGAATTTCAAACATGGGCGCCTGCCGGCCGGGGAAGGGGTGCCCGAATGATAGCACCGCTGCGCATCGCTTCAGCCGGCGGTCGGGGGCGCCGTGTGCCGCGGCCCCACCCCTCCAGGGGCCGGAGGGAAAAGATGGCTTTCGGGCTTGCCGGAAGCTCCTTCTGCGGGTTAAAATGCCCGGCTTCCAAAAAGGACATGTAAAGGATTGGGAAAATGGCTGTAACCACCGCTGACAAAGCCCGCGTGGTCTCGGATTACCAGCGCGGAAAGGGCGACACCGGGTCGCCGGAAGTTCAGGTGGCATTGTTGACCACGCGCATCAACGGCCTGACCGACCATTTCAAGGCCAACGTCAAGGATCACCACTCGCGTCGCGGCTTGCTGCGCATGGTGAGCCGCCGTCGCAAGCTGCTCGACTATCTCAAGAGCCGCAACATCGATGGCTATCGCACGCTGATCGAGCGCCTCGGGCTGCGCAAGTAAATGCATCGGCGGCGGGCGCCTGGCGTCTCGTCCTTGTTGCTCTTGCCTATGACCGATTCCGCTCCAGCGAATTTTTCGACTTTTGCGAATGGCTGCGCCTTGTGCGCAGCCATTTTGCTTTTCTGAACTCGAGGTACCAAGTGTCTATACCAACTGCAGTGAAACGTTCCATCGCCTACGGCAAACACACCCTCACCCTGGAGACCGGCGAAATTGCGCGCCAAGCAGGCGGCGCGGTGATGGCGCGGCTCGACGATACCGTGGTGCTGGTTACCGTCGTGGCGGCGCGTAATGCCAAACCCGGGCAAGATTTCTTTCCGCTCACCGTCGATTACCAGGAAAAAACCTACGCCGCCGGGCGCATTCCCGGCGGATTCTTCAAGCGCGAAGGCCGCCCTTCGGAAAAAGAAACGCTGACTTCGCGCCTCATCGACCGCCCCTTGCGGCCCCTTTTTCCCGATGGCTTCTACAATGAAGTGCAGGTGATCGCCACCGTGATGTCGGTGGATCCGGAAATCGACCCCGACATTCCGGCCCTGATCGGAGCCTCTGCCGCTGTGGCCATTGCCGGCATTCCCTTCAACGGCCCTATCGGGGCTGCTCGGGTGGGTTACCTCGACGGCCAGTACATTCTCAACCCGACCGCGACGGAATTGAAGACCTCGCAGCTCGACCTGGTGATTGCCGGTACCGAACGTGCGGTGCTGATGGTGGAATCGGAGGCCGACGAGCTAACCGAGGAAGTGATGTTGGGTGCGGTGGTATTCGGCCACCAGCAAATGCAGGCGGTGATCGATATGATACACAGCCTGGTGGAAGAAGCCGGCAAACCCGAGTGGGACTGGACCCCGCCCGCCAAAGACACGGGGCTGATCGACCGGGTCAAGGCCGTTGCCGAAGCCCCCTTGCGGGAAGCCTTCCGCTTGCGCCAAAAACAGGCCCGTTCGCAGCGCTTGGACGAAATCGCCAACCAGACTCTGGCTGAAATCGTCGGCGATTCGGGCGATGCCGCTCTCGCCAACCACGTCAAGAACATCCTTTTCGACATCGAGTCACAGATCGTTCGGCACCAAATCCTCGACGGCGAGCCGCGCATCGACGGTCGCGACACCCGCACTGTCCGCCCCATCACCATTCGCAGCGGCGTGTTGCCGCGCACCCATGGCTCGGCGCTATTCACTCGCGGCGAAACCCAGGCGCTGGTAACAGCTACTTTGGGCACCGCGCGTGATGAACAAATCATCGACGCCCTGCAAGGCGAATACCGCGAGCGCTTCATGCTCCACTACAACATGCCGCCTTTCGCCACTGGGGAAACCGGCCGCGTCGGCAGCCCCAAGCGGCGCGAAATCGGGCACGGGCGCTTGGCCAAGCGCGCGCTTCTGGCGGTGCTTCCGACGCCGGAGGATTTCGCCTACTCGATGCGCGTGGTCTCCGAAATCACCGAGTCCAACGGTTCCAGTTCCATGGCTTCGGTGTGCGGCGGCTCGCTCGCGCTGATGGATGCCGGCGTGCCGATGAAAGCGCATGTGGCGGGCATCGCCATGGGTTTGATCATGGAAGGCAACCGTGTCGCCGTGCTCACCGACATCTTGGGCGACGAAGATCATCTGGGCGACATGGACTTCAAAGTTGCTGGCACCGACCGCGGCGTGACCGCCCTGCAAATGGACATCAAGATTCAGGGCATCACCAAAGAAATCATGCAGGCCGCTCTCGCCCAGGCGCGCGAAGGCCGTATGCATATCCTGGGCTTGATGCAGCAGGCCTTGCCCATGGCGCGTCAGGAAATTTCGGTGCATGCGCCGCGAATGATGACGTTCAAGATCAACCCGGAAAAAATCCGCGACGTGATCGGCAAAGGCGGCTCGGTGATCCGTGCCCTGACCGAAGAAACCGGCACGTCCATCGACATTCAAGACGACGGCACCATCACCATCGCCTCGGTCAATGCCGATGCCTGTAATCTCGCCCGCAAGCGCATCGAAGATATCACCGCCGAAGTGGAAGTGGGCAAAGTCTACGAAGGCACCGTGCTGCGGCTTCTGGACTTCGGCGCCATCGTGCAAGTGCTGCCCGGCCGCGACGGCCTCTTGCATATCTCTCAGATTGCCAACGAGCGCGTGGCCAACGTCAGCGACCACGTCAAGGAAGGCCAGGTGGTCAAAGTCAAGGTCATCGAGGCTGACGAAAAAGGCCGCTTGCGTCTGTCCATGAAGGCCGTGGCCAGCGAGGCCGCGCCCGCAGCGCAGTCGCCGGCTGCGGAATAAGCGCGCGGTCCGCGCGTCGGTCAGCGCTGCTCCCGCGCAAGGCGCCGGCGCGAGCCGGGCCGGTCGGAGCGGTTCTGGCCGTCACGCGATGCCGGCCCGCACTCGGGCCAAGCTTGTCGCGAGTCGGCCCCTTGCTGCCGGCGGAGCCGTCCTTTTCAATAGCGCTTGGCGGCTCGTTTTTCGGCCAGGCAACGCCGCAGGCTCTGGAACCGCGCCTCGGTCGCCTGACCTTGGGCGACCGCGTTCCGCAAAGCGCAATCGGGCTCTTGGCCATGGGCGCAGTCGCGGAAGCGGCAGCGTCCGAGCAGCGGGGAAAATTCCCGGAAGCCGGCCTCGATTTGCGCTAGGCTCAAATGAAAGAGGCCGAACTCCTGCATTCCCGGCGAATCGATCAGTGAGCTCTTCTCGTCGAGCCAGAAAAGCGCGCTGTGTGTCGTGGTGTGCCGTCCGGCTCCCAGGGCGGCGGAAATTTCGGCCGTGCGTGCCGCAGCAGCCGGAACGAGGGCATTGAGAAGCGTCGACTTGCCCATGCCCGATTGGCCGATCAGTACGCTGTGCCGGTGCATCAATTCGGGCCAGAGGGTGCCGACATCGCGCTTGGCGCAAAGGGGCAGAACCGGGTAACCCATGGCGGCATACGGTTCGAGTGCCGCTTTTGCATTTTCCGCGCCGGGCAAGTCGATCTTATTGAGCACGATCAGGGCGCGGCAATCATTGGCTTCGGCCACTGCCAGACAACGGTCGAGCAGTTCCGGATTGAACGCCGGGTTGCCCGAAACCACCATGACCACTTGGGTAACATTCGCCGCGATGATCTTTTCGCGGAATTCCGAGGCGCGGTAGAAGAGCGAACGGCGCGGCTCGATCGCCTCGATCGCGGCGCCGTGGCAGCCGATGGCCAGCCGCACGACATCGCCGCAGGCGGGCACCAGCTTGCGACCGCGAACCAAAGCGGAAACCCGCCCGCCTCCTGAAATCTCGACGGTGAACTGCCGTCCGAAGGCTTCGACTATCCTCCCCAATCCGGCTTGCGGCGCAGTCATCCTAGGTCATCTCGTTTTCGATCAGGGCGTCGACTCTGCCGGATTCTCTAAGCGGCTCCCGGCAGCGCCGGCTCTGTCTCGGCTTGGCGGGACTTCCGCCGCGACCGCCCAGGCCCTCACCGAAACGTGCATCGCGCGTCTTTTCGTTGCCGCGAGCTCGCCTGGGTCCGCTCATCGCGATCGGTGAGCCGGATCATTTTGCCAGCCCTTCGATACGTGCAGCACAGATCAGGTCGTTGCGCGTAATGGCGCCGGCGCTGTGGGTGAAATACCTCACCTCGCAATCGGCGAAACGCACCCAGAGCTCCGGGTGATGATCGGCCGCTTCAGCGATGCCGGCGACCGCGTTGACGAAAGTGATGGTCTCCCGATAGCTGCCGAAGGGAAAGCGCTTCACCAAAGCGCCCCCGCGATCCTGCCAGCCCGGCAAAATCTTCAGTGCCACCGTGACTGCCGAGGGCTCGAGCGGGGGAGCGCCGGCCACGCAAGACTGGCCGGCCAGTTGTTTCAGCTCAGCGTTCATGGCCCGGCCTGTATTCCCGGTCTTTCCCCACTGGGGGGTGTGCAGGGGGAGGCCTGCCGAGCCGCGCGAGCCTCATGGCTTGAACTGGTAATACCGGGTGTCGAGATAAGTGGCCAGATGCGCTTCTTCTTCCGGGAAAAGCGGCGCCTTCAATTGGCTGCCGCAGGAGTGCACTTGTTTGGCAAGCTCGGTGGGCCCGCGCACCCGGCGATCGGCCCTGGTGTAGATGATCTCCGCGTTGCCCTTCACCAGGCGTGAATGGCATTGAGCACATGGTCCTTCAACCATGGTGCGCGCGGCTGCGGCATCACGAACCTGCGGGTCCGCGGCAATGGCGTTTCCTGCAATGGCAAGGCAAAAAGCAAGGAACCCGTTTCTCATGAGCTTACTCCCTCGATTCAACTTTCCTGGCTAGCAAGGCGAGCCACGCGCGCGGCCGCCGGCGGATGAGAATCGTAAAATGCCGAGTAGATTGGATCCGGCGTGAGGGTGCTGGCATTGTCCTCATAGAGCTTCACCAAAGCCTGCACCAGATCTCCCGCCGCCGCTTGCTCGGCCGCATAACGATCGGCCTCGAACTCATGCCGTCGAGAATAGTGGCTGGCCAGCGGCGTAAACAAAAAGCTAAATTGGGGCAGGGCCAAGAAAAACAAGAGCAGCGCCGCGCCATAGTGCGGCGGCACCTGCGCCCCAGGCAGCCCCAAGCCGGCATAGAACCAGGGCTCGAGCATCAGCCAGGACAAAAGCCACAGAAAGGCCAGGCTGGCGCCAAAAATCCAAAGCATGCGCTTGAAAACATGGCGCCGCTTGAAATGCCCAAGCTCGTGCGCCAGCACCGCCACCACCTCGGATGGCGCGAGCCGGGACAGCAGGGTGTCGAAAAAGACGATGCGTTTGGCGGCGCCAAAACCGGTGAAATAGGCGTTGCCATGACTCGAACGCTTGGAACCGTCCATCACGAACAGGCCGCGGGAGCGAAAGCCGCAACGAGTCAGCAGCGCTTCCACCTGGCAGCGCACGTTTTCTTCGGTGAGCGGGGAAAACTTGTTGAACAACGGCGCGATCAAGGTGGGATAGATGGCCAGGAGCAATAGCTGAAAAGCCGTCCAAGCGCCCCATACGTAGAGCCACCACCATGGGCCCATCTGCGCCATCAGCCAAAGCACCAGCAGCAGCAAAGGCAGGCCCAGTGCGGCGCCTAGCCCAATCGCCTTGCCCAAGTCGGCAAGCCACAGGCGCCAGGTCATGCGATTGAAGCCGAAGCGTTCTTCGACGACGAAGGTGCCGTAAAGTCCGAAGGGTAGATTCACCAAACCCGATACGATCACGACGCCCAGGATCAGCGCCGTGTCGACAAAAATCGCGGCCTCCGCCAAGCCCTGTGCCCAGGTGAACAGAAGCGCAGCGCCGCCGCCCACGGTCAGCCACAGCAACAGGAGACTTTCGACCATCGTTTCGATCATGGCCAGACGGGTCTTGGCGCACGTATAGTCGGCCGCCTTCTGGTGCGCGGCGAGGCTCACTCTTTCGGCGAAGGCCCGCGGCACGGCCGCCCGATGCGCGGCGACATGCTTCAGCTGGCGCCAGGCAAGCCAAAGGCGCGTAAGCAGAGAAAGCGTCAGCGCGGTCAAAAAAATCTGGGTGAAAAGCGGTGCGTTCATGCCCATGCGGCGATTGACAGCCTGTGAGAAAATGGCCGCCTATTACACCACAAACCGCAAGCCCCATGCCTCAAGACGCAAATAACCTGATTTGGCTGGACATGGAAATGACCGGGCTCTACCCGGACAAAGACTTCATTCTCGAAGTGGCCATGGTGATTACCAACAGCCAGCTCGAAACGGTGGCCGAATCGCCGGTGCTGGTCGTCCATCAAAGCGATCCAGTGTTGCGTGCCATGGACGCCTGGAACCAAGCCACCCACGCCCGTTCCGGGTTGATCGACAAAGTGCGCGCTTCGCGTTGGTCTGCCGCCGAGGTGGAAAAGCAAATGCTCGCTTTTCTGGAACAGCACGTGCCTGCCAAGACCTCGCCCATGTGCGGCAATTCGATTTGCCAGGACCGCCGTTTCTTGGCGCGCTGGATGCCCAAGCTCGAGGACTATTTTCATTATCGCAACCTGGATGTGAGCACACTCAAGGAACTGGTCAAGCGCTGGAAACCCGATTTGGCCAAAGGGCTCACCAAACACGGCAAACACGAAGCCCTTGCCGATATCTACGAATCGATCGAAGAACTGAAATACTACCGCGAGCATTTCATCAGGCTTTGATGTGAAGTTCTGCAGCCACTGCGGCAGTGCCCGCATCGTCTTCCGCTGCCCGCCCGGGGACAACCTCCCGCGCCACATGTGCGAGGATTGCGGCACCATCCATTACCAAAACCCCAAGGTCGTGGTCGGCGCCTTGCCGGTGTGGCAAGACCAGGTGCTCTTGTGCAAGCGCGCGATCGAACCTCGCTTCGGCCTCTGGACCTTGCCGGCCGGTTTTCTGGAAAACGGCGAAACCATCGAAGCCGGCGCTCTGCGCGAGACTTTGGAGGAAGCGCATGCGCGGGTGGAGATCGAGAAGCTCTACACCATGATCAGCCTGCCGCACATCAGCCAGATCTACGTCATGTTCAAGGCGCGGCTCTTGGATCTCGACTTTGGGCCAGGCGAAGAGAGCTTGGATGTGCGCCTGTTCGCCGAGGCGGAGATTCCTTGGGAGCAAATCGCTTTTCGCACCATCAGCCGCACGCTGCGGCTTTATTTCGCCGACCGTCACACCGGCCGGTTCGGCACGCACGTCAGTGCCTTGGAAGCCCGGCGGCCTCCGCTGCCCGAGCAAACGGGGGCGGCGTGACCGGGACATGATCAAGGCTGCGGCCGGTGCGCTCATCGGCTTGGCCTCGATGGTGATCCTTTTCCTTGCCGATCCTGCTTGGGACTGCAATCTTGAAGTGGAAGCACCCCGCATCATCGAGCAGACACCGCGCTCTTTCAAATCCGAAGGCGGCGCAATTCTCACCACGGGATCGCTGCTCACTTCGCACTACATTGGCCGCCATCACGCGCGAGTGAGGGCGACCCGAGACGAGGTGTAAGCTGGCCAGGCCATCGAAGCTTCGGGCCGCCAGCTTGGCTACTGTGCTCAACAAGGCTCGCCTGGCAGGAGCGCATTGCCAAACAAGCACCTTCCGCTGCGTCTTACTCGACGCGCTCGCGATGGCCGCCAAGACCCAAGTAGGTTTCGATCACTCGCGGATCCTTGGCCAGGACGCCACTTTCGCCTTCGAGCACGACGCTCCCCGTTTCCAGCACATAGGCATAGTCGGCGATTTGGAGCGCCGCTCTCGCGTTCTGTTCGACCAGCAGTATGGCGACTCCGGTTTGGCGCAAGTTCGAGATGATGTGGAAGATCTCTCTTACGACGATCGGGGCAAGACCGAGGCTGGGTTCATCGAGCATCAATAGCTTGGGTTTGGCCATGAGAGCGCGGCCCAGGGCCAGCATCTGCCGTTCTCCGCCGGACAGAGTGGCGGCGAGCTGGCCTCGGCGCTCTTGGAGGCGCGGGAAAATGGCGAACACCTCGTCCATCGACTGCGCCTGATCGCGATGTCCGGAGCGATAGCGCTGAAAGCCGCCAAGCTGGAGATTGTCTTCCACGCTCATGGTGCCAAAGAGTTCGCGCTTCTCCGGAACCAAGGTCATGCCCAAAGCGACCTGGCGCTCGATATCGCCGACGGTCTCCGGTTCGCCGGCAAAGCGGATGCTGCCCCGATGCGGCAGTAACCCCATGATGGCGGAGAGCAGCGTTGTTTTTCCGGCGCCGTTGGGTCCGATCACCGTGGCGATGCTGCCGCTGCGGACGCTGAGCGCCACCTCATGCAGCGCTTCTACTTTGCCGTAGGACACGCCAAGGCGGCTCACTTCCAAGAGAGCTGGCGCTTGGGTCGCCGGGGTTGCGGGGAAGGAAACGCCGGCAAGTGAACCGAGCGGCCTCGGTTCGGGTTTGACCTGGGTTGCATTCGGTGCGTCCGGCTTCATGCCACTCCTCCGAGATAGGCTTCGAGCACCAAGGGGTTCTTCTGAACCTCTTCGGGCAGCCCTTCGGCGATCTTTTCGCCGAACTCCATCACGACCACGCGGTCGGCCAGCCCCATGACAAAATCCATGTCGTGCTCCACGAGCAATATCCCCATGTTTTCGGCCCGCAGCTTGCGCAGCAACTCAGCCAAAGCGCGTTTCTCCAAATGCCGCAAGCCCGCCGCGGGCTCATCGAGCAAAAGCAGGCAGGGATCGGCACAAAGCGCGCGGGCGATTTCGAGGATGCGTTGTTGTCCGAGAGCGAGACTCCCTGCTTCCTCATATGCGTGCTCGGCTAGACCCACTCTTTCGAGTTGGTAACGCGCTTCCTGGAGAAGACTGGACTCTTCCCCTCGATCGGCACGCAGCGCCGCAGAAACGACGCCTTTGGACCCTCGCAAATGAGCGCCGATGGCTACGTTTTCAATTACGCTCATGTCGGGTAACAGTCGGACGTGCTGAAAACTGCGGCCAAGTCCGCGCTGCGCGATCTGTCGCGCGGCAAGTCGCTCGATGCGTTCCCCGCGTAAGCGAATTTCGCCGCTGGTGAGCGCATCGACTCCCGAAATGCAGTTGAAGAGCGTGCTTTTTCCGGCCCCGTTGGGCCCGATCAACGCCAGCACCTCGCCGGCGAAAACGGAAAAACTCACATCTTTGTTGGCGACTAGGCCGCCAAATTGTTTTCGCGCCTCTTTGACTTCGAGCAGCATCTCGCCTTGGTCGGGCATGGCGCGCCGCGGCAAGGGCGCAGCATCGTCCAGCGCCGGTTTCTCGCTGGACGGCGCCCAGCAACGGGCGAGCCAAGGCCAGATTCCGCCCCGCGCCCATTGCAGGACCAGCACCAAAAGCGCGCCAAAAAAGATCACCTCGAAGTTGCCGGTTTGACCAAACAAGCCGGGTAGGACTTCTTGCAGCCACTGTTTGAGCACGGTAATCAGCGCCGCGCCGGCCAGCGCGCCCCAGACATGACCCGCACCGCCGACCACGATCATGAACAGATACTCGATGCCGGCCTGCAAGCCGAAAGGCGTCGGATTGACGAAGCGTTGCAGGTGAGCGTAGAGCCAGCCCGAAAGCGACGCATAAAGCGCAGCGACGAGAAAGATGGTGATCTTGGCGGCGCGCGTATCGGCGCCCATCGCTTCGACCATCAGGCAACCGCCATTGAGTGCGCGGATCGCGCGACCTTGGCGCGAATCGAGCAAGTTTTGAGTCAGGAACACCGCGCCCAGCGCGCTCAACCAAATCAAATAGAAGTATCGCCGGCCGGTATCGAACTTCCATCCGAAAATCTCGATCGGCGAGATGCCCGAGATTCCGGTGTGCCCACCCAGGAACTCCACGTTGCCGAACAGGAAATACAGGCTGATGGCCCAAGCGATTGTCCCCAGGGGCAAGTAGTGTCCCGACAAGCGCAGCGTGAGCCAACCCAGCAGCAGCGCCACGCCGGCCGTCAAGGCAAGACCCAGCACCAGACCCAGCCAGGGCGAGAGGGCGTAGGTGGAACCCAAATAAGCGGTGCTGTAGGCGCCGATGCCGACGAAAGCGGCTTGCCCGAAAGAGGTCAGGCCGCCGACCCCAGTGAGCAGTACCAGACCCACGGCGACGATGGCATAAAGCCCGATGTAATTGAGCAAAGTGACGTAGAACTCGGGCAGCCCCAGCGGCGCCACAGCCAAAAGCAGCACGAAGACAAAAAGCGGAAGCCGGCGCTTCATTCTTCTTCCTCGTTTTGGTGAGTATGAATCGAACGCCAGAGCAGCACGGGAATGATCAGCGTGAACACGATCACCTCCTTGAAGGCGCTGGCCCAGAACGAAGAATAAGCTTCCAGCAAACCGACCAGAACCGCTCCGGCGGCGGCAATGGGGTAACTGACCAGGCCGCCGACGATGGCGCCGACGAAACCTTTGAGTCCCACCAAGAAGCCGCTGTCATAGTAGATCGTGGTGATGGGCGCGATCAGAATTCCAGACAAGGCGCCCATGCCCGCCGCGAGCGTGAAGGTGAGTTTGCCCGCCATGGTCGCCGACACGCCCATCAAGCGTGCGCCGACCCGGTTTACGGCGGTTGCCCGCAGCGCCTTCCCATAAAGCGTGTGGCCGAAGAAACGATAGAGCCCCAGGATCAAGAATGCGCTCGTTCCCAGCACCCAAAGCGTTTGCCCGCTAACGGTCAGCGCGCCCCAGTCGAACCGAGCGTCGCTGAACGGCGGCGTGCGCGAGCCTTCGGCGCCGAAAAAGACCAGTCCCAAGCCCACCAAGGCCAGATGCACCGCCACCGAAACGATCAACAGCACCAACACCGATGAATCGGCCAAGGGTTGGTAGGCGAGGCGGTAGAGCATCGGTCCCAAAGGAACGACGATGAGCAGCGCGAGTGCCACTTGCGTGATCTGGGGCAATCCGCCAGGTGAGATCACCAGCACCAAGGCGGCGATTGCCGCCGGCAGCGCAAGGTTCCAGGCGAGGATTCGCGCAAGACGTTTTTGCTCGCCGCGACGCAAGGCCGTCGCACTTTCGACGAGCGCCACTGCGGCTCCTGCACCGAGCAGAAGCCAGAGTGTCCCCGGAGTTTTTCCGGCTTGCAACGCGGCCAAGGTAAGCGCGCCGTAAGCGACAAATTCTCCCTGGGGGATAAAAATGATCCGCGTCACCGCAAAAACCAGCACGGTGGCCAGCGCCAGCAGGGCGTAAATCGCACCGTTACTGATACCGTCTTGGCCCAGCAAAAGGGCGATGGTGAGATCCATGAGTCGTGTTCCAAGGTATGTCGAATATATCCGCCGCCGGCGCCAGGGACGGGTAGATCGCGGGATCGCGAAACGCCTTTTAGGTGGTTCGCACTATTGCCGGAAGCGGGATTGTTCGCTCACTCGCAGCACCAGCGCCATGCCGGAATCGCCGGCGGCGCAGCCGGTGAACAGGCCGACGCCGCCGCCGCGCAGCGCCAGCTCCTCGATCAGCTCGATGGTGGAGCGCAGGCCGGTGGGGCCTTGCGGGTGACCCCAGATCAGCGAGCAACCGTAGTTGTTCATCTTCTCCAGCGGGAAGCCGGTCTCGCGGGCGAAGGCGATGTCGTTGGCGGCGAAGGGGT
>CAZFEK010000018.1:0-66824 GCA_964517465.1 uncultured Alcaligenaceae bacterium
GGTGCAACGAAGCGCCGATGCCCTGTAGGAGCGCCGGAAGGCGCGAGCTTTTTCGAGGGGCCGTCGCCGTGCAAAAAATCGCAACCCATCGCGGCTGCAGCCGCTCCTACAGGTCGCGCTGCGCACCGCGGGGCAACGAAGCGCCGATGCCTTGTAGGAGCGCCGGAAGGCGCGAGCTTTTTCGTCGAGTCGTCGCCGTGCAAAAATCGCAAGCCCTCGCGGCCAAGGCCGCTCAGGCACCCCGTTTCAGCGGCAGTCGCGGTCGATCTCTTCCAAGGTGTTCATGCCGCCTTTTTGCTGCTGCGCGCGGTAGTAGGGCGTGCTGTGAAGCTGCATCTGGGCGTAGCGCTGCTCCAGTTCGCTGGGCTCTTTCTTTTTCACCGCCGGGTCGAGCGGGGCAATCTTGCATTTGGCCGGCGCCTGCGCCAGCATGGGGGGAGATTCCGGGGGGGTGGCGCAGCCGGCCAGAAAGAGGGCGGCGGCACCCAGGCTGAGGATGGCAGTGGTGTTCATGGCAGACTCCTTGCTCCGGACGATATCGTAGACCACGAGGCGTCGAACCGGGTTCGACAGAGATGAAACGCATGAGCGCAAAAACCGACTTACTTTTCCAGGCCGATTCCTACCAAAAATCCTGCGCCGCCCGGGTGCTGGCGGTGGACGAGCGCGGCATTCAGCTCGACCGCACCGTGTTCTACGCCAACAGCGGCGGCCAGCCGGGCGACACGGGATGGTTCATGCTGCCCCACGGCGAGCGGCTCGCCATCGTCGATACCCGCAAGGGCGAGCTTCCCGGGGAAATTATCCACGTTCCCGAGGTTGGCGCGAAGCTGCCGGCTTTGGGCACCGAGGTCGAGGCGCACATCGATTGGGAGCGGCGCTATCGGCACATGCGCTTTCACACCAGCTTGCACCTTTTGTCCAAGGTGCTGGCGGTGCCCGCCACCGGCAACCAGATTGCCCAAGACAAGGCGCGTGCGGACTTCACCGAGTTGCCCGGCGCACTCGACAAAACGGCCATCGAAACTCAGCTCAATGCCCTCATTGCCCAAGGGCATGAAGTGCGCGTCACCTGGATAGACGAAGCCGAACTCGACCGCCGGCCGGAACTCGTGCGCACGCTCTACGCCCTGCCGCCGCGCGGCCAGGGCAAACTGCGCCTGATCGACATCGTCGATACCGATCAACAGCCCTGCGGCGGCACGCATGTGGCCAATACCCGCGAAATCGGCCCCATCCAGGTGGTCAAAATCGAGAACAAAGGCAAGGAGAACAAGCGGGTGGTTCTGAGCTTTGCCGCAGTCAGCGCGTAAGCCATTGCGCGCTCGCGCCGACTAAGGCGTTTCACCCTTGAGGAGCGGATCATGACCTTCACCCAAGCCTGTGTATCCGCGGTTTGCTTCTCGGCGGCTTTCCCTGCGTTGGCCGGGGCCAACGCTTGTCTGGCCAGTGCGCCGCTTGCTCCGCCCGCTCTGGTGGAGCTGTTTACCTCCGAAGGCTGCGATTCTTGCCCCCCCGCAGATCGCTGGCTGGCCGAGCTATCGGTTTCCGCGGATAGCCGCCAGGTGATACCCCTGGCTTTTCATGTGAGCTATTGGGACTACCTGGGGTGGAGCGATCCTTATGCCCGCAAGGAGTTCGACCAGCGCCACGATAGGCTCGCCTACTTGGGTGCGGGCAAGAAACTCTACACCCCGCAGGTGTTCGTCGATGGTCGGGAGTTGCGCGATTGGCGTCGCCTCGGCGCTTTGGAAGCCCGTCGCAAAGCGGTTGCGGCGCGCCCCGCCGGAGGCCAGTTGCACATCCGCTGGGCGCCTCGCGCCGATGGCCTGGAAGTGGAATTGCGCGGCGAGTTGGGTCAAGGAAAAGCCGGGCTCGAGTGGGCGATCGTGCAAAGCGGCCTCGAGTCCGCCATTGCCAGGGGGGAAAACGCCGGAAAAACCTTGCGCCATGATCACGTGGTGCGCGTCTGGCGCAGCCTGGGCGAGGTGACCCGAGGATCGTTCATCGCCCGCGACGAAATCGTCTGGCCTGAGGGCGTCAAGCGCGAGAACAGCCGCGTCGTGGCGTGGCTGGCGCACAAAGGTCCAGGAGGTTTGCAAGCTGCGCTTTCGGCGCCGCTCCTTTGCGAGCGCGGATCATGAACCCACTACCGGCGCGCGCCCAAGCGGTGCTGGATTTCTGGTTCGGTGCTCCGGGTAGCGCTGGTTTTGGCGAACCTCGTGCCGAGTGGTTTCGCAAAGACGAGGTCTTTGACGCCCAGATCCGCCAACACTTTGGTGACGACACCGCGAACGCGCATGCCGGCGGCCTTGCGGAGTGGACTACCGAGCCGGAGGGCGCGCTGGCGCTGATTTTGTTGCTCGACCAGTTCCCCCGCAATCTCTTTCGCGGCCATGCCCGGGCATTTGCTGGCGATGACCGAGCGCGGCAAGTCGCGCGCCGACTCACCGATCGCGCTCAACACCAAACGCTCCAGCCCGTGCAGCGGGTGTTCGTCTATTTGCCCTTCGAACATGCCGAATCCATGGAGGACCAGGATCGGGCGGTGGATCTTTTCCGTGAGCTGCATCGTGAACGGCCGGATTTCGCCGGGTTCTTGGACTATGCCCAAAAGCACCGCGAGGTCATTCAGCGATTCGGGAGGTTCCCGCACCGGAACGCCGCTTTGGGGCGGGAGTCGACGGCCGAAGAAAAGGTCTACCTGGCCCAGCCGTGCAGCGGCTTCTGATCGCCGGTGAATCGAGTTGCATTCGCGGCTGGGTTTACTCGAGTCGGGTCAGTCACCGCGCCCTCTAGGGGCGGGGCTTCCTCGCCGAAAGTTTGAGCGGCGCTTGCGGCCCAAGGGGTAGGTTCCGTTTCGCTCACCCCGCCGAAAACGGCGGGGCTTCTCGCTCGACTCGTGGTGTTGCGGACAGATCGAGTTCCCAGGTTTGTCCGACCAAGTCTTTTCCGAAGCTCGTGTGTTTTTCTTCGCCGATCAGTCGAAATCCGCGCGACTGATAGATGTGTCGCGCGGCGTGAAGAATGTCGTTGGTCCATAACATCATCTTGCGATAGCCCTTGGCTCGTGCAAAGGCGATACATTCATCGACCAGGCGGGCGCCCAAGTGTTGGCCACGGGCCCGCGGCTCGACCAACAGCATGCGCAGTTGCGCCACGCGCGGGCTTTTTTTCAGGACGAATACACAGCCCGCCGGCCCGGCTTGATCTTCCGCGATCCAGCAGTTTTCCCGGTCGGGGTCGAAGCGCTCGACGAACCGGGCCGCGATGCCCGCGACCATGGCCTCGAAACGCAGGTCCCAGCCGTACTCTTGGGCGTACAGCGCGCCGTGACGCTGTATGACCCAACCGATGTCGCCGGGGCGGTGCGGGCGGAGGTGAAAACCCTGCGGCTCGGGCACCGCGGAGGCTTTGGCGGAAAGCAGGGCCTCGATTTGTCGCATCGCCGCCAGCACGTTGTCGGCGTCGGTCGGTGCGAGCGGCGCCAGCAGGGCTGATGCCTCGGCGTTCGAACGGCCATCAAGTTTCGCGAAAACCCGCCGACCTTTGGGCGTGAGTCCAAGATGGTTGGCCCGTCGATCATGGGCTGCGGCAACCCGGTTCAACAAACCCCGCGTCTCGAACTTGCGCAGTATTCGGCTGAGATAACTGGGGTCGAGGTCCAGGGCGGTGCACAAGCCGCTGGCCGTCAGCTTGGGCGTGGCGCGACGCTCGCGTGCGGCATGTCCCAATTCGTACAGGACTCTCGCTTCGGTCAGCGTGTAGTCGCTGTCGAGCAGTCCGCGCCTCAAGACTCCGATGGCGCGGGTGTAGTAGCGGTTGAAGTGGCGCAATGCCGCAATGTTCGCCGCGGAAATCGCCGGGCGACGCGGCGCCTGAGGGGCGGGCACGATGGAGTTAACTTGCCTGGGTAGTGGACGGAGTCCAATATAAGGCAAAACCTTGGCCGCGTCCAATCGGGGTGTCACGGCCGATTCCCGTCGTTCCGCAGCGCCTCAATGGACGGTTTTCACCCGCAAACAATGCATCTCCAAAGGCGGGGTGGCGCACTTAGCGGCCGGTGACGGGGAACACCCGATCCGAAACCGGGTGCCGCGGCGCGCGACGATGCGGGCGAGCTTGTCGACGGGTTCGGCAAGGATTAGCATGTCGTCATATTTGGTCTAGGACGGGAGACGCATCATGCGGGCTTTGATTCTGGCGATGGTGCTGGCGCTGGGCGCAGGCAACGCACAGGCGGACAAGTTCGTGCTTTGCGACGATTCGGTGCCCACCGGGCTAGAGTGTTTCATCACCGCGCTGGATCGTGCCTATGAGTATTGCCGTCAGGTGGAGAGCATCGTCATCATCGAATTCGGCATGGACGAGGCCAATGCCGGCACCAATGGCGCCAAGCTCGCCGCGTGCTCGGACAAATATCATCGCGACCTCAAACCGTCCTATGTTGCCGCCTTGAAAGAAATGGCCAAGCACCGGGGACTCACCGAGCGCGTGAAGGAAACGCATGCAGTTTGGGCGGAGAGTATCCGGGCGCTCGCCCCCCAAGCGGGCGAGTCCGAGTTAGACTACAAGCTGCGGGTGATGGAGCGTCTCGATCATCTGCGGGATCGCGCTGGAGAGATTCGCACCGCGCTTGCCGAGCGCGCCGCGACTCTGGCGCAAAAAGTAACCGGAAAACCCAAGAAGAAATCCTGAATCGATGAGAAAAGTACTGAGTCTCGGCCTGGCGAGCGTTTTTGTTCTGTTGGGCATTGCCGTCTGGGTGCTGTTTTTCGCCAACTACAGCGAAGGCTTCCAAGTGGGTCAGGTGATCAAGCTGAGCCACAAAGGCGTGGTCTTCAAGACCTGGGAGGGTACCCTGGACCAGGGCTACTTGGCGCCGCAAGCCGACACCGGCATTGCCACGCGCATCTGGGACTTTTCGGTGGACGAAGGCGATAACGAAGTGCGCCAAGCCATCGACGCCGCGATTGCGCACAATCAGCGAGTGAAAATTTATTACCGCGAAAAGTACTTTCAGTGGAGTTTTCGTGGGGATACCAAATACTTCATCTACAAGCTGGAAATCGTCAATCCGGGTGAAATCAAGCAGCCGGCCCCGCCGCCCACGCCGCCGGCAATGCGCGCGCCGAACACTACGCTTTGGCGCGGCGACATTCCACCGAATCAACCGATGCCCGGGCAGACGCCGCCGGCGGCTCAAGCACAAGCGGCAACGCCAGCCAAGCCCTAGGCGAGCGCAAGGCAATCTCCCGGGCGCTAGGAGCGCCTAGCCGGCCAGCGGGTGCTTGCCTCAGTTGCTGGCGCGACCGCTCACCCGGTCGGGAGTCGGGTCGAAAAGCCGGCTCCAGCGAACTCGCAGGTCAGCGGCTTCCGGCGTTCCTTCCGCGGGCGCCCAGGCCGCAATCTCGTTAGGGGCGAGGGGCACATAGGGTCCGGCCTTGGCCTCGAAAAACACGGTCCCGGGTTCGAGTGCCACCACGGTGTGCCATTCTCCGGCCCCGAGCGTGACTCCGAAGATTTCGCTGCCGGCCCGCAGTTCCTGCGCGGAAAGCACCTCGCCCTGAAGGTCAAAAAGGATGACGCCGAGGCGGCCGCGCACCACGATCATGGTTTCATCTTTGTCGATCGCGTCGTGGCAATGCGGGCGCACATAAGACTCCGGCTCGATGGCATTGAGCAGACGGTTGCAAGGGTGCTGCGGCGTGTCGTGGAAGTTGTGATTCATGCGCCTTCTCGGCGAGTTGCGAGCGGCTCGGCTCGCGGCGTCGAGCAAGGCGGAGGTGATGAGGTTCATGGGCAGTCGAAGGGGTGCGGGCTAATAGACGATTTCGATGTTGGCCGGCTCCAGCCAATCGCGCAGGCTGTGGATGAGGTGTTGGTCGAGGCGCACGCGCCAGTCGTCGGAGAGCTCGATTTCGCCCGCGGCGTGAGTATTCTTGAAACACACCGTCACGGGAACGTTGCCGCGGCGGTAGGGGGTGAGCAATTCCAGCAGGCGGTGGGCGTTGGCGTCGCCGTTGCACTTGAGGCGCAGGCCCCGGGCGAAAAGGTTGCGCGCGGAGTCGAGGTCGTGCAGCGCTTCGGCCGACACGCGCAGTCCCCCGGTGTAGGCGTCTTCGCGCACTTTGCCGATCACCACCAGCAGTTGGTCGTCTTTGAGCCACTCGCGGTGTTTCTCAAAAAGTTCGCTGAATACGCCCACTTCCACCTGCGCCGTGCCGTCGTCCAAAGTCACGAAAGCCATTTTTCCGGACTTGGTCACCATGCTGCGCACGCCGGTGACCACTCCCGCCAGGGTGAGCAATTCCTTCTTAGCGCTTAGCGTCTTGAGCGTGGTCTTGACGAAACCGGCGAGTTCGCGCTGATAGGCGTTGAAGGGGTGGCCGCTGAAATAGAAGCCGAGCGCGGTCTTTTCTTGCTGCAGCATTTCGAGTTCCTGCCAACGCCTTGCCGGCACCAAAGCCGGCGCTTGCTCTGCCTGTTCTTCGCCGAAGAGGCTGGTTTGGGCGGCGTGACGCTCGCGGCTTTCGGCGAAATCTATGGCCACGCCGACCGACGCGAGCAGGCTGGCGCGATGGTCATTGAGGCTGTCGAAGGCCCCGGCCCGCACCAGCGCCTCGATCACGCGGCGGTTGACGATGCGCTTGTCCACCCGCCGGCAGAAGTCGAACAAGTCGCGGAAAGGTGCTTCGGAGCGCGCTCGCGTGATCTCGCGGATGGCGGATTCGCCGGTGCCTTTGATGGCGCCAAGACCGTAGCGTATGCAGCGCTCGCTGACCGGCTCGAAGCGAAAGCCCGAAGCGTTGACCGCCGGCGGCAGGAATTCGATGCCGTTGAAAAGCGCATCCTGGTAGAAAAGATGGACCTTGTCGGTGTCGTTCATGTCGGCCGAAAGGGTGGCCGCCAGGAAAGCCGCCGCATGATGCGCCTTGAGATAAGCGGTCTGGTAGGCCACCAGCGCATAGGCCGCAGCGTGCGACTTGTTGAAGCCATAGCCGGCGAACTTCTCCATCAAATCGAAAAGCTGCGTGGCGACGGCTTCGCTGACGCCGCCTTTGGTTGCGCCGGCGACGAAGGTGCCGCGCTGCTTGGCCATTTCTTCGGGTTTCTTCTTGCCCATGGCGCGGCGCAAGAGATCCGCAGCGCCCAAGCTGTAGCCGCCGATGACCTGGGCGATCTGCATCACCTGTTCCTGATACACCATCACGCCATAAGTGGGGCCGAGTATGGGTTCGAGACGCGGATCGAGATATTCCACTCGCTCCTGGCCATGCTTGCGGCGAACGAAATCCGGGATGAGATCCATCGGTCCTGGGCGGTAGAGCGCCACCAAGGCGATGATGTCTTCGAAGCGGTCGGGTCTCGCCTGCTTCAAGAGATCTTTCATGCCGCGTGATTCCAACTGGAACACCGCCGTGGTGTTGGCTTTGGCCAAGAGCTCGTAGCTGGCGCGGTCGTCCAGAGGAAGGCTGGCCAATTCCAGTTTGTTTTGGGGGTCGAGCGCATGTACATAACGCACGCCCCAATCGAGAATGGTGAGCGTGCGCAGTCCCAGGAAGTCGAACTTCACCAGCCCCACTGCTTCGACATCGTCTTTGTCGAACTGGCTGATCGCGGATTCCACTCCCGGCGCCACGTATACCGGGCAGAAGTCGGTGATTTTGCCGGGGGCGATCAACACTCCGCCGGCGTGCATGCCGACGTTGCGGGTGAGTCCTTCGAGTTGCTCGGCGAGGGTCAGGAGCTCGTGGGTTTCTTCGTCCGAAGCATCGCGCTCGTCGATTTGCGGCTCCGCTTCGCGGGCGTAGATGATGCTGTCGTCGCCGTTGCCCTGGCGCCGCTTCAGAGTGATCGTTTTGCCGGGCTGAAAGGGGATGAGTTTGGCCAACTCGTCGGTACGGTTGTAGCCCCAGCCGAGCACTCTGCCCACGTCCCGCACCACGGCTTTGGCCGCCATGGTGCCAAAGGTGGCGATTTGCGAGACCGACTCCGCGCCGTATTTCTGTTTGACGTAATCGATGACCCGTTCGCGCCCGTCCTGGCAGAAATCGATATCGAAGTCGGGCATGGAGACGCGCTCGGGATTGAGGAAGCGCTCGAAAAGCAGTTGATAGCGCAATGGGTCGAGATCGGTGATGCCCAACGCGTAGGCCACCAGGGAGCCGGCGCCGGAGCCTCGCCCGGGGCCCACGGGCACGCCGTTGCTCTTGGCCCAGTTGATGAAATCAGCCACGATCAAAAAATAGCCTGGGAAACCCATCTGGATGATGGTGGCCGTCTCGAATTCGAGCCGGGCGCGATATTCGGGCAGCTTGGCGGCGCGCGCCGCTTCGTCGGGATAAAGCTGCGCCATACGGTGGGCGAGACCCCTTGCCGCCTCTTCGCGCAAGTGCTCTTCCAGGCTGACGCCGGGCGGAGTCGGGAACACCGGCAGGAAGTTCTTGCCCAGGCTCAGCGCCAGATTGCAGCGCTTGGCGATTTCCACACTGTTTTGCAAAGCCTCCGGGACGTCGGCAAACAGCGCCGCCATTTCGGCCTGCGACTTGAAATACATCTCTTCGGTGAAATGTTTGGGGCGGCGCTGATCGCCCAAGACATAACCCTCGGAGATGCATACCCGCGCCTCATGGGCGCGAAAGTCCTCGCGGCGCAAAAACTGCACCGGCTGCGTGGCGACCACGGGCAAGTCAAGCCCCGCGGCCAGCGACAAAGTTTCCGGCACGGCGGCATCCACTTCGGCTTGTCCGGTGCGCTGCACCTCGAGGTAATATCGATCCGGGAAAGCCAGCGCCCACTCGGCGGCCAGCTTCTCCGCTTGTCCGCGATTGCCCATGGCGAGCGCCTGGCCCACATCTCCAGCAACGCCGCCGGAGAGCAGCAACAGTCCCTCGCTGCCTTCGGTGAGCCAAGCGCGGCGAAGTTCGGCGCGACCGCGCTGCTGATTGCTGCGATAAGCGCGGCTCAGCCATTCACAGAGCCGCAGGTAGCCCTGCGCGTTTTGCACCAAAAGCAAAAGACGAGTGGCCGACTCGCGCTCACCCTCGCCGGAAATCCACACCTCGCAGCCCAAGATCGGTTTCACGCCCTTGGAACGCGCGGCCTTGTAGAACTTCACCGCGCCAAAGAGATTGCCTAAGTCGGTGAGCGCCAGAGCGGGCATGGCGTCGGCGGCGGCGAGACCGATCGCCTCATCGAGCCGCACGACACTGTCGACGACGGAGTACTCGCTATGCAGCCGAAGGTGAACGAAAGCGGGCGAAGGCATGGTGTAGAATTTTACCCCGTTTGCCTTGCTTACTCCGACCTCGATGCACACCCTTCTCTTTCGCCTGTTGGCCGGCGCCGCGGTTTTCACCTTGGCCGCATGCAGCACCACGCATGCGGACAATCCCAATCCCCCGGCCAATGTCAATCTCTCGGGTTATTCCCTGGCTTTCCGGCAAGGTTATGCCGACGGCTGCGCCAGCAGTGCGGGGCGCCAACAGCAGGATGTCAAGCGCTACGCTGGGGATGCCGAATATCGCCAGGGCTGGCAGGATGGTTTGGCCATCTGCCGCAAGAAGTAGCAAACGAGATGCCGAATCGCGTGCTTGCCGCGGCCTATGAGCCGCGCCTCTCATCCCGATCCGAGTTCCTGGAGATCCGCGGCCTTCGTTATCACGTGCGTACCTGGGGGCGAGTCGGAGCGCCCAAGGTGTTCTTGCTTCATGGGTGGATGGACGTCTCCGCTTCCTTCCAGTTTCTGGTCGATGCGCTGGGCTCCGAGTGGCATCTGCTGGCGCCGGATTGGCGCGGTTTTGGGCTCTCGGCTTGGTCGCGCGACGGGTATTGGTTCGCCGATTATCTTGCCGACTTGGAGGCCTTGCTGGACCACTATGCTGGTGGCGAAGCGGTCAACTTGGTCGGACACAGCATGGGCGGCAATGTGGCCTGCCTTTACGCCGGGGTGCGCCCGGAGCGATTGCGCCGGGTGGTTTCTTTGGAGGGCTTCGGCACTCCCGAGGGCGACCCCGCCAAAGCGCCGGAAAAATATGCGGCGTGGCTGGACGCATTGCGCGCGCCGCCCGAATTCAAACCTTATGCCGATTTGGGCGGGGTGGCGGATCGCTTGCAGAAAAGCAACCCGCGCCTGCCTCGCGAACGCGCCGTGTTTCTGGCCGGGCACTGGGCGCATGAAACCGCCGACGGGGCACGATTGCGCTCCGATCCGCGGCACAAGCAGCCTTTTCCCAGCGTGTACCGTTTGGCGGAGATGTTCTCGTGCTGGCGGCGCATCACCGCTCCGGTGCTTTGGGTGGATGCGCCGGAGTCATTTGCGCCCCAGTGGCTGGGCGATGGTCCAGACGGTTTTGCGCGGCGCAAGGCGCAATTCGCCAACTTTCGGCACGAGACCGTCGCCGAGGCGGGACACATGCTGCATCTCGATCAGCCCGCCCGCGTGGCGGCATTGATCGAGAGCTTCCTGGCCTGAGCGACGCGGCGAGCCGCAAAGGTTTCCTGCAGCTCGGTCTTATTGCCGCGCCGACTGGCGTCCCATGCCGGGTTCTTGCTCCCAGTGGTCGGAGCCTCCCAGGCCCGCAATATCGACGGCCACATCATGCAGGAGCATCAGTTCCGAAAGTGCGGCTTGGCTGAAGGAGGACTGCGCAGTGTGGTCCGCGAAGACCAGGCTCTCCAAGAAATGCACCGCGTGCGGTGTGCCCCAATTGAGGGTCAGGCGTTCGAGAATGCCCGGGTGATCGCTTTCCAAAGTGCAGCGATATACCGGCGTGGGCAAGAGATCCTGGTCGAGTTCGAACTCGAGATCAGACAGCGGCTGTATCGCGGGCGCTGCCGGTTTTGCCGAGTCGCGCGCTGCGCTGACCGGTTCGGCTTCGATCAGTTCGAGCAAGGAGCGAAGCAGCATGATGTCTTGGTAGGCGGCGAGGTTGAAGCCGATGCGATTGCCGCCGCGGTTGTCGTAGAGCAGTTCGTCGAGAAACACCTTGCAGGTCGGGCTGGACCAGAGGTCGCAAATTTGTTTGATCAGGTGCGGGTAGGCTTCCAGGCCCGGACCGTCTTGCCCGGCGCCGGGATCTTCCCAGGACGGAATGAAGGCGTTGTAGCGGTGGCGAAACTCGGCGCCGGTGCGCTCGTATTCACCGCGGTTGTCGGTGCGGCGGTAGAGATCGAGCAGCATCAGCCAGGGTGCCGGAGCGGTTTCGGGGTGGAGGTCGACGTGCTCGCGCAGCGCGAGGATCGCTTTGTCCGGGTGGCCGAGGGTGAGAAACACGCGGGCCTCCTCGGTGATCTGCGCCAGTTCGCTCACTGACAAGTGGTGGCTGGTGTCGCCCACCTGGTAATAGGCAAGACCGGGTTTGATCGTGCCTTGTCCCGCCGCCGGTTCGCTTGGTGCCTTGGGTCGGACCGGTTCGGCAAGCGCTTGGGCACTTGGGAGCGCCGCCGTCACAAGGCGCTCTTCCGGCAGTCTTTCGGCAGCGGCGGGCGATTCCGGAGGCCACTCGGCGGTCATTTCGGCCAGTCGGCGCCGACGATGGACGAGCAAATAGGCCAGGGCGCCCAGCGCCACGGTCAGGGCGGTGAGCACGAACCAATCGCTGTAGTCGGTCGGCGGTGCCGGCTTGGCCGCCGCGGCCACAGCGGCGGCGGCCGCCTCCTTGGCCTCGAAATTCCGCATTCGGGCCTGCGCGGCATCGAGCGTGGCCTGAAGGTCTTTCAAGCGCTTGTCGAGGACGACCAACTCAGCCTCGACACTGCGGGTGAGATCCTGATCTTCGGGTGTCGCCCGGAGGCGTGCCTGTTTCGCGCGCAAGAGCGCCAAGGCGTCCTCGGACAGCGGCGACGCATTCGGATCACGCTCGCTCAGGGCAGTGGAAAGGACCAGCCGCGGGGCGGTCGGCGCGGCAGTCTCGCTGCTGACCGAGGCCATCAGGCGCAAGCGGTCGCCGGTCGCCGCAGAGGCTTTTCGCGAAGGCGCAGCCGGTCGAGCCGGCGCAGGCAAGGAGGCCTGGGTATTCCTCGCGCCGGTCCTAGCGGCGACCTCGGTGCCGGCGCTTCGCGCCCGCGGCGCCGGGGGCATATCTTCGGTGATCAGTCTGCCGCTACCGTCTTGTTGCCCGGCCGGTCTGGTGCCGCTTGTTTCCCGGGTCGGCGCTGCGGCCGGCACCGCCACCGCCTCGGCTGCGGCGCTCTGAACCTGAAGCGGGGGATCGAGCAGCAGCGTGAATTCGCGGATCAAGGCCGCTTGGTCGCAGCCGACGCGGACTGCTACCCGCAGCACCGGATCGTTGACGATACGCGCGCTGCTGAGCAACAGTCGCGCGCTGTCGCCGCTGCCCTCGATGGAAAACTGGCCGCTATGGAGCTGCGGAAGATCTTCGGCTCCTTGTTTGGCGGGCGGGGCGATTCGGAAGCACTCCGGGCGAGGGCTTTCGCCGGGGGCAGTGATCAGCCCAAAAGAGAGGCGCAGCGGCGAACCCAAGGGTGACTGCGAGAGAACTTCCGTGAGGCCCAAAGCGCCCGCGCCGGTGGTGAACCAGGCCAGAAGTACGCCCGATGCGAGCGAAGTGATTTTAGCAACCTGTATCACGGGCGATCCCCCGCCGGGTTGCGGCAGAATCTGGCGGAATCATGCCACATTGCTGAAACCTATCATTTGTTCCTCCTAGCCAAAATGATACCCGCAAATGGCGACCCTCTCCACGTATTCATGCGCATCATCTCGCAATGACAAAGGCATATGACGAATGCATGAATCATCGCGCCACCGCCGGCGGGTCGACCGAAACAATGCGCGGCTTTGGCCTTCGGCAGAACGAGGTTTGTCGTCCCCGAATCGGAGGACTCATCGAGATGGCCGCAACCGGTCTGCGAACGAAGCCAGAGGCGCCGCTCAAGGGCGCCAGACGATGCGACCAGGGTGCCGGCGAGAGGCTCGCCCGCGGGCGAGCCTGCCGACCGCGACAACTGCTCACTGCGCCGCGTTGCCGGTCGGTGCCGGCGAGCCGTCCAGGGCCGCCAGACTCAGCCTCGAGTCACAAGAGCGCCGAGGCGATTTGCTCCAAAGGCAGGCTGCGATCGACGCCGCCCATCTTTACGGCTTCCTTGGGCATGCCGTAAACGACGCAAGAGTCTTCATCTTGAGCGATGGTTCGCGCGCCCGCGTCATGCATCTCCTTGAGGCCGCGCGCCCCGTCGTCGCCCATGCCGGTCATGATGATCCCCAGCGCGTTGCGTCCGGCGAATTTGGCCACGGAGCGAAAGAGCACGTCGACCGAGGGCCGATGGCGGTTCACCACCGGGCCGTCGAGCACTTCGACGTGATATTGCGCGCCGCTGCGCTTCAAGCGCATGTGTTTGCCCCCCGGCGCGATGAGTGCGCGGCCGGGGACGACGCGCTGTCCGTTCTGGGCTTCGAAGACGTCGATTTCGCAAAGCCGGTTGAGGCGCGCGGCAAATGAAGCGGTAAATTTCTCGGGCATGTGCTGCACGATGACGATGCCCGGAGCAACCCTGGGCAAAGCCGTGAGCACCACTTCCAGGGCCTGGGTGCCGCCGGTGGAGGTGCCTATGGCGACGATGCTTTCGGTCGTTTTGGCCATGGCCGAGAGGTTTCCCGCCGGCGGATCGCGGCGGTCTTGCGCCGGTGGCCGCGGCGGAAGAGCGGACAGCCTGCGCAGCTTTGCCGCTGCTGCGGCGCGCACCGCGCTCACCACCTCGTGGGCGCTTTCATGCAGAAAGTCTCTCAGGCCGAGCGTGGGTTTGGCGATGATGGCGAGCGCTCCGGCAGCGAGCGCCTGCATGGTCGTTTCGGCGCCGGCCTGCGTGAGCGAGGAGCAGATCACTACCGGCGTAGGCCGCTCGGCCATGATCTTTTTCAGAAAGCTCACGCCGTCCATGCGCGGCATCTCGACGTCGAGGGTGATGACATCGGGCCATTCCTTGCTCATGCGCTCCAGCGCAAACAGCGGGTCGGGTGCGGCGCCGATCACTCGTATGCCGGGTTCGCGCGAGAGAATTTCGGTCATCACTTGGCGAACGACGGCCGAGTCATCGACCACCAGCACCTTGATTTCGGCTGCCACAGCGCGCTGTTCCGGGCGGTTAGGCAGCGCCCTGAACCAAGGCGAGCCGCGGCATGTGCTTGACCCAGACGTCGCCGGTGGCGATATCGAAAATCAAGCTCCGGTGGCCTTGACCGCAAAGGTGCTCACCGGTGAGATGCAAACCCTGCGCGCGCAAGAGACGGCGCCCGACGTCCACGTTCCGCGCGCCAATGTCGATGCCCGCCGCTCGCTCCTCGGCGGCAAACATGCGCCCGCCACCGAAGATTTTGGCCTGAAATTCGCGCGGCGCGGCGCCGGTCAGGCGCATCTGGTCCAGGAGCAACTCCAACGCTTCCGGGGCGTAGCGGCCGTCGAGGATTCTTCCTGCGGCGCCGCGCTCCGGCAACATGTAGTGGCACATGCCGCCGAGATGTTGCTTCGGATGCCACAGGGTGATCGAGACGCAAGATCCCAGGATGGTTCGCACGCGCACGCCGGCGTCGCCAAAAAACACCTGGCCCGGCTGCAGGAAGATTTCGACGGGTGTGTTGCGAATGGGAATCAAGGGATCTCCTTGCGGTAGATCGTGGGCCGCACTGCTTGAAAGCGGTCGCAAACGCCGTTGAGGGTTTCCGAATGGCCGATCATGAGCCAGCCCCCAGGCTTGAGCCGATGAAAAAGCGCTTCGACCACCCGGCGCTTCATCGCCTGGTCGAAGTAGATCATCACGTTGCGCAGCATGATGAGATCGAATTCGCCGGCGGTGGTGAGGTCGCCGTTGAGATTCAGCGGCGCAAAGCGCACGCGCTCGCGCAGCGGGGCATCGATACGCAGCTGGCCCGACATGCGCCCCGTTCCGCGCAGACAAAAGCGGCGCAGGTAGTCCGCCCGGATGCCGCCCAGGCGCTGGTTGGAGTAGGTTGCGGCTTGCGCCTGGGCCAGGACCTCCCGATTGATGTCCGAGCCGAATACTTCCCATTCGGCTTGGGCGCCGAGTTTGTCCATCAGAACCATGGCAATGCTATACGCCTCTTCGCCGCTGGAACTGGCGGCGCTCCAGGCGCGAAATCGCCGCCCGGGCGGCAGCGCGGGCAGGATCTTTTGGGCGAGAAAATCGAAATGCTGCGGTTCCCGAAAGAAGTAGGTTTCGTTGGTGGTGAGCAAATCGATCGCGCGCTGCAACTCGGCCAGCTCGCCGGCGGTGGTAATGAGTCTGAAGTAACTGTGATAGTCGGGCAGCCCAAGGGCGCGCAGCCGCTTGGCCAGGCGACCGCACACCAGCGACTTTTTGGTCGGCGCCAGATGGATGCCGGCCACACGCTGCATCAGGCCCTGGAATTGCCTGAAGGTGTGATCGGAAATGGCCGCTTCCACTTCATGCCCCGACCTAGTTGAGCGCGGGCTCGGCGCGAGCGGCTGGGGTCTGCTCGGAGGCGGCGGCAACGCCGACGATGTCGGAGAGTTCCTCGATCGACAGCGTGTGGGTGAGATTGAGCAGAATGATGAACTGCCCGCCGACTTTGCCCATGCCCTCGATGAAATCGACCCGGATGCGCGCGCCGAAAGATGGAGGGGGCTCGATCTCCTGGGGCGATATCTCCACCACCTCGTTGACGGCATCGACGATGACCCCGATGACTTGCTTGGTGCCGTCATCGTCGACGATTTCCACGATGACGATGCAGGTGCGCCGCGCCACGACCGTGGGAGCGCGGCCAAAACGCACGGCGAGGTCGATGACCGGAACGACAGCGCCGCGCAGATTGATCACGCCGCGCACCAGTTTCGGCATCATCGGCACTTCGGTGAGCTGGCCGTATTCGATGATCTCCTTCACCCCTTGGATGGCGAGGGCGAAAGTTTCGCCGCACAGCGAGAACACCAGGTATTGCTTGGCTTCTGCCCGGGCTTGGGGCAAGGGCGGACTGGTGGCGGTCGCGGGCGCCTGGGCGAGCTGGTTCGCGGACATCTTCGCCTCCGCTCAATAGCGAACGAATTCGGCATCATCCAGCGCCGGATCGGGGACCGATTCTTCGCGCGGGCGACGAGCGGGTTTCTTGCTGGGTTTTGCCGGAGCGCGGCGCACCGCAGGAGGTGCTGCGCCAGCTTCTTCGTCGCTGACACGGAACATCGCCATCATTTGCTGCAGTTGCTGCGCCTGTCCGCTCATTTCTTCGGCGGTGGCCGATAGCTCTTCCGATGCCGAGGCGTTTTGCTGCGTGGTCTGGTTGAGCTGGCTCATCGCGCCGTTGATCTGGCCGGCGCTTTGCGACTGTTCTTCCGACGCGGCGGTGATTTCTTGCACCAACTCCGCGGTCTTGCGGATATTGGGCACCATGGCCTGGAGCAGAGTGCCCGCCTTTTCGGCCGTCTTGACACTGGATCCGGCCAGTTCGCCGATTTCCTGCGAGGCGACCTGGCTGCGCTCGGCGAGCTTTCTCACCTCGGCGGCCACGACCGCGAAGCCTTTGCCGTGTTCGCCGGCGCGGGCGGCTTCGATGGCGGCGTTGAGGGCCAGGAGGTTGGTCTGGTAGGCAATGTCGTCGATGATGCCGATCTTGTCAGCGATCGATTTCATCGCCTCCACCGTGGCGCGCACTGCCTCTCCGCCCTCGGCGGCATCTTTGGCCGCGGTGGTGGAAATGCCGTCGGTGACCTTGGCATTTTCGGTGTTCTGGTTGATCGATGCGCTCATCTGTTCGATCGAGGCGCTGGTTTCTTCCAGGCTGGCCGCTTGCTCGCTGGCCGCTTGCGACAGCGACTGGGAGGTGGCGGAAACCTCTTCCGAGGCGGCCGACAGCTGATCGGCGGAAGCGCGAACGTCGCCGATGACTCGCCCGAGCTTTTCGACCATGCCGCGCATGGCGTAGAGCAAGCTCGATCGGTCATTGGCTTTGGTCTCGACGACCACGGTCAAGTCGCCGGCGGCCACACGTCTCGCCACATCTGCGGCGTAGTCGGGTTCGCCGCCCAATTGCCGCAGCAATCCGAGCGTGATCCAGAAACCCACGGCGATGGCGACCAGCAGGGCGGCACCTAGGGAGATCAAAAGCATGAGGCGGGCGCTCTCGTAGTTCGACTGCCCTTCCTTGACTGCCGCATCCAGGAGTTCGCCCTGGAATTTGGCGAGGCTATCTGCGGAATCTTGATAGCTGCGCAGTATGGGCCGCAATTCTTCCTGCAAGTACTGGCGGGCACCTTGCTGGTCGCCGGCTTCGACCAGCGCGATGAGCCTTTCTTGTCCGGCCACATAGCGCTGTCGGTTTTCGAGCACTTTTTGCAGGATCTCTTTGCCTTTGGGGTTCTGAATCACCTCTTTCAGCTTCTCGATGATGCCGCCCAGGGCGCGGCGGTTTTCCAGGACGCTCTCTTTCTGGCGCGCGACGTCTTCGCGATTGGAGGAGAGCATCATGTTGCGCAAGCCGATGCCGATGGCGCTGTTGCGCACGACGATCTCATGCGCCAGGTTGGCCCGCGGCCAGCGCTCTTCGCCGATCAGCCGCAAGCCCTCGTTCAGGGCCGCCAGGCGGAGAATTCCGATGACCGACACCGCGATCATGAAGGCGATGACCAGGCCGAAGCCCAACCCCAGTTTTACACCCACTTTCATGTTCTTCATTGCCCGCTCCTTTTCGTTAAGGGCTTCAAGAGACCTTTTCCGGGACCACCCGCCGATGCGACCCGGCGGAGTGAACGCGCGCCTCGCGCTGGGTGGCGAGGTTCACCAGTTGTGGCACGTCGAGGATGAGGCCGACCTCGCCGCTGCCCAGGATCGTGGAACCGGAGATGCCGCGCAGTTTTTCGAACAGCACACCCAGCGGCTTGATCACCGTCTGGCATTCGCCCATCAGGTGGTCCACCGCAAGCCCGGCGCGCTTGCCGGCGCACTGCACCACAACGACGTTCTGGCGTCGCGGAGCCTTGGCCGAGATCTCGAACCAGTCGCGCAGCCGCAGGAAAGGAAGAACCTGGCCGCGCAGGCTGAGATAGTCGTGCCCATTGGCGCCCAGCTCCGGCGGCAGCTCGATGCATTCGACCACCATTTCCAGCGGCAGGACGAAGCAAGCGCCGCCGACGCCGACCATGAAGCCGTCGATGATCGCCAAGGTGAGGGGCAAGGCGAGGCGCATGGTCGTTCCCTGGCCGGTTTCGCTGCGGATTTCGATCGTTCCGCGCAAGGCCTCGATGCTGCTCTTCACCACATCCATGCCGACGCCGCGGCCGGAGAGTTTGGTGACTTGATGGGCCGTCGAGAAACCGGGGTGCATGATCAGCTGGTCGATCTCGGCATTGCTCAAGGACTGGCTGTCCGCGATCAGTCCTTTCTCCAGGGCCTTTTCCAGGATGCGCTTGCGGTCGAGCCCGCGGCCGTCGTCGCAGACTTCGATCACGATGCTGCCCGACTCGTGGCTGGCGGCGAGACTGACTTTGCCTCGCGCCGCTTTGCCGGCAGCGATGCGCTCAGCGGCGGATTCCAGGCCATGATCCATGGCGTTGCGCACCAGATGCATCAAAGGATCGCCCAGCCGCTCGACCATGGACTTGTCGATTTCGGTTTCGGCGCCGCTGATGGTGAGTTCGATGTCTTTGCCCAGTTCTTTCGCCACGTCGCGCACGACGCGCGGAAAACGCCCGAAGACCTCGCCGATTTGCACCATGCGCAGGCGCAGCGCCGCGTCTCGCACCTCCTCGACCAGACGCGCCACCTGCGAGGCGGACTCGACCAGCTCACCCTGTTTGCTGCGCTGCGCGAGGAGCTGCGTTCCGGCGCCGGCGATCACCAGTTCGCCGACGAGATCGATCAGCAGATCGAGTTTCTCGGCCGGCACTTTCACGCTTCGCGCTTCGGCAGCCCGCTTTTCTTCACATCGTTTCTGTTTTTCCAGGGCCGCGTCGATCACCGGCGGCGGCACCACACCCAAGCCGGTGAGAATTTCGCCCAGGCGTTTCCCTGGCGGCGGGCTGGCCTGAGCTTGGGCGTTCAGGGCGAGATCGAGCTCGCGCTGGGTCAGGGCGCCTCCGGCGATCAGGATTTCGCCCAAACGCGCCGCACACTCGGGCATTTCGCGAATCAGAGCGACGTATTCTTCGGTGCGGGCGTGGGGAGGAATGATGCGTATCTTGGCATCGTCCTGCACGAATTCGAATACCGCTTCGATCTCCTGGCGCGTTGCCGCGCTGCACAGGTCGATCTCGAAGCCCAAAGTGCAAAGCTCAGGGTCGCAGTCCTCCAGCGGCGGCAAATCAATGGCAACGGTCTCGAGGTGAACGATGTCGCCCAGGGTGCTGAGGTAGCGGATGAAAGACAGCGGGTCCAGTCCCATGCGCAGCACTTCGCTTCCAAAACGCAGCGACAGATGCCAGGTGTCGGCGCCCAGCGGGCCGCCGCCGGAAGCCGCGACGGGCGTCTCGCCGGGGGCTGCAACCACTGTGGCGGATGAGTGCTGCTGGGCGGGCAGATACCTTCGCAGCTGCGCGCTCAGTTCGACTCCCCGGGCATCGGCGGCCGGATCGAGCGGGCGGTCTTCGGCCGAAGCGGCCACCAAAATTCCGATGTGGTCACCACAGGACAGCAGCAGGTTGACCAACTCGGCATCGATGTCGATTTCGCCGGCGCGCAATCGATCCAGCACGTGCTCCACGGTGTGGGTGAAACGCACCACTTCGTCGAAAGCGAAGAGACCGGCCGAACCTTTGATCGTGTGTGCAGCGCGAAAAAGCGCGTTTACCGCTTCATCGTCGGGAGGCGCCGCCTCGCAGGAGAGGAGAATGTCCTCCAATTGCCGCAGGAGGTCCTGGCTCTCTTCGATGAAGGTGGCTTTGGCGGCTTCGAAGCTCATGGGAGGATCTCCAGCGGTTCAATGGCTTCGATCGGCCGGAAGTACCAGCGGGTCTCCGAACGCGGCTCCGGTGCGGCTCAAATCCAGAACCTGCAGCACCGCCGGCGAGTGGTTGACCAGGCGCAGATGGGTGCCGCATTTGCGCTTGATCTGGAGCATCAACTGCAGCCCGGCGGTGTCCATTTCGCTCACCCCGGAGAGGTCGATCTCGATTTCCCCGGCGGTTTGCGGCGCGAGTGCGGCCAGAATCTCGTCCCGCAGGGCGGCGGCGGTGGCCACGGTCATCTCTCCCTCGATCAGCAGGCGGCGGCCGGCCGCCGTGTCTTCACAAACGAGTTGCATGTTCGGCTCCTACATGATCAGTTTGGAGACCGCTGCAAGCATCTGCTGCGGCTGGAAGGGCTTGACGACCCATGCCTTGGCGCCGGCAACCTGGCCTTCGAGTTTCTTGTTTTCACCCGCTTCGGTGGTGAGCATGATGATCGGGGTGAACTTGTAGCTGGGATGTTTCTTCACTTCCTTGAGCAGGCTGATGCCGTCCATATTGGGCATGTTGACGTCCGAGATGATGAGATGGACCCGAGCGCCGTCGAGTTTGGTGAGCGCGTCCTTGCCATCGCAGGCCTCGATCACTTCATAACCGGCGCTCTTCAGCGTGAGATTGACGACTTGCCGCAGCGAAGCGGAGTCGTCGACAATCATGACCGTCTTGCCCATGGCTGCTCCTAGAAGAAAGTGATGTTGCTCGGCGCCGCTGCCGATTTGGCCCCGGCGTTTCGCCCAGGCGAGGTGTGCTGTTCGAGCGTGGTGTAACCCGCTTCGAACTGCGCCAGCCAGGCTGCGGCATCGATTCGTGCCGGGATGTCGCCGCGCGCCATGGCTTCCCGGTCCTGGGCGAGGCGTGAGTCGAGACGTGCCAGGTCTTTTTCGATCAGGCTCAGGATCTGGCTGACCCGGTCCTGAAACTGCAGATCCACGATGACTTTGCCCACCTGGTCGCGCACTCCGTCGCTTTCTTCTTCCAAACGCGTCGCGGCGCTGGAGAGGGCTCCCGCCGACGCGCCGAAGCGCGCGAGCACGGCCTCGATCACCTGGCCGGCGGCGGTGATCATGGCATCGTCCGTGGTGGACATCTGATCGGCGCTGGCAATGGTTCGGTTGATCGCGGCCGCGACCCGTTCCACTTTGACGCGAATCTGTTTGCCGGTTTCTCCGGATTGTGTCGAGAGCTTGCGAACTTCGTCGGCCACGACCGCGAACCCGCGTCCGTGTTCGCCGGCGCGCGCCGCCTCGATGGCGGCGTTGAGCGCGAGCAGATTGGTTTGTTCGGCCAGACTGGCGACGTCCCCGGCCATGCGCTTCAGGTCATCGGTAAAACCCGCGAGGCTGCGGATTTCGGCCAGGGTGGCGAGTTTGGCATCCAGAACGCCTTTGAGCGAGGCGATCAGGGCGCTCAATTCGGTTTGCGACTGGGTGATGGTGCCGGCGATACCGCCATCGGTGCCGGTGAGACTGCCTGCGGCGCTTCGGGAAGCCCAGACGGCCGCGTCGAGCTTGCTGGAGATGGTGGTGAACTCTTGGGCGAGGCCGGTCAGAGCGGTTTCGGTCTGTACCCGGGACAATTCGATGTGCTGCCCCCAGCGCGGCAGAAGCCCGTGGCAAACCTCGTGCAGGCTGGCCAGGTAGGTTGCTATCCGGGCTTCCTGAAGCCGGATTTCGTTCGATCGGGCCGCGCGTATCGTGGTTTCGTAATCCGCGAGCATGCGCCTTTGTAAAACAATCCCGCAAAAGACCCCGGAACCGACCAGCAGCAGCGAAAAGCCGAGGGTCAGCGCTCCCAGTTCACCGGCGATCAGCCCAAAGGCGGCGCCGGCGAGCGCCAGGCCGCCGGTGGCGGCAGGAAGCAATCCGGGCAAGGCGACCGGCGCAACTGCGGTCTGAGCCATGAGCAAATCCTATCGACCGGGCGCCTCTGGGCACCCAATGGATGAGCTAACGGCCCCCACTGTGGCGCATGCATCCGGAATATCCCGGAATGCTCTTGATATTCCGGAATACTCTTGGCGCCTCGTCGATCAGTGTATCGTTATGTGGCCGCTCCGGCGCCGCCCGGCGCAACGTCCAGGCCTGCGAAGTTGCCCAGTGACGCCGGGCGAAACGCGGCGCCTACGCTACGCCGTTTCCTTGGCGTGGCCGCTCCGGCGCCGCCCGGCGCAACGTCCAGGCCTGCGAAATTGCCCAGTGACGCCGGGCGAAACGCGGCGCCTACGCTACGCCGTTTCCTTGGCGTGGCCGCTCCGGCGCCGCCCGGCGCAACGTCCAGGCCTGCGAAATTGCCCAGTGACGCCGGGCGAAACGCGGCGCCTACGCTACGCCGTTTCCTTGGCGTGGCCGCTCCGGCGCCGCCCGGCTAAGCGTCCGGGCCAAGGCCAGGGCCCGGCGATCCGCTTGGGTTCGGGCCTGTCCGGCTCAGGAAGGTGCGGCGTTCGTCCGCGCAGCCAGTTGTACGAGCTCGGCGAGCGAACGCGCGCCGGTTTTTTTCATGATGCTGGCGCGGTGATCTTCCACGGTTTTGGCGCTGATGTTGAGGTCAGAGGCGATGCGCTTGTTCATGCGGCCGTCGAGCAAAAGCGCCAGCACCTGGCGCTCGCGCCGGCTCAGTCCAGCCAGGCGAGCTTCCTGCTCGGCGCGGATGCGCATTTCGGCGCGGCGTTCGCGGCTGCGTTCCAGGGCCAGTAGCACCCGCGAGATCAAGGCCTGGTTGTCAAATGGCTTCTGCAGGAAGTCGACGGCGCCGCCGCGCATCGCTTCCACCGCCATGGGCACATCACCATGGCCGGTGATGAAGATGACCGGGAATTCGAGCCCGCGTTCCGCCATGCGGGCCTGAACTTCGAGACCCGACAGCCCGGGCATGCGCACATCGAGCACCACACAGCCGCAGCATTGCGGGTCGCAATGATCGAGAAACTCCCGGCCGGTGCCGAAACTTTTCACCTCGACTCCCAGTGTTTCGATCAGCATGGCCAAGGATTGGCGCACTACGGCGTCGTCCTCGACGACGCAAACGCAAGGCGTTTCGTTCATGCCTCGCCTCCCAGGGGCAAAGTGAGGTAGAAAGTGGTGCCGCCACCCTCGTTCTGCGCGGCCCAGAGCTTGCCGCCGTGGGCTTCGGCTATGCTTCGGCTGATCGCCAGCCCCATGCCCATGCCCGCGGACTTGGTGGTGAAGAAGGGAGTGAAAAGATCCACCGCAATGCGGTCGGGTAAGCCGCAGCCCGAGTCCGATACACCGACTTGCACCGCTTCGGATCCGTCGGCAAGCCGGGTGCTGAGCACGAGGCGGCGCTCGCCGGCGACGCCCTCCATGGCTTCAACGCCATTGCGTATGAGGTTCAGGAGCACTTGCTCCACCTGTACCCGGTCTATCGACACTCGGGGGAGATCAGACGCAAGCTCGAAGGCATAGCTCACTTCTCTGGGCTTGACGGCAATGTCCGCCAGGCGTGTGACCTCCCGGATCAATTCGTTGAGATCGACCTCTTCGCGCAGCGACGTCTGTTTGCGCGAAAATTCGCGTATGCGCCAAACGATGTCTCCGGCGCGCAGCGCCTGGCCGTTGATCAGCTGCACCAGCTCGCTCGCGGCTCGCGAATCCGGCGGTGTGTTTCCGAGCCGGTGTTCGAGCACACCGCAGAAATTGGCAATGGCCGAAAGCGGTTGGTTCAGTTCGTGGGCCAAAGCGGCCGCCATTTCCCCCATCGCCGCAAGCCGCGCATGGTGCAGCATTTCTTCCTGGCGCAAGGCCTCGCGGGCGCTCATCTCTTTTTGCAGGGTGATGTCTTCGCGCAGCGCCATGAAGTGGGTGATGACCCCGTTTTCAGCAAACAAGGGAAAAATCCGAACACGCTCCCAGTGGAGTTCGCCGCTCTTCTTGCGGTTGCGAAGTTCGCCCGTCCATTCCTTTCCGCGCGTGATCGTATCCCAGAGTGTGCGGTAGAGTTCACCCGGCATTTCGCCAGACTTGAGCAGCCGCGGGTTGCGCCCCCGCACATCGAGAAACGAGTAGCCGGTCGTTTGGCAAAAGCGCGGATTGACGTATTCGATGCGGCCCGAGGTGTCGGTGATCAGGATGGACACCGGACTTTGCTCGATGGCGACGGAAAGCCGGCGCAGCTCCATTTCAGCCGCGCGCTGCACGGTCACGTCGGCGATGGCTCCGATGAAACGCTGCACCGCTCCGCTGGCATCGGTCACGGCGATGCCCCGGCCGTGGAACCAGCGGTAGCTTCCGTCCTTGCAGCGCAGACGGTAGATCTGGTCGAAGCGGGCACCGCGGCGCAGCGTTTCTTCTTGTGCTGCGGCGGCGGCTTCCCGGTCGTCGGGGTGCAAGGCTTCGGTGAAATGAAAATCTTTGTTCAATTCCTCCTGGGAGCCGTAACCCAGGAGCGCAGCAAAGCGCTTGGAGAAATAGGTCTCGCGCCCGGCGAGGTCGTAGTCCCACACCCCCTCGCTGGTGGCCTCCAGAACCGTTTGCAATCGCGCTTCGCTTTTGCGCAGCGCTTCTTGCATTTGGCGCGCTTGCGTAATGTCGTGGCCTACGCCCCGATAACCTTTGAAAACTCCGCTTTGGTCGTAGACCGGCTCACCGCTGGTGCTCAGAAAGATGCGCTCTCCGTTCGGAAGCACGACGCCGTATTCGAAGTTCTGAAAGGGCTCATGGCGCTCCAACTGGGCTTGGTGCAAGTCCCATTGCTCGGCGCTGACGCCAAACGATGGGCCGCCCCAACGGTGCTTGCCGAGCAATTGGGAGTTGACGAAAGCGCCGGCGGGTCCGCCAGGGGCGCCCGAGAACTCGATGAAGCGGAATTCGGCGTCCTGTTGCCAGTACCAGTCCGAGGAGAGTTCGACGAGCGACCGAAACCGGCTTTCGCTGTCGCGCAGTCCGTCGATCAGACGGTGGAAAAGGGTGATGTCCGACAGCATGCCGGCCAGCCGCCAGGGTCTGCCGTGGGCGTCCCGCTGCAAGCGGCAGCGCTCGCGCACCCAGATCACCGTGCCGTCATCTCGCCGAATGCGGTACTCGAGATCGGCCGCTCCAGCGTCGTCGAGTTGGCGCGGCAGAGCGCAGAGTCTGGGCTGGTCGGCTTCGAGCACCTGGCGATGGCGCGCCGAGGGGTCCCGGCGCATATCTTCGGCTGCTTGCCCGATCAGGCGGTCGGCTCCGGGGCTGAGGTAATGCAGCACCTGCCCATCGGGAGACAGCGAATAAACGACTGCCTCGATGGCGCCGAGGAGCGCATCGATCTCATCTGCGCGGGAGAGAGTGCTGCAAATGGGCTCGCGCACCGCTGATCCATCGAGGTCTGGTGGTTGGGCGAAGCACGGAGACTGCACCCATGGAAAACTTGCCCCGGCAGTATAGCGGCTGGACGTGTGGTCGAGAATCGCACAAATGAATGATCGTGCCGCGGGCGGGTAGACCAAGTTGAACCCGCGGCGTTGACATGAGCCGGCCGAGGCCGTGGCGCCCTAGCTGCGGCCCGTCCACCTCAAGGGCAGGCCTTTCGGTGGGTCCCGGCCGCCGCCGGCGATTGCCTCACTCGGGGGGGGCCAGGCGAGCCGGCAAGGCGTTCCGAGTTGCTCGATGCTGACTACTTTGCCGCCGTGCCTATGAAGGTGTTTTCCACCAAGGGCCTGGCGTCGACCTGCGGCACATGGCAACTATTGCACTGGTAGCGATCCATGGTGACCGGGCGCACGGCACCGGCCGCCGCCTCGGCGAGGTGGCTATCGCCGATTTTGGGCGCGTTCTTCTCTTTGTGTTTTTGGACGCTGTGGCAATCTAGGCACTGGTTGTCGCTGACCGTGATTTCGTCGAAATTGTCTACCGCATGCGGAACCAGCGGCGGCTGCTCCTTGAAGGTGCGCGCAATCGTCGGTTGTAGCCCCGGCTTCTTGCCGACATAGGCTTTCTGCTCGGCGGGAGCTTGGTCCGAGCTAGCCACATCGGCGCCGCGAAGGCTGGCGATGCCAGCGAATTGCGCGCAACCAAAAGCCGCCACCGCGATGGCGCCCGCCCAAATCCATGTGACAGACCGTTTCATGAACGTCTCCTCGGGAGTAGAAAATTCAGCCACTTTGCTTGCTCATCACCGACACCCTGTGCTTCGCGGGCTGCGACGCAGTCGCGGGGGTGCCATACCTCAGGCCAAAAGCGAAAACATCTTTGGCGCAGACATCGATGCAACGTCCGCAATTGGTGCAGTTCTGTGCCAGGATTACCGGCTTGTGCTCGGCGCCGCCTTTGAGTGCCGGGCGTATCACTTGGGCTTCCGGGCATACCACGTAACAATCGAGACAGTCGTTGCAAGCGTCGCGCTGCGGGGCGGTCACGCGCAGCAGGGCGTAACGGCCCAGGAGGCTATAGAAAGCACCTTGCGGGCATAGGTGGCCGCACCAGCCATCCTTCATGACCAGCAAATCAAATAGAAAAATAGCCAGGATCACGACCCAGCTTGCACCCAAGCCGAAAATCAGCGCGCGGTGGAGCATCGAGACCGGATTCACCAATTCCCAGGCCAGCATGCCGGTGACGGCGGCCAGAGCCAGCGTCATGGCCAAAATCCAATATCGCGTTTCGCGCGAGACGTGGGCGCCGCCTTTGATGCCGATGGCCTCCCTCAACCAGGCGGCGGCGTCGGTAATGAGGTTCAGCGGGCAGACCCAGGAACAGAAGACTCGTCCGCCGACCAAGCCATAAAAGACCAAGACCAAGAACGCACCCGTCAAGGCCTTGTTCTCCGGCCAATGTCTTGCGAACAGGGATTGACCCAACACAAAGGGATCGGTGAGCGGCAAGATTCCGAGGGTGTAGCTGTAGGATAGATTGCCTTTGACGATCCACACCCCGGCCAGCGGGCCGAGCATAAATAACGCGAGTATGGAAAGCTGCGACGCGCGTCGCGCCAGCAGCCACTTGTGCGCGGCAAGCCAGCCTTTTGTGGCGGCGGCTTCTTTGCCGACCGGGAGGTTCACAGCCGATCTCCTTGGAGAGCGCGCGGCGCGGCGGTTTTCGTTGCTGGCGCCTCGCGCAGGCTCTCACGCGACAAACCCTTGCCGGATTCGTAGCGCAGGCCTTCAGGCAAGTTGTATTGGTGCTGCGGATCAGGTGCCACTAGGCTTTTGCCGGCTTTTTGTTGTTCCACCCAACCCAGGCGGTAGTGCTTGCCCGGTTCCCCTTTGGCGAGCTCCCGCGGGTAGATCTTGATCGCCGCTGTTTCCAGCGGGCAGGCCTTTTCGCATTTGCCGCAGCCGGTGCAGGCATCGGAATGCACCACCGGAATGAACAAGGCGTGTTTCCCAGTGCGGGGGTTGAGGCGCTGTTCGAGGGTGATGGCGCGGTCGAGCACCGGACAGACGCGATAGCAGATGTCACAGCGCAGACCCAAGAAGTTGAGGCAGTTCTCCTGGTCTACCAGCACCGCGAGGCCCATTTGCGCCTTGGTGATTTCTTTCAACGCAGGGCTGAGCGCGCCGGTCGGGCAGGCTTTGACGCAGGGGATGTCTTCGCACATTTCGCAGGGCGTCTGACGTGCCACAAAATACGGCGTGCCGGTTGCTACCGGTTCTTCGGGCTTGGCGAGGGTGAGGATGTCATAGGGGCAGTCGCGCACGCACAGGCCGCAGCGTACGCAGACGCCAAGGAAATCTTGCTCCTTCAATGCCCCTGGAGGGCGAATCGCCCAAGGCGGCAAGGCTTTGGCTTGTTTGGCATAAAGACCCAGACCCACACCCAAAAGCCCAACCCCGCAGGCGAGCCTTGCCGAATCGAGCAAGAACTGCCGGCGCGCCGCGCGGCTGACTGCGCTGAGTGGGGCTTCGAGACTCATGGCGTATTGCCGGCAGCGCGGGCACCTTGGGTACGGTGGTGCCCGATGCGGCCAGCACTCGAACTAGGCCTTGACCACCTTCACCGCGCACTTCTTGAAATCGGTCTCTTTCGAGATCGGGCAAGTGGCGTCGAGGGTGAGTTTGTTGACCAGACGGTGTTCGTCGAAGAAGGGAATGAACACCAGGCCCTCGGGCATGCGGTTGCGGCCGCGGGTGTTCACCCGCAACGCGATTTCGCCGCGCCGCGTGATCGCTTTCACCGGGTCCCCGTGCTTGAGGCCGCGTTTCTCGGCGTCCTTGGGGTGCATCCACACCACGGCGTCGGGGAAGGCCTTGTAGAGTTCCGGAACGCGGCGAGTCATGGTGCCGGTATGCCAATGTTCCAGCACGCGGCCGGTGCAAAGCCACAGGTCGTACTCGGCGTCGGGCGATTCCGCGGCGGGCTGGTAGGGCAGGGCGATGATCGCCGCCTTGCCGTCGGGTTTGCCGTAGAACTTCACGCTTTCGCCGGCCTTGACGTAGGGGTCATAACCTTCGCGATAGCGCCACAGGGTTTCTTTGCCATTGACCACCGGCCAGCGCAGGCCGCGCACCTTGTGGTACTGATCGAATTCGCCCAGATCCTTGGCTTTGCCCAGGCCGAACTTGCGATATTCCTCGAAGAGGCCTTTTTGCACATAGAAGCCGCAGGCTTCGGTTTCGTCGTTGGTGTAGCCCGCCCAGGCGTGGGCGTTGGTTTTGCCGGCCTCGTCCTTGCCGAAGGCGTTGACCTGTCCGTTGGCGTAGAGCACCTCGTAGAGCGTCTTGCCCTTGTATTGCGGGTTCTTGTCGAGCAAGTCCTTGGGCCAGACTTCATCGGTGGTGAAGCGTTTGGCGAATTCGAGGTATTGCCACAAATCGCTCTTCGCCTCGCCCGGCGCCTTGACCTGCTGGCGCCAGAACTGGCCGCGGCGTTCGGCATTGCCGAAGGCGCCTTCTTTTTCCATCCACATCGCCGAAGGCAGGATGAGGTCGGCGGCCAGCGCCGTCACCGTGGGGTAGGCGTCGGACACCACGACGAAGTTCTCGGGATTGCGAAAGCCGGGGTAGCGCTCGGTATTGATGTTGGGCCCCGCCTGCATGTTGTTGGTGGTGGTGGTCCAATAGAAGTTGAGTTTGCCGTCCTTCAGCATGCGGTCTTGCAGCACGGCGTGGTAGCCAGGCGTGCCGACGATGGTACCGGCGGGCACTTTCCAGATCTTCTCGGCCGCCTCGCGGTGCGCGGGGTTCATCACCACCATGTCGGCCGGCAGCCGGTGCGCGAAGGTGCCCACTTCACGCGCCGTGCCGCAAGCCGAAGGCTGGCCGGTGAGCGAGAAGGGGCTGTTGCCGGGTTCGGAAATTTTGCCCACCAGAAGGTGGACGTTGTAGATCATGTTGTTCACCCAAGTGCCGCGGGTGTGCTGATTGAAACCCATGGTCCAGTAGGACGTGACCTTGGTCTTGGGGTCGGCGTAGGTCTTGGCCAGCGCTTCGAGCTTGTCTTTGGGCACGCCGGACAATTGCGCGGTGTAGTCCAGGGTGTAAGTGGATACGAACTGCTTGAAGTCCTCGAAACTGATCGCCTCCATCTTGTTGGGGTCGCCTTTGGGCTTGCCATCGGCGCCGGGATAGCCGTTGTTGTTGGCGACCTGTTCCAGCGGATGGTTGGGCCGCAGGCCATAGCCGATGTCGGTCACACCTTTCATGAAGTTGACGTGTTTCTTCACGAAATCCTGATTCACCGCGTTGTTCTGGATGATGTAGTTGCAGATGTAGTTGAGGATGACCAGATCCGTTTGCGGCTTGAAGATGAGTTCCGCGTCCGCCACTTCGCAGGAGCGGTGCGAGAAGGTGGAGAGCACATGCACTTTCACGTGCTGAGCCGACAGGCGCCGGTTGGTGATGCGCGACCAGAGGATGGGATGCATCTCGGCCATGTTGGAGCCCCAGAGCACGAAGGCATCGGCGTGCTCGGCATCGTCATAGACCCCCATGGGTTCGTCGGCGCCGAAAGTGCGCATGAAACCCATCACCGCCGAGGCCATGCAGTGGCGGGCGTTGGGGTCGATGTTGTTGGAGCGTAAGCCCGCCTTGAACAACTTGTTGGCGGCGTAGCCTTCCCAAATGGTCCACTGGCCCGAGCCGAACATGCCCACCGAGGTGGGGCCTTTGGCCTTGAGCGCGGCCTTACATTTTTCTTCCATGATGTCGAAGGCCTGTTTCCAGGAGACCGGCTGGAACTCGCCGCTCTTGTCGAACTTGCCGTTCTTCATGCGCAGGAGCGGCGTGGTGAGGCGGTCCTTGCCGTATTGGATTTTCGACAGGAAGTAGCCTTTGACGCAGTTCAAGCCCTTGTTCACCGGCGCGTCGGGGTCGCCCTGGGTGGCGACGATGCGGCCATCCTTCACCCCCACCAAGACGCCGCAGCCGGTGCCGCAATAGCGACACACGCCTTTGTCCCAGCGGATGCCGTCGGCAGCGGGCGCCTGGGCGCCTGCCGCCAGGGGAAGGGTGACGCCGGCGACGGTGGCGGCCGCCGCGGCGGCATTGGCCTTGATGAAATCGCGACGAGTCAGACTCATTTGGGATCTCCTTGTCGTACCGGCGCGTTGTCCGCCGGCGTGGCTACGGGTTGCTCGGGATCGGGTTCGAACTGGTGATAGACCATGGCCGCCGACATCACCCCATCCATGAGGTAAATGCGATCGAAAAGGCCGGCGGTTTCACCCTCGGTTTCGGCTTCGATGGTGACGACAAACTTGCCTTCCATGGACTCGGCGTGGATTTCCACCCCTGGGAGGGCGGCGAGACCGGCTCGCACGAGCGCGCAGGCGCTGGTTTGGGCGTGGACAACGAGGCTGGAGATGTTCATGGTCGAAGTCGCTTTGTTGCACCGCAACCATGCTAGGCCGAAAAAAAAAGACGCTGTTGACGAAAGTCAACCGCGCCCGGGTTCCCTGAGCCGAGAAGGAGTGCTCGCAATCAGCGACCGCTGACCAACTGCTGGCTTTGCTCCAAGCGCCTTCCGGCGCGCTGCCAAGCTTGGACGCCGCCGCGATACCACAACACATTGCGGTAGCCCAAATGCACCGCGCGCAAGGCCGCATTGTAGGACAGCCAACACTCCGGACCGGCGCAGAAGAACACTAGCGGCGCTTCGGGGTTGCCTTGGGTCACGCCTTCCAAAAACTGCGCTAATTGTTGCTGAGTTCGATCTCCGAAATCTCCGGGTGCGGCCGCCCAGGGCGCGGCAGTGGCACGAGGCAGGGTCAACTCGCCACCGAGCACATCGATCAACTGCACGGGCAGGTTTTGTTGCAGAAGGGGCAGCAGCCCTTTGGTGGTGATCACTTGCCCGCCCGGCAATTGGTTGGGCGTGGGGCCGTGTGATTCGCCATGATGCAGGCCGCGCGGCGGGCGCACGCCAAAGTCCTGGCGTTCCCAAGCCATGAGGCGGTCGAGCGCGCCGTCGGGGTTTCCCGTTGGCGATGGCCCGGCGGGCGCTTTGTCTTGCCTGGCCGAAGACCCAGCCTGACTTGCGCCGGGTCGGCCGGGCGCCGATTTGCCGGCGAATTCGGGCACGAAGCTCGGCGGAGCCTGGCGCGTGTTCTCGGTCAAGATTGGTGAGCGAGATGAGGGCAAAGCGGGCAGGGACTCGGATTCCGAGCAAGCGCCCAGGATCAGACTGGTGAGCAGACTCGCGACAAGCGGAGCGAGGCGGTGCGTGCGGGTGTTCATCAGATTCTCCGAAGGATTAGTGGGAGTGCTTCAGCGCATTGCGTCGAGGCGATGCCAGCCATTGTTCGCCCAGCGGTAATAGGTGCCCGCCTGGTCCTGCACGTAGTAGTTGTGGCCATCGCGATAAACCTCGCCCGCGCGTTGCGCATAAGGCAGGTTGTAGGTCTGGCCGCTGTAGGGATCGCGATAATGCGCGTTGCCGCGGATGGCGGTGTTCGAGTAGTTGGCCATTGCGGCCGAAGTGCGGGCGGAATTGTTCGCCCAGCCGGCGTTGTAGTTGGCGTAGCCCGACTGTACCGTGGCGTGGGCGCGCTGGTTGCCTTCGAATTGCCGGCGCTGTGCGTCAAACCCGCCCTGGACATTGGTTCCCGCGGCGGTCATCAGATCATAGTAGGCGAATTGCTCAAAGCTGATATTGCGCTGCCCCGAGGCGAGGAGCTGCTGATACTGCGCGCGCAGCCGCGGACCGTTGACGGCCAGGTGGCGCTGCCAAAGCTGCTGCTGACTCATTTGGTTCTGGTACTGCAGAGCGCCCAATTGGGCATTGAATTGGCTGTCGAAGGCCATGTTGGCGGCCATCATGTCCTGCCAGGCGTAAGCGCTGGATGAGCCGACGGCCGCAGCGGCCAGGGCCAGGGCGGAAACGTGTTGCTTGAGGGTGCGAATGTTCATGGTGATCTCCTTTGGGTTGAGGTACTCGGTGAGTACGTGTGCCCATTATTCGCACCGCAGAGATCGGCGTCCTTAAGGCGGTCTTAATCGTTTCTATCGAGGCTCGAAAGGCGAATAGGGTGGTGCAAACGAAGTGCCTGCAGCGATCTCGGCCAAAGCGCAGGCTTGGGCGGGCGTGAGCGCGGCGCCCAAGAGGAGTTCGGCGCGCAGCTCCTGCGGCGCGAGGTGTTCTTCGATCAAGGCCCAAGCTTGGGCTCGGGCGCGCGCCTCGTTGGGTTCGCGGGCCTGGTGGTCGGCGGCGTAGGCGGCGTCGGCAAAAGCCAGGAGGCTTGCGGCCGCCTTGTGTTGATGGCGTTTTGCCGCCAAGAGAGCGAGCGCGTCTGCGGCCGAACTCAGGTAGAGATAATCGAGCTGCCGGGTCAAGCTGCAGAATTGTCCGGCGACGGATGCGGCCTCGTCGACTCGGCTTGTCGCCAGCAGGGCAAGCAACAGATTGCCTAAAGCGATCGCCCGAGTCACGCCATGGCGGCGCGGCAAGCGGTCCAGCAGTTCGCGGCCGCGGCGGATGGCTTCTTCGGGATCGTCGGCGATCAACGCGACATCGGCCAGATTGCCCAGGGCAGCAAAGGTGTCCCGCTCCGAGCCGCAGGCTTTCGCGAGTGCCAGGCGAGTGAGGTTCGCCGCGCGCGCGGCGGCTACGTCCTGGGCGTGCGAGGCGAGACCCCCGGCGACTTTGGCGAGGATCAAGCGCACCGCCGGCGGCCAGGCCGGATCCTCGATCGCTTCCATGCGCGCATGGGCGGAGCGCGCTTCGGGTGTGTCGGCTCGGTAGCTAAAGGCGAGATGACCCAGCGCGAGGTAGAGCCCACGGCTGTCGGCCGTCGCTTCAAACGCGGCGATGGCGCGCAGCGCCGCATCTCGGCTTTCGGTGCTGGAGATTTCACCGGCAAGTTGCGCCCAGCCCTCGAGCGCGCGGGCCAGAAGCGGGGTGGGCGCGTCTTCGCCGGTCTTGGCAATGGCGGCGCGCACGCGGCGCAGCGCCTCCGGGTGCAGTGACAAAGCGCGCCACAGCCTTGCCGAAGCACCGCTCAGGCTAAGGGCCAGTTGCGGTTCGTGTTCTTGCGCCCAGTCGAGCGCGGCGCGCAAGTTGTCGAGCTCGGGCTCGTAGCGCTTCACGAAGTCTGATTCGGACAGGGTCCAGCAATCCTCTGCGGCTGGTTCAAAGGTCGCGGCGACGAGGTGCGCGTGGCGCGACTTCTGAGTTTGCGCTTCGCCGGCCTCGGTCAGGCGATCGAGCGCATAGGCGCGGGGCGTTTCCAGGAGGCGGTAACGGGGCGGGTCGCCCTCGTCGGCGCTAACCAGTGAGCGGTCGACCAGATCGGCGAGAGCGTCGATCGCGTCCCAGGTTTCGGCCTTTTCGTCGGCGATGAGCTGACTCGCCAACTCGAGCCCGAAAGTTCCCGGGCACACCGCGAGCCTCTGTAATGCGCGTCGCTGGGCCGGGTCGAGGAGCTGATAGCTCCAGTCCATCGCGGCCTGCAAAGTCTGCTGTCGTTCGGGAAGATCGCTTCGTGCCGCGCGCAAGAGCGAAAGCCGTTCGCCCAGGCGCTCGGCTACGCCCTTGGCGCCGAGCACCGCGGCTCGCGCGGCAGCGAGCTCGATCGCCAGCGCCACGCCCTCCAGTGCGCGAACGATGGCCAGCACCGCGTCCAGGTTCTGCTCGTCGAGCCGGAAATGGCGGTTGGCCGACGATGCACGCTGACAAAAGAGTGCCATGGCCGGGTAATTGCGAGCCGAATCTGCGCTCATGCTCTCGTCCGGCGGCGGGCAGGCCAGCGCGCCCAGGCGATAGACCTGCTCGTTGGAGAGTTTCAGCGGCACTTGGCTCGTGACGATCACGGTGAGCTGCTCGCATTGTGCGAGAAGCCGCTGAACCAAACGGGCCACGTCCGCGGCGAGGTGCTCGGCGTTGTCGAGCAGGAGGCAAAGCTGCAAGGGACGCAGGCTGGCCGCCAAAGCGTTGCCGGCATCTTCGCCCGCCGCCATAGGCAGCTCGGCGGCCTGGGCGATGGCGCCGGGCAAAAGCGCGGGCTCGCGCAAAGGCGCGAGCTCAACGATCGCCGCCCCATCAGCGTAGGCGCCGCTGATTTCAGCGAGAAGGGCTTGCGCCAGCCGCGTTTTGCCGATGCCGCCGGGCCCGGTGAGGGTGATGAGACGATGTGCGCCCAGCAGCGATCTGAGCTCGATCAAATCATGTTCGCGGCCCAGGAGCTTGGCACCTTTTGGCATCGGCTGCGGCGAACGCTCGGGCAGGTTCACACCGGCGGGTGGTCCATTGCGAGCGGCCGGCCTGGCTCCGGCGATTTCCACCGGCGCGGTGAAGCGGTATCCGCGGCCCGGCACCGTAGCGATCGCGTCCGCGCCCAGGAGTTTGCGCAAGGCGCTCATGTGCACATGCAAGTTGCCCTCTTCCACTACGATCTTGCCCCACACGGCGTCGAGCAGATCGTCTTTGCTGACCAGCTTCCCGGCGCGTTCCACCAAAACCAGCAGCATGTCGAAGGCGCGGGCGCCGAGGTTGGCGGGTTTACCGCCAAGGAGCAGCAAGCGCTCGGCGGGCTGGAGTTCGGCGTCGTTGAAGCGGTAGCGGGTGGCGGACATGGGTTGGCGCGAGCGCGGCCGGAAGGCGCGCGAACCTCATGCTATCGAGCGAAGGCAAGGCGCGCAAGACGTGGCGCCGCGGTTCGCGCGAGAGCAAGGACGGCATTCAGCCCGCGCTCAAGAAGCCAGTCAAGGACGCAGCGCTGCCGGGTCGCTTTCGTCGTAGAGCTTGCTCACCAGGGCAGCGCGGCGGGTCAGCACCGCCTTTTGATTGATATAGCCCTTGTCAGTGATTTCGTTGGCGTCGATCGACGGCGGCTCGGCCATCAACAACGCTCGGCTGGCGTGCTGAGAGCTGCCGCCGCGTTGGTCGCGCAGCTGCCGCAATCCCCTGAGAATGTGGTCGCGCACGCGGGCGTCGCCGAGCACTACGTCGAGCGGCGCATCGGCAGGGAAGTCGGGGCAAAGGCTGCGGCAGCCCGCGGGGTTGGCGAAGATCAGCAAGCCCACATCCGCGCGATCATGCCCCGCAACGACGATGTCTTGCGCCACCGGCGCCAGGAGCGCCAAGGCCTGCACGCGCAAGGCGCCCACATGCACCCAAATGCCGCTCATGAGCTTGAAGTCTTCGGCAATGCGCCCGTCGAATTCGATGCCTTTGGCAGGCTCGCTTGGGTCGGCGAATTTGCCGGCATCGCCGATCAAGTAGAAGCCTTCCGCGTCAAAAGCGAGCTTGGTGAGTTCCGGGCGCCGCCAATAGCCGGGTGTGACGTTCGGGCCGCGCACCCGCATCTCGAGCTTGCCTTCACGTGGGGTGAGCTTGAGTTCGATACCGGGCGCCGGTAGTCCGATGACTCCGGCGCGTTCGATCTCGAAATGGACGCTGGTTACCAAAGGGGCGGTCTCCGTCGCCCCCCAGGCGGAAACCATCACCGTGCGTTGGCCGCGGGCCTGGATCGAAAGCGCTTCCAGTTTCTCCCACAAGTTCTGCGGCAGCGCCGCCGCGGCGTAGAAAATGAGCTGCAGACGCCGGAAGAAATTCGCCCGCAAAGTCTCATCCCTGTCCAGAAACGGAATGAGGGCGTCGAAGCCGCGCGGCACGTTGAAGTAAATCGTCGGAGAAATCTCGCGCAAGTTGGCAACGGTCTTTTCAATCAGGCCGGGCACGGGCTTGCCTTCATCGATATAGAGCGAGCCGCCGTTGGCGAGCACTAGATTGAAATTGTGGTTGGCGCCGAAGGTGTGGTTCCAAGGCAGCCAATCGACGATCACCGGTGGAGTTTCAGCAAGGAAGGGCCAAAGTTGCTGTATCGCCTGCTGGTTGGAGCAGAGCATGCGCTGGGTGTTGATCACGCCCTTGGGTACGCCGGTGGAACCGGAAGTGAAAAGGAACTTGGCAATGGTGTCGGGCGTAATGCGGGCGTATGCAGCCTCGATCTCGGGGCCGGCGGCAGTCGCCAGCAAGTCGGCAAAAGCGGTCGCCTTGCGTCCGGCGGGGATATGGCCGCCAAGCACGAGCTCTGCGTCGCCCCAATCGATTGCATCGAGGACCGCGGCGAATTTGGCTCCGTCGCTGGCGTAAACGAGCCCGGGCTGCAGCAACGAAACGATCGCCCGAATGGTGGCGAAGTCGCGCGACATCAGGGAATACGCGGGTGACACCGGAGCGATCGGCACGCCGGCGTGCATTGCGCCCAGCATCAAGAGACCGTGGTCAACCGAGTTATCGGAGAGTACCAGCACCGGCCGGTCCGCCGACAGGCCGCGGCGCAAGAGCGCTGTGCCGATGGAGCGGGCGGCCGCGAGCGCTTCGGGAAAAGTGACCCGACGCCAATCGCTGCCCGCGCGCTCGGCCAGAAATATTGCTTGCGGCCGCTCGCTCGCCCAACGTTCGAGGTGCTCGCCCAAGCAGCGTGGATACGGCGCCAATTCCAGCGGCGAGCGCAGGATCATGTCGCCGCCGGCGCGGTGCTCGAGGGTGACCGCGGCCGGGGCGAAGGCTATGCTGGCGAAGCCAGGTTTCATCTTACTTCAGAAGTTTCCAGTCGCCATTGGCAACCGTGGCCATGATCACGGCGCGGCCGTCGAAGCCGTTGTGGTCAGCCGGCGTGGTGTTGTACACGCCATGCGCCGCGGGGAGTTCCTTGACGTTTTCCAGCGCTTCGCGCAAGGCGGCGCGGAACTCCGCGGTGCCGGGCTTGGCCTTTTTCATCGCTTCGGGCACCGCGCGGGTCAGCAGGAGGAAGGCATCATAAGCATGTGCGCCAAAGGTGCTTCGGCTGTTGGCGCCATGTGCTCCTTCATAAATTTTCACATAGTCGAGCGCGGGTTTCTTCGAGGGGTGGGAGTCCGGCAATTGCTCGGCGAGCAGCATCGGGCCGACTGGGAAAATGGTCCCCTCGACGTTTTTGCCACCGACGCGCAAAAAGTCGCGATTGGCGATGCCGTGCGTTTGGTAGAACTTGCCTTTGTAGCCACGTTCCACCAGGGTGGATTGCGGCAGCACCGCGGGCGTTCCCGAACCGGCGATCAGCACGGCATCCGGGTTGGCCGCCATGATTTTGAGGGCTTGTCCGGCGACGCTGGTGTCGTTACGTTGGTAGCGCTCTTGCGCGACGATTTTGATGCCCTTGGGCTCGGCCGCTCCCTGAATGGCTTTGACCCAGAGGTCGCCGTAGGGATCGGCATAGCCGATGAACCCGACGGTTTTCACGCCGTTGGCGGCCATGTGCTCGGCAATCGCCTTGGCCATGAGGCCGAAATTCTGTGGCGTCGAAAAAATCCAAGCCCCTTTTTCGCCCGCCGGCGGCACCGGGGCCATGGCGATCTGCGGAGTCTTGGTTTCGGCGGCCACTTCCAGCATGGCCATGGAGGTCGGGGTCGTGGTCGACCCGATCAGCACGTCGGCTTTATCTTCAGACGCAAATTTGCGCGCGTTCTTGACCGCCGTGGTGGGGTCCGTAGCGTCATCCAAGAGCACCCATTTCACCTTTTCGCTGCCGATGTTCTGCGGCAAGAGCGCCACGGTGTTTTTTTCCGGAATGCCCAGGGAAGCGGCGGGGCCGGTGGCAGAAACGCTCACGCCGATGGTGATGTCGGCATGCGCCAAACTGACGCAGGCCGAGGCAAACAATGCAAAAACGAGACGACGCAACATGCTCAATTCCTCCTGAAAGAAACGCGGGCGAATGGATGAAATAGTGCTCCCCCGGTTGACCGTCACCATACGCTCAGCGCTCTGACTTTGTCAAACGGTTGTTAGGGAAGTTAGTATTTGCTAAAGTGTGCCGATGGGAACATCTGCCCGAACCAAGGAAACCCGCTTGGCGGTCGAACGGGCTGCCTTGACCCAAGCGCGGCAACATCCGGAGTGGGGCCAAGCGCGAGTAGCTGCCGCCCTGACGGCCCAGGGTCTAAAGGTCAGCCCAGGCGGAGTGCGCTGCATATGGCAGCGTCACGGCTTGGCCACCGCGAGCGAAAGAGCCCGCGCCTTGCGCAAGCTGCGCGGGGAGCGCTTGACCGCGGGACAAGAGCACGCGCTCAAAAGGATAGAGGCGCGCCGAGGCGGAAGAGCGGATGACGAGGAGCCGGCCGCCAGCCGGGAGCGCCTGTTGGGAATCGCCGGACGGGAGTTCAGCCGCAAAGGATTTGCCCGAACCTCGATGCGGGATATCGCCAAGGCGGCGGGAATACAGGCCGGATCGCTCTACTACCATTTCGGATCAAAAGACGAGTTGTTTCTGGCCGCGCATGCCGCCGGTATGGCCGAAGTGATGCGCGCCATAGAGGCCGCGCTGGCGTCGGTGCGCGGCCCCTGGGAACGCTTGGAGCAAGCCTGCGCGGTCCACGTTCAGCATCTCGTTTCCGGCAACGACCTCACCGTGTGGACCGGTGCCGCGCTCTTTTTGTTTAATTCGCCGGAAATGCAAAAGGAGTTGCGGGCCGACCGGGATCGCTTCGAGGGCATCTACCGCCAATTGATCGCCGCCTTGCCGCTGCCGCCAGGGATAGACCGCGGGCTGCTGCGCTTGCAACTCCTGGGCGCGCTCAATTGGACGCGCACCTGGTATCGCGCGGGCAAACGGAGTCCGGGGGAGATTGCGCGGCACTTGGTAAAGGTGTTGCGCATGCCCTTGGGCGGGTAGGCGCGCGGGGATGCCGGCAGGCTTTCATGCGAAAATAGCACGGAGGATTAGCTAGACGCGTGGGTCAATGCAAAGCCAACAGCTCTACGACGGGTTTACCCCGGATCTATTGCCGCTCATCCTGCTTGAAGCGGGGCGGGTGATAGAGGTCGGATGCAGTAAGGGGCATTGGCGCAAGGGTATCGCAAGCTCAGTCCCGGTTGCGAATAGGTGGGGATCGATTTGAACTCCAAAAGCGCTGCCCTTGCGAAGGGCAGGTGTAATCGCGTGGTGACGGGCGCGATTGAGAATCCAGACGAAGCTGAGTTTCAGGCCCTGTTTCCGGCCGATTGCTGGATATTTGGCAATGTGCTTGAACATCGCGCCGATCTTTGGGGGGCTCCCCGTGCTGACCCGGGTAGGAATGGCGCTCGATTCCTGCCTGATCGCCCTGATTCGCAATGCCCAATACTGGTTCGTGCAGGCACACCTCCCGACGGGAGGGTTTCGAATTATGAGGAAACCGAATTGATGGACCGAACGCACCTGCGCTGGTTCACCGGGACAACCATCATCGAAAATTTTGGCAGCTTGGCGTTGCGCGTCGTCAGTGCTCGGCCGTGGAACTTCAATGAATCGAGTCGTGAACTAATCATGGAAGACATACGGGCGCTTGCTCAAGCTCTCGGTGCCAGTCTCGGCGCCGCAGTTCGTGAAGTCCTTGCGTGGCGCCGTAACGTTGCAGATAGCGGGCGAATTCTCGCGCGAATATGGGGAGAAGCGCCTTGCATGTCCTCCGTTTTGGAACAAGGTGGGCATGGCGAGTTGTAATCCCCCAACTGACTCCTCGCCTCGTTTCCGCTTCAGAAGTGCGACTATTTTTCAAATTAATGACCAACTCGCGAAATTGCCCGACGATGGCAGGCGTGAGTTACGGCCACCCGTTGCGCGCAATTCGATCCAGATTGGACGGCGTTGAGCAGTAATCGGAGGAAGGAATCATGCACGGTTCAGACACGGTTTCCATAATCGTTCGCACCATGGGGCGACCTGAACTCGATCGCGCCGTCGAATCCATCCGACAGCAAACATATTCGAACATTCAGACGGTCCTCGTTGTCGCGAACCCGGATTTCTCAGCGGAGCGCTATCGTGAAGGCCCAAATATGACCATCGTTCGATCCGGTGATCGATTGAATCGACCAAGTGCCGCCAATGCCGGGATACGCGCTGCGTCGGGTGCCTGGATAGGGTTTCTCGACGAAGACGACTGGTTTGATCCCAATCACGTGAGCAATCTCCTGCAAGCGCTCCGAGACCGCCCCGGGATTCTCTTAGCCTACAGCGACCTGGTTCTGCACGAGGGCGCCAAAGTAGAACTGCGCGAAGTGGGGTATTGGAAGCGTCAGCAATGCCAGAGCCCAGCAATCAGTATTATCTCGTCGCTGGTGGCAAGGGATATTTGCGATCGCTGCGGGTGCTGGTTCGACGGGAACTTCGAATTGCTTGAGGACTGGGACTTCGTCGTTCAATGCAGCGAAGTCACCGACTTTGCCCATGTCAAAGCAGCGACCGCGCATTACGATACGATCGCCGGGAGTTCTGGCTGCGGGCATGGTCGAAACCGGGATTACGGGAGGTTTCGCCCGTTTCTCGACCGAATGACCGCAAAGTGGGGTGGACGATACAAGGACCTCATTGAGCATACGGATCGACTCGAAGCACAAGGGAGGAGCGCGATCTCCAAGGGCGAGTTTCATTCCGCCGCTCAAATTGCTGCGGAAGGGTTGCGATATGATCCGGGAAATCCCAGGCTACTCAATATGCTGGCTACGGCCCACTTTCGCCTCGGCGATGGCCTTGGCGCGCTCGCGGCGCAACGCCGTGCATTTGATTCCGACCCAATGTCGTTCTCCTTGCTTTTCGACTTAGTGCAGTTGGAACATCGACTCGGCTTCGGGAATGAGGCAAAACAGAACTTTGCGAAGCTCAGCCGGATGGCGGCGTCCGACGTCGATCGGACACGATTAAAGACACTTGCTGCCGTCGTCGAAGTGCTCTTGCCCGATGGGGCTTAAGCGTTAGCTTTTCGGCTCATGCTTCGGTGGAAACGCGGCTATCCTTCCCGGTTCATCTCTCGTTAGAAGAATGCCGATTGCCAGAAGGCGCGGAGTCGTTTATAGTCCCCCCATGACTCGCGCAGACCAATCGTCCTCCCTCTCCCTCCAAGCGCTCCTGCTTGGCGGTCTGCTGCTGCGCCCCGCGCGCTAAACACTTACCCTCCCCAATTCGTGTTGTTTGTCTCCTGCGCCAGAGCGGCGGAGGAGAAACCCTATCCAATCCCGGAATTTCCAGGAGCTGACCATGAAAGAGTCTTTGATCATATTCGATACCACTTTGCGCGACGGCGAGCAAAGCCCCGGCGCTTCCATGACCAAAGAAGAGAAGCTGCGCATTGCCCGGCAACTGGAGAAGCTTCGAGTGGACGTGATCGAGGCCGGCTTTCCCGCGTCTTCGAACGGCGACTTCGAAGCCGTGCAGGCCATCGCCAATACCATCAAGGACAGCACGGTGTGCGGGCTGGCGCGCGCCAATGACAAAGACATCCGACGCGCGGGCGAGGCGCTGAAAGGGGCAAAATCGGCACGCATCCATACTTTCATTGCCTCCAGCCCCATACACATGGAAATGAAGCTGCGGATGACCCCTGATCAGGTTGTCGAACAGGCGATCAAGGCGATCGGTTGGGCGCGCGAATATACCGACAACATCGAGTTCTCGCCTGAGGACGCCGGGCGGTCCGAGCCGGACTTTCTCTGCCGGCTGATCGAGGCCGTGATTCAAGCCGGTGCCACGACGATCAACGTGCCGGATACTGTGGGCTACACCATGCCCTGGCAGTTCGGCGGGCTCATACGAAACCTGCGGGAGCGCATTCCCAATTCGGACAAAGTTATCTGGTCGGTACACTGCCACAACGACCTGGGCTTGGCCGTCGCAAATTCGCTTTCCGCCGTCGCCAATGGCGCCCGGCAGGTCGAGTGCACGGTCAATGGCTTGGGCGAGCGGGCGGGCAACGCCTCGCTCGAAGAGATCGTGATGGCAGTTCGCACCCGCCAGGACGTTTTTGATTGCGACACCCGCATCGACGCCACGCAGATCGTCCCGGCATCGAAACTGGTCTCTGGCATCACCGGCTTCCCGGTGCAGCCGAACAAGGCCATCGTCGGAGCAAATGCCTTCGCCCATGAATCCGGCATTCACCAGGATGGCGTTTTGAAGCACCGCGAAACCTACGAAATCATGCGTGCCGAGGACGTAGGCTGGGGCGCGAATGCCATCAAGCTGGGCAAACTTTCCGGACGGAACGCTTTCAAGACTCGTCTTCAGGAGCTGGGAATCGAATTGGCCAGCGAAGAGGCGCTCAACCTCGCTTTCGCCAAGTTCAAAGAGCTTGCCGACAAGAAGCGCGATATCTACGACGAAGACCTGCAGGCGCTGGTCTCCGACGAGGCGCTGACACCGGAAATCGAGTTCTACAAATTGGTTGCGCTCAAAACGGTCTCCGAAACGGGAGAGGTGCCATTTGCGCGCGTTACCCTTGCTGCGGGACATCAGGAGCAGGTGGTCGAGACTTCGGGGGATGGGCCCGTGGATGCCACCTTCAAGGGTCTCGAGCAAATGGCCCAATCCGGTGCCAAGCTAGTGTTGTATTCCGTCAACAACATCACCAGCGGCACGGATTCCCAGGGTGAGGTCACCGTCCGCCTGGAACATGAAGGGCGCATCGTCAATGGGCTGGGGGCCGACACCGATATCATCGTGGCCTCCGCAAAAGCCTACGTCAACGCGCTGAACAAGCTCCACGCCAAGCGGGACAGGCTGAATCCCCAGCTGGAAGGGGCTTGAGCCGGAGGCCGAGGGGCTCTGTGGCGACCTTCTATGGTCGAGAAACTGAGCCCCGTGCCTGGTCGTCATTAGTGCGGAACGCCCCGGGCGTGACCCTTGCCCAGGGCGCGAGTGAATTGCATTGTCATAAATCGGCGGCTTTTCGGGGCTTGCCCGAAAAACGAGCGAAATGCTTTTGCCCTTGACATTTGCGCTTCAGGCTTTAATACTTCACTTTAAGTATGAAACGCAACTGCGCCCAAAGGTTATAACTCCCCGGCCCAAGGGTTGGGATGGGCGTGGCGGCGGTTTCACGAACGAAGCCGATGACACAAGGGAAATCGTTTATGAAATGCCTCAAGCTCCTCTTTGTAATCTCGCTGGCGGCGATGGCGCAAATGTTGAGCCCAACAGCGTTGGCGCAGGGTGGCAACGAAAAGGCGCTCACCAGCTATATCGGATGTGTTCCCGATCCCTTGCCAGATGTCGTTGAAGAGCCCTATTGGCAGCTCGTCTCCGCTATTCTTGTGGGTTTCGATCGAGTCTATGTCTGGCGCTATCCTTGCCAGAACGACCCGACCAAGAGCGCAATCCTGATTCGCGTTTTGCCGCATTATCCTGATTACACCTTGCTCACGGGCAGCCTGATCAGCGCCATCCAGAACGGCGCTACCGTCGGGCCATTCAATCTGCTCCAGCATACCCGCGACGTTGACGGTTATTCAGGCTATCTCGATCAACCGCGCACTTTCATCCTGGCGCAGACCAACACCCTGCCTCGCCTTCTGGACGAAAACGACGAATTCAAGCTCCTGTTCATGACCGGCGGTGCCGCGGCTTCGCTGGATATCCCGAGCAAAGCTTCCACTTTGCCGGTGTATGCTTACGCGGTCGAGTTTTTCAACACCGGCACGCAACACTACTTCATTACCGCGAGCGCCACCGAGGCGGATCTCATCGATCGTGGCGCCGCCGGTCCTAACTGGCAGCGCACGGGCCGCGGATTCAAAGTCTGGATGAGCCCCGCCGGAGGTGGTTTGCCGGTGTGCCGATTCTATGGCACCCCTGGTATTGGGCCGAATTCCCACTTTTATAGCGCCTATCCGCCCGAGTGTGCTGCGACCGCCAACGATGCTGGTTGGACCTTCGAGGGGGTAGCCTTTTACGCCCAGTTTCCGTACCAAGACCGGGTAAACGTTTGCCCGGCGAGTGCACAGTACCTGTACCGGCTATACAACAACGGTTACGCTCAGAACAACAGCAATCACCGCTACCTGACCGATTACGATCTGGCCATGACCATGGTGGCTAGCGGCTGGAGCTTCGAAGGTCCCACGATGTGCGTTCCGCGCTGAGCGGTTCAACGAGGACTGCATTTTTTTGTGCCGTTCACGGTAAAATAGGCACACTCCAATGAAGACCGGGCGCATATGCGCCCGGTTCTTTTCGACCCGCAGCCGCTGTTTCAACAACCGGAAACCGCAGTTCGCGCGCCAGCACCCCGGCCTCGGTCGCAATGCCCCTGATTTTCTCTTATCATGCTGCGTTTGACGGCCGCTTGCGGCCTTTGTTTGCCATAAGGAAACTGTCATGAGTACGTCCACTTACGGACCGGGAATTTCCGTCACCGGCGCCGTCCCCCCCGAATTTTCCCGCATCCTGACCCCCGAAGCTCTGGCTCTGGTGGCCAAACTCCACCGCGCTTTCAACGGTCGCCGCCGCGAGCTCTTGGCGCGGCGGATCGAGCGCCAGAAGGAGCTCGATGCCGGGAAGCTTCCTGATTTTTTGCCCGAGACCCGTTCCATTCGAGAGGGCAACTGGACCATTGCCCCGATTCCCAAGGACTTGCAATGCCGGCGGGTGGAAATCACCGGGCCGGTGGAGCGCAAAATGATCATCAACGCGCTCAACTCGGGGGCGGATTCCTACATGACCGACTTCGAGGATTCCAACACCCCGAATTGGTTCAATCAGATTCAAGGGCAGATCAACCTGATCGACGCGGTTCGGCGCCAAATCTCGCTGGAGCAGGGCGGCAAGCAATACCGGCTCAACGAAAAGGTGGCTACGCTGGTGGTCAGGCCCCGCGGCTGGCACCTCGAAGAGAAGCACCTTACGGTCGATGGCGACCGGGTTTCCGGCGGCATTTTCGATTTCGTATTGTTTATGTTTCACAACGCCAAAGAATTGGTGGCGCGCGGCAGTGGGCCCTACTTCTATTTGCCCAAGATGGAGTCGCACCTCGAAGCGCGGTTGTGGAACGATATTTTCGTCCTCACGCAGAAGGAACTGGGCCTCCCGCAGGGCACGATCAAAGCCACGGTGCTCATCGAGACCATCCTCGCCGCTTTCGAGATGGACGAAATCCTCTACGAACTGCGCGAGCACAGCGCCGGCCTCAACGCCGGGCGCTGGGACTACATTTTTTCCTGCATCAAGAAATTCAAAAACAAGCCTGGCTTCTGCCTCGCCAATCGCGGGCAGATCACCATGACGGTGCCTTTCATGCGTGCTTATGCCTTGCTGCTCCTGAAAACCTGCCACAAGCGCCAGGCGCCGGCTATCGGTGGCATGGCAGCGCTCATTCCGATCAAAAACGATGCCGCCGCCAACGAAAAGGCGCTCGGCGGAGTGCGCGCGGATAAGGCGCGTGATGCCGGCGACGGCTACGATGGCGGGTGGGTGGCGCACCCGGGCCTCGTGCCTTTGGCGATGGAAGAATTCGTCAAGGTGCTGGGCGACAAACCCAACCAAATCGACAAACAGCGCCCCGACATCCAGGTTGCCGCGGCCGATCTCCTGAACTTCCAGCCCGAGCAGCCGATCACCGAGGCCGGGGTCAGGCTCAATATCGACGTCGGCATTCAATACCTGGGTTCGTGGCTTTCCGGCAATGGTTGCGTGCCTATCCACAACCTCATGGAAGATGCGGCCACGGCAGAGATTTCACGCTCCCAGGTGTGGCAGTGGATACGCTCGGAAAAAGGCAAACTCGACGACGGGCGCAAGGTGACTGCGGACCTGGTGCGCGGCATGATTCCGGGCGTGTTGGAAGATATCCGCAAAGAGCACGGTGACGATACGTTCCGGCGCACTCCCTACACGCAAGCGGCGAAAATCTTTGAAGAGATGTCCACCTCCGAAAATTTCGCGGAATTCCTCACTCTGCCGCTTTACGAACGCCTCGACTAGCCTAATTTAGACATAACAACTCGCGGCGGCTCGACCTCAGTCGGCCGCCGCACTGCATTCTCCTGGAGGAGGAATCATGTCGGCTTACCCGCATCTGCTGGCGCCCCTGGACTTGGGCTTCGTCAAGCTCAAAAACCGCGTGCTCATGGGTTCCATGCACACCGGACTCGAAGAAGCCGCAAACGGTTTCGAACGCATGGCCGCTTTTTTCGCTGAACGGGCCCGCGGCGGCGTGGGGCTCATCGTCACTGGCGGCTTCTCGCCCAATCTCTGCGGGCGGCTCAGCCCGCGAGCCTCGCAGCTTTCTTTCCCCTGGCAGGTGAGCAAGCATCGTTTGGTTACCGAGGCGGTGCATCGCGAAGGCGGAAGGATCTGCCTGCAGATTTTGCACGGTGGCCGCTACTCTTATCATCCCCTTTCCGTTGCGCCCTCGAGCCTCAAGGCACCGATCTCGCCCTTCAAACCTCGGGCACTCACACGCTGGGGAATCAAAAAGACCATTGCCGACTACGCGCGCTGTGCTCGCCTGGCGCAGAAAGCCGGCTACGACGGCGTCGAGATCATGGGCTCCGAAGGTTATCTCATCAACCAGTTCATCGCGCCGCGCACCAACAAGCGCGAGGACGATTGGGGCGGGGCCTTCGAGAACCGCATCCGTTTTCCGGTGGAGATCGTGCGGCGGGTGCGCGAAGCAGCCGGCCCGGATTTCATCATCATCTTTCGCTTGTCCATGCTCGATCTGGTGGAGGAGGGAAGCACTTGGGATGAAGTGGTGGCGCTCGCCAAAGCCATCGAAGCCGCTGGCGCCACGATCATCAATACCGGCATCGGCTGGCACGAAGCGCGCATTCCGACCATCGCCACCATGGTGCCGCGCGCTGCATTCACCTGGGTCACGCGGCGCATGAAAGGCGAAGTGACGATTCCCCTCATCACCACCAATCGCATCAATACTCCGGAGACGGCCGAAGAGGTTTTGGCGCGGGGCGATGCCGACATGGTGTCGATGGCGCGGCCTTTCCTGGCGGATGCCGAATTCGTCAACAAAGCCGCCGCCGGCAAGGCCGACGAGATCAACACCTGCATTGCATGCAACCAAGCCTGCCTGGACCACATTTTCGCCGGCAAGTCCTGTTCCTGCCTGGTGAATCCGCGCGCTTGCCGCGAAACCGAACTCCTCATCGCGCCTGCGGCGAAAAGCCTTCGCGTGGCAGTGGTGGGTGCTGGCCCTGCCGGGCTGGCTTGCGCCACCACGGCAGCAGAACGCGGGCACGAGGTGACTTTGTTCGACTCGGCCGGCAGTATCGGCGGGCAGTTCAATCTGGCGCGGCGCATTCCCGGCAAAGAGGAATTCTCCGAAACGCTGCGCTATTTCCGGCGTCGTATCGAAGCAACCGGTGTTCGCCTGGAGTTGGGAAAGCGCGTCGACGCGACAACGCTTCTGTCTCGCAATTTCGACCGCATCGCACTGGCGACGGGTATCGTGCCGCGCCAGCCGGATCTTGCCGGCATTGACCACCCCAGCGTTGCGAGCTACGCGGACATCGTCGAAGGGCGACGCAAGGCGGGCAAACGCGTTGCCATCATGGGCGCCGGCGGTATCGGTTTCGATGTGGCGGAACTCTTGACCCACTCCCAGGATGCGCGCGGGGAACTCGCGCACTTCCAGCATGAATGGGGCATCGATGCCGGCTATGCCGGCCGCGGCGGGGTCGGCATTGCCGAAGAGCCCGCGGCAGATCGAGAAGTCTGGCTCCTGCAGCGCAAAACCAACCGCGTTGGCGAAGGCCTTGCCAAGACCACTGGTTGGATACGCCGCAGTCTACTGAAACGGCGCGGCGTAAGAATGCTCGCCGGCGTGAGCTACGAGAAAATCGATGATGCCGGTTTGCATCTGCGTATCGGTGACGAGGCCAAGCTGCTGCCGGTCGACACCATCGTGATCTGCGCCGGCCAGGAACCATGCCGCGAATTGTTGGCGGGCCTGGAGGGGGCCGGCGCCAAGGTGGACCTCATCGGCGGCGCCGATGTCGCCGCCGAACTCGACGCGAAGCGGGCGATTGAACAAGGCACGCGGCTGGCCGCGTCCTGGTAGACCATGCGCGTGCGCTACCGTAACCCGCGGCTTCCAAAGGCCGATCATTCGGCCGCCATTGCCGGGGAACGCCGCGAGTTTCTCCGGCTCTTGCTTGCGGTCACTGCCCTAGTTGTCGCGCTAATGGTCGCGCTGGATCGACTGGCCTTCTGGCTGGCGCCGCGCATCCCCTTTTCCTGGGAGCTCGATATCGCTCGAACGCTGCATCTGGACAGCCTGCCGGTGACGCTGGCGGCGGGGGAAGTGGAGAAACGCACCGACCATGCTGAACGAATCGAAACCGCTTTGCGCGAGCGCGTAGCGCGCATCGTTCGGGTGCTGGAGATCCCCGCGGAAATGGAAATCCGGACCCGCTATGTCCCCAGTTCGACCATAAACGCCGTCGCGACGCTCGGAGGTCAGGTCGTGGTATTCAGCGGACTGCTCGAGAAGATCGAATTCCAAGAGGAGCTGGATGCGGTTCTGGCGCACGAAATAGGGCATGTCGCGCACCGCCACATGGTTCGCCATTTGAGCCGGGGTTTGAGCACTGCGGCCGCGCTGTATGTCGTGGGCATCCGTTCTTCGATGCTCAATCGCTGGCTGATCGGCGACGCGGAGCGTTTGCAGCAATTGGCTTATACCCGCGCTGCCGAGCGCGAGGCCGATGAAGCCGCGGTTCGCGCCATGATGAGCTTGTATGGCAGCACCGATGGTTTGGTCAAGCTCTTTGCTCGCTTCGAGGACATGGAAAAGGCGGGCGGAACCGGTTTTGGCGGCGAATTCTCGTTTCTGCGGTCGCACCCGCGGCCGGAGGAACGCAGGCAACGCGCCGCGGCTTCACCGCCTGCCGCTGGGAACGGGCTGACGCCGCTTCCGTCCTTCATGCGCGAGCCGACCGCCCGTCCGGTGAAAGCGAAACCCTAGCGATAGTCAGGGTAGTTTCAGTGGCGCCGGTAGTACTCGCGATATTCTTCCCTGAGCGGCTCTACGTCGTACTGGCAGAAGCCAAGCCAGCCGCAGGCGACCGCCAATTCGACTCGTTTTCCGGGCTTCTGGGCGCTCCAGAATTCTTCGTGGTCTTCGAAATGCAGCACAGGAAGATCAGCGCGTTCTGGCTCCAGGCTCAGGTCTTCTTGAAGCACATACACAGCTGGAGTGGTGTCATACCCACTCAGTGGGTTCAATCGCAGGGCGCCGAAATAAAAAGCAAAGATCAGTGCCGGGACGCTCAACACCGACAGAACGACCGCTTCCTTGCGGCCTTGGCCGGTGCGCCAGGTTTTGGTCAGGGGAACGCTGCAAAGAACGACCGATAGCAGCCCAAGAAACATCCAGGGCACTCCTTGCGCGTAGCGCCAGCGGTGCTCGGACCATCCGTCACCCAGCAATTCGACCAAGCCATAGGCCACCAACACGAACCAAGCGATCAGCCAAGGCCGGGTCACGCGATGTTTCATCAGGTCGAACAGTTCGGTTTGTGGCAGCGGCGCGCCGTTGACGTGCTTCACCCGGCTTTGCGCGACACTGCCGTTTGCCGGCACGAAAGCCGTGCCATAAGCCACGACTTCGACTTGGGTGGCTTCGCCGGCCCGGCTGTTGGAAATGCGCGAAGTGGCGTAGCGCACGTTAAAAATCATCGACGCCCCTTGGTCCTTGGCAGCCTGCTTCATGCGCACCACGGCTTGGCGGCGAGCACGCTCCATGAGGTTTTCGTAGGCGCGATAGTTTCCCCCGACGACCTTGCGCAAGGAGGCCAGCAGCAAGCGAAAATGGTCCGATCCCACCACCGCCGACCCGGTGACCAGCACCGGGTCCATCGGTTCGTCGACTCGCGCCGGGTAACGGGTGGCGAAGGTCAACACGCGGCGGAGGCGGTCCTCCTCGGAATCGAGCAGCGCGAGATGCGCCTTTTCGTTGCGACGCCCGCGCCAGTAGCCAATGCTCACCAGGATCAGAAAGATCCCGAATTTGATCATGAACTCCACGGTTCTGCCGCTCGCCTATTCCAGGACCACGGCCGTGCCATAGGCGAGGATCTCCGCTGCCCCCGTGGTAACCGAGGTGGTGGTGTAGCGGATGTTGAGCACCGCGTTGGCACCCAGGCTTTGCGCGCGTTCCACCATCCGGTCGGTGGCCTGTTGCCGCGCCTCGCCCAGCAGTTCGGTGTAGGCCTTGAGTTCCCCGCCGGCGATGTTCTTGAGGCCGGCCAGGAAATCCTTGCCGACATGTTTGCTGCGCACGGTGCTGCCTTCGACCACGCCGAGATGCTCGGCGATGCGTCGGCCGGGAATGATTTCGAGATTGCTGAGCAGCATGGGATCTCCTGCGAATGGGTTGTGCGCGGCGAGGCGACCGCGATCGGGATACGACGCAGCGGAAAACGTGAATTATAATGGACCGGTGCGCGGGCGGTCCATTGCGAGCGCGATTCCAGGTCAAAACAGTGGCTGCGATTGCAGCGCGAACCATACTCCAAAGCCATTCGCGGCCAAGGCCGCTCCTACCCAAGCGCGCCAAGGATTTTGTAGGAGCGGGCTTGCCCGCGATTGCAGCGCCGGCCATAAGCCCACACCCCTTCGCGGCCAAGGCCGCTCCTACCCAATCGCGCCAAAGATTTTGTAGGAGCGGGCTTGCCCGCGATAGCCGGTTCCGGGCCACCCAAGCGCCCACCCCGGCCACGGCCGGCGATGTTTCTTCAAATTCCCGGCAATAAGGCGCGAATGCGCTCCATCCCGCTGCGGCTGATGGGCAGGCGCGCGCCTTGGTGCAACACGGCGAAAATGCTGTCTTTCGCGGCGCGCTCCACGGCTTTGAGCCGCTTGAGGTTCAGTAGAAAGGAGCGATGGATGCGCACGAAACTCGCCGGATCGAGTTCCCCCTCCACCTCGGATAGGGATTGCGTCTTGAGCAGCGCGCGCGGGCCGGCGTGGATGTTGATGTAATCGTCCTGCGCTTCGATGTAATCGATATCTTCGACCGCGACGACCTCGACCCGGCCGCGCACCGGCACCAGGAGGCGCAGCGCCCTGCGCGCCTCGGCTGCGACTAGCGCATTCACCGCGCCGCTGTCACGCAGATGGGAGGCACGGGCCTTGTCCAGCGCCTGATCGAAGCGCTGACGGGAAAACGGCTTCAAAAGGTAATCGACCGCGTGGAAATCGAAGGCGCTGAGTGCGAACTCGTCGTGCGCCGTGGTGAAAATTACGCCGCCGCGCCGCCCGCTGGCCTCCAGCACTTCGAGCCCATTGAGGCCGGGCATTTGCACGTCGAGGAAGATGAGGTCGGGCTTGAGGGCGGCGATCTGTTCCACCGCGGTCAAGCCGTTATCGCATTCGCCCAGGATGCGGATGTCTTGTTGCGGGGTGAGGTATTCGCGCAAGAGACTTCGCGCCAGCGCTTCGTCGTCGACCAGCAAGATGCCCAAGGGTTTCGTGCTCATGTTTCTTCGCCTTCATAAGGCAGCGTCAGTTCCACGCGGAAGTTCTCTGCACTCTCTTTCCAGTTGATGCGGGCCCGATCTCCATACACGCTTGCCAGGCGCGATTGAATGTTCTTGAGGCCGAGCCCGGTTCCGGCGCTTGGGTTCTTCCGTTCTCCCATCGGATTCTCCACCGTGAGGTGCAGCCAACCGGCCCGGGCTGCGGCGCGCAGGTCGATCTTGCCACCCGCGACGCGGTCGCGTATGCCATGTTTGATGGCGTTCTCGATGAGCGGCTGAAGCAGCAGCGGCGGTATTTGGGCCGCGCGCGCGGTTTTGTCGGCTTCCAAGGTCGTTTGCAGGCGCTCGCCGAAACGCACCTTCTCTACCGCAAGATAGTCTTCGATCAATCCGAGTTCCTCATCCAGGGCGATGCTCTGTCGCTCGGCGACCGCCAGGGTGCGCCGGAAGAACTGCGCCAGAGCGATGGTCATCTCGCGGGCGCCAGCCGGATCAACGGAAGTCAGCGCACTGATCGAATTGAGGCTGTTGAACAGAAAATGCGGGTTGATCTGGCTGCGCAACATGCGCAGTTCCGCTTCGCGGGCGTGCAGTTGCGACGCGGTCGCGCGGCGTTCGGCTGTATGCATGGCTTCCATGGTCCGATACAACTCGTGGGCCAGCATGGAAAGCAGGGACAAAAAAACGCCGGCCATGAACAAGGCTGCACCCAGCGATCGATCGATCGAAAAGCGGAGCTGCGAAGCGCTGGCCCAGTCGAGCAGGGTGCTCCAGACGTCGGCCATACCGTGGGTAACGATTCCGAGCGCCAGCGCGCGTCCGGCCGTCCTCAGAACCCCCCAGAGCACCGGGTTTCTGCCGCCTCGCCATTTGACGCAGAAGGAATATTCGGAGAGCAAGATCATGCCTAAGAACGCGGTGAGCGGCAGACAGAAGGCGAAGGCCGAAACCCAGTCGGCGATCCCGGCAAACGCCGCGCTGACCGCGAGCATCGACCCCGCGATCAGCAGCAGGCCAAGGTAGGCGAGCAGGCGGCGAAAGTCGGCAAAAAGCGGATGCATCGTTCGGGCGTCGCCGAATTCTTGGTGTTGGAGCTTAGTTCTTGATTTCCACCCCGCCCATGATGGCGTAGCCTTCGATCAGCAGCCGCTTTTCCGGGTTCATGGGAGGCAGGGTTTTGTCCTCTATACCGCCCAGGAGCGGCATGCCGTTGAGCACCACAGACCACTCTTGAGGCACTTTGATTTCAATGCCGCCCCAAAAGGCGAAGACATTGATCCGTGCTTCTCCTTCGAGTTGCGCTTGGCGCAAATCCACTTCCACCGCGCCCATCACGGCGGTGAAATCGGCGCCCCGAAAAACCTCGCCGGCCAAGCGCTGCTGGTTGCCGCTCATGAAGGCAAAGCCGCTCAAGCGTCCGCCGCTGCCGCTGGCGCCGGAAACGTCTTCCCGTCCTCGCGCCAGACCGCGCCACAGCACCAGGGCGCCGATGACGATCAGTATTGCCGGCCACCAGTCGCGCAGCCGGAAGTGAATCACGCCTGCCTGGTGCAAGGTCATTAATGTTCCGAGCAACACGAAAAGGCCGCCGATGACGTATCCTCTGCGATCCTGCGAAGTGTGCGCTTGGTAGAGCTTTAGCGAACCCGCGGCCACGAACACCATGGGCCAGAAAGCGATGATGTCGCGCGTGCTGAAGATGCGCAGATTGTCGAGCAGAAAGAGTGTTCCGATGATCAGTACGAAAGCACCGAGCACGACCTGGCTGGGGTTGTAGCGTTTGGTCATGTTAGCGATTCCTTGTGTTCCTGGTGGCGTTTCTTGTCCAGACCGTCGACGATCATCGAAACGCCCGCGGCGATCAGCATGACGGGCCAGGTTTTGGAGAAGGTCCAGCCCCAAAGTTGCTCTATGCACACGTAGATCCAGGCGCCCAGGATCATGCAGAAGAGCCCGTCGGTGAATTGCTTGAGGGAGCGTGCGCAGGCGCAGTCGATGAGCCCCATGATCACGAAAATCATCGGCCAATAGGACCAGACCGGCCCGAGCGCGATCCAATCCAGCCGGTCTGCCAGAAAGATGAGGCCGGCGGCAATCAAGCTGATGCCCCAGAGGATGAATTTTCGCTCGTGGCGGGGCGGGAAATGGATATCGAGACTCATCGTCGGGTTCTCCTGGGTTCGGGGGCGCGGCGCCTTTGCCGCTTGAACATGGAGCGCAGCTTAGCCAGGGTTGGCCGACAAGTCACGCGAGATTCGGCCAATAGCGCCTTGGTGTCGGCGAATGACGCCGACAAGGCCGGAATCGGGGATAATTGCGCCTTCCCGAGAGAATTCGATCCATGCCTATCCAATGGTTTCCCGGCCACATGCGTGCCGCGCAAAAGAAAGCGGCGGAGAGCCTCGCGCGTGTCGACTTGGTGATCGAAGTGGTCGATGCGCGCCTGCCGGAGGCGAGCACCAACCCACTGGTGCATGAACTGCGGCGGTCCCGGCAGCGCCCCTGCCTCAAGGTGCTGAACAAGGCGGACCTGGCGGATCCAAGTGCGACCAAAGCTTGGCTCGATGCTTATCGCGCGCAGGGCAACCCGGAGGTGGTGGCCTTGTCTTGCAAAAAGCCCGGCGACGTGGCCAAACTCTTGGGGATCGCGCGCAAGATCGTGCCGCACCGAAACGATGCGACCAAGCCGCTGCGGTTGATGATTTTGGGCATACCCAATGTCGGGAAATCCACGCTCATCAATGCGCTGGCGAAAAAGCGGATCGCGGCGGTGGGTGACGAGCCGGCGGTGACCAAGCAACAGCAGCGCGTGGACTTGGCGGGTGACGTCACGATCCTCGACACGCCGGGCTTGATGTGGCCCAAGATCGAGCACGACGCCGACGGTTTTATGCTCGCGGCGAGCCACGCCATAGGGCGCAACGCGGTGAACGATCTCGAAGTGGCGGAGTTTCTCGGCGCTTTGCTGCTTAGACGCTACCCTGAACGCTTGGCGCAACGATATGGGGTCGACGGCGCGAAGCTAGACGCGATCGGGCTCATCGAAGCCGTCGCGCGCCGCCGCGGCGCCATTATGAAAGGACAGGGCGGCGGGCTGGATCTGGAAAAAGCGGCCTTGATTTTGCTGCAGGACTATCGGGACGGGGCTTTGGGGCGAGTCAGCTTGGAGACGCCGAACTCCCGTGCGGAAATGCTCGCCGCTTCCTAGCCCAAGCGCCAAATGTCACTTGCTCTGTCGGAGGGGCAGGCCTCATCGTATGCCTTGCCGGTCGGCCTCCGCGCGCAGAGGGCGATTATCCTAGAAACGGCAGTTGGACGCAGCGCAGAGTGCGTGCCGGCGCAGGCGAGGCAAGGCGCAAACCGGAGCGAGGTTGAACACCTCGCGAGGATTGGCAACGCCGCATCGCCAAGTCCGGTGTGCGCTATGCGTTGCGAAGCGACGCACCCAGGGCCTGGGCGCCGAAAACGATCAATACTCGTTCATCCTCATGCGTTTTCCAATTGCCTAAAGCGGTCAACCGCCGTTTCTAGGATCGGAGTAGTGCCAAAGGCCAAAGAGCCCCTTTCGGATCTCTCGTTTCACCGCCGTTCCTTCACGCAACCATGCGCTGCGGATCTGGCGGCCTGGCAAATCGATCACCGGAAATTCCTGGCCAGTTGAGCTTGGGACGAGAGCACCGTTCTGCACGACGTACTCAACTGAGTGCGACTCGGCGGTGACTAAGCAATTCAGAGTAACGGTCAGTGGGTGTATCGCCGTCGCGATGCCGAAGAACAACAGCACCGCGGCCACCCACCGGTGAGACCACGGAGGCCGATCGGCGCCGGTCGACAAGTAGCCCAGGTAGGCCAAGGCAAGCACGAAACCAAGGCCAGCGCATTGCCACGGCGAGAGAAATTCCTCTGTATGCTCATCGGGCAACGCGAGCATGAGCAACAGGGACGCGACGATCAGGCCCAGTCCGGCAAGCAAGCCGAATTTCACCTTGCCCCAGGCGAAGAGGTCCATTTGCGGAGGAATGGTGCGAATCGAAGGTGGGGAAGCAAATTTGCCGCGTTTGGCGAAGGCTTCCACTACCGGCAGGCGAGAAAAAAACTCGCGCAGGTGATGCTGGTTTTCCGGAGTTGACCAGATGTGCGCCTCAGAAAGCGTGAAGTGGATGCCAGGGCGACGCGGGGGGCGCAAGGACTGGCGCGGAGGGCTCCCAGGGACGAACCAGGAAGGTGCTTCGATCGAGCGCGCGGAACCATTGCGCATTCGGAGTTCCAAGCGCAATTCCGTCGGAACTTGGAGCGGATGCAGGGTGAGCGGCGCAGGCGAACGGATTTCGGCGATGTCGGCGAGCGCAAGCGACCAGTTGCCCTCGCCTTGCGGACCGATACCGAAAGCGAGTGAACAGCGGTGATGCACATGGGTATCGGTAATCACCAATTGGCGGCGTGCCAGCAGCTGCCAGGCGTCGATGGCTTGAAAGATCACGGCGGCCAGTAGCGGAACCAAGGTGAGCGCGCCGAAGCTGCTTTGCATGGCGGCGAGTGCGCCCTCGCCCGGCAGCTTGGGCGCCAGCAAGAGCAATGTCAGCGCAAGGACGGCGCCAAGCGCAAATATCAGCGGCACCGCGGCGATCACTCTAGCGGCCCTTGGGCTGACGGTATGGAAACGCGATGGTCGGTATTCGAACATCGCCGCGTTGGCATCCCGCAGCGGCGACGGTGGCGGCGATTCCCCGTTATCGATGCTCATGTTTCGTTCGTGCCGCTTCCCTCTCCCGCAAGATCCGCCTTTGCACTTTTCCGGTCGTCGTCATGGGCAGGGCGTCGATGAACTCGATTTCTTTGGGGTATTCGTAGGGCGCCAGAAATCCGCGCACATGTCGCTGCAAGTCGGCTTCCAGTTCCGGGGAAGGAGCGTAACCGGAGGCCAGCACGATGAAGGCCTTGACCACATTCCCGCGCGTTTCGTCCGGGCTGGGCACCACCGCGGCATTGGCCACGGCCGGGTGCTTCACCAGGCAATTTTCGATTTCCGAAGGGCCGATGCGGTAGCCGGCGCTTTTGAACACGTCATCGGAGCGCCCTTGGTACCAGAGGTAACCCTCGGCATCGGCCAGCGCCATGTCGCCGGTGCGGCACCAATCTCCCGCGTACTTCTTGGCCGTGGCTTCGGGGTTTTTGAAGTAACCGATGAAAAAAACCGGATCGAGCTGTCCATCCGAGCCATAGCGGTTGACCGCGATCTCGCCCGTCTCGCCAGACGCCACCGGTTCTCCCGCTTCGTCGATCAGCGCAATGTGATGCCCTGGGTATGCCTTGCCCATGGAGCCGGGGTGCGCCGGCCAGAGCGTGTGCGAATTGCCGACGATGTAGTTCATTTCGGTCTGGCCGAACATTTCGTTGATCGTGACGCCAAGTTCCTTTTGCGCCCATTCGAATACCGTGCTGCCCACGGCCTCGCCGGCACTCATGATGCTGCGCAATCGCAAGTCGTAGCGCTCGCGGGGATGCGGCAAAGCCTTCATCATCAGCTTCAAGGCCGTGGGAAACAGAAAGGTGTTGCGCACGGCATACTTTTGCAGCAGTTCGAATGCTCTTTCGGCTTCGAAGCGTCCACGATAGCCGAGGATGGGATAACCGAAATATAAAGTGGGCAGCAGGGCATCCATCAAGCCGCCAGTCCAGGCCCAATCCGCCGGGGACCAGAAGAAGTCCCCGGGCTGCGGAAAGAGATCATGCGAATAGACGAAACCCGGCAGGTTGCCCAGTATCGCCTGCTGTGGCATCAAGGCGCCTTTGGGCGGGCCAGTGGTGCCGCTGGTGTAAATCAGCACCGCGGGGTCGGTGGCAAAAGTCGTGGCCGCGTGGTAACTCGCGGCAAAGCCCGCGACAAATTCCTCGAAAGGCGTCACCCCGGCGGCGCCCAGGCCCGCGACGCCGATGACCGTGCCAAGCTGCGGCAAACGCGCGCACAGGGGCTGGAGATTGGGCCAGGAGGCGGCATCGACCAACGCGACCTTGGCCTCTCCATCGGCCAAGCGGTATTCGAGCGCATCGGGCCCAAAAAGGAAGGAAAGCGGCAGCGCCACTGCGCCCATTTGATAGCAGGCGATGTGCGCGATCGCGGTTTCTGGGCGCTGCGGCAAAATGATCGCGACCGTGTCGCCGCGCCGCACGCCAGCCGCGGCCAGGGCATTGGACAGGCGGTTGGCCGACTCCTGCAATTGGTGAAATGTGAATTGCGCGCTTTCGCCCGATTCGTCTTCCCAGTAGAGCGCCACCCGTTCGGCGTCGTTCGACCAGCGCCGGCAGCAGGCTTCGGCGATGTTGAATTCCCAAGGCACTTCCCAGCGCCAGTCGGCGTGCAATTCAGCGTAGCGATCAGTGCTCATGCTTCATGCTCCTGCGGGTCTCAGGAACTCACATTGGCGGCAATTTGCCGGTGAGCCGAAGCCAGGGCAGTTTCAGCCACCAAAGAAGGCTCGCCCGCCGATTGATTTCGTGGGCCTGGCGCGTGAGCTGTTCGGTTTGACGCATGAGCACCTGCTCGCGCTCGCGCAAGCGGCTGTCCATTTCGCGCAGGCGGCTGTGGTCTCGCGCCGCGGAAGCCTGCAGATCGAAGGATTGTTTGGTGAGATTGGCGATTTGCGCGCGCAGCGCTTCGACCTCGATGCCCGCCTGCTCTCGTTCGACGGCAAGGCTTGCGCGGCAATCGGCGACTTCTGCTTCTCGCTCCATCAAGAGTTGGGCGAGGCGCAAGTTATCGGACTTCAGTTCGCTGGCATTGCTTTCGCGCTCCGCGAGCAAGGCGCGGGCGTCGCGCAGAAGTTCCTGCGCGTGCGTTAGTTGCGCGGCAAGCGCATCGCGCGCGACGACCAGATCGGGTATCGCGCTGTCCGCGTTCGGTGCTTCTGAATCGACCGGCACGGCCCCTGACCGAGTCATCGCGGAACCCTTAGGCTGCACTGGCAAGCTGAAAGAGTCTGCACTACCTACCTCCTCCTCCCAGGAGCTGCCGCCCTTCGCCTCGCCGCGCAGGTGGCCACCTGCGGATCGGCATCTGGGGCGCGGCGGTATCAACCGGCCCAGTATGCCATAGGTATAGCCGCTGGAGCTAGAAGGGCACAGGGAGCGGCCGGTCCGGCTGGTGCGAGCATCTTCAAAGGGCGCTCAGCCCTTTTTGTGATCGAGCCCTTGCATTGCTTCAGCCACCGCCCGGGCTTCCTGGCTCTCCGTCTTCGAGAGGGCATGCGCAACGCTTTGTCGGTCGGCTTGGGAGCGATTCTGCGAAAGCTTGAATTTGGCCTCGACGCGCTGGATGGGGATGCGAAAGGCGATGATTGCTTGGCGCAGCTTGCCTAACGCCGCTTCGGTGAGTTCGGGCGTCCAAGGCGCGCGCTGGTGGGCTTCGAAATGGCGCACCGTAAAATCGAGAACGGCGTCGATCTCGGCTTCGCTCTCGATGGTTTCAGGATGGCCGTGGCAATGGACCACGGCGTAGTTCCAGGTGGGAACGGCGCCTTCTTGATTCTGGTACCAAGCCGGAGAGATGTAATGATGGGGACCCTGGAAGATGGCCACGGTTTTGCCCTGCGCGAAATATTGCCAATGCGGGTTGGCGCGTGCAACGTGGCCGATGATCGTGCCATGAGGCTCGCGATCAGGCAGCAGGATCAGGGGCAGGTGGGTCACGGCGAGCTCCTCGTCGCGGGCGGTGACGAGGGTGGCAAACGGATGCTCGGCAATCAGCCGCGCGATGGTACTGCGGTCTTTGCAGGCGAAGGCGGCTGGAAGGTAGAGGCTCATGTCGAGCGCGGGCTCGCGACCGGTTCAACTGCCGCCGCGCGGCACGCGATAGAGCGTGAGCGGCAAGGCGGTGTTTTTGTCGAAAGTGGCGCCGGCTTCGATGCCCAACTGTGCGATCTGCGCGGCACTCTGGTCTTGATCATAGGCCGCATGCATGGCCCCGAGGGCAAAGTCGCGCCCCGATCCGGCGGCCCAGAAACGCGTGTATTCGAACACTTCGCGCATCGAATACACGCCGCAGATCCCGCGCGGATTGGCGATGAGCGCGGTGATCTGCGTCGATTCGTAGGGGTCGTCTTCTTCCTCCTTGGGATTGAGGAAGTGGCGTTCCTTGAGGATGGGATGCAGCTTGCGAAAGGTCTCGAAAATCGCTGCTTTGCTGCTGAAATCGTATTCGCGATTGCCGTTCAGCAAATTCTCGAACACGAGTTGATGCGCGGCGCTGCCGCAAAGGCCGATGAAGGTGTCGCCGTGCTGGACGATCTTGTCAAAGGAGGAATCGAATTCCGCGGAAAGGCGGGTATCGCCAAAGGTGGTCAGGGAATCGGCGGCGATGGCAATCTCTTCGCCCTTGCGGACGACAACGAGTGTGGTCATGGGTGTTGCGGCGCGGGCTGTGATGCTTGCCGCGGATGGGATGGAAAGTGAATATTATACCGCGCTTGGATAAACCAAATGACGCGGCAACGCTTCCCGTCGCCAATGCTTGAAGGCCCAAGGCCAAAACTCATCGAGCAACATGCCCTCGGGCAGGCTTTCCTGACCCAGGAAAATCCAAGCACGGAGCAACTCCGGCATGGGATGGTCGGTGTTCAGGGCGGGAGCCAGGGTTTGTTTGGACAGTTTTTCGCCCTTTGAGTTGATCGCAACGGGGATGTGCAAATAGCGGGGGGTGGGCAGATTCAGGGTGCGCTGCAGTTGGATCTGCCTGGGGGTGGAGGGCAAGAGGTCGGCACCGCGCACGATTTCGGTGATGCCCTGCGCGGCATCGTCCACTACCACGGCGAGGTGATAGGCGAACCAGCCATCGGCCCGCCGAATGACGAAATCGCCAACCTCCGGGGCAAGGTCTTGTTCTTGGCGGCCTTGCAGCAAATCTTCAAACTGCACGCATGCATCACCCACGCGAAACCGCCAGGCGCGCGCCTTCTTTCCGGGCGGGAGGCCATCGCGGCAAGTGCCGGGATAAATCGCCTCGCCGTTGGCGCTGAGCGGTGCGCCCGCCAGTTCGGCACGTGTGCAGCCGCAGGGGTAAGCCAGTCCTTTGGCCTGCAGCGTTTGCAAGGCGGCCGCGTAGCGCTCGGTGCGCTGGCTTTGGTAGACCAGCTCGCCATCCCAAACGAAACCAAAAGCGCGCAGGGTGTCGAGTATGGCGGTGGCGGCACCGGGCCGCTCGCGCGGCGGATCGAGGTCCTCCATGCGCAGCAACCATTGCCCTTTGCGGCAGCGAGCATCGCAATAACTCGCCATGGCGGCGAGCAAAGATCCGAAATGCAGAGGGCCGGTAGGGGAGGGAGCGAAGCGGCCGCGGTAGACGGCGGTTTCACTCATCGACGGCGGTGGTTTTGAATGACGGTTTGCTTGCAGCGCGCGAGACTTGGCATGGCGCGACTTAGATCAATCCGTGCTTGCCGCGCTTGGCGCCGCCTTGGCGAGTTTTACGCCCTCTTCGGCGGGATAGGTCCAGTGCTTCTTCCAGGCGGCCAACACGGCGTTGGGGTATTCGGCCCGGCCCAAGCTTCCGTTGTAGCGGCCCAGAGCGCGGAAGAGGTCGCCCTTTTCCAAGTCGAGGTAGTGGCGAAGGATGGTGCAGCCATAACGCAGATTGGTTCTCAAATGAAAGAGGTTGTGTTCGTTATGGCCGATCGCTTTGATCCAGAAGGGCATGACTTGCATGAATCCGCGCGCTCCGGCAATAGAAACGGCGTACTTGCGAAAGCCGCTCTCCACCTGGATGAGGCCCAGCACCAGCTGCGGGTCGAGCCCGGCGCGGGTGGCTTCGTAGTGCACGGTTTGCAGAAAATCCAAACGCACTTTGGCATCGGGGATGCGACTGGCCAAGCGCGAGGACATGATCGCCAGCCATACGCGCGCTTCGCTGGCGTCGATTGCCGCCGGCCGAGTTGCCGCATAGTCGCTGACTGCTTTGGAAAGTGCTGCCTGCACACTTGCCGAAAGCTCTTCTTCCCGCTGCGCGCCCGCGCTGGCGAGCTGCGGCAGAAGGAGCAAAACGGCAAGGGCAAAAATGCTCCGCATGGCGACCTCAGTGTCGAGCGAGGCTCAAGAGTTGGCTCGCGACCTCAGTGACCGGCACTTTGCTTGCGGTCGTTTCCCGGCGAGCCTGCACTTCCACCATGCCCTCTTTGAGCCCGCGCTCTCCGATGGTTACGCGCAGCGGGATGCCGATCAATTCGAGGTCGGCAAACATCACGCCAGGGCGCTCGTCGCGGTCGTCGAGAAAGACCTCGACCCCTGCGTCCGCAAGTTGCTGATAAAGCCGGTCGGCAGCTTCTTTGACCAAGGCGTTGCGGCCATATGCGACCGGTGCGATGGCGACTGCGAAAGGCGCCATGGGCGTGGGCCAAACGATGCCCTTGTCGTCGAAATTTTGCTCGATCGCGGCTGCCACCACGCGCGTGACGCCGATGCCGTAGCAGCCCATTTCGATGGCGCGCGCCTGCCCTGCTTCATCGAGGTAAGTTGCGCCCATGGCGGTGGAGTATTTGGTTCCGAGGGCAAAGACGTGTCCCACCTCGATGCCGCGGCAGATTTCCAATGTGCCCTTGCCGTCCGGGCTGGGGTCGCCGGCGACGACATTGCGAATATCTGCTACGAGGTTCGGTTCGCGCGCATCGCGCCCGAAGTTGACACCCGTGAGGTGGTAGTCGCCCTCGTTGGCGCCGCAGACGAAATCGCTCATCGCCGCGACCGTGCGATCGACGATCAGCGGCAAGTCGTCAGGAATACCCACCGGCCCCAAGTAACCCGGCGGTCCGCCGACCGCAGCGCGGATTTCCTCGTCGCTCGCCCAGCGAAAACCTTCCAAACCGGGAAGCTTGGCCGTCTTTATTTCATTGAGATTGTGGTCTCCGCGTATCAGCAGCATGTGTACCTTGTCCTGCGCCCACAACATGATGCACTTGACCGTGCGCGCCAAGGGAAGTTCGAGCAACTCGGCCACCTCCTCGCAACTCGACTTGCCCGGCGTGGGCACCTTGCGCAGGGTTTCGGCCGGTGCGGCGCGGGGCTTGGCGGGCGCCAGCGCTTCCGCGAGTTCGACGTTCGCGGCGTAATCCGATTGCGGGCAAAAGGCGATCGCGTCTTCGCCCGAGTCGGCGAGCACCTGGAACTCATGCGAGGCGCTACCGCCTATGGCCCCGGTATCGGCCGCTACCGCCCGAAACTTGAGCCCCAGGCGCGAAAAGATGCGCTCATAGGCGTGGTACATGCCTTGGTAGCTCTTGAGCATGCCCTCCTTGTCGACGTCAAAGGAATAGGCGTCTTTCATGATGAACTCGCGCGAGCGCATGACGCCGAAGCGGGGGCGGATTTCATCGCGAAATTTGGTTTGGATCTGGTAAAAATTCACCGGCAGTTGGCGATAGCTGCTGATCTCCTTGCGCACCACGTCGGTGATAACTTCCTCGTGGGTGGGGCCAAAACAGAAGTTGCGCTCATGCCGGTCCTTGATGCGCAGCATTTGCGGGCCGAAGACATCCCAGCGGCCAGTCTCTTGCCAAAGTTCGGCCGGGTGCACCGCGGGCATCAAGAGCTCCAGCGCGCCGGCGCGGTTCATTTCCTCGCGAATGATGTTCTCCACCTTGCGCAACACGCGCAGCCCCAAGGGCATCCAGGTGTAAATGCCGCTTCCCAAGCGTTTGATGAGGCCCGCGCGCAGCATCAGTTTCTGGCTGACGATCTCCGCTTCGGCGGGCGCCTCTTTGAGTGTGGAAAGAAAGAACTGCGTGGCTTTCATGTTCTGCGGCCCCGAAAAAGACACTTTGGTCGAGATGTTCCGACTCGAAGGCAAGGCCATGGGCTGCTTGCCAAGGAACAACACGTCGCTCAAAAAACAAAGAGGCCGGACAAGCCGGCCTCCCTTTTAAGCTGGTCGGGGCGAGAGGATTTGAACCTCCGACCACCTGCACCCCATGCAGGTACGCTACCAGGCTGCGCTACGCCCCGAAGCGCGCAATTATACCCGGTTCAGGCCGTTTGCGTCAGCAGCGTGCGTATCGCCAAGAGTTCCTGGCGTAGAAAACCGAGTCCGCTAGGCTCGTCGCGTGCCTCCGGCTCGGGCGCGGGAGCCGCCGAACGCAAATCTTCATCCTCCAGGCGATGACGCGCGCCGTTGATGGTGAAGCCCTGTTCGTAGAGCAAATCGCGAATCCGCCGCACCAGCAGCACTTCGTGGTGCTGGTAGTAGCGCCGATTGCCGCGCCGCTTGACCGGTTTCAATTGGGTGAATTCCTGTTCCCAATAACGCAGCACGTGCGGCTTGACCGCGCATAGCTCGCTCACCTCACCGATGGTGAAGTAGCGCTTTGCGGGTATGGGCGGCAGATCAGGCCTGCTGGCTTCGCTCATGGTTATCCGCCTCTACCATGGCCTTGAGCTTCTGGCTGGCATGAAAGGTCACCACACGCCTAGCCGTGATGGGTATTTCTTCGCCGGTCTTGGGATTGCGTCCGGGCCGCTGCGGTTTGGCGCGCAACTGGAAATTGCCGAAGCCAGACAGCTTGACGCTATCTCCGGCCTCCAAGGCCTTGCGAATCTCCTCGAAGAAACATTCCACCATGTCTTTCGATTCGCGCTTGTTGAGGCCCAGGCGTTCAAAAAGAAGGTCGGCCAGTTCCGCTTTGGTGAGCGTCATGTTCAGTCCTGCGATCTGAGCTTGGCGTTGAATTGTTCTTTCGCGACGCCGAGCAACTCCTCTTTGACGGCGTCGACATCCTGATCTGTCAAAGTCTTTTGAGTATCTTGCATAAGCACAAGAATTGCAAGGCTTTTCTTCCCCGATGGAAGGCCTTGACCGCGATAGACGTCAAATAGCGTGATCTCGCTCACGACCTCCGGCCGGACCAGGCGCAAGGCGCCGAGGAGACGCTCGGCAGCCAGCGTTTCGTCCACTTCGAGGGCCAAGTCCCGCCGCACGGGTGGAAACTTGGACGGGCTCTGGCCTGCGGGCTCGGGCTGAGCCATCAAGGCGGCGAGGTCGAGTTCGGCGACGACCGGCGCTGACGCGAGTTCGAAACGCTGCAGCCACTGCGGGTGCAGTTCGCCCAGCCAGCCGATGGTTTGGCCGTCCAAGCTAACCCGTGCGCTGCGCCCAGGGTGCAGCGCGGGGTGCTGGGCCGCCTCGGTAGTGAGGCGTCGCGGCCAGACTAGGGCTTCGAGGTCGCCTTTGAGGTCGAAGAAATCGGCTTTCTGCGCCCGTATGCCCCACTGCAGGGGCGCCGCGGCACCGTAGGCCAGGAGGCCCAGGCGCTGGGGTTGTGCGATCGCGCTGCCGGTGCCCAGGAAACAACGGCCGATTTCAAAAATGCGCACCCGCTCTTGCTTGCGGTTGAGGTTTTGCTTCAAACAATCGATCAAGCTGCCGATCAAACTCGATCGCATGACATTCATCTGGCTGGCGATGGGATTCAACACTGCGATGGGGTGCTGATTGCCGCCGAGAGTGCGCTCCCATTCCTCCGGAACGAAGGAATAGGTGATCACTTCCTGGAAGTCGCGGGTGGCCAGGGCCCGCGCCAAACGGGAAACCGGCCGGGCCGTTTCGGGCTGGGGCAGAGCCCGGTTGGCACCCTTGGCGGGCTGGGCCGGGATGCGATCGAAGCCGTAGATGCGGGCCACTTCTTCGATATAGTCCTCTTCAATGGCCAAATCGAAGCGGTAGGAAGGGGGCCTCACCCAGAAATCCCCATTCTCCTGTTCCACACCCAAATCGAGGCGCCGGAAAATGTCCGCGATGGTCGCCGCGTCGATATCGATGCCCAGAATGCGATTCACCCGCTCCGGGCGAACGCGCACTGGTTCGCGCTTGGGCCCGTCCAGCCGATGGTCTTCGAGCGGGCCGGCATCGCCGCCGCAAATGGCGAGCACCAGTTCGGTGGCGCGTTCTATCCCCGCAACGGCGCTTTCGTAATCGACACCGCGCTCGAAGCGGTGCGCCGCATCGGAAAGCACTCCGATCCGGCGCCCGCGACCAGCGATGGCGTCGGGCGGGAAAAAGGCCGACTCCAAGAACACGCTGGTGGTGGTGTCGCTGCAGGCCGTCGTGGCGCCGCCCATCACGCCGCCGAGGCCGATCGAACCTGAGGCATCGGTTATCGCGACCATGTCGCGCTCGACGGTGATGGTTTGGCCGTTTAGCAGTTCGAGCTTTTCTTGCCCGTCGCCCCAGCGGACCACGATTTCTCCTTGCAGCTTGGCCAAGTCGTAGGCGTGCAAGGGTCGATTGAGTTCCAGCATGACGTAGTTGGTCACGTCGACCAGGGCCGAGATCGAACGCTGGCCGCTGCGCGCCAGGCGCTGCTTCATCCATTCCGGCGTTGGCGCCAGCGGATCGACGCCGCGGATCACTCGGCCGGCAAAACGCCCGCAGGCCGCCGGGTCGGTCAAACGGACGGGAAAACGCGCTTGCCCTTGCACGGGGTTGATTTTGACGCTGACCGGAGTCCAGGGTGTGCTGGTGATTGCGGCCACTTCGCGGGCGATGCCTTGCACCCCCAAACAATCGGCGCGATTGGGCGTGAGCTTGATGGTGAAGGAATGATCATCGAGGGCGAGGTAAGCCCGCAGATCCTGCCCGACGGGCGCATCGGCGGGCAACTCCAGCAGACCCGCCGCATCCTCGGAAATGCCCAATTCTCGCGCTGAGCAAAGCATGCCGAAAGACTCCACGCCGCGCATGGCGGCCTTGGCAATGGTGAGCCCGGGAAGCTTGGCGCCTATCGTCGCGCACGGAACGCGCAAGCCCGCGGCAGCATTCGGTGCGCCGCAGACGATCGGAAGGAGCGCGCTTGCGCCCACATCGACCTTGCAAACGCGCAGCCGGTCGGCGTTTGGATGAGGAGCGACTTCGCGGATCTCGGCCACCACAACGCCAGAAAAAACACCGGCGACGGGTTTTACGTCTTCCACTTCGAGCCCCGCCATGGTGAGTGCGTGCGCAAGCTCGTTTGTGTCGAGCGGCGGATTGACAAGGCTACGCAGCCAGTGTTCCGAGAATTGCATGGTCGAAATCCTTTAGCGTGAAGGTCGCGAAGCAAGGCGAGGATGTGTGCTCTTATTACCGTGAAGGGACGGTGGCGAGAGCTGAAGCGCTGCGATTGCCGGGTAGGAGCGGCCTTGGCCGCGACCCAACAACGGTGAGGCGCCTGGCGCTGCGTTCGCGGGCAAGCCCGCTCCTACCAACCCTTGGCCTTGGCCGCGATAGGACGGTGGCGAGAGCTGAAGCGCTGCGATTGCCGGGTAGGAGCGGCCT